>NZ_CP058908.1:0-600000 GCF_021432765.1 Pseudomonas phenolilytica
TCGAGGATCAGCCCCATGCCGCGTGCCCGCAGTGCCTCGACCAAGCGACGCAGCGCCGCCTCGCCGCCCAGCTCGGGATTGATGCGGGTCGGGTCGATCACGTCGTAGCCGTGCATCGAGCCGGGGCGGGCGGTCAGCAACGGCGAGGCGTACAGATGGCTGATGCGAGTGCGGCGAAGTAGTCGACCAGCGCGGTGGCGTCGTCGAGGGTGAAGTCGCGGTGGAACTGCAGGCGCAGCGTGGCAGTGAGCGGCTTCATCGACGGCTTCCTTCGCGGTGATCGTGGCGGGCCTTGTTCAGGCAATGCAGGCGGCGGCTGCAGACGGGTGGTCGAGCGGGTGGCGCTGTCGTACGGGTAGCGCCGTCGCCAGTTCGGATGGATTTCGACGATGCGGGCATATTGGTCTGCTCGCTGAGGCCGAGCGCATCCTCCACCGGCAGCAATGCCAGCGGCGCGGGGGTATGGCCGAGGAAACAGGCGGCGGCATCGACCGCCTGTTGAACCTCCAGCAGCTGCCCGGGATCGCGCCCGCCGTCTTCGCAGAGCACGCGCTTCAGCCGGATGCTCGCGCTCGTCGGCGCGCTCGTGCTCGAGTGCGCGCAGAGAGACTCGCGCTCCGCTTCGCTAGCTGGCCGATCCTGATCGCCAGTCGATGTCATGCCCGCTCCACCACCCGGCGAGCGGCGGAATATCGTGGGTGGTGCTGGTCGCCAGCGCCTGATCGGAGTACTGACCGGCGCGCTGGAAATGGCCGTCGTGCTGCTCGAACAGCAGCACGCGCATGCCGAGTATGCCGCGCGCGGCGAGCACCTCGCGCAGGCCTTCGGGGATGGTGCCGAGGTCTTCGCCGAGGATCACCGCGCGGTGCCGCCAGGCCTCCAGGCAGAGCAGGCGCAGCATGTCGTCGAAGGGGTAGTTGAGGTACACGCCGCGCTTCGGATCGGCGCCGGCCGGCATCACCCACAGGCGCTTGAGGCCCAGCACGTGGTCGATGCGCATGCCGCCAGCGTGCGCAAGGTTGGCGCGCAGCATCTCGATGTAGGCGCGAAAGCCGTGGCGCTGCAGGCCCCAGGGTGAGAACGCGGAGATGCCCCAGTTCTGCCCGGCGCGATTCATCACGTCCGGTGGCGCGCCGACGCTGAGCGCAGCCAGGAGTTCGGCCTGCCGGCTCCAGGCCTGACTGCCGCCGCCATCGGCGCCGACGGCCAGATCCGAGATCAGGCCGATGCGCATGCCGGCGCTACGCGCGGCGACATGGGCGCGTTGCAGGCCGCGCGCCATCAGCCATGGGCCGAAGGCGTGGTAGCTGACCGCATCGGCGTGTTCGCGGGCAAACGCGGCCACCGCCGGGCTGGCCGGATCGCGGTATTCGGCCGGCCAGGCATTCCAGTGCTGCGGGTTGCCCTCGGCATCGCGCAGGTGGTCGTGCAGCGCCTCGAACCGGCAGTGGTTTTCCAGCGCTTCGCCCCGCTGGCGCGGAAGCTGTCGAAATCGACCTGCTGCGCATTGCCGCCGCGATTGAAATCCTCGAACAGCTGACGCAGCAGGCGCTGACGGCTGAGCGCCACGGCCGGCCAGTCGATCAGCTCCAGCTGCTCCAGACGCTCCGCTCGCGGCCCAGATCGCAGGTTTGGATGCCTAGCTGCACCGGGCGCTCGCCGAGGATTGCGCCGGGCGCGGCGTGCAGCACATTGAGGAAAAGCCGGCTGGATGGCGAGTAGGGGCTGTACTGATGGGGATAGGCGCCGAACATGGCGTGCACCGGCTGATGCCCAGCGCGTCGGCACCATGGGCGGCGGCACTGCGGGCCAGGGTTTCCAGCGCCTGGGTATCGCCCAGGCCGCCGTCGCCTGGCCGGCGCAGGGCATACAGCTGCACGGTGAGGCCCCAGGCGTCGGGACCGGCGATGTCCGCACAGTCGGGCAGGCATGCGGCGCCACCGCCACGGTCAGCTGGTGCTCGGCGATGCTCAGCTGGTAGTAGCCGGGAGTGCCGATCGCCGGCAGCCGCGCCTGCTCGTCGAGCTGGCCGTCACGGGCTTCGCCGTCCTCGGACGTCAGCTGGTAGTGGCTCGCCGGCGCGAAATAGCTGCCCAGTTCCAGCGCGGCGTGCTGGTCGCAGGTCAACAGCGGCGGCACGCCGCCGTGGTTGTACTGTTGCGCGAGCAGATCGAGGCTGGCCTGAATGTCGGCTTCGCTGTGCGCGGCCAGCCCGAGGCAGCCCAGCACCTCGCGAAGCACCTGCGGCTCGACGCGTTGCGGGCAGTTGTCGGCGTCCGTCCAGTCGACGGACAGCCCCGCGGCAGTGGCCAGGCGGATCAGCGATTCGTCACTCATGGTCTTTCTCCAGATACAGCCTGGCCAGACGCGGCGCCAACGTATCGCGTGCATCGACCACCTCGCGGCTGGCGAACAGCAGTTGGGCAACGGCGGGGCCTCCGACAGCGGCGCGGCCTGCTCGCCGAGATTCAGCTCCAGGCGCAATCGGCAGCCGCCGCCGAGGCGCCAGTGCACCAGCACCGCTGCATCGCCCAGCACACAGGCATCGAGAAAACGCGCACCGGCAGGCGCGGCACGATCTCGCGCCGACGAATGTCCAGCAGCTGGCGATACAGCGCCTGCCATTCGGCATGCCCCGGCTCCTGGCGCGCGCCGAAATCCGGGCACGAGGCGTCGAAGGTGGCGATGGCGTTGGGGTCCGGGATGCGCTCGCGGGTGTTCTCGTCGGCGAACTCGGCAAAACTCGGCGAACTCGTTGCGGCGGCCTTCGCGCACGGCGTCCGCCAGTTCGCCGTGGTGGCTGGTAAAGAACAGGAACGGCTGGCGCGCGCCCATTCTTCGCCCATGAATAGCAGCGGAATCATCGGCGAGAGCAACAGCACGGCCGTCGCGGCACGCAGCGATTGCGGGTCGGCGAGGCTGATCAGGCGCTCGCCGAAGGCGCGGTTGCCGATCTGGTCGTGGTTCTGCAGGAACAGCACGAAAGCGGTCGGGGACAGGTGGCCGCTGGGTTCACCGCGCGTCTCGCCACGGCGGTTGGCCTCGCCCTGGTAGATGAAACCCTCGCCGAGAAAGCGCGCCAGCTTGGCCGTGGCGTCGCCGTGGTAGTCGGCGTAGTAGCCCTGGCGCTCGCCGGTGAGCAGACAGTGCAGGACATTGTGGCCGTCGTCGTTCCACTGCGCGGTGAAGCCCTGGGCCAGCAGGCTGGCGCGGTTGTCCTCGTTCTCCAGCACCAGGTGGACGTGCCGGCCGGGTTCGGTTGCCTCGCGCACCCGGGCCGCCAGTTCGGTGAGGGAAGCTGCGTTCCGGGATGGCGTGCACGGCGTCCAGGCGCAGGCCGTCGAAGCGCGGTATCCTGCAGCCACATCAACGCGTTGTCGATGAAGAAATCGCGCACCTCGCGGCGGCGGAAGTCGATGGCATCGCCCCAAGGCGTCTGCTGGTCATGGCGGAAGAAGTGCTTGGCGTAACGGCCGAGGTAGTTGCCGTCCGGGCGAAGTGGTTGTAGACCACATCGAGGAAGACCATCAGGCCGTGGCCGTGGGCGCTGTCGATCAGCTGCTTGAGCTCGGCCGGCGAGCCGTAGGCCGCCTCCGGGGCGTAGGGCAGTACGCCGTCGTAGCCCCAGTTGCGCTCGCCAGGAAATTCCGCCAGCGGCATCAGCTCGATGGCCGTGACGCCAGCGCGGCGAGGTCCGCCAGGCGCCGCTCGACCCCGGCAAAGCCACGAGCAGGCCAGCATGCAATTCGTAGAGCACCGTTTCGTGCCACGGGCGGCCCTGCCAGTCGGCGTGACGCCACAGGTAGTCGTGGGGTCGACCACCACGCTGGGGTCGTGCACATCGCCGGCCTGCGCGCGTGACGCCGGGTCGGGCACCTGCAGTTCGCCGTCGATGAGGAAAGCGATTACAGCGTACCCGCGCCATACGGAGCATCCACGCCGTACCAGCCATCCGCCTCGGGCTGCATCGGCAGCGTTTCGCCGCCAACGATAACCAGCGCCACGCTTGCGGCATCCGGCGCCCAGAGCCTGAAGCGGGTGTGTTGCAGTCCAGCAGTTGTGGGCCGTGTCGTCCGATGGGGGCACGCATGGATGGCATTGACTGTCTCGGTGGCGCACTCAGGAAATGGCGTGGGCGGCCTCGCGGTGGACGCCCAGCAGTGCTGGTACAGGATGGTCGTACGGGGCGATGGCGTGGCGCCAGAAGAATCGGTGGCCATCCCCGGCAGCGCATGGCGCACAGCCGCTCGGCCCGAGAAGCTACAAGCTCCCCATGGAGCTTGCAGAAGGGATGCGCCAGGCGACCAAGAATTGGCAGGATCTTTACCAGATGCCTGAAAGAGGGCACTCAAGCAAAAACGCCCCACTCGCGTTTGATCGACTGTAAGCAAGGCCCGCATCTCGCGGGGCTTTTTACGCTAGCGCAAGGAAGCGCCATGTATCGAATCGCTGCAACTCTGCTACTCCTTCCCTTACCAGTTATCGCCGCACAGCTTGAATGCCGAGTGATTGGGATTTCTGACGGCGACACCATCAACTGTCTAACCGCCGACCGCGTGCCCGAGCGAATACGCCTGCGAGGGATTGATGCACCCGAAAGCAAACAGCCCTTCGGTGCCCAATCTAAGCAGCACCTGTCCGGGCTGGTGTACCGGAGGACGGTGATCGTTGATTCAGCTAGCCGCGACAGATGGGGCCGCATCATCGGCACCGTATGGGTAGAGCCTGCTGATTGCGTCAACTGCGGCCCAACGCTGGATGCAGGCCGGGCGCAACTCGCCTCTGGTATGGCTTGGTGGTTCAGGCGCTACGCGAAGCAGCAACCATTGGAGGAGCGGCTCTCGTATGAGTTTGAGGAGAAAGAGGCCTCACTCGTCGAATCGGGCTATGGCGTGACCCTCAGCCTATTCCGCCTTGGGACTGGCGCCGCGGAAAACGGTGATCCTCACTACTTAGTAACTGATGACAGACTCAACCCGATCAGTGATCGGCTTATAACCCCCCGCTACGAATCTCAATGCGACTCATAGCTCTGGCTCTCACTACCATATTCACCATTAGCGGCTGCGCTATGCACTCAGAGAAAGCCTCGTTGTCCTCCGGCCAAATTGGCTGCGCTCCTTCGCAGATAACGATATCGGACGACGACGTCACCTTCAGAACCGCTTCATGGGTAGCCACTTGCAAAGGCAAGAGGTTCTATTGCGTTCGAAAGGCTTACGACGACACCAACTGCACCAAAGAACTGGATTAGTCCAACGGGCTGAGGCAAGGAAGCGTAAACATGAGCTATCTGGTGCTAACCCGCCGACAAGGCGAAAAAATCACTCTGCGCGTTCAGCCAGGCACGAATGCCGAGGATCTCCTAGCCGAGCTCTTGTTGGACGGCATTACCGTTACGGTTAAGGAGATCAAGGGCAGCAAGGCGCAGATAGCGATTGAAGCTCCGCTCGATTTGCAGATTCTGCGGAGAGAACTGGAAGAGCGGTGAGAGGCACGTCGTTTGCGCATGATCCCGTCGGGACGGCAAGCACATGGTCAATACCAATACAGCAATTCTGAAAACTGAGGTGCGTGTTGGCTGTAGCTGGGTTGATTAAAGGTATCGAGACACTATCGAACCGGTTAGCGTCGGCTAGGAAAGGAATCATTTACCTTCCAAGGGCGCTTTATACCTCAGGGTTTGTCGCTGTGCTCGCAGCATTCTTAAAGCGAAACAAGGCAGCGCCGGCACGTTTGCTTCCATCATATGACCAATTAGCCCCGCACTTAGCGGGGCTTTTTGTATCTGTCCTGCGCCTGTTATTCGTAATCAGTGCAAGCCTGACCGGCTGTGGCCTTTAACCCAAGTCGGGGACTGCCAGGCCGGCGGAAGGCGCAGTCACCTTTCGCCTCCTTGTGTATGAAGACCCCTCTCTTTGATTTGTGGGTCGTCTTCGGGCCAGTCCAGTACTTACAGCTACCGCAACGATTTAGGAGATGAGGGCTATCGATCGCCAGGTGATTGAGTTGAAAACTGGTCAGGTCGTTAGCTGCGCTCGCCGGGGTCTCCTAGCGCTTGATCGCTCTTGCTTGTCCCGCTTTTCCTGCTTGTCGAACCAACCATGAATAATCGGCGCAAGCACCACAGCCACGATCATGAACAGTGGTGACTTGGTCAGATCGCTAAGTAGAAGCGCGGCCCCGACCAAACCGCCTATCCATAGCCATCGCTTCATTTCTTTCCCTCGAAATTCATATCCAAGCTAGATCGGCCAAAGGGCAGAATCCTTAACGCCAAGAAAACTTCACCGCATGACGTAAAACGCACCACGCGGGGCTTTTCGTTTCAGGTCCCTGCCCTAATTCCTCCACACCAACCGCACCCACGGCCCTACCGTACCACCATCAACTCATCCCACCTCGTCGTATAACGCTGGCTCATCAGCTCACGCTTCATCGACCACTCAGCCGTGGCCGGGATGCGACCGAGACGAACCGTGCCCCTACCCTCACGCGCGTTGATTCGGTCGACAACTTCCATCAGCCGGTCGGCACCGAGTCGAGGTGCATCCGCGAACAGGTCGCCAGTGAATTCGCCGCGCTGACGCAGATCCATCAGCAGTACCTCTGCCTTGCTGTAGGCGTAGCCGAGCCGAAAAATCGCTTCCAACCCACGAACAGCCGCGGCGGCGAGCACCCGGGTGTCATCGGTGGGATATGGCAGAGGGCAGCTAATTGCGTTGGCGTAGCGCGGCTGATTGGGGTTGTGCATACCGGTGCGGATGGCCAACTGCAGCGCACCGGCCAGGCTATTCTGCGCGCGGAGCTTCTCGGCAGCCTTGGTGACGTAGGCCACGACAGCTTCGCGGATTGGGGCGATGTCACGCAGGCGGCTGCCGAACATCTTCGAGGAGCAGATCATCTGCCGGGGCGGTACCGCCTCCTCCAGATCGAGGCAGGAGATTCCGCGCAGCTCGCGCGCAGTTTTCTCCAGCACCACACTGAACTGCCGGCGCAGCGATGCCGGGTCGCATTGCGCCAGATCCCAGGCCGTTTGGATGCCCAGCGGACGCAGGCGAGCAGTTAGCCGTCGGCCAACGCCCCATACCTCGCCAACCTCTGTCATCCGCAACAGCCTGTCGCGCCGCTCCGGGTCACGCAGGTCGATCACGCCGCCGGACTTGCGCCAGGTCTTCGCTGCCCAGTTGGCGAGCTTGGCCAAGGTCTTCGTCGGCCCGATCCCAACCCCCACCGGTATACCGGTCCAGCGCAGCACTCGCTCTCGCGCCTCATGCCCCAGCGGCAACAGGTCGCCCGTCATCCCTGCCAGGTCGGCGAACGCCTCGTCGATGCTGTACACCTCGATACGCGGAAACATCCCCTCCAACGTCGTCATCACCCGGGCACTCATCTGCCCGTAAAGCTCATAGTTGCTTGAGAAACAGACCACGCCCCACTCGCGCATCTGGTCGCGCCATTGGAAATACGGAGCGCCCATCGGAATGCCGAGCCGTTTGGCCTCTCGGGTACGAGCGATTACGCAGCCGTCGTTGTTGCTCAGCACCACGACCGGTACGCCATCCAGCCACGGACGGTAGACGCGTTCACATGAGCAGTAGAACGAGTTGCAGTCGATCAGCGCGAACATAGCTGGTGCAGATTGTGAGTGGCCACACCCCAAACGTGCAGGGACTCGGTAACGCGGATAGCGCGGTAATCGGGATTCTCGGCCTGCAGCCACACGCCTTCCTGCGACACCTGCAGTCGTTTAACAGTCATGCCGCCGTCGACGTAGGCAACGACAATGTGCCCGGCGCGCGCCTCCAGTGCCCGGTTCACCACGAGCACATCGCCGTCGTAAATGCCGGCGCCGACCATACTGGGCCCCTCTACCCTCACCAGATAGACGTGTGGCGTACGCAGGTCGACCAGCTCATCAATAGATAGCGTGACCTCCTCATAGTCCGCCGCGGGCGAAGGAAAGCCCGCGGGAACGCGAGTGTCGACGAACTGGAGGAATGTTGACGACGGGCCAAGCTGGCCGAGGATAGTGGCGCGCATGATACTGCTCTGCGATTACTGTATATGCGTACAGTAAACCGTGAGCACTTCATGCGGTCAATGAAGTAAGGCAGCCATCCGATAGCAGGCTGGAGGGGATATGTGCGGTCGCTTTACACAGTACCGAACAGCGGTCGAGTACCTAGATGCGCTGCGCTATGACAAGCCGATCGAAAGCGCCATCAATCCAGAGCCGATAGACCGCTTCAACGTAGCGCCGCGCTCGAAGGTAATGATTTTCTACGAGACAGACACCGGCTTACGAATGGCGCGGTTACCGTGGGGCTATCAGCCATTTTGGGCAATGGGAAAACGACCGCCAGCCATCAACGCGCGTGTCGAGACGGCAGCGACCAGCCGGTTTTTCCGAGACATCTGGGCCACCGGTCGAACGCTAGTTGCGGCAGATGGGTGGTTCGAGTGGGTAAAAGACCCCACCGACCCGAAGAAGAAACAGCCTTACTACATCCGTCGCAAGGACGGCGCGCCGCTATGGTTCGCCGCGCTGGCTCAGCTGGATCGCACCGGCCTGACCGATCACAACGGGGATGGGTTCGTAATCATCACCGCCGACAGCGACCAGGGGATGCTAGACATCCATGATCGACGGCCTGTCGTGTTTGAGGCTGACCGCGCGCGAGAATGGATCGAGCCGGACCTGTCTTTAGAACGAGCCGAGGAGCTGGCTCGCGACTTGGCATTACCGGTCGACGCCTTCGAATGGTTCGCTGTAGATAAGGCAGTCGGCAACGTTCGTAATGAGGGGCGGCATCTGATCGAGCCGACATCCGCACCCTTGCTCTGACCCTAGGTTCGGGCTTCGTTCCAGCAGGCGCTCTTAGTAGTGCCCCGATTTGGTCCCGCCGCACATCATGCACTTGCTGTAATCGCCCCAACGGCCTTCAAGGTGCCTGACGAATCCGCCGCATCGATGACAACCGCCATCGGCGCCGTTCTCCCATCGGTACAGGAGGACCAAGCGCCAGGCGAACCAAAGAGCGCCCAAACCAGATAGTCCGGCCAGAAACCACCTGGCAGGGACAATCACCGTCTCAAGCGTCGGGCTAAGGGTGTCCATCGCGCCGCCGGTGAAGGCCAGCAGAGCGAGCCCGAGCAGCATGAGTGCCGTTGGTAGCGCGAATAGCCGAACAGATCGCTCGACAGCCGTTACGTTGATTTCCACCTGAAATACCTCCGTGTATGTGATAGCCAAACGCTAGCCATAAAGCGCGTGGTTGTCTCCCCTGGGGGAATCTGACGTGTCTACTTTTCGCACGGGTTCTTCCTCTCGGCGCTATCGCAGCCCCGTCCCGGCAATCCCCACACCCGCAAATACTGGATACCCAACCAGTAAAAAGCTTGCATAAGGCCAAATCGAGAGTAACATGACGTTAATTACGACATGTCTTGTTGATTTACAGTGAGGCAGCTTATGAGCACTATCGACAAGCCGAGAGGCCGCCAGGTGCGCCCCAACCGAGCCGAACTAACCGCAGCCTGGTCACGCATTCGTGATGCGGCAGATAAGGGCAGCATTCCCGCCAGCGCCCTTCTCATCGCACTTAGCGAGAACAAGCCCTTTGTCAGCTGCCGGGAGCTTTTCGTATGAGCACCAGAGCCGCACAACTCGCAAACAAGCGCGACGACATACAGCGGCTCGCCGAGCAGCGAGGCCTGCAGATTGAAACGCTTCCCTCTGGCCACATTCGCGTCTTTGGCGTTGGCGTCGATATCCGCGTGGTCGACCTGGCGTACCTGAGCAGCTACGACCTGCTCCCGGCGACCCGATGAGCGCGCTCGCCATCACCGCGCATGACCCGCACCCAAGGCCCTTCCACAAGGGATTTGCACCGAAGTATCACGCTCGCCTAAAGCACGACGGCCGGACCCTGGCAGTGCTCCAAGGCGATACCCAGGAGAGCGCATTCAGCCGCGCCGAGCGCCTAACTGAAGCTCTCTTACTCAATCGCAGCAGCGTCTCGATCGAAGACGCCTGACTCAAGGAGACATACCGTGTTCGGACTGAAACTGCTCAGCGAGCCTCAAGAACCCACCCTCGAAGATCAGCTTGAAGAAGCGCACGCGCTCGCTGATTCCTTGCGCAGCGAAATCGAAGCCGCAACGAACGACAGCACAGCTGCCAAGCGTCCCATCAGTGGGATGCACGACGATCTCCGCGCCACTGAAGGCGAGATTGATCGGCTCGGCCGCGAAATCGTGAAGCGCGACGACCTGCTGAATTGGAAGGCGGCGCGAGACAGCGCCGACGCAGACATCAAGGCCGCTAAGAAAGAGATGGACGCAGCAGGCAAAGCCCTGGCGGCGCTTGATGCTGACTATGAAAAGGCGAGTGCCAAACTGACCAAGCTGCAAGCCGCTGCCGATGCAGAACTCGCCGAGGCCAAACATAGCGAGAGCCAAGCTGCAGAGGCCTACGCAGCCGCAATGGCGCAGGGCAGCGAGTCTGAAGAAGCCGCCGCCCTGGACACGCTAAATGGTCGTTCCGAAGCGCTTGAGCAGGTCCAGCGCAAGACCGCTCGGCAGGCCGTCATCCTCCAAGCACTGCAAAGTCAGGTCGATTCGATTGAGCAGAAGCGTGCCGCTGAAAGGCAGCGCTTTGAGAGCGCCCGCGAGCGCCGGCTGCTCGCCGTACGACACAAGCTCGGCGCACGGTGGGACGCGATGGCAAGCGAGATGTCGGAGCTGGCCGCTCAAATCGTCGCCGTGGATTGGGCAATTAGCCGCAATTCTCGGGCGATGGACGACCTGCACATCCCCGTCACTGCGAAAGACGGTGGTGCGCCGATTACTGCGAGGAAAGTACGAGACTCCAGCGGCGCCATTGATGTCGACGCGCTGCGTCCCTGAGTAAACCTGCAAGGCGCCCAGTCGGCCAGTGGCGTAGTAACCCCGACAGCCGGCGCGCTCCTACCTTTGGGGGCGGTGGTCGGCACTACTCCAGGCAACTCATGCCAACCGCGACCGCCCGCCCCAAGAGGACAGCGCCATGACCATCGATCTCAACAATGATTTTCTGCTGGACGGGGCTATCCGTTACGCCCTGGCGGATATGGAGAAGCAGCGCGATTGCTTGCTCCGAGCCTTAGCAGGAAGCCAGGTCGACCGAGAATTCGTCCGCGGCATATTGAATCTTGCTCTCCCACTCATGGAGGACGGGGAATGTCTCGCTACCTCGGCGCACTAATCGACCTGGCCTTCGATTTGTGGGATGAGGCGCGAGAACTACTGTTTGATCGCCTTAATAAGCCAGAACGGTCAATCAGCACGCCCCAACCGAATTTTGTCATCGCCGAGCGTACAGAAGACCGAGCACTCGACGAGGTTTTGCTCGTCGCTCTTGAGGAGCTGAATCTAAGGGCTCCCGGTATGGATCCAGACGACGTGACAACGCAGCGCACGCATCTGCTTGCAGCGCTAGCTGGCAATAAGGAGCACCGACTCATAGCAGCGCAAGTCCTCAAGGATCTTCACGTCGAAACAGAAGGGGCCGTCCAGTGAAAAACGTAGCAACGCAGGTCGTCATCGACGGTAAGAACAACACGCGCTCTGCCTTCGACGACCTCAACCGCCAGATTGACCAGACCAATCAAAAACTGGCCGTAGCCGGCAGGGTTTTTAAGGCTGCCTTTTCAGCTGCCGCTGTTACTGCCGCAGCTCGAAGCTACTCGACGCTGGCAGACCAAAGCACCCAGATCAATTCTCGGTTGAAGCTGACGGCGAGGTCCCAGGAAGAATTCAACCGCGCGCTAGGCGATGTGCGCCGGATTGCGAACGAAAACGGCGCCTCGATTACGTCGGTCACGCAGCTATATTCCCGCCTAACCCCCGCTCTGCGCGAAGCCGGTCGCAGCCAAACCGACGTCGCCAAGGTGACCGAGGCAGTTACCAAGGCAATGCGCATCTCTGGCGCGTCAGCATCAGAGTCCGCTTCAGGTATCCAACAGTTCGCCCAGGCCCTGGGGGCCGGTGTGCTGCGCGGTGACGAGTTCAACAGCATCGCTGAAACCGCGCCACGCCTGATGCAGGCGCTGGCTGATGGGCTTGGTGTACCAGTAGGAAAGCTGCGCGAGATGGCCGCCGCGGGCCAGCTTACGGCCGAAGTTGTCACGAATGCGTTGCTCACTCAGCTGCCTAAACTGACGGCCGAGTTCGAGGCGATGGGCGAAACGTTCGGCACGGCCGGACAGCGTCTTGAGAACGCTGCTATCGATATGGTCGGCGCCTTCGACAAGATGACCGGCGCATCTTCAGCGGCCACGAAGGCAATGAATGACCTTGCCGAAGCCATGAACAAGGTTTCGAGCGGTGAGTTCCTCGATACCTTCCGTGACGAGAAGCAGACAGTAGGCGGAATCAACACCGAGATATCGGTTCTGCTCTCCAAGCTTCGCGAGCTCAACAGCCAGCGAGACAAGCTGAAGAGCGGAAACTGGTTCGAACGCTTGGCTATGTCGCTGAGGGGAGTCACAGAGGAATCCATCAAGACCGAGGAGCAGCAAACCAAGCGGCAGATTCAATCGCTCCGTGACCAACTGAAGGGGCGGGCCGACGTAAACGAAGAGATATCGGCTGAAGAAAAAGCCCACGGCGACCGGATTGGCCAGCTGAAAGCCAATCAGCTTGAGTCCCTGAAGAAGAACTTAAGCGACGAAGAAAAGGCGCAGAAGGCTGCCAACGACAGAATGGCAAGCCTCAAAGCCGAACGCCTCCGGATTGAGGAAGAGTTCGCCACCTCGATTAACAAGACGAGTGCAGGAGCAAGCGGAGAGCCGAGTTTCAACGGCGCCATGGGCCTGAAAGCCGGGGCGCGCGAATCCCTCCTGGTCGATAAGAACGGCGAGCAGACAGTGCGCCAGGCGAGAGAAGCGCTATCCATCCTGGAACAGCTCGAATCGGCCGGCGTGAATAGCTACGGATTCAAAGGCCTGAAGGAAGAGCTGCAAGCACTAGCGTTAGCTGGTAATGACCTGCAGCAGCAACAGGCACAAGAGAACATCGACCAGATTGGTAGCAGCATCGACTCGCTGAAAACGAAGATCGACAGCCTGCCTAAGGTGGTCGTCGGCTTCGAGTACTCATCGGAAGACGACGCGACTATCAGAGGGATGATCGACCAGCTTGCGGTTGATCTGACGAGGCGGCTCACCATTCCCGTCAATGTCACCGGGCAGGCCGGCGCCATTAACAGTGATGTTCCGGATGTCCCGCAGTACGCAACTGGCGGCTACATCAGCGGCCCCGGCACCGGAACCAGCGACAGCATCCCGGCGCTCCTCTCGAATGGCGAGTACGTCATACGGGCGGCAGCCGTACGCAAGCTGGGCAAGAACGCGCTCGACCTACTCAACCGCGGGATCCACATCCCACGGTTTGCCGATGGCGGGATGGTTGGGACCGTTGCGAGCTTAGACACCGGGCCGCGCAATCTCGGATCGCTTGATATCAACCTCGGCGGCGATACGTTCCAAGTGCTGGCGGACTCCGCCCAAGCCGACCAGCTGCGCCTGGCCGCTAAGAAGTTCGGTCGCACCCACCGATGACCCGCTCATGATAGATATCCTCACGTCCGCAACAGACAGTCGGTGGCTCCTCGTCCCATGGCTTAATGATGAGATGGCTCAACCCCTGCAGACAGTCCAAGCCTTCCAGCTGACTCACAGCCATCGCCTACCGGGCACGCTCGTTACGATGACGGCGAACGGTACCGCGATCATTCATATCATTGGCCCGATCCTACGTTATGCGAACCGCAAGTACGTCAGCACGGAACAGTTAGCTCTCGACTTCAAAGCTGCTTTGGATAGCACTGCTGTGCGGTCGATCGTGCTCAACGTGGACAGTCCCGGCGGCCAAGTTGCAGGCATCAATGAGCTAGCCGAACTGATCTACCGGGCGCGCCCAAGAAAGCGAATCACGGCCTATGTCGGTGGCACTGCAGCAAGCGCGGCTTACTGGATCGCCAGCGCAGCGCATCGGATCGTGATCGACGAAACCGCCCTGGTCGGCGGTATCGGCGCGGTGGCAGAGTACGCCGGCCGCACCGGCACCCTTCAGATCGTCAGCCGCAATGCTCCGAACAAGCGACCGGATCTATCTACCGAGCAAGGCCGCGCGAAGGTAGCCGAGACGATCGATGCGATCGGGGAGTTTTTTGCTCAACGGGTCGCTCGGAACCTCGGCGTAAAGCCTGAGCAGATTGCAAAGATTGGCGATCAAGGCGGGCTCCGAATGGGCGCTGACGCGGTTAGAGCTGGTCTAGCTCATGGCCTCGGGTCTCTGCAGACCGTGCTTGCAGGTAAGCCAGCAACGCTGCCGCCAGCGCGCAAGATCGCCCAGCCATCCAAGGCATCTACCGCAGCCATATCCGTACCAGCACCGGCAGCGCCTGAGCCTACCCCTGAAAATCTCGCGTCCCGCTCAGAGATAACGACGGCAAGCATCTGGCAAAAGAGGAACTGCCGATGATCCGCATCGTCGCCAAGGGATTCAAAGAGGCTAAGAAGGAGCTTGCCAGGATCGAGAAGCAGATCCCGTATGCCACAGCCCGGGCGCTCACCTTCACGGCCAAGGCAGCTAAGCAGGACATTGAGAGCGAGATGCGCTCGGTATTCGACCGTCCTACCCGCTGGACGCTGAATAGCCTCTATCTGGAAGCAGCGCGCAAGGACAAGCTGCAGGCTCGGATAGGTGTGAAGGGGGATGCAAGCCGGGGCGATCCGCCAAGCAAGTGGCTGACCCCCGAGGTTCATGGTGGGACACGAACTCCAAAGCCCAGCGAACGCGCACTGCGTCAGCGTGGCTTGCTCCCTTCGGGCAAGTATGTGCTGCCAGGCAAGGGCATGAAGCTCGACTCGTTCGGCAACGTCAGCGGCGCCAGGATGAAGAGCATCCTCGAACGGATCGGACTCAAGCCACAGCAGGAAGACGGCAAGCCAAAGAACCGTCGAAGTGTCTTTGTCATTCGTCGAGGGAATCAGCCCATCGGAATTGCTGAGCGCACTGGCAAGGGGGCCGACAAGATGAGCGTGATCCTCGCCTTCGGTAGGCGCCCCACCTATAAGCGCCGACTGGACTTCTACCGCATCGCTGACAAGGCGATCGCCGTGAACCTGAACCGTGAGATGAAGAAAGCCTTGGCTCATGCCCTACGGACGGCTAGGTAGCCCACCCCCATTGGGTCCTTCCAGACCCACCCCCCTATCGCGGGTCAATTCGCGCGCGACCATTCGCTACTTACGAGCCTTTCTCAGGGGTTGGTTGTTGTTTAGTAGTGCGAGTCCACCCCCTCCCCGCTTCCGCCCCGCTTGGGGCCTTGAGCCAGGCAGGCCGCGCCTTAAAACAACAACCGGAACCGGAAGCGGTCTGTCCTGTAAAAGTTCATATGTAGCGATAGGCCGCGCGCGAATTGACCCGCACTACCCCTCCCCTCCGGAAGGACCCAAGCCCCCCTGTACGGCTGAGATCAAATAGAGCAAGCCCGATAACCCCCATCGCCAACGGAGAGAATCAATGTCGATCACCTACGGACGACCAGCGCAAGAAACCGTCCCGTTTCCGAGAGAACTTGCTGTCCTGATCGTAAAGAAGGCGTGTCGGATGGCAGAGAAGTTCGAGAACGAATGCATTGACACAATGCAGCGTGATGCCAGCCGAGCCCTCCAGCGTGGCACCGATCCTGCCGTAATTGTTCGCCAGCTTGGCCTCTGATAAACAATCATTGGATATCAAGTGGAGGGGGCAGTCGGCAGATGCGACCCAAGCGAACCCCCTGTCGGCACTATATTATCTAGTTGCCGAGTGGGGGCCACCCGGCACTGTCATCTACGTAGGGGGCTAGTCGTAAACGGGAGACTGCATTCAACCGCCCTCGCTCACACTGCTAAGGAGAGCATGATGTTCCTTACGTCTGAAGAGCTTGAGCAACTAACCGGATATCAAAAGTCGTCAGCCCAGGCTCGCTGGCTGGCACGCGAACGCCTGCCATTCGTCAAAGGTGGAGACGGTAAAATGAAGGTATTGCGCCAAGCAGTTGAACAGCGACTAGGTTTGAAACCCGAAGCCTCGAAGCCAGAACCCAGGCTGAGACTCACTAGTATCTGACCGCACCCGCCCCTCGCCTGCTCAGTTTCGTCTATGACTACCAAGCACTTCAGGTTAGGAGTTACGGCGTTGCGATCTACGCATAGTTACCACGTCGGTCGGGCCGCCGCCCCTAGGATCGATGTGCCGGCGATTCCTTAATGGGCAACACCATGAAGATAGAGCTAATCAAGATCAGCGAATTTCAACGGCGCCGCTGGGGTGAGAACGGGACGCCTATGTGTGCGCAAGCGATCCGAAAGCAAATCAAGGATGGGAAGATTCCCGGAGAGCGGATCGGGAAACTTTGGTACGTAGACTGGACCGCCTACAAAAATGCAAATGGGAACGACCTAGTCGCGATGGTTCTGAGACGCGCTTTCGATTGATCGAAGAGCAGCTCAAGCGGGTCGTGAGGCGTCCCAGCAGACGTTTCCTTTTCCGCTGTGGCTTCTGACTTTGAAGAGGCCCTAGCTAACCAGAGGCGCTCGACTAGCTGTAAGTCTATTTACAGGAGTGCTTAACGAGCGGCCTGGCAATGCCTGCTGCAGATTTTCTGCACCCATGGCGCACCCATGGATTTGCGGAAAAATTCAAGAAACCAGCTAGGAGGCCTAGATATATGGCGTCCCAGGCGAGGTTCGAACTCACAACCTTCCCCTTAGGAGGGGGACGCTCTATCCAATTGAGCTACTGGGACGTGCGCGCGGCATGTTAGCGAGCCGAGCCGTTTTTGTCATGTCACGTCACCCATCAGCCAGCATGCAAAATGCAATTCCGATTTTTGAAATCATGCATCCTGCAATGCGCCACCGCCTCATAGTTATTCTAACTTGTTGATTTTAAAGTCATTTATTTTAGCCAGCCACTGGCATGACGTGTGCTTACTATGGGATAGCCCATCAGCGAAGGATACGCATTATGTGGAAAATGATTTGCCTGCTCGGCATGACGCTCGCGGTCGATGCAGCCATGACACACCCTCCGACGGAACACAGCACCGAATTTAGAACAGCGAATGCAGCGCAGTCAGGCGTGCTAAGCCTCGAAGCGCCTGCCGCACGCGTTTTGAACATGAGCGGAATCGGCCCAGCGAGCGTCAGCCAACCACAGCGATGGATCTTCTGATCGATTTAGCCAACGACTAACCTAGAGGGAGCCGCAATGTCTTATTTCGCCATCTTCTATTTAGCCATTGGGGCAATCTTCGGCGCCTTTCTCATCCTCGTCGATCCACAAGTCGCCAAAGGCTGGTACATCGCTGCGCAGGCAGGACTAGGCATCTGCAGCCTAGCCTTTCTAGGCGCCATGTTGATTGGGCGACGCATCAAGTTCGACCCTTTGCTGCGTTGACATGATTCGCACCTGCCTGGCAATTATCTGGGTGCGGCGGATCACAATCGGCGCGCGCTAATAGCAAAATGCCTTTACCCGCCTCGCATAACCGCCGTACAATTGGCGCCACCAACCCGTCCCAAAAGTTTTTCTACGCACACGGAACAGCGCGGGACGGCGGTTGTCAGACCAATGACCTTTCACGGCAATAAGCCACCACGCCAACCTGACTAACCGGTTTATTATGCGCCCTATGAAGCAGGCAGTTTATTCCAGCCGAACGGCTGACAAATTCGTGGTTCGACTGCCCGACGGCATGCGTGAGCGCATTGCCGACGTCGCGCGCAACCACCACCGCAGCATGAACTCTGAGATCATTGCGCGCCTGGAGCAGAGTCTCCTCCAGGAAGGCGCATTAGATGATGACCTGAGCATGCGCCTGGACAGCCCAGAACTGTCGATGCACGAGCGTGAGCTGTTGCAGCGCTTCCGCCAGCTCACGCATCGCCAACAAAATGCCCTGATCGCCCTGATCGCTCAGGACGCAGAACTGGCTAAAGAAGAGGCCTGAGTACCAGCAGCCGCAAAGGTGGCCTTGCTAGTTGCGATGAGTGCCAATAAAAAATCCGATGCCCCTTTCGCAAGGACATCGGATTTTTTATGCCCGGACGACGGGACTAGAGAAGGAAAACTGTCGCCAACCCCAAAAAGATGAAAAAAACCACCGCTGTCGGTCATAGCCGTGATCATCACACTGGCCCCCATTGCCGGATCGCGCCCCAGACGGGCAAGCGTCATGGGAATAAGTACCCCCATCAGCGCAGCCAGAAGCAGATTCAGAGTCATCGCGGCCGTCATCACCACGCCCAGCGACCAGCTGCCGTACAACCAGTAGGCCACAAGGCCAATCACCCCGCCCCAAACCACGCCATTGGCCAGGCCCACCCCCAGCTCCTTGCGCAACAAGCGGGCCGTATTGCCGGTACCAACCTGATCGAGCGCCATAGCGCGCACGATCATGGTGATTGTCTGGTTACCCGAGTTGCCACCGATCCCAGCCACAATCGGCATCAGCGCGGCAAGCGCCACCAGTTTCTCGATCGAGCCATCGAAGAGACCGATCACACGTGAAGCAATAAACGCGGTAACCAGATTCACCGCGAGCCAAGCCCAACGGTTGCGAACTGATTTCCACACTGACGCGAATATATCCTCCTCTTCGCGCAGACCAGCCATGCTGAGCACTTCGCTTTCGCTCTCTTCGCGAATCAGGTCGACCATCTCATCGATCGTGAGTCGCCCAATCAACTTCCCACCCTTGTCAACAACAGGCGTGGAAACCAGGTCATAGCGCTCAAAGGCTTGCGCCGCCTCATAGGCGTCTTCGTCAGGATGAAAGGTGACGGGATCGCTGGCCATGACCTCAGCCACCTGTTTTTCCGGGTCATTGACCAGCAGCCGCTTGATCGGCAGCACCCCTTTGAGCACGCCGTCGTAATCGACCACGAACAGCTTGTCGGTATGACCAGGCAGCTCCTTGAGGCGACGCAGATAGCGCAGCACGACCTCCAGACTGACATCCTCGCGGATGGTCACCATCTCGAAGTCCATCAGCGCACCGACCTGATCTTCCTCATAGGACAAGGCCGAGCGAACCCGCTCTCGCTGCTGTGCGTCGAGCGTTTCCATCAGCTCGTGAACGACATCTCGTGGAAGTTCGGGCGCGAGATCAGCCAGCTCATCGGCATCCATTTCCTTGGCGGCCGCGAGCAGCTCGTGATCATCCATGTCGGCGATCAGCGTCTCTCGCACCGCGTCGGAAACTTCGAGAAGGATGTCGCCGTCACGCTCGGCTTTTACCAGCTGCCAAACGGTAAGACGATCGTCGAGAGGAAGAGCCTCGAGAATATGCGCAACGTCAGCCGGATGTAGCGCATCGAGCTTGCGCTGCAATTCCGCCAGATTCTGCCGATGCACCAGGCTCTCCACCAGCTCCTGATGCTCGCCCTCCTGGCGATGGGTGAGATCCTCGACCAGGCGGTGCCGATGCAATAGCTCGATCACCTGCGCCAGGCGATCCTGCAGCGTTTCTTGCGTTTTTTTTGCTTCTACTTCTGTCATGGCGCACTCCACCCTCAGCGCGAGGGGCACGCCAAGAGGATCAATCAGTCATGTGATTGGTAAGCAGGATTCTCAAGCGACTACTGGGTAAGTCCATGGGATGGTTCGATTCCACAAGCCCGAAGGCGAACGCCGCAATGATACCACCGCTCTTTCGGCAAGGCTGTTCAAATGACTGCAGATACAACTGCTTGCGCGGCACTACAGCCCCGAACATCGGCAACAACAAGCTAGGCCCATCTGTCGACGCCTTCACGCCACAGCGAGGCACAGCTGCACAAAGAAGAATTTTGCGCCTAGGCTTATGCCCTTTCTTCGTCACGGAGGACGAACATGCACTCCCCCCTTTCCGCCACCCTATTCACCATCACCGTACTGATCAGCCAGACATCTGCCGCAGCAACGGTATTTCGCTGTACGGACGCCACTGGGTGAATCACCTACACTCAGCAAGGCTGTCCAGGTGACACCAACATACAGAAGCAGCAGGCTTACAACCCCACTCCAGGTAGCGGCAAGGCGGTGAGAATGGCTTCGACCAACCCGACACGCAATCCGCACAAGGCAAGCCCTCCGTCCACCCACCAGCTCACCATCGTTGCCGAACGGCACGATGGCTGCGGCAACCGCATCAGCGGCGGAGAGCGCCGCGACGCGATCATCAAACAGCGGATACTTAGCGGGATGACCCGCTCAGACGTGGAGAGCGCCCTAGGACGCCCCAATAGCGTCGTCAGCATCAATGGTCGCACTCGCTATCGCTACGAGAAGAGCGAAGGCCGAGGACGCACCGTAACCTTCGATGAAAACGGCTGCGTTACCGGTAAACGATGATCGGCTCAGAAACGAAAAAGGGCCTGCATTTACTGCAGACCCTTTTTGGTATGGCGCACTCAGGAGGATTCGAACCTCCGACCGCTCGGTTCGTAGCCGAGTACTCTATCCAGCTGAGCTATGAGTGCGTAAGCGCTTGATAAGCCAGTTCGCTTCTGGCTGCAGGAGCTTCGATGAGAAACCAAAGCTTCTTACATAATGGCGCACTCAGGAGGATTCGAACCTCCGACCGCTCGGTTCGTAGCCGAGTACTCTATCCAGCTGAGCTATGAGTGCGCTGAGCGTGCGCATTATAGGGAGTTGAGAATGTCGGTCAAGCATTTTACCCTGGCGCCTTCAATCGAAGACAGGTATCCGCAAATCAAAAACCCTGTAACGCAAAATGGCGGAGAAGGGGGGATTCGAACCCCCGACACCCTTTTGAGGTGTACTCCCTTAGCAGGGGAGCGCCTTCGGCCACTCGGCCACCTCTCCGCAACACGGGGCGCATCATAACCATCTTTACCCCGTTTGCAAAGCCAGAAATTACATAAAAATTAGTGGCTTGGTTCTTGGTCCTTCTCTTTCTGGATGCGCTGATAAATCTCTTCGCGATGCACTGCAACCTCCTTGGGTGCATTCACACCGATGCGTACCTGGTTCCCCTTCACACCCAAAACAGTGACAGTCACATCGTCACCCACCATCAGGGTCTCTCCGACCCGGCGAGTCAGAATCAGCATTCCTTTCTCCTTAAAACGGATTCAGTCAGTAAGCAGTCTGCAAAATAAAAGGCGGATAATGCGCCGCGACACGCTTAGCGTACAGCTTGCACCAGCTATTGACCTTCTGGCGAGGCGGTAAAGTTCCTCGGCCCACAGCCAATACGACAGAAGGCGCGTACTAGACGCGCCTTCTGTGCTTCACTCGGCTGTTTTGGCAGCCGGGGCATCCAGTTCGAATGCAGTATGCAGCGCGCGCACGGCGAGCTCGAGATACTTTTCCTCGATCACCACCGAAACCTTGATTTCGGAAGTCGAGATCATCTGAATATTGATGTTCTCCTTCGCCAGCGCCTCGAACATACGACTCGCAACGCCAGCGTGCGAGCGCATGCCGACCCCGACGATCGATACCTTGGCGATATCGGTGTCGCCGATTACCTCCCGAGCCCCCATCTCGTTCGCAATGGTCTGCAGAATCTGCAACGCGCTGTTGTAGTCGTTGCGATGCACGGTGAAGGTGAAGTCCGTGGTGTTATCGTGCGCCACGTTCTGCACAATCATGTCGACTTCGACATTGGCGGCACTGATCGGACCGAGAATCTTGAAGGCCACGCCCGGCGTGTCCGGCACCCCACGGATGGTCAGCTTGGCTTCGTCGCGATTGAAGGCGATGCCTGAGATGATCGGCTGTTCCATGGATTCCTCTTCATCAAGGGTGATGAGGGTCCCGGGACCCTCCTGAAAGCTATGCAGCACGCGCAGAGGCACGCTGTACTTACCGGCAAACTCGACGGCGCGAATCTGCAGCACTTTCGAGCCCAGACTGGCCATTTCGAGCATTTCCTCGAAGGTGATCTTGTCCAGGCGCCGAGCCTTGGCGACGACACGTGGATCGGTGGTATAGACGCCGTCGACGTCCGTGTAAATCTGGCACTCATCGGCCTTGAGTGCGGCGGCCAGCGCCACGCCCGTAGTATCCGAGCCGCCGCGACCCAGCGTGGTGATATTGCCTTTCCCGTCCACCCCTTGGAAGCCTGCCACCACCACCACACGACCTGCCTTAAGCTCGCGCTGGATGCGCTGCGAATCGATCTGCAGGATGCGCGCCTTGGTGTGTGCGCTGTCAGTCAGAATGCGCACCTGATTGCCCGTAAACGAAACCGCCGGCACGCCGCGCTTGATCAACGCCATAGCCAGCAAGGCGATCGTTACTTGCTCGCCGGTGGAAACCATCACGTCCAGCTCGCGCGCTACCGGCTGATCGCTGATCTGCTTGGCCAGATCGATAAGACGATTGGTTTCACCGCTCATGGCCGATACCACAACGACGATATCGTCTCCGCCGTTGCGGAACTTCTTGATCTTCTCGGCCACTTGCTCGATGCGCTCCACGGAGCCGACCGACGTGCCGCCAAATTTCTGTACGATCAAAGCCATTTCACTACCGCCTACGCCCCATCAAGGGCAGTCGTTAACTGTCCAGCTCGTCTCAGAGCCCCTGCTCGACGAAAGAGCGCGCAAGACCGAGGGCATCGTCCAGCCGCCCAGGCTCGCTACCGCCCCCCTGGGCCATATCCGGACGCCCGCCGCCCTTGCCGCCCACCGCTGCCGCGGCCTGCTTCATGAGGTCGCCCGCTTTGAATCGAGCCGTAAGATCCTGGGTCACGCCCGCCACCAGGACCACTTTGTCGTCCTGCACGCCACCGAGCAGGATCACCGCACTGCCAAGCTTGTTTTTGAGCTGATCGACCAGCGCGAGCAGAGCCTTGCCATCCAGCCCATCCAGGCGCGACGCCAGCACTCGCACGCCCTGCAGCTCGATTGCCGAACCGGCAAGATCATCGCCAGCAGCACTAGCCGCTTTGGCCTTGAGCTGCTCCAGCTCCTTTTCCAGCTGACGGTTGCGCTCAAGCACACCGGACAGCTTGTCGAGTAGGTTCTCCCGGCTGCCCTTGACCAGGCTCGCCGCTTCTTTCAGCTGCTCCTCGGCATCGTTCAGATATGCCAGCGCCTGCGCCCCAGTTACCGCCTCGATACGCCGGACTCCGGCAGCTACGCCACCTTCGCTGACGATCTTGAACAGGCCGATGTCGCCTGTACGCGACACGTGGGTGCCGCCGCACAGTTCCACCGAGAAACCGCCACCCATGCTCAGCACCCGCACGGTGTCGCCGTACTTCTCGCCGAACAGCGCCATCGCGCCCTTCGCCTTGGCGGTATCGATGTCGGTTTCCTCGATATCCACTGCGGTATTGCGGCGGATCTCGGCGTTGACCTTGTCTTCGAGGGCCTTGAGTTGTGCGGGCTTGATTGCCTCGAAATGGCTGAAATCGAAACGCAGCCGCTGGCTATCTACCAGCGATCCCTTCTGACTCACATGCTCACCGAGCGTCTCGCGCAGTGCGGCATGCAGCAAATGGGTTGCCGAATGATTGAGCGCCGTGGCCTGGCGCACCGAGGCGTCAACAGTCGCATCGACGCTGGCGCCGACGCGCAGGTTGCCGCTGTCGAGTATGCCGTGGTGTAGAAACGCCCCGCCGGCCTTGCTGGTGTCGCGCACATCGAAGCGCAGGCCTTCGGCCGCGAGATAGCCGCAGTCACCGACCTGACCGCCCGATTCGGCATAGAACGGCGTCTGGTCTAGAACCACCACGCCCTCGTCGCCAGCGCTCAGGCTATCCACCGCCATGCCTTCCTTGAACAACGCCAACACCGTGCCCTGACCGACCGTACCCTGGTAGCCCGTGAAACGGGTTTCGCCCTCGACCTTGACCAGGCTGTTGTAGTCCATGCCGAAGGCACTGGCCGAGCGGGCGCGCTCGCGCTGGGCCTGCATTTCGCGCTCGAAGCCTTCCTCATCGAGGGTAAGCTCCCGTTCGCGGGCAATATCCGCGGTCAGGTCCACCGGGAAGCCATAGGTGTCGTACAGCTTGAACACCACATCGCCCGGAATGATGCTGCCCGACAGTTCGGCCAAGTCCTGCTCGAGAATCTTCAGTCCCTGCTCGAGGGTCTTGGCAAACTGCTCTTCCTCGTTCTTAAGCACGCGTTCGATATGCGCCTGCTGCTGTTTCAGTTCCGGGAAAGCCTCACCCATTTCGGCAACCAACGCCGCAACGATGCGATAGAAGAAGCTACCTCTGGCGCCCAGCTTGTTGCCGTGGCGACAGGCGCGGCGAATGATGCGCCGCAGCACGTAGCCGCGCCCCTCATTGGACGGGGTCACCCCGTCAGCGATCAGAAAGCCGCAGGAACGGATGTGGTCCGCGACCACTTTGAGCGAAGCCTGGCCTTCGTTGGCGCAACCGATGGCCTCGGCTGCCGCGTTGAGCAGACGCTGGAACAGGTCGATTTCGTAGTTGGAGTTCACGTGCTGCAGCACGGCACTGATGCGTTCCAGCCCCATGCCGGTATCCACGCTCGGCGCCGGCAGCGGATGCAGGACGCCATCGGCGGTGCGGTTGAACTGCATGAACACGTTGTTCCAGATTTCGATGTAGCGGTCACCGTCCTCTTCCGCAGAGCCAGGCGGACCGCCCCAGATATGCTCGCCGTGGTCGAAGAAAATCTCGGTGCAGGGACCGCATGGGCCGGTATCGCCCATCGCCCAGAAATTGTCCGAGGCGTAAGGCGCACCCTTGTTGTCACCGATGCGTACCATGCGCTCGGCGGGAATCCCGACTTCCTTAGTCCAAATGTCGTAGGCCTCGTCGTCGGTGGCGTAGACGGTGACCCAGAGTTTTTCCTCGGGCAGGTTCAGCCACTTCTCGGAGGTAAGGAATTCCCAAGCATAGGTGATGGCGTCGCGCTTGAAATAATCGCCGAAGCTGAAGTTGCCGAGCATCTCGAAGAACGTGTGGTGCCGCGCGGTGTAGCCGACGTTTTCCAGATCGTTGTGCTTGCCGCCGGCACGCACGCATTTCTGGCTGGTAGTGGCGCGGGTATAGGCGCGCTTCTCCAGGCCGAGAAAGCAGTCCTTGAACTGGTTCATGCCGGCGTTGGTGAACAGCAGCGTCGGATCGTTCGCCGGAATCAACGAACTGGAGGCCACACGGGTGTGCCCCTTCTCTTCGAAGAAGCTCAGGAAGGCTTCACGGATTTCTGCGCTTTTCATAGATTTCTTCCAGAGGACTGCGGCCGAACGCCACAAAACGGCACGGTGCGACGGCACCGCGAGCTGTTATGCAACCATCCAAACGGATATCGGCAAAGGGCCGCATTATATCGGCACGGCGCACCGGGTATAGGGGATAAATGCGATTGAATCAACCCATTTGACCGCAGGCGCAACGCGCGTTTGCGCAGCGCCGACCTCAACGCAACAGCGGCGTGGCAAGCACCTTGGAGGCACCGCCGAGCAGCGCCGCAGTGATATCGATGAAATCATCGGTGCTGACCTTGTCCAGACGCATCAGCCCACGACTGACATCGTCCAGCGAATGCCGCCCCTTGCTGCGCTGGCGGATTTCCCGATCCAGCTCCTGCAGCAGCAGCACCGCCCGGGCGGTGACCGGCCCGGTGGCTCGCTCGGTGCGTAGACTGGTGATTCCGCGGCTCCACTCCGCAAGGTGCTCGCGCACCGCCTGGTAGCGCCCCTCGCTCATGCCGCCGGCACGACGCATCAGCTCGATCGCGTAGTACTCGGCCAGTCCTTCGCTGATCCAGTCGCTGCGGTCGGTGTCGCTGATGCGGCTGAAGACGTGTACCAGCTCATGAACCAGTGAGCTGGTGCCATTCTCGCTGACCAGCGGGCGGTCGGCGTGCAGATAAAGGGAATTCGGCGCGGAGAGCCCGCCACGCCACATCGGATCGCCGGCGCCGACGATCAACAGCTTGTCCGGGTCGCGCGGAAATACGTTCTGCAGCTCCGGCCAGACGAAGGTCAGCAGTGTGAGGATGTCCATGCGCCGCACGCCCTCGCCCACCGGCGCGGCGACCGTGACATCAGTTTCGCCTAACCGTGCGCGGCGGCTGCCCAGCTTGCCGGCAAGCATCCAGCCGGTGGGGCGATCGAAGATTCGCTCGGAGTTGTCGATACGGAAGCGGTTCTTGCCGATACGCGGCCAGCCGGTTTCGACGCTTTTCCAACCCTCCGGCAGCTCGAAGCTAAGGCGCGAAACCAGTTTCGTACCCTCCACCTCATCGAGCCGTGCCGCCGGCACCAAATCATCGCCGCGAAACAGCGCCCAATCCGCCGTCATCCGCGCATCGAAACGGCCATTGTCGCGAGGATGGCTGATGCGCACGCGGTAGGTCAGCCGGGCCTGACCCTTGGCCGGCCGCCAGATGCCCCGTTCAGGCGACTGCTGCAGCCATTCGCCGTCCGCCTGGAAGTCGCTGTAGTAACCTTCGTCGCCGAGGTTCAAATCGAGGCTGCGTATTACCTCGCCTTTCTCCAGCGTCAATTGCACTTCGGCCTGATCCTGCTCGGGGAAAAAACGCACGAGGTAATCGAGATCGACCCGCTGCCCGGCCCACGCCGGTGTCGCGCCGAGCAGCAGAACGGCAAGGAGGGAAAGCAGATGAACGGGCATCGGGGCTGTGACTCCGGGACTGGGGGGGACAGATAGATATCAGACAAGCGCCGGACTCATCCGGCACGGAAGATCAGGTGATCCTCCCAATCCTCTTCGGCAACGCTGCCTTCAGCGAGCATCCGACCGGCTTGCGATATACGTTCGACGTGCACCGCGTTGCGGTCGCCACAGACGAGGTGGTGCCAGAGCGGCAGATCCTTGCCCTCGGCGACCAAACGGTAGGCGCAGGTCGGCGGCAACCATTTGAATTGCGCGGCATCCCGCGCATTGAGCTGGATGCAGTCCGGCACGCTGGCGCGGCGATTGGGGTAATCGCTGCAGCGACAGCTATCCAGATCCAGCAACTTGCAGGCGATGCGCGTGTAATAGACGCTGCCGTCTTCCTCGTCTTCGAGCTTCTGCAGGCAGCACAGACCACAGCCGTCGCACAGCGACTCCCACTCCTCGGCGTCGAGTTCGGCAAGAGTTTTGCGCTTCCAGAAGGGTTCGACTTTGGCGGCCATTACGACTGAGGTTCCCGGCAAAACTGCGAGTCTAGCCCTTGGCCCGTGACGGGCCAAGGGCGGCCGGATGGCGTGCTACTCGGGCCGCCGGGCGCGGCCCGGGTAGCACGCGGGATCATTACTGGTCGAGCATCTGACGATGGCTGCGCATCTGCTCGAGCATCTGCTCCATGTGCTGAATACGCAGATCGAGCATCTCCTTGGTCGGCGCGCCCATCATGCCCCCGCCCATCATGCCCTTGCCGCCCTTCATGCCCATGCCTGGACCGCCAGCCATCGGGCAGCCGCCTATCATGCCCATGCCGGATTGCATGCTCTGCCAGTGTTCGGCCTGCAGTTTCTGCCGTTCCTGCGGGGTCTTTGCCGCCTGCCAGGCCTGCCGATACTCCTGCATCTGCTGCCAGTGCTGCTGCCAGGCCGCGGAATTGTCGGCCGCGGCCGGTGCGTCTTGCGCCTGGGCCGTCAGCGCCAGGCCAGCGAACAGGGAACCGAGTAACCACGATTGGATGTTCATGAACCGTCTCCTTTGTTCAGGGGACTTTCAGCATAGGCCCGAAAACCGCTCGCAACCCGATCCAGGTCAAGCTCGACTGCGTAACGTTGTCACAGCGGATCGTTCATGCGCAGCAGCTCTTCGGGCAGGTGCTCGATGTAATCGTCTTCGGCCGGCGGCATCTGCAGGTGGTAGCCCTGCGTCTCGAGATTGGCCAGTACCTTGGCGATGTCCTCGCGCGCCAGCTGGCGCTCCGGCGTCAGTACCAGTTCGAACGCGAGCTGTGGCGTGCCGAATGCGGCGAGCAGCCCCTCGGGCACGCGAGAGAGCGCGTCGCGCTTGTCGACGTACAGGTACATCCCGTTCTTGCGCAGACTTTTATAGATGGAGCAGATGCGTTTCATGATGGCGATTTTTCCAGTACGTCGAGCAATGCCTGCCCCATGCGCTCGCGGCGCCAACCGCGCAGCGACTCGGGGAGACTGTAGGGACCGTCGGGATAGCCGCTCTTGAGCAGCGCCTCGAGAATTTTCTTGCGCAGCATGATCTCCGGCGCGATATCCAATTCCTTCGCCGTGCGCTGGCCGACCGCACGCAGCTTCTTCAATACGGACGCCGCTTCCAGCGGTAACGGCTCGGGTAACGCGGCAGGCCATTCCTGCGCCGGCAGCGCGGCGGCCTGGCGAATCAGCTCGAGCAGCGCCTCGCCATCCTGGCGCACCGTGCGCGGATGCATGTCTTCGATACGCGCCAGCGCTACCAAGTCCTTCGGTTGCGTGCGCGCCAGCGGCCACAGGCTCGCCTCGCGCAGGATGCGGTTGCGCGGCTGATTGCGCGCACGCGCCTGTCGCTCGCGCCAGGCCGTCAGTACACGCAGCACGGCAAGTTGCTGCGGTCGCAATCGCCAGGCCTGTTTGACCTCGCGATATGCTTCGTCCGGATCGGTTTCACGCTGCAGGTTGGCAACCAGCTCGGCGCCATCCTCTATCACCCAGCGCCGCTTGTCTTCGCTGAGGCGCGGCAGCAGCGCGGCATACAGTTCGGCCAGATGTTGCACATCTTCCGCCGCGTAGCGCATCTGCATCTCGCTCAGCGGGCGCTGCAGCCAGTCGGAGCGGGTTTCATCCTTCGGCAGATCAAGTCCCAGCACCGCGTGCACCAGGCGCGAATAGCCCATGGAAAAGCCGAGATTGAGGTAGCCGCCGGCCAGCTGCGTATCGAACAGCGGTGCCGGCAGTTGCCCGGTCAGACGCGACAGCACCTCGAGGTCCTCACCGCAGGCGTGCAACACCTTGACCACGGCAGTGTCCTGCAACAGCCCGGCGAACGGCTGCCAGTCCTTTATTGTCAGCGGATCGATCAGATAGGCGCATTGCCCATCGCCGATCTGCACCAGACCGGCGATCGGGTAGAAGGTGTCGACGCGCATGAACTCGGTATCGAGCGCCACGAAGGGCAATTGCCGCCACTCGGCGCACAGGCGGGCCAGATGCGCATCATCCAGGACCCATTGAGTTTCGATGGCCACACGGCCCTCCTTGATTCGGCTGACGACCGGCGCGCGGCCGAACGAGGCGCGCAGTATATATCGCGACTGCCGCGCGCCGGGGGCATTCATCGGGCGCTCACGGCCTGCTAGTGTGCAGCACTCATCGCCGACCGGAGCCCGTCCATGTCTCTTGCCCAACTCATCAGCGCGCAGCAACTGGCCGAACGCCTGCAGCAGCCGCAACTGCGCATTCTCGACTGCCGCTTCGCGCTGGAGGACCCGGCATACGGCCGACGTAGCCATGCGCAGAGCCATATTCCGGGAGCGCAGTTCGCCGATCTGGAGCAGGACCTTTCCGGCCCGGCGATCAACGGCGTGACCGGCCGCCATCCACTGCCAGAAGCCGCGGAGCTCGTAACCCGCCTGCGCAGCTGGGGAATCGATAACGACAGTCAGATCGTGCTGTACGACGACGGCCCCGGCGCGTTTGCCGCACGCGCCTGGTGGCTGCTGGCCTGGCTCGGCAAGCACGAAGACGTGTTCGTGCTTGATGGTGGTTTCAAGGCGTGGAGCGCGGCCAGCCTGCCACTCGACACACAGCCAGCCATGGCACGGAACGGCAACTTCTCCGGCGCGCCCGACAATCGTCTGATCATCGAGGCGCAGCAGCTGCTTGCCCAACTCGACACGCTCGACCAACCACTGCTGGACGCGCGCGCGCTGCCGCGCTTTCGCGGCGAAGTCGAGCCGATCGACCCGGTTGCCGGGCATATCCCCGGGGCGATCTGCGCGCCGTTCACCGACAACCTCGCGGCCGACGGGCGCTTCCTTAGCCCGGCGCAGCTGCGCGAACGCTTCGCAAGCCTGCTGCACGGCTATACCGGCGAGGTGATCGCCTACTGCGGCTCGGGCGTGACCGCCTGCCACAACCTGTTCGCCCTGAGTCTGGCGGGTTATCCGCTGGGACGACTGTATCCCGGCTCGTGGAGCGAGTGGATCACCGACCCCGCCCGGCCGCGTGCCTGACGGCGCGCCACCAGACCGATCAGTCAGTTTCGGAATATTCGGTTTTCACCCTAAACTCGTGTTTTTTCACGACCGATCGTCGTGTGATTTACGAAAAATTGCACTGTTTCATTTGCGGCTCGTCAGAAAAGATTGCTAGGTTCCGGCGCGTTTTTTCTAAGGAGTACAACAATGAAAACAACATGGTTGAAGACCGCTCTAGCCTTGGCCGTGGGCGCAATGTCCAGCCAGACCATGGCCGCTGGTTTCGCCCTGAACGAACAGAGCATCAGCGGCATGGGCACCTCCTACGCCGGCCGATCATCTTCGGCTGACGACGCCACCACCCTGTTCGGCAACCCGGCCGGCATGTCCCGCCTGACCCGTGAAGAAGTCAGCTTCGGCGCAGCGGCGATCGAGGCCAACTCGGATATCGACGACACCAGCAGCTTTCCGGCGACCGGCTCCAATGATGGCGATATGGTGCCAGCGACCGCTGTGCCGATGGGTTATTACGTCAATCCGATCGACGACAAGTGGGCACTGGGCGTCGGCATCTATGTGCCGTTCGGTCTGGCGACCGATTACGAAAGCGGCTTCCAGGGGCGTTTTTTCGGCGATTACAGTGAGGTTCGCGTAATCACCGTGCAGCCGACCATCAGCTACCGTTTCAACGACAAACTGTCGTTCGGTATCGGTCCGACCCTCAACCGCATCGATGGCGAGCTGCAGAGCGCCACACTCAACGGCGGCCGGGTCAAGGTCAAAGGTGATGACACCGCCGTCGGCTTCAATGCGGGGGTGCTCTATGAGTTCACGCCGCACACGCGTATGGGCGTGACCTACCACTCGAAGGTCGAATACACCCTTGAAGGCGATACCAAGCTCAGCGGAGCAGGCTTCGGTCCGTTCGCCGGCAAGTACGACGCCTCCCTGGATCTGACCACCCCGGAATCGGTCGACGTCTCCCTGACTCACGAGCTGAATGACCGTTGGACCCTGTACGCAGGCGCGATGTGGACACGCTGGAGCCGTTTCGAGGCGATTGTCATCGAGAACGAGTCGCTTCCGGGCCCGCTGCAAGGTGGCAGTCTGGACCCGATCATCGAAGAGCAGGACTGGCACGACACCTGGTCCTATGCGCTGGGTGCAGCCTTCAAGCTGAACCAGCAATGGACCCTGCGCAGCGGCCTGGCCTTCGATCAGAGCCCGACCAACAACACCCACCGTTCGCCACGCATCCCATCCGGCGACCGTACGGCGGTAAGCTTCGGTGTGGCTTGGGACCCAACCGAGGACGTCACGGTCGATCTGGCCTACTCCTACCTGTGGGAAGAAGACACCAAGATTCGCCGTAGCAGCCCCACCCGTGGTGTCTACAACGCCACCTACGAAAACAGCGCCCACGGTTTTGGCGCTTCGTTGAGCTACCGCTTCTGATGCAAAAAAAGCCCCGGTCCTACCGGGGCTTTTTGTTTCAGCGCTGTAGCGCCTGCTCCACCGCCGCCAGCAGACGCGGGTCGTCTGGCTTCACTTTGCTGGGAAAGTACGCCACCACCTGGCCGTGGCGGTCTACGACGTACTTGTAGAAGTTCCAGCGCGGCGCCACGCCGGCCTGTTCGGCGAGTTGGCGAAACAGCGGCGTAGCATCGCTGCCGCGCACCGGCTGCGTCTGCGTCATGGCGAAGGTCACGCCGTAGTTCACATAGCACACCTCGGCCGTCTCGGCCTCGTCATCGGATTCCTGAAAGAAATCGTCCGACGGCACGCCCAGCACTTCCAGCCCCTGGCCTTTGTAGCGCTGGTAAAGCGCCTCGAGCCCCTTGAACTGAGGTGTGAAACCGCAGTGGCTGGCGGTATTGACGACGACCAGCGCTTTACCTTGGAACTGCCGGCAAAGATCGATGGTTTCCTTCGAACGCAGCTTGGGCAGTTCGTGCTGCAGCAATGCCGGGCATTCACTGGCCACCGCCGAAACAATGGGTGATGTCAGTGCAAGCAAAGCGACGAGGGTCAGGGCCTTCATGGCTGATCTCCGCAGGGTTGGATGTCCACGCTACTCCGCCGCAGGTTAACGGGCAAATCGCAGCAACCGTGCCGCTGGTGCGACCAAACCGATCGAGCAGCAGCTAGACACTCGTTCCAGGGCTGCTCGCCTGCGCCAAACTGTGCACTGCTGCACAGCGACAGAATTGGCAGATGATACTTTCGCGCCCCTCATTACCAGAGGGACCTGCCGTGAAAACGCTCATCCAGACTGCCGTTCTGGCACTTGCCGCGACCATCGCCTCCAACACCTTCGCCGACGACGGCGCCGCACCGGTTCACGGCGTTCCGTCTCGCACGCTGACCGAGGCCGTCGCCAATTTCTCCGAATACAACCAGCGACTCGAAAAAGCGCTGGCACAAGAACCGACAGCGGAACGCCTGCAGGAAATCCACGAGCTGACCTACACGCTGCAAAACGCGCTGGAAAAGATCAACGAAGATATGGACGGCCTGACTGACACGCTCGAAGAGATTCACATCAGCTCGGAAGCTCAACAAGCCGACGCGGTACGGGAGCACGCAAACGAATTCCTGAAGACCGCACGCACCGTTATCAAGTAAGCGCAGCAGCATGAAAAAGCCCGTCGATCTGACGGGCTTTTCTTCCGAGCTTAGCGCCCGACGTCAGGGGCCACGGGCAGGATGTCGAAGCCGACATCGTTACCGCTGATAACACGAAATTCCAGCGTTTGCCCTGCCACGACCTTCGCCAGCTTCTCGCGGCGCAGACTCAGCTTGCCGCACAGACTGTCATCCAGCGGGTCAGTGCCGATGCCGACGATACGAGCGCCCGCTGGCACCTGAAAGCGCACCCGCTCACCGACATGAATGCGCGCCGCCAGTTCTCTGTCGATCAGCAGCGCGATGTAACAACCGCCACCGCGCCAGCCGAAATCCCGTGTGACCACTATCTCGCCGGCATTATCCAGTGGTTGCTGGAAGGCCAGGACGCGCTCCGCGGGCACCGGCTTGATTTCTTCCGGTTGCGGTTGCCACGACGAGCAGCCCGCCAGCATCAGCAGGCAGGAAACGGCAGACAGCAGGCGCATGGGCGAATCCTCGGCGACACAGCGAAGCGACAAGCCTAGGCCAAGCATTGATCGCCAGCACGCAAAAAGCGCGGCCGCTCTGCGCGTTACCAGGTGAGGTCAGGCGCCGGGCCCGCTGGAACCATCGTTGCCGAGGATATCGGGATCGTCCGGCAGCACTTCGGGCTCCCGATCATCCTCGATCGGAGGAGACGGCTTGTCGTCGAAATCCGGATCCTCACCGGGATTTTTCTCGCCGGCGTTCGTCATCGTCACATCGGGTTCTTCGTTCGGCTGATCGTCGTTGCGACTCATGGCGTCCTCGGGTCTGCGGGTTCGGCTGTCGATAGCCATTGGAGACGGCAAACCGCGCGACGTTCGGCATGCCTCCTGCCGGCGGTCAGAAGGCTGCCGCTTGCGACGTCTCGCCGACCAGGACTAAAGCGCTGCGGGCGGCAGTCTGCTGGCCGCGAATTTCGTATCCAAGTCGACCATTTCCACGCCTGAAGGCAGACGAGGCAAGCCACACGTGGCGCCGGGCTGCGCCGACGCTGCGGGGTTTCGCCGAAACGTGCGACCACGCTTCCGATTGCACTGCCCTGGCGGCTCCACCACACTGGCCGCTCACACCCAACCGCAGTCGGAGATTCCATGCAGACACTCACCCCCCAATCCCGCGCGGCCATTCTCGAAAACCCGGACGCCCTGGAATGCACCCTGTACCGCCCCGACGAATACGACGAGGAAGCGGAAGAACAGGACCTCGGCGACGCGCGCATCATCATTAGCGGCCCCTTTGAAGCACCTGCCGAATGGGACGCCAAGGACCGTGACGACTATTTCGACGGTACCGCGCCGGAAGCCTTTGTCGTCGCTCGCATCGCCTGCGAAGCCGCGCCTGGCTCCGGCGCCTACTTCACCGTCGTGCCTGGCGACTATGCGGCCGTCACCGAGCAGCCGGGCAAGGTCTCGATGTTCTATGTCTGGGACTGCCTGAGCGACGCCGAAGGTCAGTACGTCCTGATCCGCGAGGAAGAAGAGCAGCTCTGATCACACCGCGTCCGCCGTTCGGCATTTCGGTGGATGTAAAAAGCGGCATCCACCCTACGGGTTCACAACGGACCGTAGGGTGGGCTTCAGCCCACCCATGAACCGCAACACTACCGGCCGACTGAATCCGTCCTTCGAAGCGGTACGCCCTTCGGCTACCCGTACCGACCGCGTAACCCTGCTTCACTGTCTATTGCATACCTGCCCCACCATCAACGACGAGGAATCCCATGCGTTTGTTGATCAGCGCCTGGCAATCGCCGGTTTCTCGCATGAAGCTGGTCGCCGGCCTTCTGCTGCTGTTGGCCGCCCTGCTCTACGTCATCGCGACCCACTTCGAGGCCGCGCATCCCGCCTGGGGCTACCTCGCCTCGTTCGCCGAAGCGGCAATGGTCGGCGCAATCGCCGACTGGTTCGCCGTCACCGCATTGTTTCGCCATCCGCTCGGCCTGCCGATCCCGCACACGGCGATCATTCCGCGCAGCAAGGCACGCATCGGGCAGAGCCTGTCGGGTTTCATCACCACGCATTTCCTCGCCACACCGCTGGTGCTGGCCAAGCTGCAGGAACTGGACCTCGCTGCGCGCCTGGCGGGTTGGCTGCGCCATCCGGCGAATGCCGAAGCGGTCGGCCGCCAGCTCACCGGGGTTGCGCATTTCGGCATCGCCGCGCTGCATGATGAGCGCGTGCGCGCCTTCGTCGAAGCCAAGGTCATCGGCCGCGTCCGCAAGTTCGACCTCGCCCCGCCGCTGGCCCAGGCGCTGCGCGTGCTGACCAGCCAGGGCCGGCATCAGGCGATGCTCGACGAGCTGATGTTGCGCCTGGATTCGATCATGCAGGACGAGGACACCCGCGCGCTGGTGGCGGACGCCATCAGCCGGGAGATCCGCACGCTGCGCTATCTGGGCCTGAGTCGCCCGGTCAGCGGCTGGTCAGCCAACAAGTTCGTAGACGGTCTGTCCGCGCTGATCGCCGAAATCGCCGCCGACCCGGAACATCTAATCCGCCAGCGCTTCGACGAGCACGTCGGCGAATACATCGAGCGCCTGGAACAGGACCCGGATTATGCGCTGGAAGTCGAACGCATCCTCGCGCAGCTGCTGGACCACCCGGCCACCAGCACCTATTTCCGCGACCTCTGGGCGGAGCTGACGCAATGGCTGGAAAGCGATCTGGCCAGCACCGACTCACGCATCGGCCGACGCATCGTCGCGCTGTGCCGCGGCCTGGGCGACGGGCTGGCGGCCGACCAGGCCATGCGCAACTGGATCAACGAACAACTGCTGGCCGCCGCACCCGGCCTGCTGGAACGCTATCGCGGGCAGATCGGCACCTACATCGCCGAACGCGTGGAGAACTGGGAAAGCCGCGAGCTGGTCGAGCAGCTGGAGCAGAGCGTCGGCAAGGACCTGCAGTACATCCGCATCAACGGCACGCTGGTCGGCGGGCTGGTCGGGCTGCTGCTGCATGCGCTGACGCAGCTCGTCGCCGGTTGAAGCGCGTCAGGCGCTGCGCAGCCGCGCGCTGATCTGGCTGGCGCTGGCCGAACCGGAGAGGCGCTCGTCACAGCGCAGCGTCGCCGGCGTACCGCTCAGGTACCACAGGCGGTTGGCCAGCTCATCCGCATCGCGCGGGTCGTGGGTCACGCAGATCATCGCCATGTCGGGATGCTGATCCAGCAGACGGGTGATCAGCTGGCGCAGCTCGCCGGCGCGTTCGGCGTCCAGCGAGGCAAAGGGCTCGTCGAGCAGCAGCAGGTCGGGTTTGATCGCCAGGCTGCGCGCCAGCGCCGCGCGGCGCGCCATGCCCAGCGACAGCTGCTCCGGGAAGCAATCGCCAGCGCCAACAAGCCCCACCTCGGCCAGCAGCCGCTCGCTGTCCGCAGCACTGGCACCGACCATTGCAAGGTTCTGCCGCACCGTGCGCCAGGGCAGCAGGCGATGCTCCTGGAACAAATAGCCGACGCGTAGCTCCGCACGACGGCGGATCAGCGAGCTGAGCTGCGAATCGAGACCGGCAATGGCGTTGAGCAGCGTGGTCTTGCCGACACCGGATGGGCCGAGCAGACAGATGCGGTCGCCGGCGCGTACCTCGGCCTCGATCACGCCAAGTATCGGATGGCCGACGCCGGGGCCGTCCAAGCGTAGATCAAGCATGACGCACGCCCGCTTCGCGCCAGGCCGAGGCGCGCCGCTCCAACGGTTGCAGCAGCGCCAGCTCGATCAGCTGCACCACGGCGATGAAGGCCAGGCTGTAGGCGAGGATGCTGGCCACGTCGAATACCTGGAAGGCCATGTGCAGCTGAAAGCCGATACCATCCGAACGCCCAAGCAGCTCCACCACCAGCACAATCTTCCAGATCAGCGCCAGCCCGCCGCGCGTCGCCGCCATCAGGTAGGGAAACAGCTGCGGCAGCCAGACATCGACGACCCGCTGCCAGCGGCTGAAGCCATAGACCCGCGCCATCTGTTCAAGCTTGGGATCGAGGCTGCGCGCGCCTTCGCGCACCGTCACCGCCACGTTCGGCACCTTATTGACCACCACCGCCAGCACCGCCGCCGCCTCCACCAGACCGAACCAGACATACAGCAGGATGATGGTGACCAGCGCCGGCAGGTTGAGAAACAGCACCAGCACCGGATTGAGCAGCGCATTGGCCAGCCGCGAACGGCCCATCCACACGCCGAGCAGCGTGCCCAGCGTCATCGCCAGGGCGAAGCTGAACAGCACACGGCGCAGGGTCACCAGCAGGTGTTCGGGCAGCTCGCCGCTCTGCACGGCCTGCCGGAAGGTATCGAGCACCGCCGCCGGACTCGGCAGCAAGGGCGTCTGCACCGCCAGCGCCACCGCCGCCCAGAGTGCCAGCAGCACCGGCAGGGCGATCCAGCAGGCCCAGCGCGAGCCGTTCATGGCGCGCTCTGGAACGCCGTGGCTGGCATCAGCCTCGCCGGATCGGCGCCGGTCAGCACCAGCAGTCGCTGCAGGTCGGCGAGGCGCGCCGCATCCAATGGCGGCGGAATGCCTTCGACAAAGCTGCCACGCAAGGCGGCGAACACCGCGTCGCTCTCGGCGCGCATCAGCGGACGCAGCGCCTGCCAGTGTTCCGGCTCGCGAGCCAATTCGTTCTTGGTCTGGCGCAGTGCGCGGGCGAAGCGCTGCAGCAGGTCTTCGTGGCTCTGCGCCCAGGGCTCGGGGAACAGATAGCCGAGTACCGGCAAGTGCGTATCAAGCTCAAACGACTTCATCAGGTCGGCCAGACCGAATGCGCTCTGCACCCCGCCCTCGCCACGCATGCGCGCGGAGAAATGCCAGAAGGTCAGCAGCGCGTCCAGCTGACCGCGGCGCAGTGCCTGACCGAGCAGCGGCGGTGCGGCGTACTGCACCTGCGCCTCCCGAGCCAGATCGATACCCTGCCTTACCGCCGCCTGCTGCAACAACCGCCAGCCCAGCCCGTCGGGGCCACCGGCAACACCGAGGCGCTTGCCGCGCAGGTCCGCCAGCTGGCGAATGGCACTGCCGGTGGGCACCAGCACTTCGCCGATCTGCGCGGAAAACGGCAGGTAGCGGTAGGCTGAGCCGGCTTGGTAGCGCGCCTGGGCCCAGAGCAGGTCGCTCACCGCACCGTCGGCACTGCCACTGGACAGCGCCAGCCGCGAGGCAGGCACATCGGCCACCAACCGCACCCGCAGCTCGAAGCCGTTGGCACGGTCCAGCTGCTGGCGCTTGAGGTGCTCCAGCTCCCAGTGCGGCGTGCCGAACTGCAGCACGCTGAGGGTCAGCACCGGCAGCTCCTGCGCCTGCGCGCACAGCGGCAGCAGCACCAGCGTCAGGCGCAGAAGGGATCGGATGAGGGCGGGCAATGAAGGCATCATGCCCGCAGGTTACGAAGCCACCCGTGGGGCACGAATAGTACTTTGGTGCCTGTTGCCTGCTGCGATGGTCGCCCCGCGCCACGACCCTCGCCGCATGACTCAGGCCAGCGCGGCGATGCGCCGCTGCAGACGCACCTGCAGTTTTTCCAGCTCGGCCGGATCGGCCTTGCCGGCGGCGTGGATGCCGAGCCCCTCGCCGGCGTAGCGCGGGACGATGTGCATGTGGATGTGGAACACCGTCTGCCCCGCCGGGGCGCCGTTGAACTGCGCGACCTGCACGCCGTCCGGCTGCAGCTCGGCGACGATCGCGCGGGTCAGCTGCTGCACCACGCGCATCACGGCCGCCAGCGCATCGCTGTCCACGTCGAGGATGTTGCACGCCGCCGAGCGCTTGGGGATCACCAGCGTGTGGCCGAACGATTGCGGAAACAGATCGAGAAAGGCGAGCACCTCGTCATCCTCGTAGAGCTTGTAGCAGGGCGCGTCGCCGCGGATGATCTGGGCGAAAATGTTCTGCGGGTCGTAACTGGCGATCAGGGACACCGGACTTCTCCAGGCTGAGGACGAACGCAGACCATAGCCGGAGCCCGCGGCCAGGCCAAGCGTCGCCGCGGCCGCCGGCCCGATCTTCCACTCAGCCAAGGAGCCGCGCATGCAACTGGCCAGAATCGAACACCTGCTCGTCGGCAAGGCCGTCCCCTATACCCGCCCGGGCAGCCACAGCGCCATCGCCAAGCAGCCGGTGGCCGGGCCGCTGGCGGTCGGTGTCGAGGGGCTGGCCGGCGACGAACAGGGCGATCGACGCGTGCATGGCGGCATCCACAAGGCCGTGCATCACTATCCTTACGAGCACTACCAACGCTGGATCGAGCAGCTCGGTCGGCTGCCGGTGCTCGAACAGCCCGGTGCGTTCGGCGAGAACATCAGCACCCGCGGGCTCAGCGAGGCCGATCTGTGCCTGGGCGACGTGCTGCGCTGCGGCGACGTGTTGCTGCAGGTGGCGCAATCGCGCCAGCCGTGCTGGAAGCTCAACGATCGTTTCGGCGTCACCGACATGGCGCTACGCGTGCAGCAGAGCGGCATGACCGGCTGGTATTACCAAGTGCTGGAGCCCGGCGAGCTGCAGGCCGGACAGAGCCTGATGCTGGAGCAGCGCCCCTACCCGCGCTGGTCGCTGACCAGGGTGATGGACGTGCTCTACCGCCACACCCTCGACCACGCCGCCCTGCAGGAACTGGCCGAGCTGCCGCTGGTGCCGAACTGGCGCAAGCTGGTGGAGCGGAGGCTGGAGGTCAACGCGGTGGAAGACTGGAGCAAGCGCCTGTACGGCGCGCCGGACGCCTGAGCGGCCCGGCGCGAGCAGGCACGGCGCTGGTTACAGGCTCATCACGTCGACGAAGCGCGGTGTGGCGCTGTCGTCGATGCGCAGGCTCTTGAAGTCGAACAGGTTGCGGTCGGCCAGCTGCGAGGGCACCACGTTCTGCAGCGCACGGAACATGATCTCGGTGCGCCCCGGCGACTTGCGCTCCCACTCCTGCAGCATCTCCTTGACCACCTGGCGCTGCAGGTTTTCCTGCGAGCCACAGAGGTTGCAGGGGATGATCGGGAACTCCTTCATCTTCGAGTAGGCCTCGATATCCGCCTCGTTGCAGTAGGCCAGCGGACGGATCACCACGTTGCGGCCGTCATCGGAGAGCAGCTTGGGCGGCATGGCCTTGAGCGTGCCGCCGTAGAACATGTTGAGGAAGAAGGTTTCCAGGATGTCGTCGCGGTGATGCCCGAGCGCCATTTTGGTCGCCCCGATCTCGTCGGCGAAGGTATACAGCGTGCCGCGACGCAGGCGCGAACACAGCGAGCAGGTGGTCTTGCCTTCCGGAATTTTCTCCTTCACCACCGAGTAGGTGTCCTTCTCGATGATGTGGTACTCGATGCCGAGGCCCTTCAGGTACTCGGGCAGCACGTGTTCGGGGAAGCCCGGCTGCTTCTGGTCCATGTTGACCGCCACGACCTCGAACTTGATCGGCGCGACCTTCTGCAGATACAGCAGCACGTCGAGCATGGTGTAGCTGTCCTTGCCGCCGGACAGGCAGACCATGACCTTGTCGCCGTCCTCGATCATGTTGAAGTCGGTGACGGCCTCGCCGGCCAGGCGGCGCAGGCGCTTCTGCAGTTTGTTCTGGTTGACCGAAAGGGTGCCCATGCTGGAAATCCGGAGGAATGCGAAAGCCGCGCATTTTACGCGCAAAGCGCGTGCGGCCCCAGCCCATCCGGCAGGCGCGACGCTGTGAAGCGCCGCAGACTTGGCCGGGGATACGCTGTGCTAGGCTGCGCGCATGGACGACCTCTCCCCCGCGATGGACCTGCCAGCGCAACTGCTCATCCTGCTGCGCGAGCAGCCGCAAGGCTTCAGCGAATTCGAGCTGATCCAGCAGCTCAAGCGGCGCCACTGCACGCACATTCCCCACTTGCCGCTGACCGACAAGCTGGTGCTGTTCCGCACCCACTTTCTGCTGTTCAACGCGCTCTATCAACTGCGCGACCAGCTCTGGCGGGATGCCGGCGGCCATCTGCACATCACGGCGCTCTGCATCCAGCTGCATCCCTACGACGCCGGCACCCACGCGCTGGTCGAAGAAGACCCGCTGCGCGCCTACTACCTGGACCTCAGCAACCTGCGCGACACCGACGAGCCCGCCGTCGAACGCCTGCTGGCCAGCTTCTGGACCCGCATGCAGGGCGACGAGGACAAACGCGCGGCGCTGGAGCTGTTCGAGCTGGATCGCCTCGCCCAGCCGCTGGACATGCACATCATCAAGCAGCGCTACCGCCAGCTGGTGAGCCAGCATCATCCCGACCGCGGCGGCAGCACGCAGCGCCTGCAATCGATCAATCTGGCGATGGAAATTCTGCAACGCTATTACCGTTGACCACCTAGCTTCGATTCGCTCTAACCAAGCACCTGCATCCTCGGCATGCCTCCCTATACTGCGGCATAAGGTCGCACGTTGCCGTCGCTCGGACGAATTGCCAGGCGCGCGGCCGACCAATAGCAGAGGAGACGCTGGCATGATCAATCACGTGTGGGGCCTGTTCACCCATCCCGGTCAGGAATGGCGTGAGATCCGCGGCGAGAATGAATCCATCGGCCGCATGTACCTGGGACATGTGCTGCTACTGGCGGCCATTCCCGCGATATCCGCCTTCATCGGCGCCACCCAGGTCGGCTGGAGCATCGGCGGCGGCGAGCCGGTCAGGCTGACCGAAGCGAGCTGTCTGCAATTGGTGATCCTCTCGTACCTCGCCATGCTCGCGGGCGTCGCGGTCATGGGTGGTTTCATCCACTGGATGGCGCGCACCTATGACGCCAGTCCGACGCTCAGCCAATGCATCGCCTTCGCCGCCTACACCGCAACTCCGCTGTTCATTGGCGGTCTGGCGGGGCTATACCCGCATGTCTGGCTGTTCATGCTGGTGGGCACCGCGGCGATCTGCTACACCGCCTACCTGCTCTACGTCGGGTTGCCGAAGTTCATGAACATCCCGGAGGACGAGGGCTTCATGTTCTCCAGCTCGGTGCTGGCCGTCGGGCTGGTAGTGCTGGTGGCGATCATCGCGATCTCGGTGATCACCTGGGGCATGGGCTTCGGGCCGGTCTACGTGCGCTGAGCGTTCAGCGGCATCCATCAGGGGCCGCCGTGGGCGGCCCTTGCATGTATGGTGGCGAAACCCTTGCGGCATCCGCCGTTCTACATCTGTAACGCGACCGCGCCCGCTACGGCGGCCGGCCTCTCCCGCACGCAGATGGAGACTCGGTATGACCCCGCACCTGTTCACCTTGCTGACCCGCCCTGACAAGGCGTGGACCGACATCCGGCGCGACGAGGCCAGTAACAGTTCCAACTATCTGCTGCATCTGCTGCTGTTCGCCCTGCTGCCGGCGGTCTGCATGTTCATCGGTACACGTCTGGTGGGCTGGAGCCTGGTCGAGGACGAGCGCATCCGCCTGGATACACGCAGCGCGCTGCAACTGAGCGTGGTGATCTACCTGAGCATCATCCTCGGCACCTTTGTCATGGGCTGGTTTCTGCGCTGGATGTCACGCTCGTTCGAGGCGCGACCGACATTCAACCAATGCGTCGGCTTCACCGCCTACGTCATCACGCCATTCTTCCTCGCCGGCCTGGGCGCGCTGTATCCGACGCGCTGGCTCGCGCTCGTCGTGCTGATTGCCGCCGGACTCTATGCGACTTATCTGTTGCTGGTCGGCCTGCCGACGTTCATGCGCCTCGACAGCCGCAACAGCTTTCTCTATGCCGCCAGCGCTTGGGGCGTCGGCCTGCTGGTGCTGGTCAACATCAAGATACCGATGATCCTGTTCTGGATGCTGGTACTCGACCCGAACTACGAGCGCGATCTGGTGCAGGATCAGAGCTACGGCACCCAGGAGGAGCGTCCGCGCCAGGAGCCGCCGGGCCTGCAGCGCTGAAGCCGGCTTTGGCATAATGCCCCACCCGCGGTGGAGCCCCCATGCCCGAACGACTCAACGCCCGTGTCGAAGCCTGTTACCAGCAAGCCGAGGCCTTTTTCAAGCAACGCTTCGAACGCCCGCAGGTGAGCTTCCGCCTGCGCGGACAGAAGGCCGGCGTGGCGCACCTGCAGGAAAATCTGCTGCGCTTCAATCCGCAGCTGTACCGGGAGAACAGCGAGCACTTTCTCCGGCAGACCGTTGCCCACGAAGTTGCCCACCTGATTGCCCACCGCGTCTTCGGCCCGAACATTCAGCCACATGGCGCGGAGTGGCGGCTGATCATGCAGGGCGTCTACGAACTACCGCCGGAGCGCTGCCACAGCTACACGATCGTCCGACGCCAGCGCACGCTGTACCTGTATCGCTGCGCGTGCACGGAGCGCGACTTCCCCTTCACCGCACAACGCCATGCCCTGGTGCGCAAGGGCCGTCGCTACATCTGCCGCAGTTGCCGGACGACGCTGGTCTTCACCGGCCAGCAACGCGTCGAGTAACGGCGCAGCGCCGCTCCGGCGACCGTTCCCTGCCCGTCGCGCCCGAGAATGCATTACCGAATGTAACCGTGACCAAAGCGGCACCACGTCGCGCGAATCCGATAAAACCCCTCGCCCCTGCGTCGAAAAGTCGCAACATTGCGCTGTCAGGATTAATCTGCGCGCCCACTGCTGTTCACGCGGCGGAGCGTGCGACGCGCGCTAATCGGATGAACGCCGATTGCCATCCGGAGGTCACTGACTAGACTGCCTTGCACGTCGGTTCGGAGTACGAAAATGACAACAACACCCGATACGCCTGACTCGTCGCCCTCGCAGAAGCGCGATGAAACCCGCCTGTTCATCTTCCTCATCGTCTTCCTGTTCCCCTTGCTGAGCATCGCGCTGGTCAGCGGGTACGGCTTCATCGTCTGGATTTCGCAGATGTTCTTCGGTCCGCCGGGACCGGCCTGACAAGCGCCGCGCTATCCGTGTTTCTCGCCGGGGCTCGCGTCCCGAACTCATCGATCAGCCGGAACATTACCGATGGATCACACCCTGCATATCGCCAGCCTGCTGGTGCATTGCCGCCCCGAAGTGCTGCCGGCGGTCAAGGCCAACCTGCGCCGCCTGCCGAACCTCGAACTGCATCAGGAGAGCGCCGCCGGCAAGCTGGTGGTGGTGCTCGAAGCCGAGCATGAACGCCACATCCTGAACGCCATCGACCAGATCCAGCAGCTGCCGGGCGTACTCAACGCCGCCCTGATCTACCACGAAGAACTTCTCGGCCTCGAAGGAGAAGCCTGATGAGCATGACCCGTCGTCAATTCGCCAAGGCCAACGCGGCGGCCATCGCCGCCACCGTCGCCGGCATGCCGATCGCCACCAGCGCGGCCAACCTCGTCACCGAAGCGGACGCCACCAACCTGAACTGGAACAAGGCGCCCTGCCGTTTCTGCGGCACCGGCTGCAGTGTGATGGTGGCCACCCGGGAGAACCGCGTGGTGGCCACCCACGGCGACGTCAAGGCCGAGGTCAACCGCGGCATCAACTGCGTCAAGGGCTACTTCCTGTCGAAGATCATGTACGGCAGCGACCGCCTGACCCAGCCCCTGCTGCGCATGAAGGATGGCAAGTTCGACAAACAGGGCGAGTTCCAGCCGATCAGCTGGGAGCAGGCGTTCGACATCATGGAAGAGAAGTACAAGGCCGCACTCAAGGCCGGCGGCCCGGAAGCCATCGGCATGTTCGGCTCCGGTCAGTGGACGATCTGGGAAGGCTACGCCGCCAACAAGCTGATGAAGGCCGGCTTTCGTTCCAACAACATCGACCCCAACGCCCGCCACTGCATGGCCTCGGCGGCGTTCGGCTTCATGCGCACCTTCGGAATGGACGAACCGATGGGCTGCTACGACGACATCGAAGTGGCCGACGCCTTCGTGCTCTGGGGCTCGAACATGGCCGAGATGCACCCGGTGCTGTGGACGCGCGTGACCGACCGCCGCCTGAGCGCGCCGCACGTGAAAGTCGCGGTGATGTCGACCTTCGAGCATCGCAGCTTCGAGCTCGCCGACATCCCGATGGTGTTCAACCCGCAGACCGACCTGGTGATCCTCAACTACATCGCCAACCACATCATTCAGAGCGGCGCGGTTAACAAGGACTTCATCGATAAGCACACCCGCTTCGCCAAGGGCGCGCAGAACATCGGTTACGGCCTGCGCCCCACCGACCCGCGCGAGCTGAAGGCGGAGAACGCCAAGGTCGCCAACACTTGGAGCGACATCAGCTTCGAGGACTACGCCGAGTTCCTCAAACCCTACACCCTGGAACACGCGGCACAGGAATCCGGCGTACCGGCCGAGCGCCTGCGCGCGCTGGCCGAGCTGTACGCCGACCCGAAGACCAAAGTCATGTCGTTCTGGACGATGGGTTTCAACCAGCACACCCGCGGTGTCTGGGCGAACAACATGATCTACAACATCCATCTGCTCACCGGGAAGATCAGCGAGCCGGGCAACAGCCCCTTCTCGCTCACCGGCCAGCCATCGGCGTGCGGCACCGCACGCGAAGTCGGCACATTCTCCCATCGTCTGCCGGCTGACATGGCGGTGGCCAATCCCAAGCACCGCGCCACCGCCGAGAAGATCTGGAAGCTGCCCGAAGGCACCATCCAGGAAAAGCCCGGCTTCCACGCCGTCGAGCAGAGCCGCATGCTCAAGGACGGCAAGCTCAAGGTGTACTGGACGCAGGTCACCAACAACATCCAGGCCGGCCCCAACCTGATGCAGGAAACCCTGCCGGGCTGGCGCAATCCCGAGACCTTCGTCATCGTCTCCGACGTCTATCCGACCGTCTCGGCGCAGGCCGCCGACCTGATCCTGCCGAGCGCCATGTGGGTAGAAAAGGAAGGCGCCTACGGCAACGCCGAGCGCCGCACGCAGTTCTGGCATCAGCTGGTCGATGCGCCCGGCGAGGCGCGCTCGGATCTCTGGCAGCTGGCGGAGTTCTCCAAACGCTTCAGCGTCGACGAGGTCTGGCCCGCAGAACTGCTGGCCAAGGCACCGGAACTCAAGGGCAAGACGCTGTTCGACGTGCTGTTCAAGAACGGCAAGGTCGACCGCTTCCCCGCCGCTGATATCGCCACCGGCTTTCGCAACCGCGAGGCGGAGGCCTTCGGCTTCTACCTGCAGAAGGGCCTGTTCGAGGAATACGCCGAGTTCGGTCGCGGCCACGGTCACGACCTGGCGCCGTTCGACACCTATCACGAGGAACGCGGCCTGCGCTGGCCGGTCGTCGACGGCAAGGAAACCCGCTGGCGCTATCGCGAAGGCCACGACCCCTACGTCGAGAAAGGCAGCGGCGTGCAGTTCTACGGCTACCCGGACAAGAAGGCGATCATCTTCGCCCTGCCCTACGAGGTGCCCGCCGAGGTGCCCGACGCCGACTACCCGTTCTGGCTCAGCACCGGCCGCGTCTTGGAACACTGGCACACCGGCAGCATGACCCAGCGGGTCGACGAACTGCACCGTGCGGTACCCGACGCGCTCGTCTACATGCACCCCGAGGACGCACGCAAGCTCAACGCGCGGCGCGGCAGCGTGGTGAAAGTGATCAGCCGGCGCGGCGAAATGCAGGCACGGGTGGAAACCCGCGGGCGCAATAAACCACCGCAGGGTCTGGTGTTCGTGCCGTTCTTCGACGCCAACAAACTGATCAATAAAGTCACTCTCGACGCCACCGACCCGATCTCCAAGCAGACCGATTACAAGAAATGCGCCGTCAAGATCGAAGTGGTCAGCATCGCCTGAGGAGAGCCGCCATGAAATTCCGTTTTCTGCCGCTGAGCCTGCTCGCGGTGTTCGGCCTGGCCATCGCCGCCGAAACCAATTATCCGCTGGACGCCCCCGCGCCGGACGGGCGTCGTCCCGGCGGGACGCTGACCCAGGAGTTCACCCCGCCGCCCTTGCACGACGAGGAGAACAAGGACCTGCGCCGCGAGCGCAACTACCCGGAGCAGCCACCGACCATCCCGCATACCATTCGCGGCTATCACGTCGACAAGAACGCCAACAAATGCCTGTCCTGCCACAGCCGGGAGAACAGCGCGCGCACTCAGTCGCCGATGATCAGCATCACCCACTACACCGACCGCGACGCCCAGACCCTGGCCGCCGTGGCGCCACGGCGCTACTTCTGCACGCAGTGCCACGTACCGCAGCAGGACGTGAAGCCGCTGGTGGAGAACGAGTTCAAGAACATCGACGAACTGCTGTACCGGGAAACCTCGCAACCCGGCAACACACCGTGAGGGCCCGCCGATGAAGTCGATACTGCCGTTTCTCAAGCGCTACTGGACCGTCCTGCGCCGCCCGAGCGTGCATTACAGCCTGGGCGCGCTGGTGCTCGGCGGGTTCATCGCCGGCATCGTGTTCTGGGGCGGCTTCAACACCGCGCTGGAAGCCACCAACACCGAGGCCTTCTGCATCTCCTGTCATGAGATGGAAGACAATGTCTACGTGGAGATCAAGGACACCATCCACTACAGCAACCGCTCCGGCGTGCGCGCGACCTGTCCGGACTGCCACGTGCCGCATGAATGGACCGACAAGATCGCGCGCAAGATGCAAGCGTCCAAGGAGGTCTGGGGCAAGATCTTCGGCACCATCAGCACCCGCGAGAAGTTCCTCGACAAGCGCCGCGAGTTGGCCGAGCACGAGTGGGCGCGGCTGAAGGCCAATGATTCGCTGGAGTGCCGCAACTGCCACGACTTCGATTACATGGACTTCACCCGGCAGAGCCCGCGCGCCGCCAAGTTCCACTCCACCGCGCTGGCCAGCGGCGAGGCCACCTGCATCGACTGCCACAAGGGCATCGCCCACAAACTGCCGGACATGCACGGCGTACCGGGCTGGTAAGCGCACGACGCGCAGGTTCCAGGCTACGGCCTGGTGCCTGCCGAACCGTTGCGCCCGCAGTCAGTCCAACAGCCGCTATTCTTGTGACACACCACCCATTGCCCGTCCGCTCGCCCGTCAAGGAGTCCCCGATGCGCCATAGCCTGTTCGGCCTGCTCATGGTCGCCAGCCTCACCGCCAACGCTGCGGTCCAGACCCAGGAAATCCCCTACACCGCCGCCGACGGCACGCAGATGAAGGGCTACTTCGCCTATGACGACGCCATTGACGGCCCGCGGCCGGGCATCGTGGTGGTGCATGAATGGTGGGGGCTCAACGACTACGCCAAGCGCCGCGCGCGCGATCTCGCCGAACTAGGCTACAGCGCTCTGGCCATCGACATGTACGGCGAGGGCAAGAACACCGAACACCCCAAGGACGCGATGGCCTTCATGCAGGCCGCACTGAAGGATGCCGACGCCGCCCGGAACCGCTTCGTCGCCGGGCTCGACCTGCTCAAGGCGCAACCACAGACCGACACCGCCAAGCTCGGCGCCATCGGCTACTGCTTCGGCGGCAAGGTGGTGCTGGACATGGCACGCCAGGGCGTACCGCTGGAAGGCGTGGTCAGCTTCCACGGTGCGCTCGCCACCGAGACCCGCGCCGTACCGGGCAGCATCAAGGCGCGCGTGCTGGTCGAGCATGGCAGCGAGGACAGCATGATCAGCACCGATGACATCGCCGCGCTGAACGTGGAAATGGTCAAGGCCGGCGCCGACTACCAGTTCGTCAGCTTGCCCGGCGCGAAGCACGGCTTCAGCAACCCGGCTGCCGACACGCACCAGAAAGACGGCCTCGACGTGGCCTACCAGAAGGCTGCGGACGAACGCTCCTGGGCGGACATGCAGCGCTTCTTCGAGCAGACCTTCGGTACCGCGCAAGCCGCCACAGCGCAATGACCCCGCTCGCCCCACCGCCCGGCGCGGCGGGGCGACGTGGTAGCATGGCCGCCTGATTCTCTTGCCGATCCCGAGTCATGGCCGAACACGACTTCCGCTACACCCTGCTCAATCCCGCGCACACCCTCACTGAATGCCGCGCCCTGGCGCCGGGCCGCTACCAGGTCACCGGCAACGGTGGCTCGATCCGCACTGGCGACGTACTGATCGTCACACTCAAGGGCAGCCGCGATCTGTCGCAACACCTGACCGTGGACAAAGTCCGCCACCTGATCAGCCCGCCCGGGCAATGGGTAGCGGTCTGCCGCGGCCCAGTGTTCCGCGAGCTGGCGATCCTCAACTGGCAGGTCGATTGCGACGGCTGCGGCAAACGTCTCGACTTCGAATTCGCCGTGGACGCCGCGCTCGGCGAGTCGGCGCGCGCACCGGCGGCGCAGGCGCGCATCGTCGAGCTCGGTTGGCGCGAACGGGACGGCGGCCATTTTTGCTCGAACTGCCAGGAGGCCAAATGAACGTTTCGCACACCCTTACCGCTACCCTGCTCGCCGTGGGTCTCGCGGGCTGCGCCGTCGAGCCCTTGAAGCTGCAGAAGGACGTCACCTACATCGCCGAATGGATCGGCGACGACCCGGTGATCGGACGCACGCCCGTCTCACTCACGCTCAGTGACGGTCGCGCGTACGGCAATGCCGGCTGCAACCACTGGTTCGGCAGCTATGAACTCGACGGTCAGCGGATTCGCTTCAGCAATCTGGGCAGCACGCGCAAGCTATGCGCCGAAGAGATCATGGAGCAGGAACAGCACTTCCTCGACGTCCTCTCGCGCGTAGAACGCTGGGATGTCTCTAACATCGACCAGCTGCGCCTGTGGCCCAGTGACGGCACCGCGGTACGTTTCTGGCCCGAACAAGGCTGAGCTGTGCCAAAACCGCGCAGATCAGCCGGTCTGCGCACCAACCTCGCGCGCGCCAACGCGCTCGCGTCGACCTGAACGTCCGCTCCACGCCGCGCTCAACCTGCTGGCACAGACTGTGCAGAACGTCCTCAGACAGTTTCGGGGACCTCGGTACAGGCAGGCCGGGCAATCCCCCCTTTAATTCGCCGCCGCGACCGCAATGACGGTCAGAACAGTTTCAACTGTTCGAAGCCCGCGCGCAGATCGATCAGCCGCACCCCGACGCCGATCAGCCGAACCGGCCGCGCCCCGCGGGCGAATGCGCCGGCAAGCAGATCGGCGTAATCCTCCAGCGCCAGGCCGGCGCCGGCCTGCTCCAGGGTGGTTTGAGTGAAGTCGTGGAACTTAAGTTTGACGAACGGTTTACCCGCCCGGTAGCCGCTGTCCAGCCGCGCCATCCGTCGCTCGAGCTGCGCCAGCAGTTCGGGCAGCTGTGCACGGCAGGCGGCGAGATCCGGCAGGTCCTGATCGTAGGTCTGCTCGACGCTGACCGATTGCCGTCGGCTTTCCACCTGCACGGGGCGTTCATCGATCCCCCGAGCGAGGTGCCACAGCCGCTCGCCGAAGGCGCCGAACTCACGCACCAGCTGCAGCTTGTCCCAGGCAAGCAGATCGCCGCAGCTGCGAATGCCTAGTCGGGCGAGCTTCTCGGCAGTCACCCGGCCGACGCCGTGCAGACGATTGACTGGCAGCTCCCTGACGAAATCTTCCACCTCGCCCGGCGTGATCACGAACAGCCCATCAGGCTTGTTCCAGTCGCTGGCGATCTTGGCCAGGAACTTGTTCGGCGCCACGCCGGCCGAGACGGTGATGCGCAGCTGCTGCCAGACGCGACGGCGAATGTCCTGAGCAATGCGCGTGGCACTGCCGGAGAAATGCTCACAGGCCGATACGTCTAGATACGCCTCGTCCAGTGACAGCGGCTCGATCAGGTCGGTATAGGTACGAAAGATCGTATGGATTTCCCGCGAGGCCTCCCGGTAGGCATCCATCCGCGGGCGCAGGATGAGCAGGTCGGGACAGAGCTTTAGCGCATGCGCCGAAGCCATCGCCGAGCGCACTCCGTAGGCGCGCGCCTCGTAGTTGCACGTCGCGATGACTCCGCGCCGATCGGCGGCACCGCCGACCGCCAGCGGCCGATTGGCCAATGCCGGGTCGTCACGCATCTCGATCGCGGCATAGAAGCAATCGCAATCGATATGGATGATCTTGCGGGACTTGCTCTGGCTCACGGCAGCGAAGTTACCGACGAAGGAAGCGACCACCACGGTCGGCGCTGCATCATACGAGCAACATCGTGACTGGGCGAGCCTGCTTCCGGTCAGAGCCCGAGCGGATAGGGTTCGATCAACGCGCGGCCATAGCCTTCGATGAACTCCGCCGGCATGCGCTTTGGCTTGCCGGAGGACATCTCGATGCACACGAACGTAGTCTGCGCGCGCAGCAGCGTCACCCCGTCCGCCGGCCGTACGAGCTGGAAATGCCGTTTCATCTTCAACCGCTGATCGGACTCGACGATCCAGGTTGCCAAGCACAGATGATCGCCCTGATAGGCGGCGGCCAGATAATCAATCTCATGGCGCAGCACCGCCATTGCGCGGTTCAGCCGGCGGTAGTCTTCCAGGCCGAGCCCCAGGCTACGCGAATGCTGCCAGGCGCAGCTTTCCAACCACGACACGTAGACCGCATTGTTGGCATGACCGAGTTCGTCGATATGTTCGGCGCCGACATCCAGCTCGATGACGAACGCATCCGCCAGATCCCACCCCATGATGTTCCCCTTACGTTAACGCCGCAGCGTGCATGAAAAACCAGCCGAGCCCCGCTGTCACTCCATAGCAAGGCACCGCTATGCCCTGACATTCAGAACGCCGAAGTATGCAGAAAAATGACGCAGAGACGGGACGGAGTATTTTCGACGCCAAAAAACAAAAGGGCCACTCCATGATGGAATGACCCCTTGAAGCCCAAGACGGGCAATAAAATGGCGTCCCCTAGGGGACTCGAACCCCTGTTACCGCCGTGAAAGGGCGGTGTCCTAGGCCACTAGACGAAGGGGACGAAACCTTCGATACGATCCGGCAAATTTGCCGAAGCGCGTGGAATTGGTGGAGCTAGACGGGATCGAACCGTCGACCTCTTGCATGCCATGCAAGCGCTCTCCCAGCTGAGCTATAGCCCCGGATTTAGCGTCTCGCGACGTGCGCTACACATCGTGCAGCAGCTGAAAAATGGCGTCCCCTAGGGGACTCGAACCCCTGTTACCGCCGTGAAAGGGCGGTGTCCTAGGCCACTAGACGAAGGGGACGCAAGCCCTTCAAAGGCGACCGATCAAATGATCGGTGTGGCAATCGAGATTGGTGGAGCTAGACGGGATCGAACCGTCGACCTCTTGCATGCCATGCAAGCGCTCTCCCAGCTGAGCTATAGCCCCATCTCGAGGACGGGGCGCATATTAGGGGCGCACCTAGGCAGTGTCAACATTATTTTCGACCGCGACCCCGAAGTTTTTGGCAACAGGAACAAATACTTAACGCCGACGAATGGCGCCATGCCGTCGCCCTCGCATGCCGCGCCCGCGTAACGGGGCGCGGCCTCAATCTGCGGGGCGATCAGCCGATCACCGCGAGCAGCTTCTCCCACTCTTTGGCTTCTTTCTTCGACGCGCCGCCAAGCAGCTCCAACGCATTGCGCAGCCGGAAGCGGGTCAGATCCGGCCCGATGATTTCCATGGCATCGAGCACCGACACCGAACTCGCCTGCCCGGTAATCGCCGCGAACATCAACGGCATCACATCGCGCAGCTTGAAACCGAGGTGCTCGGCGACCTGCGTGATACAGCCGGTGATGCGCTCCTTCTCCCAATGCCGTAGCGCCTCCAGCTTCCAGAGGATCAACTGCAGCACCTGACGCACCTGGGCTTCATCCAGTTTCTTATGCGCGAACAGCGCGCTATCGAGGCTCAGCGCGCCGGAAAAGAAGAAACCGGCCAGCGGTGCGATCTGACTGAAGGTCTCCACGCGCTGCTGCACGTGCGGTGCGATCTTCATCAGATACGCGGGATTGAACGCCCACTTCTGCACTTCTTCGGCGAAGCGCTCCACCGGCAGCTCGCGCAGCCACTGGCCGTTCAGCCAGGAGAGTTTTTCCAAATCGAAGATCGGCCCGCCGAGGGATACGCGCAGGATATCGAAGTGCTCGATCATCTCCCGCAGGGTGAACTTCTCGCGCTCGTCGGGCATCGACCAGCCCATGCGGCCCAGGTAGTTGAGCATCGCCTGCGGCAGGAAACCCATGCGCTGGTAGAAGGTGATCGAGGTGGGGTTCTTGCGCTTGGAAAGCTTGCTCTTGTCCGGATTGCGCAGCAGCGGCATGTAGCAGTTCACCGGCGCTTCCCAACCGAAGTACTCGTACAGCTTGAGCAGCTTGGGCGCGGACGGTAGCCACTCTTCGCCGCGCAGCACGTGGGTGATGCCCATCAGATGGTCATCCACCACGTTGGCGAGAAAGTAAGTGGGTAGGCCGTCGGCCTTCATCAGCACCTGCATGTCGATGCGGTCCCAGCCGATCTCCACTTCGCCGCGCAGCATATCCTTGACCACGCAGACGCCATCGCTCGGCACCTTCATGCGAACCACGTGCGATTCGCCGGCGGCCACGCGACGCTGCGCCTCTTCCGGCGCAATGTGCATACAGTGACCGTCGTAGCGCGGGGTTTCCTTGTTGGCCATCTGCTCGGCGCGCACCGCATCCAGACGCTCGGCGGAGCAGAAGCACGGGAAGGCGTGGCCCTTGGCGACCAACTCGTCCGAATACTGCTTGTAGATCGCGCCCCGCTCGCTCTGCCGGTACGGACCGTGCGGACCGCCGACGTCCGGCCCCTCGTCCCACTCGATACCCAGCCAGCGCAGCGCGTCATAGATCTGCTGCTCGGACTCGCGGGTCGAACGTACCTGATCGGTGTCCTCGATGCGCAGGATGAACTGGCCGCCGTGCTGCCGCGCGAAGCACAGGTTGAACAGCGCGATATAGGCAGTGCCGACGTGGGGATCGCCGGTCGGAGATGGCGCGATGCGGGTGCGGACCGTGGTCATGGAAGCTCTCGAACGAAGGACGGACGGAAAAATCGAAGGCGCGAATGTTAGCAGGCGCGGCGCCGGCTGCTCCAGTTCGCCCCTGGCAGCACGGCGCGGCGGCTAGACCTGCAGCAGGCGCTCGCGCAACTTGTGAATCTCGTCGCGGGCCTCCGCCGCAGCCTCGAATTCCAGATCGCGCGCCAGCAGCAGCATCTTTTCTTCCAGCTGGCGGATGCGCTTGGTGATCTCGCTCGGCGAGCGCAGCTCGTTCTCGTAGCGCGCGCTTTCCTCCGCGGCCTTGGCCTCGCTGCGCCGTTTGCGGCTGCGCGATCCGGGCACGGTGGCGCCTTCGAGAATGTCCTGCACATCCTTCTTCACGCCCTTGGGCACGATGCCGTGAGCTTCGTTGAAGGCGATCTGCTTGGCCCGGCGCCGCTCGGTTTCGTCGATGGCGCGCTGCATCGAGCCGGTGATGTTGTCGGCGTAGAGAATGGCGCGACCGTTGAGGTTGCGCGCGGCGCGGCCGATGGTCTGGATCAGCGAACGCTCGGAGCGCAGGAAGCCTTCCTTGTCGGCATCGAGCACGGCCACCAGCGAGACTTCCGGCATATCCAGCCCCTCGCGCAGCAGGTTGATACCCACCAGCACATCGAAAGTGCCCAGACGTAGGTCGCGGATGATTTCTACGCGCTCCACGGTATCGATGTCCGAATGCAGATAGCGGACGCGCACGTCATGGTCGCCGAGGTAATCGGTGAGGTCCTCGGCCATGCGCTTGGTCAGCGTGGTGACGAGCACGCGCTCTTCCTTGGCGACGCACTTGCGGATTTCCGACAGCAGGTCGTCGACCTGGGTCAGCGCCGGGCGCACCTCGATCTGCGGATCGACCAGACCGGTCGGCCGCACCACCTGCTCGACCACGCGGCCTGCATGCTCGGCCTCGTATGGGCCGGGCGTGGCGGAAACGAAGATGGTCTGCGGACAGATCGCCTCCCACTCGTCGAAGCGCATCGGTCGGTTGTCCAGCGCCGATGGCAGGCGGAAGCCGTACTCCACCAGGGTTTCCTTGCGCGAACGGTCGCCCTTGTACATCGCGCCGACCTGCGGCACCGAGACGTGCGACTCGTCGATCACCAGCAGCGCATTGGGCGGCAGGTAGTCGAACAGCGTCGGTGGCGGCTCGCCCGCCTCGCGCCCGGAGAGGTAGCGCGAGTAGTTTTCGATGCCGTTGCAGTAGCCCAGCTCCATGATCATTTCCAGATCGAAGCGCGTGCGCTGCTCCAGGCGCTGCGCCTCCACCAGCTTGTTCTGTCCGCGCAGGTAGTCGAGCCGCTCGCGCAGCTCGTCCTTGATCTTGTCGATGGCACCGAGCAGCGTCTCGCGCGGGGTCACATAGTGGCTCTTGGGGTAGAAGGTAAAGCGCGGCAGCTTGCGGATCACCTCGCCGGTCAGCGGATCGAACGCCGACAGGCTCTCCACTTCGTCGTCGAACAGCTCGATGCGCACCGCCTCGAGCTCCGATTCGGCCGGAAACACGTCGATCACGTCACCGCGCACACGGAAAGTCGCGCGGGCGAAATCCATGTCGTTGCGCGTGTACTGCAAGCCAGTCAGCCGGCGCAACAGCTCGCGCTGGTCGAGGCGATCGCCACGATCGACGTGCAGCACCATTTTCAGGTAGGACTGCGGATCGCCGAGGCCGTAGATGCAGGAGACGGTAGTGACGATGATCGCGTCCGGTCGCTCCAGCAGCGCCTTGGTCGCCGACAGGCGCATCTGCTCGATATGGTCGTTGATCGAGGCGTCTTTCTCGATGAAGGTATCCGACGAGGGCACATAGGCTTCGGGCTGGTAGTAGTCGTAATAGGAAACGAAGTACTCCACCGCATTGTTCGGGAAGAACGCTTTGAATTCGCCATACAGCTGGGCCGCCAGCGTCTTGTTTGGCGCCAGCACCATCGTCGGGCGCTGCACCTGGGCGATGACATTAGCGATGCTGAAGGTCTTGCCCGAACCGGTCACCCCCAGCAGCGTCTGATGCGACAGCCCAGCCTCGATACCCTCGACCATCAGGCGGATGGCCTCCGGCTGATCGCCAGCCGGCTTGAATCGCGTGACCAACTCGAACTTGGACATCTCGCCCCTCTGAAAAAACATGCGTGATCCCAGGATTCGCACCCCGCCAACAGGCTGTCGGAGCACGAGCCGCGCGGGGCAGAAAACCACTTAAGCATATCGCAGGCTGCCGGAGTGACCGCTATACTACCGCCCCGTTTGCGCATCCCCCTGCGCGCCAGTGCGGGGGTCGATGTTTCCGCCACTCTTGTCTTTCGAGCCCCCTCACCATGAGTTTGTTCTCTGCTGTCGAAATGGCGCCGCGTGATCCCATCCTCGGCCTCAATGAAGCCTTCAATGCCGACACGCGGCAGAACAAGGTCAACCTCGGTGTCGGTGTCTATTACAACGAAGAAGGCCGCATTCCGCTGCTGCGCGCCGTCGCCGAGGCCGAACAGGCACGCATCGCCGCACATGCACCGCGTGGTTATCTGCCAATCGAAGGCATTGCCGCCTATGACTCGGCAGTACAGAAACTGCTGTTCGGCAACGATTCGGCACTCCTCGCCGAGGGTCGCGTGGTCACGGCCCAAGCCCTGGGCGGCACCGGCGCACTGAAGGTCGGCGCCGACTTCCTCAAGCGACTGCTGCCCGACGCCACCGTGGCGATCAGCAATCCGAGCTGGGAAAACCATCGCGCACTGTTCGAATCCGCTGGTTTCCTGGTGCAGAACTACCGTTACTACGACGCCGCCACCCACGGTATCGACCGTGACGGCCTGCTCGCCGACCTGCAGAGCCTGCCGGCGCGTTCCATCGTGGTGCTGCACGCCTGCTGCCACAACCCGACCGGCGTCGATCTCACGCTGGAGGACTGGAAACAGATTCTCGACGTGCTTCAGGCGCGCGGACACATCCCGTTCCTCGACATCGCCTATCAGGGCTTCGGCGACAGCATCGAGGAAGATGCCGCGGCCGTGCGCCTGTTCGCCGCCTCGGGCATGACCTTCTTCGTGTCCAGCTCGTTCTCCAAATCCTTCTCGCTGTATGGCGAGCGGGTCGGTGCGCTGTCGATGGTCACCCAGAACCGCGAGGAGTCGGCGCGTGTGCTGTCGCAGGTCAAGCGTGTGATCCGCACCAATTACTCCAACCCGCCAACCCACGGCGCAACCATCGTCGCCTCGGTGCTCAACAGTCCGGAGCTGCGCGCCATGTGGGAAGCCGAGCTGGCCGAGATGCGCGAGCGTATCCGCGAGATGCGCCTCGGCATGGTCAAGCAATTGGCCGCCAAGGGCGCGAAGATCGACTTCAGTTTCGTCGCCGCCCAGCGCGGGATGTTCTCCTATTCGGGACTCACGGCGGAGCAGGTCGAACGCCTGCGCGCCGACTTCGGCGTCTACGCCATCAGCACCGGCCGCATCTGCGCGGCCGCACTGAACCGCAACAATCTGGATATCGTCACCGACGCTATCGTTCAGGTTCTGTGAAGGTCGCCATGGGCAGGCACCACCCGGCCTGCCCATGGCGTTGAGAGGCAACCCGGAGGGGTTGACTTCTCCTTTCCAAACAGTAGGATACGCACCGTTGTTCCGCGATAGCTCAGTCGGTAGAGCAAATGACTGTTAATCATTGGGTCCCTGGTTCGAGTCCAGGTCGCGGAGCCAAATTCGAAAGCCTCGGTTAAAACCGGGGCTTTTTTGTGCCTACCGAAATCGCACCACGGGCCGCGGCCCTGCAAACTCCCGCACACCCGCCGCGAACCGCCCTCGTCATTCCGTGAGCGGCTGCTCAGCGCGCAGGCGCAACCAGCCCTGTACCAGCAACGAGCACCCCCACCCCAGCAGCACGCCCAGCACGTTGGCCAGCATGTCCCAGCGTGACGCCATGCGATGCGGAAGCAGGCTCTGCGCCAACTCGATCAGCAACGCCGCGGCGACTGCGAAACCGAAGCCCCACAGAAACGAAAGCCGGGCAAACGCCAGGCGCAGTGTGAAGGCCAGCGCGGCAAACCCGAGCAGGTGATGCAGCTTGTCCTGCTGGTCAAAGAACTGCGGCACCGGTTCCGGTCGCAACCCACTTGCCAACACCACCGCCAGCACAATCAAAAAAGGCAACACACGCAAATACGACATGGAACAGGGAAGCCCTCTTGATCAATACAGTGGTCAGTTCGTCCATCCTGCCATCAACGCAGGAACGGCGACGACCAGGACACAGACCACGGAATCTGCATATCGATCAATCAACCGAGCGACATTCGATCGACGCGAGCATGCAGCACAAACAGAAACGCCCCACGAGGGGGCGCTTCGGATGGAGGCTGTTGCGATCACTCTTTGGTGGCAGCATCCGCCGCACCAGCGGGAGTTTCTTCGGCCGCCGGCGCCGCGTCGTCACCCTTGATCCCGAGCAGTTCCAGCTCGAAGACCAGCACCGAGTTGGCCGGAATCAGCGGGCTCGGGCTCTGCTCGCCGTAGGCCAGCTCGCTCGGGATGTAGAGCTTGTACTTCTCGCCCACGTGCATCAGCTGCAGACCTTCGACCCAACCCGGAATCACGCCGCCGACCGGCAGATCGATCGGGCTGCCACGCTTGATCGAGCTATCGAACACAGTGCCGTCGGTCAGGCTGCCCTCGTAATGCACGGTGACGATGTCGTCGGCCGTCGGCTGCGCACCCTCGGCAGCCTTGATCACTTCGTACTGCAAGCCGGACTCGGTGGTCTTCACGCCTTCGCGCTTGGCGTTTTCCTCGAGGAATTTCTTACCGGACTCGACTGCCTTGGCGTTCATTTCAGCCATGCGCTCTTCCGAACGCTTCTGCAGGAAGGCAAACGCCTCCATCAGCTGCTCGTCGGTCAGCTTCTGCTCCTGCTTGCCGATCGCATCTTCGATGCCCTGCGCCACTGCCTGCGAGTCGAGATCATCCATCCCCTCCTGCGCCAGGCTCTTGCCCATATTCAGGCCGATCCCGTAGGACGCCTTCTGCGCAGGAGTTTCCAGCTTGACACTGGTCTGCGAGTCGCAGCCGGCCAATACCAGGCCAACCAGGGCGACCGCTGATGCCAAACGATGATGTCTCAGTCTCATGCTGTTTCCTTTTTACTCTGGCAGGGACAGGCCCCGAAAAGACGTCGAGCTTAGCAGGCGCGCGCAAACACTGGCTACCGCGCACCCTGGCCGGGATAGTAAAGAGAGTGCAAAGAGAGACGCGGGCATCAGCATCGATGCAGAAGAGATCACGGCGGCGGGCTGTGCTCGCTGAGCAAACGGCGGACATAAAAAAAGCGGCCATCAAGGCCGCTTCTTTCGATGCTTCCGGGCGTTCAGTGGACCCATGAAGCGAATATGGCGCAGCGGACGGGACTCGAACCCGCGACCCCCGGCGTGACAGGCCGGTATTCTAACCGACTGAACTACCGCTGCGCTTAACCTCGAGTGGTGGGTGATGACGGGATCGAACCGCCGACCCTCTGCTTGTAAGGCAGATGCTCTCCCGGCTGAGCTAATCACCCTTTGCTCTCGAAGTGGGGCGCATTCTAGAGAGGCATCCGAGCCTTGGCAAGCCCCTTATGAAAAAAAAATTGCAGGCGTTCCAAAGACTTAGGAAAAGCCTGGGTTTGCTGCCGTAATTCCCTTTTGTACAGGCCGGGCCGACCGACAGGGTTGGCCTGTGATCCGCGGGGAGGAATAATGCGCGCTTTGCTTTCGGAGAATCACCCTGCCATGTGGTTTCGCAACCTGCTCGTCTACCGTCTCACCCAGAATGTTCCTTTCGATCCCGAGACACTCGAAACCGCACTCGCCGCCAAGCCTGCCCGCCCCTGCGCCAGCCAGGAACTGAGTACCTATGGCTTCGTCGCGCCGTTCGGCAAGGGCGAGGATGCCCCGCTGGTGCATGCCAGCCAGGGTTTCCTGCTGATCGCCACGCGCAAGGAGGAACGCATCCTGCCGGGCAGCGTGGTCAAGGACGCGCTGAAGGAGAAGATCGACGAAATCGAGGCCGAGCAGATGCGCAAGGTCTACAAGAAGGAGCGCGACCAGATAAAGGACGAGATCATCCAGGCCTTCCTGCCGCGCGCCTTCATCCGCAAGTCCGGCACCTTCGCGGCGATCGACGCCGAGCGCGGCTTGATTCTGGTGAACTCCGCGAGCCCGAAGAAGGCCGAGGACCTGCTGTCGACCCTGCGCGAAGCCATCGGCTCACTGCCGGTGCGACCGCTGACGGTGAAGATCGCGCCCAGCGCCACGCTTACCGAATGGGTCAAAGCGCAGAAGGCGGCCGATGACTTCTTCGTGCTCGACGAATGCGAGCTGCGCGATACCCACGAGGACGGCGGCACGGTGCGCTGCAAGCGTCAGGACCTCACCAGCGACGAGATCCAGCAGCATCTGGAGGCCGGCAAGCAGGTAACCCAGCTGGCGCTGGCCTGGCAGGACAAGCTGTCCTTCGTGCTCGACGACAAGACGGTGATCAAACGCCTGCGCTTCGAGGAACTGCTGCAGGATCAGGCCGAACAGGATGGCGGCGACGACGCCCTGGCCCAGCAGGACGCCAGCTTCCTGCTGATGATGATGACCTTCCGCGAGTTCCTCCCGGCACTGTTCGAGGCACTCGGCGGCGAAGAGATTCCGCAGGGCATCTGAACCGCCCCGCGCGGGCGCGGCTCCGCTGGCCGACAGCGGCAGTTCCCGCCCGCGCTAGCCCCGACGCACACGCAAGCGCAGCGCCAACGCGCCACCCCGGCGCGTGCCCAGCAGCCAAAGCAGAAACCGCTCGATGAATTCCGGCACCGACAGGAACAGCGCGCCGGTCACCGCGAGGCTCAGCAGCGAAACGACGAGAAACAGCTGCGGAATCGTCAGTTGCAACAGCACCAGCAGCACGATGGCCACCAGCGCCGACGCGACCATGAACAGCGCATTGAGGATGTTGTTCGCCGCCACCACCCGAGAGCGCTCGTGAGCCACGCTGCGCGACTGGATCAGCGCATACAGCGGCACGATGTACAGCCCGCCGAACATGCCCAGCCCGAGAATGTCCGCCAGGATCAGCCAGGCCAGCGGCTCGTCCAACAGCGTCAGCCAATCCTGCGTGCCAGCGACCGCCGGAAACGCCGCCGCGTGCCACCACAGCAATAATCCGCACAGGCTCAGACCCAGCGCGCCGAAGGGCACCAGGCCAAGCTCGACGTGATGCCGCGACAGCCGCTCGCACAACAGCGAACCCAGCGCGATGCCCACCGAAAACAGCGTGAGGATCAGCGTCACCACGCTTTCGTCACCGTGCAGCAGCTCCTTGGCGAACGCCGGAATCTGCGTCAGATAGGTCGCGCCGAGGAACCAGAACCAGGAATTGCCGAGCATGGCGTGCGAAACCGCGCGCTGCTGGCCGAGCCCCAGACGCATCACCCGCCATGACTGGCGCAGCACGTTCCAGTCGAGCTTCAACTGCGGCAGCGCCGCCGCGGTCCGCGGAATGCCGAGGCTGGCGAGATAGCCCGCCAGCGCCAGGGCCACCACACTGAACGACACCAGAGCGACGTAATGCTCGTTGGCCATCAGCAGCCCGGCGCAGAGCGTGCCGCCGAGAATCGCCAGAAAGGTACCCATCTCCACCAGGGCGTTGCCGCCCACCAGCTCGTCGTCATCGAGCTGCTGCGGCAGGATCGAGTACTTCACCGGACCGAACAGCGCCGACTGCGTGCCCATGCAGAACAGCACCAGCAGCAGCAACGGCAGATTGCCCAGCAGCAGGCCGCAGGCGCCGGCGAGCATGATCGGAATCTCGGCGAACTTGATGCGGCGAATCAGCCAGGCCTTCTCGAACTTCTCGCCGAACTGCCCGCCCAGCGCGGAGAACAGAAAGAACGGCAGGATGAACAGCAACGCGCAGAGATTGACCAGCAGGCTCTTGTCCGCGCCGCCGGCGAGGCGGAACAGAATCGCCAGAACCAGCGCCTGCTTGAACACGTTGTCGTTGAACGCACCGAGCAGCTGCGTCAGGAAGAACGGCAGGAAACGCCGCTTGCCGAGCAGGGTAAATTGCGAATGCATGCTCATCGTCGGCTCACAGGGTCAGCTGGCCGAAAGCCCAGCGCAGCAGGAAGAAGCACAGTAGCCCGCCGGCGATGGTCGCCAGCAGGTTGCGCGTCAGCACCGCAACCGCGATCGCCAGCACGCCGGCCAGCAGGTAGGCGTTGCGCCAGTGCAACGCCCACTCGCCTTCGGGCAGCAGCATGCCGGGCACGACGATGGCCGTCAGCACCGCCACCGGCACATAGTGCAGCCCCTGCTCCACCAGCCGTGGGAAACGCAGGTTCGGCCAGGCGAAGAAGGCATAGCGCGTCAGGAAGGTGATGGCGAGCATGCCGAAGATGAGCAGCCAGGTATTCATAGTTCCCCCCGAGCACGCGCGGCCGCTTCGGCGCGCTGCTCCAGCCAGACGCCGACGACGATGCCCGCCAGCGCGGCGGCGATCAGGCCGAGCTTGTACGGCAGCTCCCAGGTCAGCAGCGCGACGATGCCGGCGCACACTGCCGAGGCCACTTGCGGGCGGGTGGTCATCATCGGCACAGCGATGCCGATGAAGGTAGCGATCATCGCGAAATCCAGCCCCCAGCTCGCCACATCCGGCACCGCCTGGCCGAACAGCACGCCGACCAGGGTCGACAGCTGCCAGTTGATGAACATCGTCAGCGCCGCGCCGAGGAAGAACCAGTGCTTGTGCGGCGAGGCATCGTCGCGGGCATAGCGCTGCTGCACCACGGCGAACGCCTCATCGGTCAGCAGGAAGGCCAGCGGCGCGCGCCAGCGGCCCGACAGGTGGCGTACGAACGGCTGCAGTGCCGCGCTGTAGAGTGCATGGCGTAGGTTGACCACGAAGGTGGTCAGCAACACCACCGCCGCGCCCACGCCGCCGCTGATCAGGGTCACGGCGATGAACTGTGCCGAGCCGGCGAACACCAGCGCCGACATGCCGAGCGTCTGCCAGAACGACAGGCCCGCGGCGATGGACAGGGTGCCGAAGATGATGCCGAAGGGGATCGCACCGAGCACCAGCGGCAGGATATCGCGACAACCGTGGAGGAACTCTTGCGAACGCGACATCGAATCATCCTGACGATGACAAGGCACAACGACTGCAGCGACGCTGCGCCGGTCGGGCGAGCGTAACGGACAGTCGGGACAGTTGAATGACCGGAGCGACGGCCCGGCAAAGGACGAACCTTACCGCAAAGTCCGCCGCAGGGGCGACGGCCTGCACGCGCCACGCGGAAGGCAAATCAGCCGGCTGTCATTTGCGCCTTGAGCGCCGGCCATTCCTGATCGGTGATGCTGTACAGCACCGTGTCGTCGAGCCGGCCGTCGGCTAGCCGCCGATGATTGCGCAGCAGCCCTTCGCGCTGCGCGCCGAGCTTCTCGATGGCACGCTGCGAGCGCAGGTTGCGCGCGGCCGTCTTCAGTTGCAGGCGTACCAGCTGCCAGTCCTCGAACGCGTGACGCAGCAGCAGCGCCTTGACCGAAGCATTCAGGCCGCTACCGTGCTCGGCACGGTCGAGCCAGGTCCAGCCGAGTTCGGCGGCCGGCAGGCTGGGCATGAAGTCGGCGAAGCGGGTGGTGCCGACAATGCGTTCGGCCAGCCGCACGGTGAACACCACGGCGCGCTCCTCGCGCTGCTCGGCCAGCGCGAGGCGATACCAATCCGGGCGCAACGGCCCGTTCATGTAAATCAGCTCGTCGCGATTCGCTTCGGCCAGCGACACCAGCTGTGGGATGTCGGCTTCAACCATCGGCTCCAGGCGCAAGGCTCCGCGTTGGAGCATGAGCGGACGCGGCGTGAACATGCATGATCTCCCGGTAGTGGACAGGCTGGTCGATGCCAGCCAGATTCAGACAGCGACGCGACGCCAAGTGCACCACGCAGAGCCGCCGGCGATGCTGCCGCCAGGGCCGTGCCAACCCCATGCGACCTTGGTCGCACGCTGCGACACGGGCTGCACGAATGCTGCGAAACTGCGCCGATTCATCATACTGACAACCCGGCAGCCCCCGGTCTTGAGCGTTCGGCACGATTGCCGTCGCCGCCCCGCTGGCCTGTCGCTACTTCATCGTTCGGAGCTGGCATGACCCTGTCTGGCGGGCTGATCGCACTGGTCGCCCTCATCTACATGACCATTCTGTTCGCCATCGCCTTCTACGGCGATCGCAAGCGCGAGTCGTCGATGTCGCCGCGTCTGCGCGCCTGGGTCTACAGCCTCTCGCTGGCGGTGTACTGCACCAGCTGGACCTTCTTTGGCGCAGTCGGCCAGGCCGCCGAGCAGCTGTGGGCGTTTCTGCCGATCTACCTGGGCCCGATCCTGCTGCTGCTGTTCGCCCCTCACGTGATCCAGAAGATGATCGTGATCAGCAAGCAGGAGAACATCACCTCGATCGCCGATTTCATCGCCGCCCGCTACGGCAAGTCGCAGCTGCTGGCCGTCGTCGTCACGCTGTTCTGCCTGGTCGGCGTGGTGCCCTACATTGCGCTGCAGCTCAAAGGCATCGTGCTCGGCGTCAACCTGCTGATCGGCACCAACATCGATGCCACCGGCACCGGTACCGGCGACACGGCGCTGATCGTTTCCATCGCGCTGGCGCTGTTCACCATCCTCTTCGGCACGCGCAACCTGGACGTCACCGAGCATCACCGCGGCATGGTGCTGGCGATTGCCTTCGAATCGCTGGTCAAGCTGCTGGCGTTCCTGGCGGTCGGCGTCTTCGTCACCTTCGGCCTGTTCAACGGCTTCGGCGACCTGTTCAACCACGCCCACGACTCGGCCGAGCTGGCCGATTACTGGGCCGAGACGGTCAACTGGCCGTCGATGCTGGTGCAGACCGCCGTGGCCATGATGGCCATCGTCTGCCTGCCGCGGCAGTTTCACGTCGCGGTGGTGGAGAACATCGAGCCGCGCGACTTCCGACTGGCGCGCTGGGTGTTTCCCATCTATCTGATACTGGCAGCGGTGTTCGTCGTGCCGATCGCCCTGGCCGGACAGGTGCTGCTGCCCGCCGGCATCTCGCCGGATTCCTTCGTCATCAGTCTGCCGCTGGCCGAGGCGCATCCCGGGCTTGCCCTGCTGGCCTTCATCGGTGGCGCCTCGGCCGCCACCGGCATGGTGATCGTCGCCAGCGTGGCCCTGTCGACGATGGTCTCCAACGACATGCTGCTGCCCTGGCTGCTGCGCCGCCAGGAAACCGAACAGCCGTTCGAGGCCTTCCGTCATTGGATGCTGTCGGTGCGTCGCATCAGCATCGTCGCCATCCTGCTGCTGGCTTACGTCAGCTATCGCCTGCTCGGCCCCAACGCCAGCCTCGCCACCATCGGCCAGATCGCCTTCGCCGCCATCACCCAGCTGGCACCGGCGATGGTCGGCGCGCTGTACTGGAAGCAGGCCAACCGTCGCGGCGTGTTCGCCGGCCTCGCCGCGGGCGCGGCGATCTGGTTCTACACGCTGATCCTGCCGCTGCTCGGCTGGCCGCTGGAGATGTTTCCGGGGCTGGTGTGGATGTACAGCGGCTCCATCGGCTTCGACATCAGCCCGCTGACGCTGGGCGTCACGCTGTCGCTGATGGGTAACGCCACCCTGTTCTTCTGGGTCTCGATCCTCACCCAGACCCGCGTCGCCGAGCACTGGCAGGCGGGGCGCTTCATCGGCCAGGAGGTCACCTCGCCGAGCAGCAACCGGCGCCTGCTCGCCGTGCAGGTCGAGGACCTGCTGACGCTCGCCTCGCGCTTCGTCGGCGCTGAACGTGCCGAAAGCAGCTTTCAGCGCTTCGCCCGGCGTCATGGCCAGGACTTCTCGCGCCGCCAGCAGGCCGACGGCCAGTGGATCGCGCACACCGAGCGGCTGCTCGCCGGCGTGCTCGGCGCCTCCTCCACCCGCGCGGTGGTCAAAGCCGCGCTGGAAGGCCGCGACATGCAGGTCGACGACGTGGTGCGCATCGTCGGCGAAGCCTCGGAAGTGCTGCAGTTCAACCGCGCGCTGCTGCAGGGCGCGATCGAGAACATCACCCAGGGCATCAGCGTGGTCGACCAGTCGCTGCGACTGGTGGCCTGGAACCACCGCTACCTCGAGCTGTTCGAGTATCCGGACGGACTGGTGTACATCGGCCGGCCCATCGCCGACATCATCCGCTACAACGCCGAACGCGGCCTGTGCGGCCCGGGCGACCCCGACACCCATGTCGCCAAGCGCCTGTACTGGATGCGTCAGGGCCGCGCGCATACCTCCGAACGGCTGTTCCCCAACGGCCGGGTGGTCGAACTGATCGGCAACCCGATGCCCGGCGGCGGTTTCGTCATGAGCTTCTCGGACATCACCGCCTACCGCGAGGCCGAGCGCGCGCTGAAGGACGCCAACGAGGGTCTGGAACAGCGCGTCAGCGAGCGCACGCAGGAGCTGTCGCAGCTCAACCAGGCGCTGATCGAGGCCAAGAGCACCGCGGAGGCGGCCAACCAGTCGAAGACGCGCTTCCTCGCCGCCGTCAGCCACGACCTGATGCAGCCGCTCAACGCCGCGCGACTGTTCTCCGCTGCCCTCTCCCACCAGCAGAACGCCCTGCCGGAAGAGGCTCAGGAGCTGGTGCGCCACCTCGACAGCTCGCTGCGCTCGGCCGAGGACCTGATCACCGACCTGCTGGACATCTCGCGTCTGGAAGGCGGGCGAATCATGCCGGACCGCAACGCGTTCCCACTCGCCTCGCTGTTCGACACGCTGACCACCGAATTCACGGTGCTGGCGCGCGAACAGGGCGTGGATTTCCGTGTACACGGGAGCCGGCTGCGCATCGACAGCGACATCCGCCTGCTGCGCCGGGTGTTGCAGAACTTCCTGACCAACGCCTTCCGCTACGCCAAGGGCCGCGTGGTGCTCGGCGTGCGTCGCCAGGGCAAGCACCTGCGTCTGGAGGTATGGGATCGCGGCCCGGGCATTCCGAAAGACAAACTGAAGGTGATCTTCGAGGAGTTCAAGCGTCTGGACAGCCACCAGACCCGCGCCGAGAAAGGCCTGGGCCTGGGGCTGGCGATCGCCGACGGCCTGTGCCAGGTACTGCACCATCCGCTGGAGGTCCGCTCCTGGCCGGGCGTGGGCAGCGTGTTCAGCGTGACCGTGCCGATCGCCCAGAACGCCAAGCCACGCCAGGTGAAAGGACCTCGCGACGTCCAGCACACCGCGCTGACCGGCACCCAGGTGTTGTGCATCGACAACGAGGACAGCATCCTGATCGGCATGAACAGCCTGCTGACGCGCTGGGGCTGCCAGGTCTGGACCGCGCGTGACCGCGCCGAATGCGAAAGCCTGCTGGCAGAGGATGTGCGTCCGCAGCTGGTGCTGGTCGACTATCACCTCGATCACGGCCAGACCGGCACCGAGCTGATGGCCTGGCTGCGCACCCGCCTCGGCGAGCCGATACCGGGCGTGGTGATCAGCGCCGACGCACGCCCCGAACTGGTGGCGGAAATCCACGCCAGCGGCCTGGATTTCCTCGCCAAACCGGTGAAGCCCGCTGCCCTGCGTGCGCTGATGAGCCGTCACCTCACGCTTAACTGAGGCCGCGCGCGGGCAGCTCTCGCCGGCCGCCGCGGTTACACTGATGGCCGTTTGCTGCAACGGCCGGGTAGCCATGAACTCCGAACTTCTACTCAACCTCGCCACCGCACTGGGTGTCGGCCTGCTGATCGGCACCGAACGCGACTGGAACAATCGCCAGCAGGCTGGTGGCGAACTGGTCGCCGGGCTGCGCACCTTCGGCCTCGGCGGCCTGCTCGGCGGACTAGCGGCGCTGGGCGTGACGCATTTCGGCGCGACGGTGTGGATCGCCCTGTTCGTCATGTTTGCCCTGCTGGTGATCGTCGGCTACCTGCTCGACGCGCAACGCAGCGGCGACCACGGCATGACCACCGAAGTGGCGCTGCTGGTGACCTTCCTGCTCGGCAGCCTGGCGGTAGCCGAAAGCCGCCTGCTGGCGGCCTCGTTCGCCATCGTGGTGGCTTTGCTGCTAAGCCTGAAGGCGCGCCTGCACGGCGCCCTGCAGCAACTCAACGAGGCAGAGCTGGGTGGCGCACTGAAGCTGCTGTTCATCTCCGTGGTGCTGCTGCCGGCGCTGCCCAACCAGGGCTATGGTCCCTGGCAGGCGCTCAATCCGTACACCACCTGGCTGATGGTGGTGCTGATCACCGGCATCGGCTTCGCCGCCTACGTGGCGATCCGCCTGTTCGGCGCCCGCCACGGCCTGCTGGTCACAGCGATACTCGGCGGTATGGTGTCGTCCACGGCGATGACGCTGACCCTGGCCCGGCTGGATACCCCCAAGCTGCGCTGCGCGCTGGCGGCCGGGCTGCTGGCCACCTCGGCGCTGATGTTTCCGCGCGTGCTGCTGGAGGTCGGCGTGGTCAACGCGGCGTTGCTGCCGTCCCTGCTGGCGCCGATGCTGACGGCGGGTGGCATTTATGCCGGCGGCGCGCTGGTGTACTACCTGCGCGCTGCTCAGCAACCGGACATCAACACCGAGCCGCCACTGAAGAACCCCTTCGAGCTCGGCCCGGCACTGCGCTTCGCTGCGCTGCTGGTGGCGATCCTGGTGATGGTCGAAGGGGCTCGCCGTTGGCTGGGCGATATCGGCGTCTACCTGGTCGCCCTGCTCTCCGGGATGAGCGACGTGGATGCGATCACCCTGTCCCTCGCCAACAGCGCGCAGGCCGACCTCGATGCGCATATCGCCGTACGCGGGATCTTCCTCGCAGCGCTGAGCAACAGCCTGGTCAAGGCCGTGCTGATCGCCCTCGTCGGCGGTCGGGCACTCGCCCTGCGCACCGTGCCGGTGATGCTGGGCGGCCTGCTCTGTGGTCTGGCGGTGCTGATGCTGGTGTGAGCGGCGTTATTCGCCCGTCTCGCCCAGAGCCCCGGCACGCTCCAGCCAGTCGCCAGGCAGGCGCTTGCTCGCCCGGGCGCCCAGCGCCTTCAGCTGCTCGGCACGCCCGACCAGGTTGCCACGCCCCTCGGTGAGCTTGCCGCGCGCGGCGAGATAGGCCCGGTCGAGCTGCTGCAGGCGGCTGCCGACTTCGTCCAGATCCTGCAGGAAGGCGGTGAACTTGTCGTACAGCGCCCCGGCCTTCTCGGCGATCTCGCGCGCGTTCTGATTCTGCCGCTCCTGCCGCCAGAGACTGTCGATGACCCGCAGCGTGGCCAGCAGCGTGGTCGGGCTGACGATCACCACGTGCCGTCCGAACGCTTCCTGGAACAAGTCGGGATCAGCCTGCAGCGCGGCAGCGAACGCCGCTTCGATCGGCACGAACAGCAGCACGAAATCCAGGCTCTGCAAACCCTCCAGACGCTGGTAGTCCTTGAGCGAAAGACCCTTGAGGTGATTGCGCAGCGACAGCACGTGCTGCTTGAGCGCCAGCGCCCGGCTGTTCTCGTCTTCGGCACAGGTCAGCGCCTGGTAGGCGGTCAGACTGACCTTGGCGTCGACCACCACCTGCTTGTCGCCGGGCAGTCGGATCAGCACGTCCGGCTGGAAGCGCTCCCCATCGGCGCTCTTCAGGCTGACTTGCGTATGGTATTCGCGGCCCTTCTCCAGCCCGGCGTGCTCCAGCACCCGCTCGAGCACCAGCTCGCCCCAATTGCCCTGGGTCTTCTGCCCTTGCAGCGCACGGGTGAGGTTGGTCGCCTCGTCGCCGAGGCGCTGGTTGAGCTGTTGCAGACGCTCCAGCTCGCGTGCCAGCGAGAAGCGCTCGCGCGCCTCGCTCTGGTAGCTCTCCTCGACGCGTTTCTCGAACGCCTGGATGCGCTCCTTCAGCGGATCGAGCAACTGGCCGAGGCGCTCATGGCTGGTGTCGGCGAAGCGCTGCTCGCGCTCGTCGAAGATTTTCCCGGCCAGCTCGGCGAATTGCGCACGCAGCTCATCGCGCGCCGCCTGCAGGTCCTGCAGGCGCTGCTGATGCGCCGCCTGTTGCTCGCGCAGCTCCGCGGTAACCGCCGCATGCGCCGCGCTCAGGCGGAGCAGTTCGGCCTGCTGGGTGTCGCGCTCGACCTGCAGCTCATCGAGCCGGTCGCGGTCGTCGCCATGACGGCTCTGCAGCCACTGCGCCTCGCGCCGCAGGGCCGCAAGTTCGGCCTGCTGCGCCGCCTTGATCTCCTGCAGCTCGGCCTGTTCCAGGCGGACGCTTTCCAGCTGCGCGCTCAGCCCTTCCTGTGCCAGCGCGGCCTGGGTCAGCCGCTCGTCGAGCAGTGCCCGCGCAGCCTCGGCCGCCGACAAGCGGCGCTGCAGATAGAACGCAGCGACCACCGCGCAGACGCAAACGAACGCCAGCCCGGCCAGCAGGAAATCGGAATCGAGAGACATGAAGGGCTCCGGCAAAATGCCGGGCAGTATAGCGAGCGGCCGTCAGGCGCGCTGCGACAGGCGCTGAAGCCAGCGGGCAGCATCCTGCGAGCCCTGCGCCGCGGCCTGCTCCAGCCAGAGCCGCGCCTTGGCCGGTTCGCGGTGCTGCGGTTGGCAGTACAGCCGCCCCAGCTCCAGCTGGGCCTGGCAGTCGCCCGCGCGAGCGGCCTGGCGCAGCAGCTCGAAACCGATACGCCGGTCGCGCTGGCTGTCGCAATCCCGGCAGAGCAACTGCCCCAGGCGGCTCTGCGCCTCGATCACGCCTTCACGCGCCGGCTGCTTGAGCAGCCGCCCGGCGATCCGTTTGACGCCGACGGCGCGCCCCAGACGCTCGCTGTCGAGCAGCCAGACGGCCATGCGCACCGGCAGCGGCGAGCCGGCGGAAGGAACGGTGGTAGGACGCATCGTCATGGATCGAAGGCGCGGCAGAGGATGAGGGCGCGCACTCTACACCTTTTTGCCAAGAGTTGAAGTCTTGCCAAAAGCGGCAAAACACGATCTAGATCACATTCTGTTTTTCATCCACAGAACCTGTGGATAACTCGGTGGACAATCGGCGAACAAATCTCCGCAAGCCCGGTGTTTCGGGGCCTGCGGTTAAACTGGCGGTTTTTTCACCACAAAAAATTATCCTTTAAATTCAATTAGTTACGCTAGATCCCAGCTAGCACGCGGGTTTGCGACAGTTTGTCATAAGCGCTTGACAAAGCTGCCCGGCGAATGTGCACAAGTCTGCGGCAAAGGGCTGCGAGAGCCTTGGCCCGAGGGTTTGCGCGGCTCCGGCAGATCGCCCTGCGGGAACTTTTCCGCGCCCTCCCGGTCCTCGGCGCACAACGCCGCCGGCACGATTGCATACATCTTTTGCGGCTATGCTGTGCCGTCGGAACGAGCACGGATCGGGAGCAATGAGCAGAAGGCGCAAGCGCTGGCTCTGGATGTCATTGGGCCTGCTGCTGGTGGTCTGCGCGGCATTCATCTATGCCCAGCATCGCTGGCAGCAGCTGGCTCGGGCGCAGGGCATCGAAACCCTGCACTGGCAGGGTCTGGCACTCGCGCGCGACGGATTGTCGCTGCAACGCCTGAGCTATGCCCAGCAGACGAGTGGCGGGGGCCGACTCGCGCTGCACGCTGAAGGCGTTTCGCTGCGTTTGGCCGGTCTGCTGCGCGGCCTGCCCCCGCAAGCGCTGGAGGTCGCCCAGCTCGAACTGGACTGGCAAGCGCCTGCCTCCCCCCCTCCGGCGACAGCGAACACTGCGCCGAGCGCTGCGCAACTGCGCCGCTGGGCCGCCTGGCTGCCGCACACGCTGACCATTCACGACCTGCAGCTGCGCCTGCCCTGCGCCAGCGGAACCTGCCAGGAACAGGCGCGCCTGCGCCTGCAGCGCACCGGCGCCGAGCTGCTGCCGCTGAGTGGCGAGCTGACGCTGTCGCGTGGCGATCATCGGGCGACCCTGCTGATCGAGGCCATGGCCGAGGGCGTCGCGATCCGCGCGCAGGCACGATTGCTGCTCGACGATCAGCCACGCCTGAGCCTCGACAGTCAGGCGACGCGCGACGACACACAGCAGCACTGGCGCGGCACGCTGGCCCTGAGCGGCCTGCCCGAGGCGCCCTGGGTGCTGGAATGGCTCGGAACCTGGCTGGAGTACGACCCCGCAGCGTTCGGCGAGCTGCCCAGCGACATGCGCCTCGGTGTCGGCTGGGCGCTGGCGCGACCGGCGAGCGCTGCCCTGGACGACTGGCGCCAGCTGAGCGGTGAGCTGCAGCTGTCGACCGATCTGCCACTGTTCTGGCCACTGCTCGACCTCGGCGAGCTGCGCGGCCGGCTCGACCTCGGCGCACGCGCCAGCGCTGGCCTCTGGCTGCCAACTTCATTGACCGCCGATCTGCAGATGCGCCCCGGCGCGCGGCTGCTGCAAACGCTGCCGGAAACGCTGCGGCCGGACCTGCTGCGCCTGGCCATCACGCCTGCCGGCAACGCACAGCCCGGCGCCCCACTGACGCTGCAGCTGCGGCTGGAAGGCGAAGGCGCCAGCCCGGCCACCCTGCAGGCGCAACTGCAGGTCGAGACCGGCGTAGCGGAGCCCGGCCTCGTCGTAGAGGATGCCCGTCTCCAACTGCGCAGCCCGCACCTCGCGCAGGCGGCGCTCGATCTGCGCAACCTGCAGGCCGACCTGCGCCTGCACGGGCGCATCGCTGCCGCACACAGCGAGCTGAACCTCGGAGCAAATTCACGGCTGAACATCGAGCGACTGGCCGCCGGTACGCTGCTGGCGCACCAGCTCGACGCCGAACTCGCCGGCCTGCAACTGCAGTTCGGCGCCACTGCCGACACCATCCCGCAACTACGTCTGTACGGCCCCGCCAGTCTGCGACTGGCACGCCTGCAACAGCCGCAGCTGGTTGCCCAGGGCTGGCAATGGAACGGTCGGCTCGACCTCGACGCCAATCGCCTGCGCGCCAGCGGCGCGCTGGGCAATGCCGCCGGGCTGGCGCTCGACATCGAGCTGGAGCAGGCCTGGAACGGCGCGCTGCAGATCGACGGCAAGCTGCCGGAGGTATTTCTGCGCGCCGGCAATCCGCTCGCCGGCACCCTGGCCGACTGGCCCACGCTGCTGCAGCTCGACAGCGGCCGGCTGCAGGCGGACGGCCGCCTGACCGTACCCGCCGGCAACGCGCCGCTTGCGGCCAGCCTGGCACTGCGCGGCAACGGGCTGGCAGGCATCTACGACCGTACCGAACTGAGCGGTCTGGATCTGCAGCTCACCCTGAGTCTGGCGCGCGAGCAGCTGCGCCTGGAACTTCCCGAACTGCAGCTGCAGCGCGCCAATCCCGGCTTCGACTTCGGCCCGCTGCGCCTGCGTGGCGACTACCAGGCCAACCTCGCGCAACCGGCGCAGGGCCGGCTCAGTTGGCAAACGGCGGAAACCCGGCTGTTCGATGGCCACCTGTGGCTGCAACCCGGCAGCCTCGATCTCGCCGGCCAGCCGCAGCCGCTACAGGCCCGACTGGAAGGCCTGCAACTGCCGACGCTGCTGGCCGCCTACCCGACCGAAGGGCTGAGCGGCAGCGGCATCCTCGATGGCAGCCTGCAGCTGCGCTACCTGCCTGCGGGGCTGGTGATCGACGATGGCCAGCTCGCCGCGCGGGCGCCCGGTGGCGTGCTGCGCTTCCGGTCGCCGAAGATCGATGCCCTCGCCCAGGCCAATCCGGCGATGAAGATCGTCGCCGACGCCCTGCACGACTTCCATTACGATCTGTTGGCCAGCGACGTCCGCTATGATGCCAACGGCAAGCTGAACCTCGGGCTGCGTCTGCACGGCCGCAATCCGGGCCTGGAAGGCGGCCGGCCGATCAACTTCTCGATCAATCTCGAAGAGGACATCCCGGCGCTGCTGACCAGTCTGCAACTGAGCGACCGGGTCAGCGAAACCATTCAACGGCGGGTGCGCGAACGCCTCCAGTGAGGCGCGGCAGCCGCGATACCACAGGAGAAGTCGCCATGCGCGCGCACCACCCGCCGATCCTCCTGACACTGGTCCTGCTCGCCAGTGCCTGCACGCCCCGTGTGGAGCTGGCCGTGCCGAACGAGCCGATCAACATCAACCTGAACGTGAAGATCGAGCACGAGATCTACATCAAGGTCGACAAGCAGCTCGATTCGATCATCAACGAAGACAGCGGACTGTTCTGAGGAAAGCCATGAAAACCTACCTGAAACTGGCCAGCCTGCTGCTTGCACTCGGTCTGGCGCTGCCGGCCGCCGCTATGACGCTCAACGAAGCCATGTCGGCGCTGGGAACCGCCAAGGCCGCTGGCCTGCTTGGCGAGAAGCCCGACGGATATCTGGGCGTGGTCGAATCGCGCGGCGATGCCGAGGAGATCGCCAGCCAGATCAACCAGGCACGCCGGGCCGAATACCACCGTGTGGCCAAGCAGAACGGAGTCAGCGTTGGTGACGTCGAAGCCATCGCCGGCAAGAAGGCCATCGAGAGAACCCCGCCCGGGCAGATCATCCAGCTGAACGGCAGCTGGGTTCGCAAATGATCGGTCGGCCACGGGCTGCCGCCTGCGGGCGGGGCTGGCGCCCGTACCGATGACGTCCAGCCTGCATCTGCGTCTCGCCCTGCTCTGCAGCCTGCTGCTGGCCGGCTGCACGCTGCCGCCGCTGGAGGGGCGCACCCACTCCAGCGCGCCGAGCGCGGCCGAAACCGCCGACACGCCGCTGGGCCGCGCACTCGCGCCGCTGCTCGCTGCACATCCGGGGCGCAGCGGTATCCATCCATTGAGCGACCCGCGCGATGCATTTGCCGCGCGCGCGATGCTGGCCAACGCGGCCGAGCGCACGCTCGACGTGCAGTACTACATCTGGCGCAACGATCTCACCGGCACGCTGCTGTTCGAAGCGCTGCACGATGCCGCCGACCGCGGTGTCAGAGTTCGCCTGCTGCTTGACGACAACGGCACCAGCGGCCTCGATCACTGGCTGGCGACGCTCGATGCGCATCCGCTGATCGAGGTGCGGCTGTTCAACCCCTTCGTGGTGCGCCGCCCGAAGGCCATCGGCTACCTCAGCGATTTCGCCCGCGCCAACCGGCGCATGCACAACAAGTCGTTCACCAGCGACAACCAGGCCACCATCGTCGGCGGGCGCAATATCGGCGACGAGTATTTCGCCGCCAGCGAGGGCATGCTCTTCGCCGATCTGGACGTACTGGCGGTCGGCCCGGTGGTCGATGAAGTCTCGCGCGACTTCGACCGCTACTGGGCCAGCGACTCCGCCTATCCGGTGACCGGCATCCTGCCCGCCGCAAGCGAGACGGCACTGGACGAGCTGTCGGCGCAGGCGTCGATCATCGAGCGCGACCCGGCCGCCGGCCGCTACATCGAGGCGCTGCGCGACTCCGCCTTCATCCGCGACCTGCTCGCCGGCCACCTGCCGTTCGAGTGGGCGACCACGCGCATGGTCAGCGACGATCCGGCCAAAGGCCTCGGCCTGGCCGAAGGCGAGGGGCTGCTGACCTACCAGCTGGGGCAGATCCTCGGCGAGCCGCGCCGTGACGTCGAACTGGTCTCGCCCTATTTCGTACCCACCGCGACCGGTACCGAGGCCTTCGCCGCGCTGGCAGGCAAGGGCGTGAAGGTGCGCATCCTGACCAACTCGCTGGACGCCACCGACGTCGCCGCCGTGCATGCCGGCTACGCCAAGCGCCGCAAGGACCTGCTGCAGGCCGGCATCGTGCTCTACGAGCTGCGTCGGCTGGCCGATGACAACGAGCCGAAAGACAAGGCCGGCCCGTTCGGCAGCTCCGGCTCCAGCCTGCACGCCAAGACCTTCGCCGTGGATCGTGAGCGGGTCTTCGTCGGCTCGTTCAACTTCGATCCGCGCTCGGCGCACCTGAACACGGAATTGGGCTTCGTCATCGACAGCCCGCTGCTCGCCGCACGCATCGAAGCGATGTTCGACGGGCGGATTCCTGCCAGCGCCTACGAGGTGCGCCTGGCCGATGACGGCCGACTCTACTGGCTGGAGCGCCGCAACGGCAGCACCGTCCGCCACAACAGCGAGCCGCAAGCCGGCTTCTGGCGGCGCGCCTCGGTGACGCTGCTGTCCTGGCTGCCGATCGAGTGGCTGCTGTGAACCACTGAGGTTCGCTCGGCCTGCGCAAACGCGGGCGCGCTCAGAACAGCTCGAGCTGCCCGTCGATCAGCGCGGAGAAATCATCGCCGACGAACGGCAGAATCGCCTCGGCCACCGGCTGCAGCTGGCGCGTCAGGTAGTGGTCGTAGTCGATCGCGGCACGGCGGACTTCCAGCGGCTCGGGGCCGGCGACGGTAATCACGTATCGAATCCAGCCACCGTTCTGATACTGCCGCGGTCGGCCCAGGCGATCGTTGTACTCGTCGGCCAGGCGCGCCGCGCGCACATGTGGCGGCACGTTGCGCTGGTAATCGGCAAGCCGGCGGCGCAGGCGCTTGCGGTAGATCAGCAGCTCGTCGAATTCGCCCGCCAGCGTGCGCTGCACGTAATCGCGCACGAAGTCCCGATAAGGCTGGCGATGAAAGATGCGTCGGTACAGCTCCTGCTGGAAACGCTGGGCCAGCGGCGACCAATCGGTGCGCACCGTTTCCAGCCCCTTGAAGACCAGACCGTCGCTGCCGTCCGGCAGCGTGACGAGGCCGGCGTAGCGCTTCTTGCTGCCCTCCTCGGCGCCGCGGATGGTCGGCATCAGGAAGCGCCGGAAGTGCGTCTCGAACTGCAGCTCCAGCGCGCTCTCCAGGCCGAACTCCGCACGCAGCTGGGCGCGCCAGTCATCGTTGATCTGCTGCACCAGCGCGCGGCCGATGCGCGCGGCCTCCTCGTCGGAATGCGCGCGGCGCAACCAGACGAAGGTGGAGTCGGTGTCGCCGTAGATCACCGTGTGGCCCTGCGCCTCGATCAGCTCGCGGGTGCGCCGCATGATCTGGTGCCCACGCAGGGTAATCGACGACGCCAGACGCGGATCGAAGAAGCGGCAGCCGCTGGAGCCGAGCACGCCGTAGAAAGCGTTCATGATGATCTTCAGCGCCTGCGCCAGCGGCTTGTTGCGCGCACGCTTGGCCGCCTCGCGTCCCTGCCAGATGCGCTCGACGATTGCCGGCAGGCAATGCCGGGTACGCGAGAAGCGTGCGCCGCGAAAACCCGGCACCGAGGTCTCGTCGGCCGGCTGGCGCAGCCCCTCGATCAGTCCGACCGGATCGATCAGGAAGGTGCGGATGATCGAGGGGTACAGGCTCTTGTAATCGAGCACCAGCACCGATTCGTACAGCCCCGGCCGCGAATCCATCACGAAGCCGCCCGGGCTGGCTTGCGGCTCGCGCTCGCCGAGGTTCGGCGCGACGAAGCCCTGGCGATGCATCAGCGGCAGGTACAGATGCTCGAACGCAGCCACCGAGCCACCGCTGCGGTCGGCCACCAAGCCGGTGACGCTCGCCCGCTCGAGCAGGAAGTCCAGCAGTTCGGCATGGGCGAAGATGCGCGTGACCAGCTCGCAGTCCTTGAGGTTGTAGCGGGCCAGGGCCGGCTTGTCCTCGGCGAACATGCGGTCGATTTCGGCCATGCGCTGGTAGGGGTTGTCGATCGCCTTGCCCTCGCCGAGCAGGCTCTGGGCGACGTTTTCCAGACTGAACGAGGGGAAGCTCCAGGTCGCCGAACGCAGCGCCTCGATGCCGTCGATGAGCAGCCGCCCCGCCGCCGCGGCGAAGAAGTGGTTACGCCGCTGGCCGTGCTCGCGCCACTCCATTTCCGCCCCGCCGCGGCCCAGGCGCAGCGGAATCTGCAAGCGCTGGGCGTGCTCGTGCAGCACACGCAAGTCGAACTGCACGAGGTTCCAACCGATGATCGCATCCGGGTCGTGCGTCGCCAGCCAGGCGTTCAGGCGCTCGAGCAGCTCGGCGCGGCTCTGGCAGTAGTCGAGGCGAAAATCCACTTCGGCGTCCGGCCCGTTCGCTGGCCCGAGCATGTAGACCTGCCGCTGGCCGCAGCCCTCCAGCGCGATGGAGTAGAGATCGCCGCGGGCATTGGTTTCGATGTCCAGCGAGACCAGCCGCAAGCGGGGCCGGTAGTCGGCGGCCGGTTTGAGCCGCGCGTCGGTCAGGCCCTCATCGCCGGCAGGCTTGCCGCTGAAGCACACTGGCGCGGTGATGAAACGCTCCATCAGGTAGCGCTCCGGCGGGCGGATGTCGGCCTCGTACACATCCACACCGGCATCGCGCAGCAGCCGTGCGCAATCGAGCAGGCGCCGGTACTGCCGGCAATACAGCCCCAGCACCGGCCGCTGATGGAAATCGCGCAACGCCAGCGGACTCAACTGGACATCGGCTTCGCGTCGCAGCAGCGCCTCGGCCCGCGCGCGCTCGTGCGCCGGGATGAAGGCGACCACCGGCCGGCTGGGAACGCGCACCAGCCGCGCGCCGGCAGCGGTGGCGAGCCAGAAGCTGATCTCGCAGCCCTCGGCGGTGTCGCGCCAGTGCCGGGTCAGAATGAACCCCTGCGGTAGATCCGCCATTACTCTCTCGGTCGCTCAGGCAAAGGCGGATTCTACGTCAGCACGCGGCGATCAGCCGGCCTGGAAGCGCTGGCGATACTCACCCGGGGTCAGCCCGACGATGCGCGTGAAGACCTTGCGAAACGCCCCCGGGTCGCCATAACCGACCTCCCAGGCGACCCGCTCGATGGGCAGGCGGCCGGCCTGCAACATCTCCCGCGCCCGCCCGACGCGCAGGCGCTGGCAGTATTCTGTGGTCGTCATGCCGGTGGCCTTCTGGAAGCGCCGCAGAAAGGTGCGGGCCTCCAGCCCGGCGCGGCGTGCCAGGTCGGCGAGCACAACGTCCTTGGCGTCGGTTTCGGCAAGCCAGTGCTGCACGGCGAGCACGGCGTCGTCGCCATGCGTCAGGCGCGGCGCGAAAGCGCTGTAATAGCGCTGCTGGCGCCCCGGCGGATCGACCAGCAACATCCGCGCGGTGTCGATCATGATCGCCGCGCCGAGATAGCGGTCCACCAGGCGCAGTCCCAGGTCGGTCCAGGCCATGATGCCGCCGGCGGTGATGATGTCATCGGCATCGATGATGAGCTGGTCGACATCCACCCGAACGTCCGCAAAACGGGCCAGCAGCCGCTGCGCGTAGTTCCAGTGAGTGGTAACGGTGCGGCCGCCGAGCAAGCCGGTTTCGCCAAGCAGGAAGGCGCCGGCGCACACTGATGCCAGCGTCGTGCCCGCCGCATGCTGCGCCCGTAGCCAGTCCCGGTAAGGCGCTGCCGCCTCGGATGAAAGCGGCTCTTCCAGACTGGGCGGCAGGATCAGTACTTTCGGCGCGCCGCACCCGCCCGGCAACGAATCGCGGATGCGCACCGGCGCATCGTCGCCGGCCCGTTGCTGCCAATGACTGACACGCAGCAACGCGCCGGGTACCGGCCGCTCGTCGGCGATGCGCTGAGCGATCGCGAACAGATCGCTCAGGCCCAGCACGGCCGCCATCTGCGCGCCGGGGTACAGCAGTATTCCGATCTCGATGCTGTTTTCCTGCGCCATATGTCTCTTTCGCCCCGCAAGTTGTCGATCGCGCCACTTCGCAGCGTGCCGCCGCTGGCCAAGGATAGCCAGACCCTTTTTCACCAAAACGCAAAGGAATTCCCACATGAGCAAACGAGCCGTCATCGTCATCGACCTGCAGAACGAATACACCCCGGCGGGCAAGCTGCCTCTGACGGGCATCGAGGCCGCCGTTGCCAACGCCGCGCGGGTTATCGACGATGCCCGTGCCAAGGGCATCGCAGTCATCCACGTCCGCCACGAATTTGCCCACGGCGAAAAACCGGCATTCACGCCCGGCACCGATGGCGTGCTGATCCAGTCCGAGGTCGCGCCGCGCGAAGGTGAGCCGGTCGTCATCAAGAACCACGTCAACGCCTTCCGCGAAACACCGCTGCAGCGCCTGCTCGATGAGCAGAACGTACGGGAACTGGTCGTCGTCGGTGCCATGAGCCACATGTGCGTCGATGCAGCGGTACGCGCCGCGGCGGACTTGGGCTACACGGTCACCGTGCTGCACGACGCCTGCGCGACGCTCGATCTGGAATTCGGTGGCGTAACGGTACCGGCCGCACAGGTCCACGCCGCGATGATGGCAGCGCTCGGCTTCGCCTACGCAACCATCCGCTCGACCGACGAATACCTGTTCGTTTGAGATGACCGAGGAAAAGACCGTCCCCGAACGCGACGACCTTCGCATCCCGTCGCTGTAAATCGAGCACGCAAAAACACGAAACCCCTGATTCCTCAAAGAAATCAGGGGTTTCGTGCATCGATATAATGGCGGAGAGATAGGGATTTGAACCCCACTTTTTGCTCTGCGTTGTCCTGCAAAGCCCGGCATTACTGGGCCTGTCGCCCCGTTTCGCCCGCATTGTACCGCGTTGGTCCGCAGTGATTTCGACAGTTTTTCGACGCTTACAATGTCATTGTCTCAAGATAGGCGCACGAGCTACTCTTCGAGTCGTTCGATCTAGTACCTCGATCTTTCAGGAGCAAAACTTGCGCCTTCCTTTCATCTGTAATGAATGTTTGTTTGGGCAGGGCGAGGTCGCCTCTCCGCCTTATCCGAGCTATGTTGAGTTGCGTGACGATGGACGTTACGAGTTTCTTTGCCCTCAAGGGCATAAAACAATAACGGTACTACAGCAACAAAAATTCGAAATCCTATTCGAGATTGGTGCCTACGCCTTGATTGATGGTTACTACAGAGAGTCGGTAGCCTCGTTTACGGCGTCGCTTGAGCGGTTTTACGAATTCTTTCTTCTGGCAAAAGCCTTCCAAAACAAGATGGGCGACAAAGTATTTGATTCATCATGGAAGCTAATATCCGCACAATCCGAACGCCAACTAGGGGCGTTTATTTTTTCTTATACAGAACAATTCTTAAAACCCCCTGAACTATTGAATCAGAACAAGGTAAGGTTTCGGAACAGCGTAATACATAAGGGTACAATCCCGTCTAGGGAAGAGGCCCTTGACTATGGCCAGGCCGTACTAAACACGATCAACCCGCTGCTGGTAGAAACTTTGTCAGCGTTTCCAGATGGGGTTCAGCAAACTATTTTCAAACACATTCTTGAGCGTCGTGAATCCGGCGATACTTCTGCCAGCACTATGAGCATGGCAACTATTTTGTCAATAAATGACAGTCAGGGCCGAGAGAAAAACCTCGAAGCAGAACTCGAAAATCTGCGTTGGTGGCGGCAACGATGGTAGTTCCCCAGAATAAACAGCACGACATATTGAGGAGGCACGAATGGCAAATGAAGGCTCAATAATATTCGTAAGCCACGCGGCGGCGGATGCAGAGATTGCCGCCCAGTTTAAAAATGATATAGAGAAATCTTTTCTTGGCTTGTGTAAGCTTTTTGTTTCATCCAATCTGGACAGTCTTCAAGGCGGCAGAGAGTGGATGCAGGAAATAAAACAGAATCTTTCCGAAGCAAAAATCTTCATCGGGCTTTTGTCTCCACTAGCTTTGAATAGGCCATGGATATATACGGAGTTCGGCGCCGGATGGATTCGAAACATTCCAACTATTTCAGTGTGTCACTCAGGGCTCGACAAAGGCCAGCTTCCCATTCCACTCTCCCATTTTCAGGCATTAAACCTCACTGACAAGGTCCACCTCGAACATTTGTATGGGCAAATCAGTCAAGCTATTGGTTGTCAAAAACCTGAGCGAGCACTTGATTATGATGTAGAGCGTTACCATACGATTACAGAAAGTAATCGGATTCAGCGGCTCCTTCGGGATTGGGCTGCGCAAATCAGCGCATGGAATCCCGGTTTCAACAAAATATTTGAGGGAGAAACCGTTGAGATTCTCATACCTGGAGAAGCGGACTCAGCATTTCGAAATTTCAAGATGGAAGTGGAACGCTTGGGGTATATACAAGTTAATCCGAAAGGATTTTCCATTGGGACATCAGTGGGGATGCAAGCCATGAACTGGGAGATTACGCCCGGGCACAACTTCAAAGAGTTTAAAGAAAAGGTCTCGAATGAGGGCTAGGTAAGAAGGAAGTTCCTCTTATCGATCGCCCTCGATTAAATATTTCTGCTAATTGAACTGAGCTTCCTGCGCTCGGGCATACCATCGCCTAGCTACTTTCCGTGTGATTGCTATCCCGCGCTGGGTTGGCTCAAGTTTCGGTTGGCCTCGTCATAGGCCGGGCTGGTCTGTCCGATCTCCGGAGCAATCTGCCCGCTGGCCAGCCATAGGGCGTACTGGGGGTAGATCTTCACCAGTACGTCTATCTCGTCCGCGCTTACGCGCACCGCACCCTTGCTGACGTTCCGCCAGCGCTCGTAATCACCACCTTGTTCGCTTGCCCGCTTGGGGCCAATCAGCTTGAGCAACGCGCGTGCTCTATCGGATGCGCTGTGCATGCAGAAAAATTTTCCTGAGTAGCTATTGCTCCATCTTGCAAGATGGGTAACAATCGCTCCATGGGTAGTTGTTACCCAATGATTGGTTGGTTATCAAAGCCGAACATAGTGGAGTAAAGCGGATGGATACGGAAGGTTTTGACCCGCAAAAGCTGCACGGCGCCCCGCCCCTGATGCCGTGGCCGAAGTTCGCCGAGTGGATCGGCATGGGCGACGAACCTGTCGTGGTGCGCAGCTGGGTGGAACGTGGCTACCTGCCGTCCAAAAGGGTCGGCAAACGCACCATGGTCAATGTCGCCCTGCTGACCCAGCAGCTTCTGGAACAGGAGTGGACGCTATGAGCAAGGCAGACGACAGCCTCGACCTGTGCAGCCTCAAGACCTTCGCCGAGATGAGCGGCGTATCCGTCGAAGAGGTTGCCGACTGGGCCGCCACCGGCACCATCCCGACCATGCGCCTCGCTGACTTCCGCATGGTCAACCTCGCGCGCCTGCGGGCCGACCTGAAGAAAGGCAAAAAGGAGTTCAAGGAAGGAGACTACAGCCATGCGTAAGCCCGTCACCCTGGATGCCGAAACCGCGAAGGCTTACATCGGCCAGTCCGTTCTCCTAGAGCTGCATATGGACGAAGACGAGCCGCCTTACTGGTGCTGCGTGCACATCGTCGGCGTCGTGCTGGCGAAGGAAGGCGTTTGGGATTACCCCTATTTCATGGCGGTGAGCTTCGTCGACGACGGGCGCACGCCGAGCGAAATCCCCTTCGTGGACATTCTTACCATCAGGGCGATGCGGTACCGCGACCGGCACGGTTCCGGCAACGTACTGGGCCGCGTCGCCCTCCCTAATGCCGGGAGGTCAGGGGCCGCGCTCCCGGCTCGTCGGGACAGCTTCACCGTCCCGTCGAACGGAAGCACGGGCGCAGCGCACCCTTGACCCTGCACGCCCATGAACAGCCTATCGCGGGGAGTGTGGGGTAGCTTTACCACCCCGCGCTCCCGAGCCCTCGGCGGCAAGAGCGGGATGACAAGGGCAGCGCCCTTGGTGTTATTCGTCCTCGCGCGCCGCGCCTATCTCTGCCTCCCGCACCTGCTTCTCGGGCTGGCCAGCCTCGTGCTCTGCATCGCCTTGGCCGGCACGCCGCCGCCCGACCGTCCATACCTCCCGCCATTCATCCAGGAACAACCCTGCCTGGAAGACCCAATCGAGTTCTTCATCGACGCCGTTACTGCATGGCAGCTAATGAGCGCGCGCACGGCAGCACAGTTCTACGCCGAGCGTAGCGAGCGCGTCGCCTGTGCCGGCGTGCGCGCGCCCCCGCGCTGACGTCCCTGTAGCACGTCAGATAAACCCAGATGAACTACCGCATTAGTCAGCATTAGGAAGTAAAACCAAATGTCCAAGCCAAAAGATTTTCTCCGCCTAGACATGCTTGCCCGTGAAGATCGCAACGGGCGCCTGTTCGTCGATCCGGGCACGGCAGCATTCGTGGATCTGTCCAAGGTCCGGTTGCTGCGTTGCGGCGTGGATACGGTCCGCCAGCTGTACCGCGGGCTGATTCGCCCCGAAATCATGGCGCTGTTCGAGAAGCCGGGCGCGATGGTCGAGTTTGCCGGGGAGATCTGGCACGCCGGGCGTGTGGGCCGGGACTCGGGCTACCAGTACAAGCTGCAGAACGCCGACCTGGGCTTCGTGCTGCTGATCAAGAACTTCAACGCGAAGCTCGAACAGATCGGGCCACACCTGAAAATTGAAGTGTCACCGCACGCCATCGACGCGCTGTCCCCGGAACGGCTCCAGGAACGCATGGATTACTACGCTGCCGCCGTGATGACCCACCGGGAGCGCAACCAGTGTGCCGTGCACCTAGCGCTGGATCTGCAAGGCTGGACGCCTCCCGCTGACCTGACGGCCCGCATGCACTGTCGTGCACGTGCCAACCGCGATATCTCGGGCATCAAGGAAATCCAGTGGACCATGGAAGCGGCGACCTACGGCAAGGGCCAGTCCTTCCTGTTTGGTTCTGCCGGTGGCGTACAGCTCGGGATCTACAACAAGACCCTGCAAGCCCGCGCCCATGACAAGCTGGACTACTGGGAAAGCGTCTGGCGCCGCCGGGATTCGTTCGATGCCAAAGACCCTGAGAACTACGATCCGACCCAGGACGTGTGGCGCGTCGAGTTGCGTTATCACCATTCGGTCATCCAGCAGTTCGCCAGCGGATCGACTGACGTGAAGACTGGCCAGACCATCGATACGGACTCGTTCGCTGCCTTCTCGGCCCATCTGGAAGGCCTGTGGCGCTACGGCATGAGTCAATTCAAGCTGCTCGCCCGGCCCGGCTACTTCGAACCCATCTGGACGCTGCTGCGTGAAGACGCACGGGTTGATCTGCCGGTGGACTCCCTGGTCGATGAGACGGAGTACAAGCGGTACTACAAGACGAGCCGGGGCTTCTCCGGCAAGAACGTGGAACTGTTCCTGGGAAACTTCGTAAGCCTGCTGGCAAGGGAGCGAGTGGGCGCTAAGAAAGCATTCGAGACCTTGAAGCAATGGGATTGCTGGCCGGTCATCCGCGATCACTACGCCGCCAAGGATATGAGCGAGCGGGATCTGTACAAGCACATCAAGGATCTGCTGCAGGAACGCCATGTGAGGTGGGGGCGCGCTATCTGATGGCGATCCAGCAAACGGACGATGGCCGCTGGAAAGTCGATGTAGAGCCGATCAAGGGTAAGCGCTTCCGCAAGACGTTCAAGACCAAGGGCGAAGCCCAGCGGTTCGAGGCGACGTGTCGGGCGAAGGTGATAGACGCACCGGACTGGTCACCCAAGCCGAAGGACGCTCGCCGCCTGCTGGATCTCGTCGATCGCTGGTTCGTGTTGCACGGCCACACCCTGGCAGACAGCGAAGCACGCCGGCGCCTGCTCGATGAAATGGCCAGACAGCTTGGCAACCCGATAGCGCGTCGAATCAACGGCAACCAGTACGCCGAGTACCGCGCCGCCCTCCTCGCCAATCGGGCCAACCCGAAGACGCTGAACAATCGCCTTGGCTACCTGCGCTCGGTTTACAACGTGCTGCGGCAGCTCGGCGAGATCGATTACCCGAACCCGCTGGCCCAGGTACGCCCGCTACGCCTGCAGGAAAAGGAACTGGCCTACCTGACGGATGCCGAAGTCGCCCTGCTCTTTCAGACCATCCACACGCGCTGCAAGACGCCTCACGTTGCCATGGTGGCTGCGATCTGCCTTGCGACGGGTGCGAGATGGGGTGAGGCTCAAGCGTTGGCGCCTGAACGGGTGCGGTCGGGTCTGGTGACGTTCGTGAACACGAAGGGTAAGCGGGTCCGGTCGATTCCGATTGATCCCATCCTGGAACAGCGGATCTCCGAGCACTTCAAGCGACACGGCCAGTTCTCGAACTGCCTGAACAGCTTCGACAAGACCCTGACGGCATCAGGTATCACCCTGCCCGCTGGGCAATCGTCGCATGTGCTGCGGCACACCTTCGCCAGTCGCTTCGTCATGAATGGCGGGAACATCCTGACCCTGCAGAAGATCCTGGGTCATGCGTCGCTGGCAATGACGATGCGCTATGCCCATCTTGCGCCAGACCATCTGCGAGACGCGGTAGCCTTTGGGCCTGTACGCGACTTTCGACAGTTCTTCGACAGTTGGCCGGGCTAGAAAAGCAAAAGCCCCCGAAACTCTAGGAATTTCAGGGGCTTAGGCTATATGTAATGGCGGAGAGATAGGGATTTGAACCCTAGGTACCCGCGAGGGTACAACGGATTTCGAATCCGTCCCGTTCGGCCACTCCGGCATCTCTCCAGCGGCGCGCATGATAGCAGCTCGGTTCCCGTTGGCGAACCCCGGCTGGAGACATTTTTTTCAACTTTTCAGCATCTTGCGCATTCGCCACCCCGATTCGCCACGCGTTCAGGCGGTAAGGCGGGTCAGGGCCTCGCGGTATTTGTCCGCGGTCTTGCGTGCGACCTCAGCAGGCAGCGCCGGCGCCGGCGGCTCCTTGTTCCAGCCGGTGGACTCCAACCAGTCGCGAACGAACTGCTTGTCGAAGCTCGGCGGATTGCTACCTTCAGCGTAACTGTCGGCTGGCCAGAAGCGACTGGAGTCAGGCGTCAGTACCTCGTCCATCAGCGTCAGTGTGCCGTTTTCGTCGAGGCCGAACTCGAACTTGGTGTCCGCGATGATGATGCCGCGGGTGGCTGCATACTCAACGGCGGCGCTGTAGAGCGCGATGGAAACGTCACGCACCTTTGCGGCCAGCTCTGCGCCGATAATGGCTTCGCATTGGGCGAAGGAGATGTTTTCGTCATGATCGCCCACGGCCGCCTTGGTCGAAGGCGTGAAGATCGGCTGCGGCAGTTTGGCCGCCTCCTTGAGTCCTGTCGGCAGCGGGATACCGCAGACGGTGCCGCTCTTCTGATACTCCTTCCAGCCGGAGCCGGCGATATAGCCGCGAACAATGGCTTCCACCGCAACCGGCTTCAGGCGCTTGGCCACGACCGCGCGGCCCTCCACCAACGGCAGCTCAGCGGGCGGAACCACATCCTCGGCGCGATCGCCGGTGAAATGATTGGGCACCAAGTCTTTTAGCTTGTCGAACCAGAAGTTGGAAATAGCCGTGAGAATCTTGCCCTTTTCGGGAATCGGCTCGGCGAGAATCACGTCGAATGCCGAGAGACGATCGGTGGCGACCATGAGCATGCGCTTGTCATCGATCGCGTAGAGATCACGGACCTTGCCCGAATAGATCTTCTTCAGGCTCAGGGTGGAGGGAGTGGTCATAGGGAGATTCCGCTGTTGGCAGGTCGTCAAAACAAAACAGGCGAAACCGAAGTTTCGCCTATTGGGATCGGTACAGGGCTGCCGGCTTCCTTTAGCCCAGGTTGTCCTTGATCAGCGACAGTACGCGGCGCGCCACATCGGCTGGAGCCACGGCGTCGATACCCTTGTCCAGTGTCACCAGCACCTTGTCGCCTGCGCGAGTCAAACGCAGCTGATAACGCTCGGCACGCGCCTCGATCTCTTCCTTGTCTTCTCCGCCGAACAACCGTCCGAAGAAGCCCGGCTTTTCCTGTGGGTCCTTCGCGCCTTCGGCGAGGTTGACGTAATAAACGCCCAGGCTGCGATCCAGGTCATCGACCCGCACGTCGCCAGCCTGCAGCGCACGACCGACACTTGACCAGGCGCGGTCGAAGTCGGTCTCCAGCTGCAGCACCGGAATGCCTGCACCGTCGTCGCTAAGCGTGACACGGCTGGGCGCGTCGAAGTCGCGTTCGGCGAGCAACGACACGGAGCCGCCCTGCTCGGCGCTGCTGGCCAGCTTGGCATGCAGTTCGTCCAGCAGCACGCGATCAAGCTCCGGGTTGCTGGCGGTCTGCGGCCAGGCAATCTCCTCGCTGCTGCCGAGTGGGCGCTTCACGCTGAGCAGGTAGACTTCGCTGGTATTGCGCTGCACGCCGGGCTCGACACGCACGCGCACCCGCGCTTCATCGTCCTGCAGGCCGAGATTGCGCGCGACGGCTGGATCGAGCTGATCGCCACGTTGCCAAGCGGTGCTGAATTCGCCGGTCTGCGGACGCTCGTCGGCGATGTCGAAGCCGTTTTGGACGAAAAACTGCCGCGTCGCCGCCCACACCTGGGCTGGCGCACGCTGGGCGACCAGCCAGCGGGCGTCCTCGGAGCTCTGGATGCTGAAATCGCTGACCTGTGCCGCCACCTGCAGACGCTGCGGACGCGGTACTTCGTATTCGCCGGTATGCGTGGAGTCAGCGACCTGGCTCGGGATCGGCAGCAGCGGATCGAGCGGGCGGATCTGGCCTTCTACCGGCACCTGCATCGGCGCGACCTGGCGCGCTGAAAGATAATCGCTGCCGCGATCGCGGAAATATCCGTCTTCGCCCCACAGCCAGCCGCAGCCGCTGGTAGCAGAGATGATCAGGGCTAGGGTCGAGAGTCCGGCCAGTCGCTTCATGCGTATTCCTTTGTTGTTCAAGCCAGCACGCCGGTATGGCGCATTGCCTGGCGTAGCGGTTCCTGGTAGCACGCACTCAGCCAGGTCAGTGGCAGGCGAATGCCATTGCCCATCAGACCCATTTCATGCAGCGCCCACTTCACCGGAATCGGATTCGACTCAAGGAACAACGCACGGTGCAGAGGCATCAGGCGCTCGTTGATGGCGCGGGCCGTCACCGCATCGCCGGCCATCGCCGCGGCACAGAGATCGCTCATAGCACGAGGTGCCACGTTGGCGGTCACCGAGATGTTGCCCTTGCCACCGAGCAGCATCAGCTCGACGGCGGTAGGATCGTCGCCGGAATACACCAGAAAATCCTTGCCGACCCGATCCAGTACTTCCTGGCCGCGCTTGAGATCGCCGGTCGCTTCCTTGATGCCGATGATGTTCGCCACCTTGGACAAACGCTCGACCGTCTCCGGCAGCATGTCGCACACGGTGCGGCCCGGCACGTTGTAGAGAATCTGCGGAATCGCTACTGCTTCGGCGATGTGCTTGAAATGCTGGTACAGGCCTTCCTGGGTCGGCTTGTTGTAATACGGTGTGACCAGCAAGCAGGCATCGGCACCGGCGGCACGGGCGTTTTCCGTCAGCTCGACGGCCTCGCTGGTGGAGTTGGCGCCAGTGCCGGCGATGACAGGAATACGGCCGGCAACCTGGTCAACGACGCGACGTATTACCTCGATATGCTCAGCCACGCTGAGGGTCGCCGATTCACCGGTCGTTCCGACGGCAACGATTGCATTCGTACCTTCCTGCAAATGGAAGTCGACGAGTTTGCTCAGGCTATCCCAATCCAGACCACCCTGTGCGTCCATGGGGGTGACCAGCGCCACCATACTGCCCGCAATCATGCAACCGCTCCTGCCGGAAAAAGAGAGGCGTAATGGTACAAGGCTCCATTGCGCTTTGCGAGCACACCGCGTAGTCCGAACGCAATGACCGGATGCACTCGCCAGCCCACGTTTCCACGCCCACCGACGGTACGACACATTCCCACACGCAGCGCTTTTCGCTACTCTTAGCCGTTTTCGGCTTGGCTAGCCGACCCGATTCATCACCGCCAGGAATGTTGCATGTCCACCCCTCCAGTACCCCGCGAACAGTTCCTCGTCATCAGCGCCCTGGGCGCAAGTCCCATGGAGCTGACCAATGTGCTCTGCCGGGCCAGCAACGAGAACCGTTGCGCCGTCGTCAGCACGCGGCTGACTCGCCACGGCGCCTGCAGCGCGCTGGTGCTGGAGATCACCGGCAGCTGGGACGCCCTTGCGCGCATGGAAACCGCCCTGCCCAGCCTGGCCAAGAAGCACGGCTTTACCGCCAGCGTAGTGCGTAGCGAGGCCCTGGAAAGCCGCCCGCAGGCGCTGCCGTACGTCGCCTATGTCAGCGCCGTGTACCGACCGGATATCCTCAACGAACTGTGCCAGTTCTTTATCGATCACCGCGTTGAGCTGGAAAACCTGACCTGCGATACCTACGAGGCACCGCAGACCGGCGGCACCATGCTCAATGCGACACTGACCGTTACCCTTCCCGCCGGCACCCAGATCAGCTGGCTGCGGGATCAGTTTCTCGACTTCGCCGATGCGCTGAATCTCGATGCGCTGATCGAGCCGTGGCGCCCGCAAAACCCGTAAGGAATTCCGATATGGCAATCGAACTCGACCAACCCGTCGCGACCTTCCAGGCACAAGCCACTGGCGGCTTGCAGGTCGATCTTGCCGCGCTGAAGGGCGAACAGGTCGTGCTGTACTTCTACCCCAAGGACAACACGCCGGGCTGCACCACCGAAGGACAGGATTTCCGAGACCGCTATGAGGCCTTCCGCGCGGTCAATACGCGGGTGTTCGGCGTCTCGCGCGACAGCCTGAAGACTCACGAGAACTTTAAAAACAAGCAGGGCTTCCCCTTCGAGCTGATCAGCGATCAGGACGAGCAACTCTGCCAACTGTTCGAAGTGATCAAGCTGAAGAAGCTCTACGGCAAGGAATATCTGGGCATCGATCGCAGCACCTTTCTGATCGACCGCAACGGCGTGCTGCGCCAGCAATGGCGCGGCGTCAAGGTTCCGGGACATGCCGAGGCGGTCTTGCAGGCTGCCCAGGCGCTGAACGACGCCTGAACCGAACGGGGCGATTTTTCGCCCCTCACAACGTTGATCACTCGTCCCTCAGGCCTTCCTCAGCCAGTAGCGATAAAGACCGTCCTGTTCCTCCTCGTGTAGCAATGCGTGCCCGGCCAGCCTGGCGAAACTGCGAAAGTCCCGTTGCGAGCCCGGATCGCTGGCGATCACCTTCAGCACCGCACCACTGGGCAGGCCGTTGAGCTCCAGCTTGGCCTTGAGCAACGGCATCGGACAGGCGAGCCCTACCGCATCCAGCTCGGCGTCGAAAGCAAGAGTCGGTTCGTTCGCCTCGGTCATGGTCCAGCCTCCGCAAAAGGAACGCAGAATACCGAGCACGGACGCCCTCTGGCCAGCCGCCCGAACACAAGGCTACAGTAGCACTCCACTACGATGAGCCCGCCTGGATGAATCTGCTGCGCCCGACCCTGCTGACGCTCGCCTGCCTGCTCGCCTCCCCGCTACCCGCCAGCGATCTGCCGTCGCTGGGCGATGCCAGCTCGAGCATCGTTTCACCCGAGCAGGAGTATCTCCTGGGCCGCGCCTGGCTCAGCCTGCTGCGCGGACAGGTCCGGCAGCTATCCGATCCGTTGCTCAAGGATTATGTGGAAAGCAGCGTCTACCGCCTGGCGGAAACCAGCCAGCTGCAGGATCGCCGCCTCGAGTTCGTTCTGCTCGAGAGCCCGCACCTCAACGCTTTCGCCGCACCGGGTGGAATCATTGGTGTCAACGGCGGCCTGTTCATTCATGCACAGACGGAGGCCGAGTACGCCTCGGTGATGGCACACGAACTGGCGCACCTGTCGCAGCGACACTTCGCTCGCGGCCTGGAAGCGCAGCAACGCATGCAAATACCGATGATGGCTGCCATGCTTGCCGGTGTGGTGGCTGCCGCGGCCGGAGCCGGCGATGCCGGCATCGCCGCGATCGTCTCGACCCAGGCTGCGGCGATCCAGGCACAGCGCCGCTTTTCACGGCAGAACGAGCAGGAAGCAGACCGCATCGGCATTCTCAACCTTGAGAAGGCCGGCTACGATCCACGCGCCATGCCACAAATGTTCGCCCGCCTGATGCGTCAGTATCGCTACGACCAGAAACCGCCGGAATTTCTGCTGACGCACCCGGTTACCGAATCGCGCATCGCCGACACCACCAACCGCGCCGAGCAGCTCGCCAACGGCGGCATCGAGGACAGCCTGCGTTACCAGCTGATCCGCGCGCGCACACAGCTGCGTTTCGAAACCACGCCCGGCCTCGGCGCCAAACGCTTCCGCGCACAGCTCAACGAGAATGCCGACCTCGACGCCGCGCGCTATGGCCTGGCGCTGGCACAGATCAAGGGCGGGCAACTGGATGAAGCGCGCAGCACCCTCGCGCCGTTGCTGAACAAGGCACCGGACGAATTGATCTACAACCTCGCCCAGATCGAACTGGAGATCACCGCCAACCGTCTGCCTCAGGCGGAGCAATACCTGCAGCGCATGTTGCGCCAGTACCCGGGCAGCTACCCGTTGCGCCAGGCACGCATCGATCTGCTGATCAAGCAGGGACAGACCACCCAGGCAGCCAAGGAACTCGATCAGTTGGCTGCACAACGCAGCGCCGACCCGGACATCTGGTATCAGGTCGCCGAGATTCGCGGGCTGACGGGCAACATCGTTGGCGTTCACGAAGCCCGTGCCGAGTATTTCGCGCTGGTTGGCGATTACGACCAGGCTATCGAGCAGCTGGATTTCGCCAAGCGGCGCTCCAGCAACTTCCAGCTCGCCTCTCGAATCGATGCCCGCCAGCAAAGGCTGATGGAAGAAAAACGCATGGTCGAGGACATGCTGCGCTGATCGCCGTACCGGGGCGAGCTCGCCGACTGGACGAATTCGCCTCTCCTCCAACTCCCCCTTGGCACCCTCTTCGCAACAGTCGCTTAGGCGTTGCCAGCCTGGCGCAGGCGCGCCGCCTGGGTGAAGTCGAGCATGCGTTTAAGCGGCCTGACCGCTCGCGGTATCAGCGCCGGATCCACGCGAATCTCGTTACTGCCTTGGCGTAGGCAATCAAGCGTGCGCTCAAGGGTATTCATCGCCATCCACGGACAGTGCGCGCAGCTGCGGCAGGTCGCGCCCTGGCCGGCAGTAGGCGCCTCGATGAAGGTCTTGCCAGGACACAGCTGCTGCATCTTGTAGAAGATGCCACGGTCGGTCGCGACGATAAACGATGTGTTCGGCAGCGTCTGTGCCGCCTTGATCAGCTGACTGGTCGAGCCTACGGCATCAGCCAGCTCGATTACCGCTTCTGGCGACTCGGGATGCACGAGAATCGCCGCATCCGGATATAGCGCCTTCATGTCTGCTAGCTGCCGCGCCTTGAACTCCTCGTGAACGATACAGGCGCCATCCCACAGCAGCATGTCCGCACCGGTTTCACGCTGCACGTAGCTTCCCAGATGCTTGTCCGGCGCCCAGATAATCTTCTCGCCGTTATCCATCAGGCTTTCGACGATCTCCAGCGCGCAGCTGGAGGTGACCACCCAGTCGGCACGCGCCTTGACCGCGGCTGAAGTATTGGCATAAACCACCACGGTACGCTCCGGGTGCTGATCGCAGAAGGCCGCGAACTCCTCGACCGGACAACCAAGGTCGAGCGAACAGGTGGCATCCAGCGTCGGCATCAGCACGCGCTTCTCGGGATTGAGAATCTTCGCCGTCTCCCCCATGAATTTGACACCGGCGACCACCACTGTCTGCGCCGGATGCTCGTTGCCGAAGCGCGCCATTTCCAGCGAGTCGGAAACACAGCCGCCAGTCTCCTCGGCCAACGCCTGGATAACCGGGTCGGTGTAGTAGTGCGCAACCAGGACCGCGTTCTGCTTCTTCAGCTCGGCGGCGATCTCGCTGCGTAGTTGCGCCTCCTGCTCGGGCGACAGCGGCTTGGGCTGCTTGGCCGCGAGATGAGCCTGCACAAGAATGCGTTCGGGTATTTGCGTCATGTTGCGGGTCCTGCGTGCACATTTGCGTGAAGCGCCGAGTATACCCGGGCATCGAACGGATTCGGCAGTTGGCGCCATTAAAGCACTTAAGCGAGCAGATGCTGGCGCAGCAGCCGCGCGCCCCGTCATGCGCTTCGGCCACCCAATCACCGCAAAAGCGCTAATCGAGTCACGCAGAAACAAAAAAGCCGGCGACCCTAGCGGTCTCCGGCTTCATGGCTCTCTTAAGAGAGAATCTGGTGGGTCGTGTAGGATTCGAACCTACGACCAATTGGTTAAAAGCCAACTGCTCTACCAACTGAGCTAACGACCCGATGCGGGCGCATGATACTGATTTGATTGATGAAATCAACGACTTTTTTATTTTTTCTTCACCGATAACGCGTCGGATCGGCGATTCCGGCTGCAGCAAATCCGGCTGCCCGCAAACGACAGCTGTCACATTTGCCGCAGGCGCGCCCATCATCATCTGCCTGATAGCAGGACACAGTCATCGCATAGTCCACGCCCAGGCGCGCTCCTTCCTGCACGATTTGCGCCTTGCTCAACTGCAGCAATGGCGCCCGGATACGGAACCCGCGGCCCTCGACGCCAGCCTTGGTCGCGAGATTGGCCAGCCGCTCGAATGCCTCGACGAACTCTGGCCGGCAGTCCGGATAACCCGAGTAATCGATCGCATTGACCCCGATGAAGATGTCATGGGCATCCAGCACTTCCGCCCAGCCGAGCGCTAGTGAAAGGAAAACTGTGTTGCGTGCCGGCACGTAGGTAACCGGAATACCCTCGCCGGGGAGCTCGGGCACCTCGATGCGGTTATCGGTGAGCGCCGAACCGCCGATGCCATCGAGATTCAGCCCGATAACCTTGTGCTCGACCACGCCAAGCTGGCGCGCGACTCGCTCGGCAGCCTGCAACTCAGCGCGGTGACGCTGCCCATAGTCGAAGCTCATCGTGTAACAGCTATAGCCCTGGTCGCGGGCGATTGCCACGACCGTCGCCGAATCGAGGCCACCCGACAATAGGATGACCGCTCTTTTCTCGCCCATGCCTATTCCTCAAAGGGTTGATAGTCGGCCGCAGCAGCGCCGGAACTCAATGTCCGGGCGCGTCGTTCCAGATGATCTTGTGCAGCTGTAGCTGCAGGCGCACCGGCAGATTGTCGTTGACGATCCAGTCCGCCAACGCACGCACATCGACCTGCCCATGACTGGGCGAGAACAGCACCTCGCCCGCACGCCGCTCCAGCCGGTACTCGATCAGCTTCGACACCGCCCAGTCATAGTCTTCGCGCGAACAGATAACGAACTTCACCTGATCGTTCGGGGTAAGCAGCGCAATGTTCTCGTAGCGGTTGCGCGCGACTTCGGCGGAGCCCGGTGTCTTCAGGTCGAGCACGCGACTCACCCGTTCGTCCACGCCGGCGATGTCCAGCGCTCCGCTGGTTTCCAGCGACACGCCGTAACCGGCATCGCACAGTCGTTGCAGCAGCGGCAGACAATTGGGTTGAGCTAGCGGTTCGCCGCCAGTGACGCAGACATAACGCGGCGAGTAGGCGGCGACACCCTCGAGGATCGCCTCGAGCGTCATCAGCTCACCACCGTTGAAGGCGTACGCGGTATCGCAGTACTGACAGCGCAGGGGACAGCCGGTCAGGCGAACGAACACCGTGGGTAGGCCACTGGTGCGCGTCTCCCCCTGCAGCGAGTAAAAAATCTCGGTAATTCGCAGAGTCTGGTGCATATCAGCCACGGGCGTGACGGCTAAACAGGCCATCCGCCTCCGTTGCAGGTAAAGGGGGCGCCGATTCTAACGAAAAAACCCGCCTTGTGTGCGGGTTTCGTTTGATCGAGCAATCAGCGGTTGAGCTGTCGCTGCGCCAGCTGCGCCGCCGAGCTGTTCGGAAACTGAGCAATGACCTGCCGCAGAATACCCTGCGCCTTGTCACGGTTGCCCAGTCTCAACTCGACATCGGCGAGCTTGTACAGCGAATCAGGCACTTTGTTGTGCTGCGGATAAAGCTGACTGACCTTGGCAAAAGCCTGCCCGGCTCCCTGCAGGTCGCCTTTTGCAAGATTAACCTCGCCCAACCAGTACTGGGCATTGCCCGCATACTGACTGTTCGGATACTTGCGCAAAAAAGCACCGAATGCCTGGCTGGCCTTGTCGAAATCCTTGGCCTTGATCAGATCGAAGGCAGCGTCGTAGTACAGCTTCTCCTTCGCCGGATCGCCTGCCGAATCGCCCGAGGGCGCCGGGGCATTTGGTGCAACACTGCCGCCGCTGGCGCTCTGACCAGCATCGGCAACGGAATTCTGACCTGACGCGGCACTACCAGCGGCACCACTGGCTAAGCGACGATCGAGATCCTGGTAACGTTCCAGTCCTTCCTGTTGCAGGCGCTGGATCTGGTTCTGCTGCTCCTCGAGCATGCCGCGCAATTGCGCGATTTCTTCCTGCATCTGCTGCAGCTGCTGGAAGATCATGCCCTGTGCCGAGGCTGGAGCAGCGGCTCCACCCCCGACATAGGCACCACCACTCTCCGGTGCGACCGTGGAATAACCCGAGTTGCCGTAAGCGGCTCCCGAATCACTCTCAACTACCGGCACCTGGGCAACCGCGATCAGCGGCATTCCGAATACTGCGAAACTCAGAGCGTGGCGGTACTTGCGCATGACAAATTACTTACGCAGTTCGACGCGGCGGTTCTGAGCCCAGGACTGCTCGTCGTTGCCCATGGCAACCGGACGCTCTTCGCCGTAGGAAACCAGTTCCAGCTGAGCCGGGGAAACACCTTGCAGCACCAGGTAGCGCTGAACGGCCTTGGAGCGACGCTCGCCCAGAGCCATGTTGTACTCACGGGTGCCGCGCTCGTCGGTGTGGCCTTCCAGAACGACGCGAGCGCCGTTGCCTTTCAGGTCCTTGGCGTGTACGTCGAGGGCACGCATGGCTTCCGGCTTGAGGTCGGAGCTGTCGTATTCGAAGTAGAAGGTGGTGATGGCGCGCAGAGCAGCTTCTTCGCTCATGCTGCCGTCAACGGAACCAGCGTCCGCACCGTAGCCAGCGTTAGGATCGATAGCGCCCGAGCCTTCGCCGGAATCGTCGCCGCCCTTGGAGGAACAGCCAACAGCGACAGCCATGGCCAGAGCCAGCGCGGTGAACTTACCGAATTTCAGCATTTCCATCTGTAACAACCCCAGGTGTGGTTTTTGGTTTGTTGGTTAAAAAAGCGTTGGTACCGCATCAGTTCAGGTAAGGGGACCAGGATGGCTCTCGGACTTCGCCTTGAGCAGTAGGAAGCGGGAGCCTCACTCGCCCATTGATGGACACGAGCATCAGGACTCCCCGGCCCTGCTGGCGGGTTGCGTAGATTAGCATGGTGCCATTAGGCGCAACAGTGGGCGACTCGTCCAGAGTGGTCTCCGACAGCAGGCGCAGGCTGCCCCGCTGAAGGTCCTGAGCGGCAACTTTGAAGTTGGTGTAACCATCCTGCCGATGAATCATTACCAGCGTCTTTTCGTCAGCCGACAGTTTCGGGTTGGCGTTGTAGTTACCGACGAACGTAACCCGCTCAGCCGCACCGCTGCCCAGTCGCTGCTTGTAGATCTGCGGCTTGCCAGCGCGGTCGGAGGTGAAATAGATGGTCTGGCCATCAGCCCCCCAGAACGGCTCGGTGTCGATCGAATAGTGGTTGGTCAACCGCTGCAGCTGCCGCGAACCCAGATCCATCACATAGATTTCCGGATTGCCGTCTTTGGACAGCACAAATGCTAAGCGATTGCCGTCCGGCGAGAATGCCGGGGCACCGTTCAACCCTTCGAAACCGGTGACTTGCTCGCGCCGACCGGTGTCGATGTGCTGGATGAAAATGCGCGGCCGCTTCTGCTCGAACGAAACATAGGCGATGCGCCGACCGTCAGGCGAGTAGCGCGGCGACAGGATCGGTTCGCGCGACTGCAGCAGCGTCACCGCGCGCGCGCCATCATAGTCAGAGCGCTGCAGGGTGTAGCGGGTGTTTGCGCCACCAAGACGCTCCGCCGTCACGTACAACAAACGGGTAGAAAAGGCGCCCTTGATGCCTGTGAGCTTTTCGAACGCCTGGTCGGAGACGTAGTGCGCCATGTCGCGCAGCTGATCCGGAGAACCACCGACACTGCCGGTCATGACCTGCTGCTCGGTGGTCACGTTGAATACACCGAACTGCACCTGCAGACGGCCACCGGCCGGCTGGATATTACCCACCACGACATACTGGGCGCCAAGTGCCTTCCAGTCACGGTAGATGATCTCGCTGCCGCGGGTCGGCATGCTGATCATATTCTGCCGCGGGATCGGCTGGAAAATTCCGGAATTACGCAAGTCATTGCCGATGATATCGGCCATGTCCTCGGGCAACACGGTGCCACCCTGCCAGCCGAACGGAACCACTGCCACCGGAATGGCGCGATCGGTACCGCTGGTGACGACGATGTTCTTCTCCTGCGCCACCGCCGTTCCCAGCAGGCAGCAGAGAAGGACGAGTAAACCTCGAAGGGAGTTGATCACAACGCTAGATCCTCTGGCGTAAACGTCATTTTGAACGACCGGTAGGGTTGGAAATCCTGCGGGCTGAGCCCCTGCATCTCCGTCAACCGACCAATATTCCTCACTGCAGCGACCGCGGAGTTGTCGAATGGCACATCGCCGCTCGACCTCGCCACGCTGACTCCGGTAATGGTGCCATCAGGCAACATGTTCACCTGCAATTGCACCGACATGTTGTTACGCGCCGAAGGCGGACGCGTCCAGCCTTCGGCAGCACGCAGGCGAATCAGGTCATCGAAGTTGCCCGCCACCTGATCACCCTGACTGTCGGCCAACGCCTGCTGGCGCTCAGTCGTGTCCGATAGCAGCTCAGCCAATGCCTGCGCCTTCTTCTCCTCGGCCGCTTTACGCGCAGCCTCTGCCGCAGCCTTCTTTTTCGCCGCTTCGGCCGCCGCCTTTTTCTTCGCGTCTTCAGCCGCTTTCTTCTTCGCCTGCTCAGCCGCCGCCTTTTTCTTCGCTTCCTCGGCAGCCTTCTTCTTGGCCTCTTCAGCTGCTTTTTTCTTCGCCTCTTCGGCCGCCTTCTTCTTGGCGATATCGGCCTGTTTCTGCTGTTCGACCTTCTTGGCTTCGTCAGCCTTCTTCGCCTCGGCAGCCTTCTTGGCAGCAGCCGCTTTCTCCGCTTCGGCCTTTCGAGCCTGCTCGGCCTTCTTTTGTTCCGCAGCCTTGGCCGCCGCCTGCTTCTGCTGCTCGACCTTGCGCTGCTCCATCTGCTCGGTCTCGTACTGCTTGGCAGCGGTCTTCTTGGCTTCGCCAGCGATCTTTTGATTAGTCTGGGTCGTTGCCTGGCTTTGCGACTTCAGCTGATACAGCGTGGCCTGGACGATGGGCTTGGATGGCGGCAAATCGGGCGTCATGGCGAAGCTGACGAAAAGCAGGCCGAAGATGATGACATGCAGGCCTACCGCCAGAACGACGGGCCAGAAGTAGCTTTCCGCAGGAGAGCGTTCAGCGTGCTGCATCAGGGCGCCTCGGTGATCAGGCCGACGTTGCCCACGCCCGCTTCCTGCAGCCCACCCATCGCGGCCATGACCGAGCCGTAATCGACCGCCTTGTCACCGCGCACGAATACCTGGATCTGCTTACCCTGGCTGCGGTTCTGATTCATGATCGCCGTGACCGCCCTGGTCATTTCGTCAAGCGTCAGCGCACGATCCTGCACGGTATCGGTGTCCACCTCGCTGCCCATATTCCAGTAATAGGTCTTGTCGGCCTTGATCGAAATGGTCAGCACCTGGGCGTTGTTGTCCTGCGGCAGCGCCTCGCTGCTGACCTTGGGCAGATCGACCTTCACGCCCTGGTTGAGCATGGGCGCGGTCACCATGAAGATCACCAGCAGCACCAGCATCACGTCGATGTAGGGCACCACGTTCATCTCGGCGACGGGCTTGCGTCTGTTGCGAATTCTGGCCATTACGTGAGGCCTCAATCTTCGGTGGTGTGAACTTTGCGATGCAGGATCGCCTGGAACTCGTCGGCAAAGGTGTAGTAGCGCCCGATCAGCATCTCGCCGCGAGCGGAGAAACGGTTATATGCGATAACCGCCGGAATTGCGGCGAACAAGCCGATAGCGGTGGCGATCAGCGCCTCGGCGATACCCGGGGCCACGGTCGCCAGGGTGGCCTGCTGCACTTGGGCCAGGCCACGAAAAGAATTCATGATGCCCCACACGGTACCGAACAGGCCGATGTAGGGACTGGTCGAACCGACGGTGGCGAGAAACGGCAGGCTCTGCTCGAGCTTTTCTTCCTCGCGGGAAATGGCCACGCGCATCGCACGATTGACGCCGTCCATCACCGCATCGGGATCAACGCCCTGCTGCTGGCGCAGCCGGGAAAACTCCTTGAAACCGGCGCGAAAAATCTGCTCAACGCCCGAGTCCGGATCGGGATTGCTACCGGCCTGGCGGTACAGCTTGGACAGATCGATGCCCGACCAGAAGCGCTCTTCGAAGGCATCCAATGAACGCTTGGCGGCACGCAGCAGATTGCCACGCTGGAAAATCATGATCCATGAGGTGACCGAGGCCCCCACAAGGATCAGCATGACCAGCTGCACCACGAAGCTGGCGTTGCTGATCAGGCTCCACATGGACATATGATCGACGTTGGCTTCCACGCTTACTCTCCTGCAGGGGATAGACCCGAGCCGGCGAAGGCTTCGCGCAGCGCTTCGGGAATGACTCGGGGTTTCAGACTTTCGGCACGCACGCAGGCCACCAGGACCTGACCTTCACACAGTAATCGCCCATCCGCGGCACACTTGACCTGCTGATTGAAACGCAGGCTGGCACGCTTCATTTCAACCACCTCGGCACTCACCAGCAGCTCGTCGTCCAGTCGCGCCGGGGCGTGATAACGCGCCTCGCACGAATGCACAACGAATAGCAGGTCCTCCCCGACGAGCTGCGACTGGTCGAAACCCAGATCGCGCAGGCGTTCGGTACGAGCCCGTTCCATGAACTTGAGATAGTTGACGTAATAGACGATGCCGCCCGCGTCGGTGTCCTCGTAATAGACCCGACAGCGATGGACGAACGGCTCAGCGTTGATTCGCGCGCGCATACTAGTGCCCGGCCTGGAAAATGCCAATTGGGTGGGTGAACAATATTTTCATCAATCCGTGTCGCCGCTGAACAGGTCCGGCGTGGGCGATTCGGCCAGACGCCGCGGCAGATTCAGACCGAAGTGCAGATAAGCGTGTCGCGTGACCACGCGCCCACGAGGCGTACGCATGATGTAACCCTGCTGGATCAGGTAGGGCTCGAGCACATCCTCGATGGTATGGCGCTCTTCACTGATGGCCGCAGCCAGGCTGTCGACGCCAACCGGCCCGCCGTCGAACTTCTCGATCAGCGCCAGTAGTAGGCGACGATCCTGGTGATCGAAGCCACGCTCGTCGACATCCAGCATATTCAACGCCAGGTCGGCAATCTCGCGGGTGATCTCGCCACGCCCGCGCACTTCCGCGAAATCGCGGACACGGCGCAGCAGGCGGTTGGCGATGCGCGGAGTGCCGCGCGCGCGACGGGCGATCTCGAAAGCTCCCGCCGCCTCGGTCGGCAGCCCGAGGATGCCTGCCGAGCGACTGACAATGGTCGCCAGGTCCTCGGTCGAGTAGAACTCCAGGCGCTGCACGATACCGAAACGGTCGCGCAGCGGATTGGTCAGCATGCCGGCGCGAGTGGTTGCACCGACCAGGGTGAAGGGCGGCAGATCGAGCTTGATCGAGCGCGCAGCCGGTCCCTCGCCGATCATGATGTCGAGCTGAAAATCCTCCATTGCCGGATACAGCACTTCCTCGACGATCGGGGAGAGACGATGGATCTCGTCGACGAACAGCACATCGCCCGCTTCCAGATTGGTCAGCAACGCGGCGAGATCGCCCGGACGCTCGAGGACCGGGCCGGACGTACTCTTGATCGAGACACCCATCTCTTCAGCAATGATGTTCGCCAGGGTGGTCTTGCCGAGGCCTGGCGGGCCGAAAATCAGGGTGTGGTCCAGCGCTTCGCCGCGGCCCTTGGCGGCGCGGATGAACAGGTCCATCTGCTCGCGCACCACTGGCTGGCCGATGTATTCGGCAAGCCGTAACGGGCGGATGGCGCGGTCCAGCTGCTCGTCGCGGTCACGACTGCTGGCGGTGATCAGGCGGTCGGCTTCGATCATGGCGCTACACCATGCCCTTGAGGGCACGGCGAATCAATTCTTCACTGCTCAAACCGTCTTCCTGTATGGCGCCGACTGCCCGACTGGCTTCCTGCGGCTTGAACCCCAACGAAATGAGGGCGCTGACCGCATCGTTCTCGGCGCTTGTGACTGCCCCGGCGCCGCGAGGTTCAACCACCAGCGTGGCGATCGAGGGCATGGTTTCCCAAGCCTTGAAGCGATCCTTGAGTTCAACCAGCAGGCGCTCGGCAGTCTTCTTGCCGACTCCGGGGATTCTCACCAGGGTCGACGTGTCCTGCGCCTGCACGCAACGCACCAGCTCGTCCACCTCCAGCCCGGACATTAGCGCCAGCGCCAGCTTCGGCCCTACGCCATTGAGACGAATCAGTTCGCGGAACAGCTCGCGCTCACGTTTCTCGAAGAAACCGTAGAGCAGCTGGGCGTCTTCGCGCACCACCAAATGGGTGTGCAGCGTGACGCTTTCGCCAACGCCGGGCAGGCGATAGAGCGTGGTCATCGGCACCTCGACCTCATAGCCGACGCCGTTCGCATCGAGAAGCAGATGAGGCGGCTGCTTTTCCGCCAGGGTGCCACGCAAACGTCCGATCACGATTCCGCTTCCTCCAACGTCGCCGATCTCGCTCGGCGACTGCCAAAACTGTCCTACCGCTCCGACCGTGGCTACAAGCGCAGACGTCCGCCCCGGCGCTTGGCGCCACTCAAACCGTGCGGAATCAGGCTCTGCCGATGATGCGCATGGCACAGCGCGATGGCCAACGCATCGGACGCATCGATCTGCGGCTTTTCCAGCAGCTTGAGCAGGTGCATGACCATCATCTGGACCTGCTGCTTGTCCGCCCCACCGGTTCCGGCGATTGCCTGCTTGACCTGGGTCGCCGTGTACTCGGCGATTTGCAGGCCGGCCTCGGCGCCGGCGACGATGGCCGCGCCGCGAGCCTGGCCGAGCTTGAGCGCCGAATCGGCGTTGCGCGCCATGAACACCTGCTCGATGCCCATCGTCACCGGCCCGTAGGTTCGGATCACCTCGCTGACGCCGCTGAATACAGCCCGCAGCCGCTCGGCCAGCTCGCCGCTGCCGGTGCGAATGCAGCCTGAAGCGACGTACTCGCAGCCGCGCCCGGTGTCACGCACCACCCCATAGCCGGTAATTCGCGAGCCGGGGTCGATTCCCAAAATCAGCGTCATGCCCGTGGTCGCGCTGTCTATTTATCCAGTGCGCGAGTATACGGCTGCGCCTCCCGACGCGCCACCGCAGAGCCCATTCATGCCCACGATTTCGTCAGACCGGCGCACATAAAAAAGCCGGAAGCGCCGCTGGACGTCTTCCGGCCTGCGTCTCCCAGACGTCGTCAGCCGAGCTGCTCCATGATCTCGTCGGCGATCTCGGCGTTGTGGTAGACGTTCTGTACGTCGTCCAGATCCTCCAGCGCATCGATCAGGCGCAGCACCTTCTGCGCAGTCTCGACATCGGTGATCGGAGCGGTGATCGAGGGGATCATCGCGACTTCAGCCTCATCGCCCTTGAAGCCGGCTTGGGTTAGCGCCTCGTTGACCGAGAGGAAGTCGGCGAAGCTGGTGTAGATCTCTACCGAGCCGTCCTCCTGGCTGACCACGTCATCGGCGCCCGCCTCCAGCGCTGCCTCCATCAGCGCGTCCTCGTCGACACCCGGCGCGTAGCTGATCTGCCCTTTGCGATCGAACATGTAGGCCACGGAACCATCGGTGCCGAGGTTGCCGCCATTCTTGCTGAAAGCGTGACGCACCTCGGCCGCAGTACGGTTCCGGTTATCGGTCATGGCCTCGATGATGATAGCCACGCCGCTCGGTGCGTAGCCCTCATAGGTCAGCTCGGTCATGTTGTCGGCTTCGTTGGAACCAGCACCACGGGCGATGGCGCGATCGATGACGTCGCGCGACATGTTGGCGGTCAGCGCCTTGTCCACCGCCAGGCGCAGGCGCGGATTGTCCGCGGGTACGCCACCGCCGTGCTTGGCCGCCACGGTCAGTTCGCGGATCAGCTTGGTGAAGATCTTGCCCCGCTTGGCGTCCTGACGCTCCTTGCGGTGCTTGATGTTGGCCCATTTGGAATGACCAGCCATAACTCACTCCATTTCTTCAACTGAATCAGAAGTTCTAAAGCCCAGACACGAGCGGGCTTCGCCGAATCGCCTGGCAAACCGCTACTGCCAAGACGAAGAAGCCTGGCAAAACCAGGCTTCCGATGGTGCTTATTCCGCCTTGGGCTGCTCGCGCAGGCGAATATGCAGGTCGCGCAGCGCCTTGTTGTCCACCGCACCCGGCGCCTGGGTCATCACGTCCGCAGCGCTCTGGGTTTTCGGGAAGGCGATCACTTCGCGGATCGACTGCGCGCCGGTCATCAGCATGACCAGCCGGTCCAGGCCGAAGGCCAGACCGCCGTGCGGCGGTGCACCGAACTTCAGTGCATCGAGCAGGAAGCCGAACTTCTCTTCCTGCTCGGCCTCGTCGATACCGAGAATGCGGAACACCGCCTGCTGCATTTCCTTGCGATGGATACGGATGGAACCGCCGCCCAGTTCGGTACCGTTGAGCACCATGTCGTAGGCGCGCGACAGCGCAGCGCTGGGGTTCGCCTCGAGTTCCTGCGGCGTGCACTTCGGCGCAGTGAACGGGTGGTGCAGCGCGCTCAGCGAGCCGTCGTCGTTCTCCTCGAACATCGGGAAATCCACCACCCACAGCGGCGCCCATTCGCAGGTCAGCAGCTTGAGATCATGGCCGAGCTTGATGCGCAGTGCGCCCAGCGCTTCGGAGACGATTTTCGCCTTATCGGCGCCGAAGAAGACAATGTCGCCATCCTGCGCACCGACGCGATCGAGGATGACGTTGAGGTTGTCTTCCGGGATGAACTTGACGATCGGCGACTGCAGACCTTCGACACCCTTGGCACGCTCGTTGACCTTGATGTAGGCCAGGCCCTTGGCGCCATAGATGCCGACGAACTTGGTGTAGTCGTCGATCTGGCTGCGCGGCATGCTCGCCGCACCCGGCACGCGCAGCGCGGCGACGCGGCCCTTCGGATCGTTGGCCGGGCCGGAGAAGACCTTGAACTCGACCGCGTTGAGCTGATCGGCGACGTCCACCAGTTCCAGCGGGATGCGCAGGTCGGGCTTGTCCGAGCCATAGCGGCGCATGGCCTCCTCGAACGGCATGTGCGGGAACTCGCCAAATTCCAGGCCCAGCACTTCCTTGAACAGCTTGCGGATCATGCCCTCGGTGATGGCGATGATGTCCGCCTCCTCGAGGAAGCTGGTCTCGATGTCGATCTGGGTGAATTCCGGCTGGCGGTCGGCGCGCAGGTCTTCGTCGCGGAAGCACTTGGCGATCTGGTAGTAGCGATCGAATCCCGCCACCATCAGCAGCTGCTTGAACAGCTGCGGCGATTGCGGCAGAGCGAAGAAGTTGCCCGCATGGGTGCGGCTCGGCACGAGGTAGTCGCGCGCGCCCTCGGGGGTCGGGCGGCCGAGGATCGGCGTCTCGACGTCGAGGAAGCCGTTCTCATCGAGATAGCGACGGATGCTGGCGGTGATGCGAGAGCGCAGCTTGAGCTTCTCGGCCATCTCCGGGCGACGCAGATCGATGAAACGGTAGCGCAGACGAGTTTCCTCACCCACGTCGCTATATTCGTTGAGCGGGAACGGCGGGGTTTCCGCCTCGTTCAGCACGTCCAGCTCGTAGCCCAGCACCTCGATGGCGCCGGAGGCGATGTTCGGGTTAACCGCACCGGCCGGACGCAGACGCACCTTGCCGCGAATGCATACGACGAACTCGCTGCGCACGCGGTCGGCGACGGCGAAGGTTTCCGCGCGATCCGGATCGAATACCACCTGGGCCAGACCTTCACGATCACGAATGTCGAGGAAAATCACCCCGCCATGGTCGCGACGGCGATGTACCCAGCCGCAGAGAGTGATTTCCTGGCCATCCAGGCTTTCATTGAGTTGGCCGCAATAGTGGCTGCGCATCATGGTGGTGTTCGCTTCTCGTATCTTTGATTCGTTAGGTCGCTGGAGCCGCGGTGCCGGCGCACCATTGCCGGGCGCCGCCTCCTGGCTATCGAGCCGCCGGGCACAAGCGCGGGATTATATCCGCATAATCGTCACGACGCAGCCGTTGCCCGGCAACCGAGCCCGGGCATTCGCTCGCAGGGAACCCACGGCGAAGAGCCCCTTCCAAAGCCAGGTGGCCTGCCGCGGCGCCACATCAGCAACAAACGACGCGGTTTTTCTGGCATAACTGCAACCGGATCACCCACCAAGGAGAACGACCATGGAAATCGATATCGGCATCGCCGAACAGGACCGTGCCGCCATCGCAGAAGGGCTGTCTCGTCTGCTCGCCGACACCTATACGCTGTACTTGAAGACCCACAACTTCCACTGGAACGTCACCGGGCCGATGTTCAACACGCTGCATACCATGTTCGAGACTCAGTACACCGAACTGGCGCTCGCCGTGGATGAGATCGCCGAGCGTATCCGCGCTCTCGGCTTCCCGGCGCCGGGAACCTACGCTGCCTATGCGCGCCTGTCGTCGATCAAGGAAGACGAAGGCGTGCCGTCTGCCGAGCAGATGATCAAGCTGCTGGTCGAAGGCCAGGAAGCGGTCGTGCGCACCGCACGTGGCATCTTCCCGCTGCTGGATAAGGTCAGCGACGAGCCGACTGCCGACCTGTTGACCCAGCGCATGCAGATCCACGAAAAGACCGCCTGGATGCTGCGCAGCCTGCTGGCAGCTTGAGTCATCCTCGCCGAGGCGGTCGCCATGCCACCCGCCTCGGCTGCAGGCTCCCTCCCCCGGGCGCACCGTCAGTGTGCGCCCGGCCAAGGCTCATTTGAGCGCCACCGGCCTTTGCTGTTAAATACGGCCGCGCTGCGGCGCCGAGTCTCTTCGCCAGTCAGGCATCTGCACGTCTGCTAGCTCATTCCCCAGGCACTCGCCTGCCGCCGCCTTTTCCTGTCGTGTATCCACTACGAGTCATAAGAATGCTCAAGATCGTCCATGTATTAACCGGCGTCCTCGCCTTACTGCTGTCATTCGTCCCTAGCCTGCGCGGCGATCTGCCGCTTCTCCTGCAACCAGCCGCACTCTGCCTGCTGATGATCGGCCTGCTGAATATCCAGTTCATTCCGTCGATTACCGCGAACACCGATCCGCGCACCCGTCCCGTTCTGCTCGGCGTATCAGTGCTGCTGGTGCTGGCCGCCGCAGCCCAGGCTCTCATCCTGCTGCTGCCGCTGGAGCAGATCGCCGGCCAACCGGCCACGCTCGCCAGCCTGCTGCTGGTATTCGTCGCCGTACTCCTGCACCTGGCGACCACTCGCACCCAGCGCCAGCCGCAGCGCGAACGCCCGCGGCAGCAGCGCGCACCCGCCGCCAGCGTCAGCGGCGCCGGCCGGGAAACCGGTACGGTGAAGTGGTTCAACACGTCCAAAGGTTTCGGCTTCATTTCCCGCGATAGCGGCGACGACGTGTTCGTGCATTTCCGCGCGATTCGCGGCGAAGGCCATCGCGTGCTGACTGAAGGCCAGCGCGTCGAATTCACCATCATGATGCGTGACAAGGGCCTGCAGGCCGAGGACGTGGTCACGCTGTAATTGCGACGCCGGCAGGTCTGCAGGCCTGCCGGCCTCTTGCGCTCCACCCGTCAGTAATGCGGTGGCGGCGCCTCGTCTTCCTCGCCCCCGATGCTGCTCTGCATTTCTTCCAGCCGCCTGGCCAATGCCTGCAACTGCAGCTGCATTCGATCAACCAGACGCCGCTGCTCGACCAGCACATCGTTCAGCGTCTGGATCGTATCGTCCTGAAATGCCAGTCGCGCCTCCAGATCGGCGATTCGCGATTCCACGTTCATAACTCACTCTCCGAAGCGAAACTGATCGGTCAACACAGTCTTGAGGCGGGCCCTGATCGCCGCCGCCTGATCCTGCGTATAGGGCTTGGGCTGATGCCGCCCCCACACCGGCGCCGGCCACGCCGCATCATCGCGGGAGCGGGCAATGACGTGCATATGCAGCTGGCTTACGACGTTGCCCAACGTCGCGACATTCATCTTGTCCGCGCCGAAACTGTCCTTGACGATTTCTGCAAGCGCGGTGGTTTCATGCCACAACTTCTGCTGGTCCGCCGCGTCCAGCTGAAACAGCTCGCTGACCGCCTCACGCCGCGGCACCAGTATGAACCACGGGTACTGTGCATCATTCATCAGCAGTAGCCGACACAACGGAAAGTCGCCAATCGGCAATGTGTCCTGCTCCAGACGCGAATCGAGAATGAACATAACGGCGCTCCTGTATGACAAGTCAGGCGCGGTCGAACCCACGCTGACGCCAAGAATACCCTTGCGCGCAGGTCTGCGCCCTGTCGGAGCAGAGTCAAGCGCGCATGCCCCACCATGCAGCACATGCTACCGCCTGCCCAGATGGGCATTCGCGCAGCTTCAGGCCGACACGACTTGAGTACGTTTCTTGCTAGACCGTGATTGGTTAAGTCCTGCACGTAAGCCGAAAGCAGGCTTGGCAAACTTGCTCTAGCCTATCGACGCAGCTAAACAGTACATTCTGCGAATGGCTTGATACGAAGAAGCGTAATACGCCGAAATCGAGCCAGATTCGGATAACAAGAAGCGATCTCTGCGTGCGTCGACACGAGAGCAAGCACCGTTTTGAACCAATGGAGCAAATCACGATGAAAGTGATGAAGTGGAGCGTAATTGCCCTTGCCGTTGCGGCGGGCACATCCCAGATGGCGCTGGCCAGCCAGCAGTCGGAAGCCAAAGGCTTCGTCGAGGATGCCAAGCTGGATCTGTTGCTGCGCAACACGTATTGGAACCGTGACCACAAAGATGGGGCAGACGACCGCAACACCTGGGCGCAGGGCTTCATCACCACGTTCGAGTCCGGCTTTACCCAAGGCACTATCGGCGTAGGCATCGATGCCTACGGGCTGCTGGGTGTCAAGCTCGACGGCGGCCAGGGCGACATGTTCCCCGGAGAGCCTAAGAATTGGGAAGACGATCTCTCCGAAGCGGGCGCCGCGGTGAAATTCCGCCTTTCCAATACCACGCTCAAGTACGGTAATCAGTTCGTCAATCTTCCGGTCATCGCCTCCGATGACTCCCGTCTGCTGCCTGAAGCCTTCACCGGCACCATGATTACCAGCAGCGAAATCGAAGGGCTTGAACTGAACGCCGGTCACTTCACCGCTGACAGCCCGATGGGCTCCCCCGCACGTGACGACTTCGGCCTGAAGAGGCTCGACGTCTTCGGCGGTACTTATGCCTTCACCGATAATCTCAGCGCCTCGCTGTACTTCTCCGATGTCGAAGACACTTACGACAAGAAGTACGCCAACGTTAATTACGTGATGCCGCTGGCAGACGACCAATCGCTGACCTTCGACTTCAACTACTACAGAACTGACGATATCGACCAGAGCTTCGTAGGTAAGGACGGAGCGGCGGTTGACGACAACACCATCTGGAGTTTGTCAGCCAAGTATGCAGTCGGGGCCCATGCGTTCATCGTTGCGCACCAGCGTGTCTCCGGCGATACCGGCTATCTGTACGATAACGGCGACGGTGGCGGCTCCATTTGGGTAGCCAACTCCTACCTCTCCGACTTCAACTTCAAGGACGAGCGCTCCTGGCAAGCCAGCTACGAGCTGGATTTCAGCGGCTACGGTGTGCCTGGCCTGCAATGGAAGACTGCCTACCTGCGAGGCGACAACATCGATTCAGGTTTCTACGAAGCTGGCAACGATGGCGAGGCGACCGAGCGTGAAATCTTCAACCAGGTTTCCTACACCTTCCAGGATGGCGCGGCCAAGGACCTGACCCTGCGCGCACGCAACTCCATCCTGCGCACCAACAACCCGGCCTGGAACGACGTGAACGAATGGCGCCTGTACGCCATCTATCCGATCAGCATCCTGTAACCGGCATTCATCGCAGCACCCCGGAGCCCGGCCAATTGGCCGGGCTCTCCTTTTTTATACGGCAGCCCCACGCGTCCACTCACGCGGGCCGGCTTCTGTACGCTTCTTTGCCGCGGCCGTACAATGCCGGGCCAAATTCCAGCCTCTGCAAGGACATAACGGCCACATGCGCACCAGTCAGTTCCTGCTCTCGACCCTCAAAGAAACCCCGTCCGATGCCGTGGTGATCAGTCACCAGCTGATGCTGCGCGCCGGGATGATCCGCAAGCTGGCTTCGGGGCTCTACACCTGGATGCCGATGGGGCTGCGCGCGCTGCGCAAGGCCGAGGCCATCGTGCGTGACGAGATGAACAAGGCCGGGGCGCTGGAAGTGCTGATGCCGGCGATCCAGCCAGCCGAGCTGTGGCAGGAATCCGGGCGCTGGGAGCAGTACGGCCCCGAGCTGCTGCGCCTGAAGGACCGTCATGGGCGCGAGTTCTGCGTCGGCCCGACCCACGAAGAAGTCATCACCGACCTGGCGCGCAACGAGCTGAACAGCTACAAGCAGCTGCCGATCAACTTCTTCCAGATCCAGACCAAGTTCCGCGACGAGATCCGCCCACGCTTCGGCCTGATGCGTGGCCGCGAATTCCTGATGAAGGACGCCTACTCCTTCCACCTGAGCCAGGAATCGCTGCAGGAAACGTACGACCGTATGCACCAGGCATACTGCAACATCTTCACCCGTCTGGGCCTGAACTTCCGCCCGGTGCAGGCCGATACCGGCTCCATCGGCGGCACGGGCTCGCACGAGTTCCACGTGCTGGCCGAATCCGGCGAAGACGATATCGCCTTCAGCGACACCTCCGACTACGCCGCTAACATCGAGAAGGCCGAGGCCATCCCGCGCGAGAGCGAGCGCGCCGCACCTACCGAGGAGCTGCGGCTGGTCGACACGCCGAATGCCAAGACCATCGCCGAGCTGGTCGAGCGGTTCGGTCTGGCCATCGAGAAGACCGTCAAGACGCTGGTCGTACATGGTCTCGAGAAAGGCCAGCTGATCGCCCTGATCGTGCGTGGCGATCACGAACTCAACGAGATCAAGGCCGCGAATCTGGCGCAGGTCGCGAGCCCGCTGGTGTTCGCCTCGGAAGCCGAGATCCGCGCAGCCATTGGTGCAGGCCCCGGCTCGCTGGGCCCGCTGAACCTGCCGATTCCATGCGTCATCGACCGATCGGTCGCGCTGATGAGCGACTTCGGCGCCGGCGCTAACGTCGACGACAAGCACTACTTCGGTCTGAACTGGGAGCGCGATCTGCCGCTGCCTGAGGTCGCTGATCTGCGCAATGTGGTTGCCGGCGACCCGAGCCCGGACGGCCAGGGCAGCCTGGTGATCAAGCGCGGCATCGAGGTCGGTCACATCTTCCAGCTGGGCACCAAGTACAGCGAGGCCATGAACTGCCAGGTCATGGGCGAGAACGGCAAGCCGGCCACGCTGATCATGGGCTGCTACGGCATCGGCGTGTCCCGCGTCGTCGCCGCGGCCATCGAGCAGAACTACGACGAGCGCGGCATTCTCTGGCCGGACGCCCTGGCGCCGTTCCAGATCGCTCTCGTGCCGATGAAGTATGAGAACGAGGCCGTGCGCGAGGCGACCGACAAGCTCTACGCCGACCTGACTGCCGCCGGTTACGAAGTGCTGCTTGACGACCGTGACAAGAAGACCAGTCCGGGCGTCAAATTCGCCGACATGGAGCTGATCGGCATTCCGCATCGCATCGTCATCGGCGATCGCGGCCTGGCCGACGGCACCCTGGAGTACAAGCACCGTCGCGATGCCGAACCGCAGGCGGTCGCTGCCGCTGACATCCTGTCTTTCATCAATTCGCGTGTCGCACGCTGATCGGAAACCATGCTCAACCGACGTGTTGTAGTTTCAACCGGCGCCGCGCTCTGCGCGGCGCTACTGCTTGGCGGCTGCGCCAACCATCTGCCGCAGCGCAGCGAGCACGAGGCCAGGACCGAGCGTAAACCGCTCGACCACAGCCTGCGCATCGAGGTCGGCGAGCCGCCGGTGCTGGAGTTGCCGCAACGGCGCGTCCGCATCCAGGAACAGCGGACCTTCGAGGTTACCGATTTCGAGGTCACCCGCCGTTACGATCGCTACACGCCCTACCAAGCCTGGCGCGAGCTGTACGAGATACCACTCGGGGCGGTCGCCGTGGTCGCCGGCATCGGCGCCAACGTGGTCAACGTCGTACTGTTGGGCAACGTGCCGGAGAGCGCCACCCGCGGCTGGATCAGCTACGGTTTCGCCGGCCTCAACCCCTTCCTCAACGTCGAGTCCAACGGGCGCTCGCAGCAGAACCTCGCCAGTCTCGACGAACAGCGCCGTGATACCCGCCTGGAATACACCAGCCTGCCCTGGGCCGAACGTCCGGTGCGGGTCAGCGCAGGCGAACAGCTCCACGAGCTGAACACCGACCGCAACGGCGTGTTGCACCTCAACCTGCTCGACGGACCGTTTGCCGAGCAGGACATCGGCCCCATCGGCAAGCTGCTGCTGAGCGTCGAGGATGAGCAGGACGGCACGCGCGCCGACGCCGTATTGCTGGTCAGCCACAACTTGCGCGGCAAGCTGCTGGAAGCCCACGACCTGATCTTCGACGATCTCGAAGGTGACGACGTGGCGCAGTGGGTTCACCGCGTCAAACGCCTGTCCGAGCTGGGGCTGGAGGAAGAAGCCAGCGAGCTGGAGCAGAGCCTGATCGAGCTGACGCGGCATGATCCCGAACTGCAGCAGGAGTTTCTCCAGCGCCTGATGCAGGACGCCGGGCGCACCGCCTCGTCGGTGGACAACTGACACCATGCCATGGCGCTGCTGGCTGCTGTCGGCGCTGCTGCTCCTGGCATGCCCGCTCCAGGCCAGCATCCGCCAGGCTCCGGAGCCCGAACTGCGCGAGCTGATGCAGCGCACGGTCGCCGAGGCGGACAGCTTTCAGGACCGTTTCGAGGCCGAGGTCTGGCTGCTCGACATGTCCACCCGCCTCAAGCGCTACATCGCCGACACCGAGGAACGCCTTACCCTGCTGCGCCTGGTACACCGCGAGGCGACCAAGGCCGGGCTGCGTCCCGATCTGGTCATGGCGCTGATCCACGCCGAGAGCCGCTTCGACCGCTTCGCGATTTCCAGCGTCGGCGCTCAGGGCATGATGCAGGTGATGCCGTTCTGGAAAGCCGAACTCGGGCGCCCGCAGGACAACCTCACCGACAACGCCACCAACCTGCGCTACGGCTGCACGATCCTTAGCTACTACCTGCGCAAGGAGAAGGGCGACATCAGCCGTGCGCTCGCCCGCTACAACGGCAGCCTCGGCCAGCAGCGCTACCCGGCGAAAGTGATCGGTTTCTGGCAGGACTTCTGGTACGTGCGCCCCTGAGCGCCGGCGCTCTACTCGTCACGCAGTTGCTCGAGCCGGGCCAACAGCTTGTCAGCAGTCTGCTCGCCAACCAGTTGCTCGCGCACCTTGCCCGTGTCGTCGACCAGATAGGTCACCGGCAGTACCGCGCTGCGCGACAGTCGCAGCCGCTCGGCTGGATCCTCGCTGAGCACGCGAAAACGGATTCCCAGCGCCTCGGCCGCCTGCGCCAGCTCCTCTCCCCGCAGCTCGTCGAAGTTGACGCCAAGCACATGCAGGTCCGTGCGGGATTCGGCCAGACGATTCAGCTCGGGAATTTCGGTACGACACGGGCCGCACCACTCCGCCCAGTAATTGATCAGCAGCCAGCGCCCCTGCAATTGCTCGGCGGCCACCAGTTGCCCGTGCTGATCCACACCCCAGTCCTGCTCGCAGCCGCTGACCAGCAGGCCGCCCAGCAGCATCAACAACAGGCCTCTGAACTTGCCCACGTCCGGTACCCCGCCAGAATATTCGATGCCGCTAGCCTGACCCATGCAACCGCCGCAAGGCAACCATGCGCGCCACCTTTATGTCGGCTCCGCCGACTGCTGCCAGCGAACCGGCGTCTTCGCCGAACTGGGAGCCTAGTCACGCCTGGCGTCGGCAACGTGCACAGTTTTGCCGCCAAGGTGCTGCCTATAATTTCGCACCTACCATCCTCCCTGCCTGCAGCGAAGCCATGTCCCAGCTCCATGACAAACTGATTAGCCCTGTGCCTTCTCACATCGTCGACCAGGCGCCCCTCGCACTCACGGCCTATGAGGGCCGCGTCGCCGAGTTCAACATCGCCAGCTGGCTGCAGCTGCACGGGCAGGCCGGATTGAGCGTTTCCCTGGTGATGAAATACCGCGACGGCCAACAGCGACGCGAAGCCGCCGTGGATCACGGGCGTACCGATAGCAACGGCAGGATCTTGCTGTCTGGCGTCGCGCGCCTGATCGTCAGAAGCCGGATCGAAGATCTGCAGGTGTACTTGCGCGCCGGCGTGGAGATCGAGCAGATGAAGGTCGAGGAACTCTTCGTGCAGGCCGCCGAACGGATCGAAGCGCCCGCACAGCTGATACAGGCGTAGGTTTAGCGCGCCCGCTTTTCCGCCGCAGGCGATTCCCGCTCGACGGGCTCGTCCTGCTTGCACAGGAGGACGAGCGATTCGGGCCAGTGGCTGAAGGTCAGGCCGGTCAGGCGGTTTAGCGACTGCAGCGCCAGCTCCGGAGCCCGTTGGTGCAGATGGATGACAGTATTGCGTTCGGTCTTCACGGCCACATTCCTTCCTTCGCCTCAGTGCAAGCCTCAGCTAGAAACGTGCCAGCCTGGCTCTGCCGTGCTCCACCTCCGTGCATTAGCACCGTTCAACACAACCGAGATGCCAAAGTGCCATGGCACGAAGGCGGAATCGCTCAGCTACTGACCGTTTTTGTCACCACCGACGCTCAGCCAGTCGGCCAGACTGCCACCGAACAGATTGAGCTGCTCCTGCTGCAGCAGCTCCAGAGAGCGCCGCAGAGTCGGATACCAGGCTTCCGACAACGTCTCGGGCAGCCGCTCCAGCCCAGACAACGGCCACGGGTTGTGGCGCAACAGCTGGTCGAGGCTGTAATGACTGAGGTCACGACACAGCACCCAACCGCCCGATCCCGTGCGGCAGACCAGCTGTTCGCGCTCGAAGAATTCCAGCAGCTCGTCCCACTCGTCTTCGGGCAGGTGCCAGCCGGCGCGGTGCATGTCACGCAGCGCGAGCTCGCGCCCTTCCTGCTGGCGGTCATAGAGCAACCGCAGCAGCACCAACATCACCAGCAGACGCGGCAGGCGTCGGCGGCGCCACTGCTGCGACGAGGACAGACCGCAGACCAGCTCGGCGCCGAACAGCACGATCATCCACGACAGGTAAATCCACAGCAGGAACAACGGCACCGCCGCGAAAGCACCATAGATCAGCTGGTAACTCGGGAAATAGCTGACATACAGGCCGAACAGTTGCTTGGCCGCCTCGAACAACACCGCGGCGAACAGCCCGCCCGCCAGCGCATGGCGCAGCGGCACGCGGGTATTGGGCACTGCCGCGTAGAGCAAGGTGAAGGCCAGGATGCTGAGCACCAGCGGCATCGCCTTCAGCAGCGTGCCCGCGCCGAGCAACGCATGCGGCCCCGAGATCAGTGCCAGCGAGGCGATGTAGGTACTGGTCGCAAACCCCGCACCGAGGAGCAGCGGGCCGAGGCTGAGAATCGCCCAGTACAGCAGGAAGCTCGACACCCCGCGCCGCGGCTGGCGCACGCGCCAGATGGTGTTGAAGGCCTTCTCGATGGTGAGCAGCATCATCAGCGCGGTCACCATCAGGAATCCGACGCCGAACCAGGTCAGCTGGCGGGCCTGGCTGGTGAACGCGATCAGGTACTCCTGAATCGTCGCTCCGGTGGAGGGAATGAAGTTCTTGAAGATATACAGCTGGATCTGTTCGCCGACGCCCTGGAACGCCGGAATCGCAGAAAGCATGGCGAAGGTGACGGTCATCATCGGCACCACCGCGAAGAGGGTGGTGTAGGTCAGCGCCGCCGCACTGTTCGGGCCGCGGTCGGCGACGAAACGCTGCACCAGAAAGCGACAGAACTCCATCAGATTGTCGATGCGCTGCTGCATCCCCGCTCCTTAGCCAACCGGTCGTTTCGAACCGTCCCCCCGGGAGGGTTAGAATGGCCGCCTTCATCGGCGAGGCGCAACCCAAAATGACCGAACTTACCCTCTATCACAACCCGCGCTGCTCGAAATCGCGCGGCGCGCTGGAATTGCTCGAAGCCCGCGGGCTCGAGCCGCACATCGTGCGCTACCTGGAAACCCCACCCAGCGCCACCGAACTGCGGGCCCTGCTGGCCAAGCTCGGACTGAGCGCGCGGCAACTGCTGCGCAGCGGCGAAGAGGAATACCAGAGCCTCGGCCTGGCCGACCCGAACCTCAGCGACACACAGTTGATCGAGGCAATGGTCGCCCATCCGCGACTGATCGAGCGGCCGATCCTAATCGCCGGCGACAAAGCCGTGGTCGGACGCCCGCCGGAACGCGTGCTGGAGATCCTGCCGTGAGTGCGCCGTACATCCTGGTGCTCTATTACAGCCGTCACGGCGCCACCGCCGAGATGGCTCGGCAGATCGCCCGCGGTATCGAAATGACCGGACTCGAGGCGCGTCTGCGCACGGTGCCGGCAGTATCCAGCGAATGCGAAGCGGTGGCGCCGAGCATTCCGCACGACGGCGCGCTCTACGCCACGCTGGACGATCTGAAGCACTGCGCCGGCGTTGCGCTCGGCAGTCCGACGCGCTTCGGCAACATGGCCGCCCCGCTCAAGTACTTCCTCGACGGCACCAGCAGCCTGTGGCTGACCGGCGAGCTGGTCGGCAAGCCCGCCGCAGTGTTCACCTCCACCGCCAGCCTGCACGGCGGCCAGGAGAGCACGCTGCTGTCGATGCTGCTGCCGCTGCTGCATCACGGCATGCTGGTTCTGGGCCTGCCCTACAGCGAGAACGCCCTGCTGGAAACCCGTGGCGGCGGCACGCCATATGGCGCCAGCCACCATGCCGGTGCCGACGGCAAGCGGGCGCTCGATACGCATGAAACCGCCCTCTGCCGCGCACTCGGCCAGCGCCTGGCGCAGACTGCACAGCGTCTGGAGGCATCCCGTGGCTAAAGCGCGCAAGCCCCTGCCGGCCCTCGATTGGCTGGCGCCACGACTGAAGTTCGCCCGCGTCGCCAGTCTCGCCAGCTTTGTCGCCCTCGCGGCGCTGCTGACGACCTGGAACCTCGTCTTCGCCGACCTGCACGGCGCGCGCACCTGGGTGGTGATCGGCATCCAGCTGCTCCCGCTGCTGCTGGTCGCACCGGGGATGATCCTCGGCAGCCCACGGGCGCACGCCTGGACCTGCTTCATCGTCAATATCTACTTCCTCCAGGGTGTGCTCGCCGCAATCGATCCGCATCGCATGCTCTACGGCTGGCTGGAGGCACTGCTCAGTCTGACCCTGTTCACCTCGGCGCTGCTGTATACGCGCTGGGCCTACCAGTACCAACGCAAGCTGGCCGGCGAACCCTGACAGGCTGCTGAACATCGGCTGCGGCGGGCGGGTGCCGCATGGCACTCGCCATCGGCACGGCGGCGCGCCAGACTGCAAACTCCCTCAATCGCCCGGAGTATTCCATGAGCAGAACCATTCTCATCGTCGGCGCCTCGCGCGGCCTCGGTCTCGGCCTGGCGCGGCAGTTCTCCAGCCAGGGCTGGCAAGTGATCGCCACCGTGCGCGATCCGGCACGCGCCGATGCGCTCAAGGCGCTGGCCGGCGTGCGGATCGAAGCGCTGGAGCTGGACGATGCCGACAGCCTCGAAACACTCGCACAGCGTCTGGCGGGCACGCAGCTCGATGTGCTCTACGTCAACGCCGGTATCGCCGGCCCGCAGGGCAAGCCCGCCACCGCGGCCAGCCAGATGGAAGTCGGCCAGCTGTTCTTCACCAATGCGGTCGCGCCGGTGCGCCTGGCCGAGCGGCTGCTGCCGCTGGTGGAGCAGAAACAGGGCGTCATCGTCTTCATGAGTTCCATCCTCGGCAGCGTCGAAACCGGCCCCAGCATGGGCATGCCGCTGTACGGCGCCAGCAAGGCCGCACTCAACCACCTGACGCGTTCCTTCGTCGCCGGCTTGGGCGAAAGCACGCTGACGGTGCTGTCGATGCATCCGGGCTGGGTGAAGACCGACATGGGCGGCAGCGAAGCGCCACTGGATGTCGAGACCAGCGCGCGCGGCATGACCGAGCAGGTCCTGCGCGCCATCGGCCAGGGCGGTCATCGCTACCTCGACTACCAGGGCAACCCGCTGCCCTGGTGATTCGCTCGCGACCGGGACCTCCGGTCGCGGCAGCCAGGCGCGCACCAACGTGGTCGACAAGCCCGCACGACGCGGCTATGGTTCGCCTCCGGTGCGCCACGGCGACACTCCCTGGATCAGCAGACAGGGCATAACTGAGCTGGCTACTCTGAACTCAACCCTTCAGGAGAAAGCCGGCCATGCCTGCTGACCGTATCTGGATCAAGAATCCCCTCGCCCTGTTCACCGCCAACGACGCCCAGGCCCCCGGTGGGCTGGTGGTCGAAAACGGCGTCATCGTCGAACTACTTGCCGCCGGGGCCATGCCCGCGCAGCCGGTCGACGAAACCTTCGATGCCCGCGAGCACGTCGTGCTGCCAGGGCTGGTCAATACCCATCACCACTTCTACCAGACGCTCACCCGCGCCTGGGGTCCGGTGGTCAACGAGCCGCTGTTCAACTGGCTGCTGACGCTCTACCCGGTCTGGGCCCGCCTCACACCGCGGGCGCTGGAACTGGCGAGCAAGGTGGCGCTGGCCGAACTGCTGCTGTCGGGCTGCACCACCGCCGCCGACCACCACTACCTGTTCCCCGCCGGGCTCGAGGAGGCGATCGACATTCAGGTCGAAGCCGTGCGCGAGCTGGGCATGCGCGCCATGCTGACGCGCGGCTCGATGAACCTGTCCAAGGAGAACGGCGGCCTGCCGTGCAAGAGCGTGGTGCAGGACGCCGAAACGATCCTCGCTGACAGCGAGCGGCTGATCGAGCGCTACCACGAGCGCGGCGACGGCGCGCAAATCCAGATCGCCCTCGCGCCCTGCTCGCCGTTCTCGGTGACCACCGACATCATGCGCGCCTGCGCCGAGCTGGCCGAAGCGCGCGATGTGCGCCTGCATACCCACCTGGCCGAGACGCTGGACGAGCAGGAGTTCTGCGCGCAGCGCTTCGGCATGCGCACCGTGGACTACCTGCAGAGCGTTGGCTGGCTCGGCCCACGGACCTGGCTGGCGCATGGCATCCACTTCAACCAGGTGGAGATCCACCGCCTGGGCGCGGCCGGCGTCGGCATCTGTCATTGCCCAAGTTCCAACATGCGCCTGGCCTCGGGCATCTGCCACACGCTGGAGCTGGAGGACAAGGGCGCCATCATCGGCCTGGGCGTCGACGGCTCAGCCTCCAACGACGCCTCCAACATGATGCTCGAAGCGCGCCAGGCGCTGTTCATCCAGCGCCTGCGCTACGGCGCGGCGAAGATCACGCCAGAGAAGGTTCTCGGCTGGGCGACCCGCGGTTCAGCGCGGCTGCTCGGACGCAGCGACATCGGCGAACTGGCGGTCGGCAAACAGGCCGACCTCGCGCTGTTCAAGCTCGACGAACTGCGCTTCTCCGGCAGCCACGATCCCATCGCCGCGCTGCTGCTGTGCGCCGCCGACCGCGCCGACCGGGTGATGGTCGGCGGCCGCTGGCGGGTGATCGACGGGCAGATCGAAGGTCTGGACGTCGCCGGGTTGATCGCCGATCACCGCCAGGCGGCGCGCCAGCTGATCGCCGGCTGAGCACGCCCTCCGCAACCGGGACGACGTCTGCACGGCGTCGCTCGCGGTTGCGGACCTGCCGTCAAAAGCCGTCACCGACGTGGCGCAGACGGCTTTACTTGCTGTTAGTAACGCTCGTCCACTGCTGTATGGCTGTTGGCCGCCAGGTGCGCTCGTCCGTCACATTGACTTTTCAGTCAATTTTTCTTGACCGAAAAGTCAGTTAATACTAATTTTTCGCTCCAGGCGCTATCCAAGAGCCAAGAACAAGAAAGCGGAGGTCTACCTTGATCCAGTTTCTGCTCAATCGCGAGCTGCGCAGCGAGCGCACGCTCGACCCCAACACCACGGTGCTGCAATACCTGCGCGAGCACCGTGGCAAGACCGGCACCAAGGAGGGCTGCGCCTCCGGCGACTGTGGCGCCTGCACCGTGGTGGTCGGCGAACTGGTCGGTGAACGCCTGCGCTACCGCACCCTCAACTCCTGCCTGACCTTCGTCTCCGCGCTGCACGGCAAGCAGCTGATCAGCGTCGAGGACCTCAAGCACCAGGGCCGTCTGCACAGCGTGCAGCAGGCGATGGTCGACTGCCACGGCTCACAGTGCGGGTTCTGCACGCCGGGCTTCGTCATGAGCCTGTTCGCCTTGCAGAAGAATGCCGCCGCGGTGAACGAGTACGACCCGCACCAGACCCACGAAGCGCTGGCCGGCAACCTTTGCCGCTGCACCGGCTACCGGCCGATCCTCGCCGCCGCCGAACAGGCCCGCACCCATCCCGAGGCGGACCAGTTCGACGCAGAAGAAGCCGAGACCATCGCTCAGCTCAAGGCCATCGCGCCGCGTGAAATGGCCGAGCTCAGCGATGGCGACAAGCGCTGCCTGTCGCCACTGACCGTCGCCGAATTGGCCGAGGTCTACGCCGCCAACCCGGACGCGCGACTGCTTGCCGGAGGCACCGACCTGGCGCTGGAAGTCACCCAGTTCCATCGCGCGCTGCCGCTGCTGATCCACGTCGGTCAGGTCGCCGAGATGAAGCAGGTGGTAATCACCGACCGCTATATCGAGATCGGCGCCGCCGCGCCGCTGACCGACTGCTACGCCGCGCTGGCCGCCGACTACCCGGATTTCGGCGAGCTGCTGCAACGCTTTGCCTCCCTGCAGATCCGCAACCAGGGCACGCTGGGCGGCAACATCGGCAACGCCTCGCCCATCGGCGATTCGCCGCCGCTGCTGATCGCCCTCGGCGCCGAGATTGTCCTGCGCCACGGCGCCGACATGCGCACCTTGCCGCTGCAGGATTTCTTCCTCGACTACAAGGTCACCGCGCGTCAGCCCGGCGAGTTCATCGAGAAGGTGCGGGTGCCGCGCGCGACGCCGCAGCGGCTGTTCCGCGCGTACAAGGTCTCCAAGCGCCTGGACGACGACATTTCCGCCGTCTGCGCCGCCTTCGAACTGCAGCTCGAAGGCGGCGTGATCGCCGATGCCCGCGTCGCCTTCGGCGGCATGGCGGCGATTCCCAAACGCGCTGCGGCCTGCGAGGCGACGCTCAAAGGCGCGCCGTGGAACCAGCAGACGGTGGAGGCAGCCTGCGACGCGCTGGCCGAAGACTTCACCCCGCTGACCGACTTCCGTGCCAGCCGCGAGTACCGCCTGCTGGTGGCGCAGAACCTGCTGCGCAAATGTTTCCTCGAACAACAAGCGTCCAAGACCGAGACGAGGGTGACCGCATATGTCTAACCACAGCCTTGCCAAGACCCAGGAAGAACTCATCGCCCTGTTCAAGCAGGACCTGGTCACCGGTGTCGGTCGCAGCGTCAAGCACGACAGCGCACCCAAGCACGTCTCCGGCGAAGCGGTGTACGTCGACGACCGCCTGGAGTTCCCCAACCAGCTGCACGTCTATGCCCGCATGAGCGACCGTGCCCATGCCCGTATCGTGCGCATCGACACTTCGCCCTGCTACCAGATTCCGGGCGTGGCCATCGCCATCACCGCCGAGGACGTCCCCGGTCAGCTGGACATCGGCCCGGTGGTCGCCGGCGACCCGCTGCTGGCCGACGGCAAGGTGGAGTACATCGGCCAGCCGGTGATCGCCGTGGCTGCCGACAGCCTGGAAACCGCGCGCAAGGCGGCCATGGCCGCAATCATCGAATACGAGGATCTGGAGCCGGTGCTCGACGTGGTCGAGGCGCTGCGCAAGAAGCACTTCGTACTGGATAGTCACACCCACCAGCGCGGCGACTCGGCCAGCGCCCTGGCCAGCGCACCGCGCCGGCTGCAGGGCACGCTGCACATCGGCGGTCAGGAGCACTTCTACCTGGAGACGCAGATTTCCTCGGTGATGCCCACCGAGGATGGCGGCATGATCGTCTACACCTCGACGCAGAACCCCACCGAGGTGCAGAAGCTGGTGGCCGAAGTGCTCGGCGTGCCGATGAACAAGATCGTCATCGACATGCGCCGCATGGGCGGCGGCTTCGGCGGCAAGGAGACCCAGGCCTCGATGCCGGCCTGCCTGTGCGCGGTGATCGCGCACCTCACCGGTCGGCCGACCAAGATGCGCCTGCCGCGCATGGAAGACATGACCATGACCGGCAAGCGCCACCCGTTCTACGTCGAATACGACGTCGGCTTCGACGACGACGGCCTGCTGCACGGCATCCAGATCGATCTGGCCGGCAACTGCGGCTACTCGCCGGACCTCTCCGGTTCGATCGTCGACCGCGCCATGTTCCACTCCGACAATGCCTACTACTTGGGCGACGCCACCATCCACGGCCATCGCTGCAAGACCAACCTCGCCTCCAACACCGCCTATCGCGGCTTCGGCGGCCCGCAGGGCATGGTCGCCATCGAGGAGATCATGGACGCCATCGCCCGCGAGCTGGGCAAGGACCCGCTCGACGTGCGCAAGCGCAACTACTACGGCAAGACCGAACGCAACGTTACGCCCTATTACCAGACCGTCGAGCACAACATGCTCGAGGAGATGACCGCCGAGCTGGAGGCCAGCAGCGAGTACACCCGCCGCCGCGAAGAGATCCGCGCGTTCAATGCCACAAGCCCGATCCTGAAGAAGGGCCTGGCGCTGACCCCGGTGAAGTTCGGCATCAGCTTCACCGCGAGCTTTCTCAACCAGGCCGGCGCGCTGGTGCACGTCTACACCGACGGCAGCATCCACCTCAATCACGGTGGCACCGAGATGGGCCAGGGCCTGAACACCAAGGTCGCGCAGGTGGTGGCCGAGGTGTTCCAGGTGGATATCGAGCGCATCCAGATCACCGCCACCAACACCGACAAGGTGCCCAACACCTCGCCGACGGCCGCCTCCAGCGGCGCCGACCTCAACGGCAAGGCGGCGCAGAACGCGGCGCTGACCATCAAGCAACGGCTGGTCGAGTTCGCCGCGCGGCACTGGAACGTCACCGAGGAGGATGTCGAATTCCGTAACGGCCAGGTACGCATCCGCGATCAGTACGTGTCGTTCGAGGAGTTGATCCAGCAGGCCTATTTCGGCCAGGTCTCGCTGTCGTCCACCGGCTTCTACCGCACGCCGAAGATCTACTACGACCGCAGCCAGGCGCGCGGGCGGCCGTTCTACTACTTCGCCTATGGTGCGGCCTGCTCGGAAGTGATCGTCGATACCCTGACCGGCGAATACAAGATGCTGCGCAGCGATATCCTGCATGACGTCGGCGCCTCGCTGAACCCGGCCATCGACATCGGCCAGGTCGAAGGCGGCTTCGTCCAGGGCATGGGTTGGCTGACCATGGAAGAGCTGGTCTGGAACGACAAGGGCAAGCTGATGACCAACGGCCCGGCGAGCTACAAGATCCCAGCGGTCGCCGACATGCCGCTGGACCTGCGCGTCAAGCTGGTGGAGAACCGCAAGAACCCCGAAGACACGGTGTTCCACTCCAAGGCCGTCGGCGAGCCGCCGTTCATGCTCGGCATCTCGGTCTGGTGCGCGATCAAGGATGCCGTGGCGAGCCTGGCCGACTACCGGGCGCAGCCGCAGATCGACGCCCCGGCGACGCCCGAGCGCGTGCTCTGGGGCGTGGAGCAGATGCGCAAGCTGAAGCAACAGGCGGCGTCCATACCGGAGCCTGCAGTGGAAGCCGCGCACTGACCCGTAGGGTGGACAACGCTCCGCTTGTCCACCACGGTCGCAACACGAATGTTCCGGTGGAAAACGCTTCGCGGTTTTCCACGGGGCGGCCACCCGCACTACGAAGGACCAAGCAATGAGCAACCTGTCCTGGATCGACGCACTCGCCGAACTGCAACAAAAAGGCGAACCCTGCGTGCTGGTCACCATCGTCGAGGAGCGCGGCTCGACGCCGCGCAATGCCGGCTCGAAGATGGTGGTCACCGGCGAGCGCCTATACGACACCATCGGCGGCGGCCACCTGGAATACCGCGTGCAGCAGATTGCCCGCGAGATGCTGGCAAGCCGCAGTCGCGAGACGCGCCTGGAGCGCTTCGCTCTCGGCGCCAGCCTCGGCCAGTGCTGCGGCGGAGCGGCCGTCGTGCTGCTCGAGCCGATGGGGCAGCCGCAGGCGCACATTGCCGTGTTCGGTGCCGGGCATGTCGGCCGCGCGCTGGTGCCGTTGCTGGCCAGTCTGCCGTGCAAGGTGCGCTGGATCGACTCGCGCGAGAACGAATTCCCCGCCGAAATTCCGCGCGGTGTGGAAAAGGTGGTCAACGACGATGTGGTCGAGGAAGTCGACGACATGCCTCCCGGCAGCTATTTCATCGTCATGACGCATAATCACCAGCTCGATCTGGAGCTGACCGCGGCCATCCTCGAACGCAACGATTTCACCTACTACGGGCTGATCGGCTCGCAGAGCAAGCGCGCCAAGTTCGAGCATCGCCTGCGCGACCGCGGCTTTCAGCCGGAAACCGTGCAACGCATGCGCTGCCCGATGGGTATCGCCGAGGTTAAGGGCAAGCTGCCGGTGGAGATCGCCGTGTCCATCGCCGGCGAGGTGATCGCCACCTACAACGCGCATTTCGGTGAAAAGCGCGGCGAGAAGCGCGAAGGCAGCGAAAAACCCATCCCCATGCTGGTCCCGGCCTCGCGCCGCGGCTGAATCCACAAACGCCACCGGCGGCAGCGGACTTGCGCGTGAACAGGCTGGCGCCCGTCACGTCAGGACGCTGCCGCGCGTGCAGAAGAACGACAGCGAAGAGAACACCATGTCCCGCACCCAAGCCTACCGTGCCGCCCTGCTCCACTGCCTCGCCGACCCACGCGAAGTGGGCATCGAGCAATCCCACGAATACTTCGAGGACGGCCTGCTGGTCGTCGAGGACGGCAAGGTCGCGCGCATCGGCGCCGCCAGCGAACTGCTGCCGGCGCTGCCGGCGGGCAGCGAAGTCATCGAATACCCGAACGCGTTGATCACGCCGGGCTTCATCGATACCCACATCCACTACCCGCAGACCGGCATGATCGCCTCCTACGGCGAGCAGCTGCTGGACTGGCTCAACACCTACACCTTCCCCACCGAACGCGCCTTCGCCGACCCGGCTCACGCCGGCGAGGTCGCCGAGGTCTTCCTGAACGAACTGCTGCGCAACGGCACCACCACTGCGCTGGTGTTCGGCAGCGTGCACAAGCAGTCGGTGGATGCCTTCTTCGCGGCCTGCGAGAAGCGCAACCTGCGGATGATCGCCGGCAAGGTGCTGATGGACCGCAACGCCCCGGACTACCTGACCGACACCGCCGAATCGGGCTATGCCGACAGCCGCGAGCTGATCGAGCGCTGGCACGGCAAGGGCCGCCTGCACTACGCCGTCACCCCGCGCTTCGCGCCGACCAGCACGCCGCAGCAACTGGCGCTGGCCGGCCAGCTGTTCAAGGAATACCCGGGCCTCTACATGCACACCCACCTCTCCGAGAACCGCAAGGAAATCGAGTGGGTGAGCGAGCTGTTCCCGGCGCGCAAGGGCTACCTGGACGTCTACGACCACCACGGGCTGATCGGCGCGCGCGCGGTGTTCGCCCACGGCGTGCACCTGTGCGACGACGAGTGCCGGCGCCTGGGCGAAACGGGTTCGGCGGTGGCGTTCTGCCCGACCTCCAACCTGTTCCTCGGCAGCGGCCTGTTCGATCTGGAAAAGGTCGAGGGCTTCGGCGTGCGCGTCGGCCTGGGCACCGATGTCGGCGCCGGCACCAGCTTCTCGCAGCTGCAGTCGCTGAACGAGGCCTACAAGGTGATGCAGCTGCAGGGCAAGAAGCTCGATCCGTTCAAGTCCCTGTATCTCGCCACCCTCGGCGGCGCGCGGGCGCTGTATCTGGACGACCAGATCGGCAACCTACAACCGGGCAAGGACGCCGACTTCGTGGTGCTCGATTATCAGGCCACGCCGCTGATCGACTACCGCCTGCGCCAGGCCAAGACGCTGGAAGAAAAACTCTTCGCCCTGATGATGCTCGGCGACGACCGCGCCGTGAAGGAAACCTACGCCGCCGGCGTGTCGGTGCACCGCAAGGCCTGAACGGCAAAGCCGCTCTGCATTGCGCAAGAGCGGCCTTTTATCCGTAGGGTGGAAAACTCGCGTAGCGATTTTCCACCAGCACTTGCCAGAAGGTGGATGGCTGCGGCCATCCACCCTACCCGCTGGTTCAACCGGCGTGGTAATCCGCGTCGGCTTCCTCGAAGCGCTTGACGATGCTCGGCGCGGGCTCGGCGCCCATCAGGCTGACCACGAAGATCGCCAGGCTGGCGAGGATGAAGCCGGGGATGATCTCGTACAGCCCCAGACCGATGAACTCCTTCCACACCACCACGGTGATGGCACCGACCAGCATGCCGGCCAGCGCGCCGTTGCGGGTCATGCGCTTCCACAGCAGCGAGATCAGCACCACCGGACCGAATGCCGCGCCGAATCCGGCCCACGCGTAGGACACCAGGCCCAGCACCTTGCTCTCCGGGTTGGAGGCGATGCCGATGGCGATCAGCGCGATCAGCAGCACCATGGCGCGGCCGACCCAGACCAACTCGGTCTGCGAGGCGTTCTTGCGCAGCATCGCCTTGTAGAAGTCCTGGGTCAGCGCGCTGGAGCTGACCAGCAGCTGCGCGCTCAGAGTGCTCATCACCGCCGCCAGCACGCCGGAGAGAATCAGGCCGGCGACCCACGGGTTGAACAGGATCTTCACCAGCTCGAGGAACACCCGCTCGCCGTTCTCGCTCACCGGGCCGGCCAGCTCCGGGTGCCCGGCGAAGTAGGCGATACCGAAGAAGCCCACCGCCACCGCGCCGCCCAGGCACAGAATCATCCAGGCCATGCCGATACGACGGGCGTTGGGGATGGTCTTGACCGAGTCGGCCGCCATGAAGCGCACCAGAATGTGCGGCTGGCCGAAGTAGCCCAGGCCCCAGGCCAGCAGCGAGATGATCGCAACGAAGGACAGCCCGCGGAACATGTCGAAGTTGGCCGGATTCTGCGCCTCGATGGTGGCCATCACGCTGCCCATGTCGCCCAGCGCCAGGATGACGAACAGCGGCGTGACCAGCAGCGCGAAGATCATCAGCGTGGCCTGCACGGTGTCGGTCCAGCTCACCGCGAGGAAGCCGCCGATGAACACATAGAGAATGGTCGCCGCCGCCCCGATCCACAGCGCCAGGTCATAGGGCACGCCGAAGGTGGACTCGAACAGCCGGGCACCGGCCACCACGCCGGAGGCGCAGTAGATGGTGAAGAACACCAGGATCACCAGCGCCGAGAAGATGCGCAGCAGGCGGCTGGTGTCCTCGAAGCGGTGGGTGAAGTAGTCCGGCAGGGTCAGCGCGTTGTGGTTGTGCTCGGTGTGCACGCGCAGCCGCCCGGCGACGAACAGCCAGTTGAGCCAGGCGCCGATGATCAGGCCGATGGCGATCCAGCTCTCCGACAGGCCGGCGACGAAGATCGCCCCCGGCAGGCCCATCAGCAGCCAGCCGCTCATGTCCGAGGCGCCGGCCGACAAGGCGGTGACGAAACTGCCGAGGCTGCGGCCGCCGAGGATGTAGTCGTCGAAGTTCTTGGTGGCGCGATAGGCGGCGAAACCGATGAAGATCATCGCCGCGATGTAGACCACGAACGTGATCAGGGTGGGTGTACTGGCGCTCATTGTGTATCCCTCGTTAGTTGTTGTCCGGCGCACCGCGAGCAGCTCGCGTCGCGCCCTTGGCAGAGGGCGATGGCACTGGCGCCATCACCTGCGACAGGTCCGAAACCGGCCCGTCAGTGGCGGAAGAGCGTCCGCCATCTGTCCGTTATTGTTGTGCCCCGGCTGCCAAAGCCGCCGAGGGTACCGCTGGTGCCCGTCACATGGAAAATCGCCGTGCGGTTTGCGGCGGCGATTGCCATGCGCTCACCGTGCTCAGTCGTCGCCGAGCGACAGCAGCGAGGCGTTACCGCCCACCGCCGTGGTGTTGGTCGAAGTGGTGCGCTCGTTGGTGAAACGCAGCAGGTAGCTCGGCCCGCCGGCCTTCGGCCCGGTGCCGGACAGCCCGCAGCCGCCGAAGGGCTGTACGCCGACCACCGCGCCGATCTGGTTACGGTTGACGTAGACGTTGCCGACCCGCGCCAGCTGCTCGATGCGTTCGGCGGTTTCCTCGTTGCGGCTGTGCACGCCGAGGGTCAGGCCGTAGCCGGTGCCGTTGATCGCCGCGACGACCTTTTCCAGATCGGCGGCATCGTAGCGCACGACATGCAGAACCGGGCCGAAATGCTCTTTCTTGAGCTGTTCGATGCCCTCGATCTCGAAGGCCACCGGCGCTACGAAATGGCCGTTGAGGCCAGCCGGCGGGGTCGCTTCGGCGATCAGCCGGCCTTCGTTCTTCAGCTGCTGGATATGCGCCAGCAGGCCGTCGCGCGCCTCCTCATCGATCACCGGGCCGATATCGTTTTCGCGCAGATGGGTGGGGCCGACCTTCAGCTCGGCCATCGCGCCCTTGAGCAGCTCGATGACGCGGTCGGCGATATCGCGCTGCACGTAGAGCACGCGCAGGGCCGAGCAGCGCTGGCCGGCGCTGGTGAAGGCGGAGCTGACGGCATCCTTGATCACCTGCTCGGGCAGCGCGGTGGAGTCGACGATCATCGCGTTCTGTCCGCCGGTTTCGGCGATCAGCGTGGCGATCGGGCCTTCCTTTTCGGCCAGCTGGCGATTGATGATCCGCGCGGTGTCGGTGGAGCCGGTGAAGCACACGCCGACCACCCGCGGATCGCGGCAGAACACACCGCCCAGCGTGGCGCCGTCGCCCGGCAGCAGCGCGATGGCGTCCTTCGGCAGGCCGGCCTCGAACATCAGCTCCAGCGCGCGCGCGGCGATCAGGCTGGTCTGCTCGGCCGGCTTGGCCAGCACGGTGTTGCCGGCGACCAGCGCCGCGCTGATCTGGCCGAGGTAGATGGCCAGCGGGAAGTTCCACGGGCTGACGCAGACGAACACACCGCGGCCTTCATGGAACAGCTCGTTGCGCTCGCCAGTCGGGCCTTTCAGCTCTTCGCGGCCCAGTTTCAGGCGCGCCTGCTGCGCGTAGTAGCGGCAGAAATCCACCGCCTCGCGCACTTCGTCGATACCGTCCTGTAGCGACTTGCCGGCTTCCACCGTGCACAGCGCCATCAGCTCGGCGCGGTTGCGCTCCAGCAGCTCGGCCAGGCGTTCGAGGATCGCCGCGCGGCTGTCCACCGGCGTTGCGTTCCAGGTCGGCCAGTAGGCCGCCAGCGCGTCGATGGCCTGGCGCGCCTGCTCGGCGCTGGCGAACTGCGCCGTGCCGACGACCTTGTTCAGGTCGTAGGGGCAACGCACTTCGCTGGCGCTACCGCCCAGACGCTGGCCGCCGATCACCGGCATGGCCTGCCACTGGCGGTCGAGGAAGGGTTGGTAGGCGCTGGCCAGTTCGTTCCATTGTTGTTGGATATTCATGTTGATCCCTTGGGAGTTCTTGCGATTGCCGTACAGGGCCGGGGGCAGCGGAATGCGCGGGTTGCCGAGCGCCGTAAACTGGCGCAGCTGGCTCACCGGGTGATCGATCAGCGAATCCACCGGCACGCGCGGGTCGACCAGCTGGTGGACGAACGAGGAGTTGGCACCGTTCTCCAGCAGGCGCCGCACCAGATAGGGCAGCAGGTCCTTGTGCGCACCGACCGGCGCGTAGATGCGCACGTTCTTGCGGTACTTCTCGATCACCGTGTCGTACAGCGCATCGCCCATGCCGTGCAGGCGCTGGAACTCGAACTCGCGCGGCGTGGCGGTCTGCTCGGCCATCGCCAGGATGCAGCTGACGGTGTGTGCGTTGTGGCTGGCGAACTGCGGGTAGATCACGCCGCGGGTGTGCTCCGACAGCAGGTAGCGCGCACAGGCGAGGTACGAGGTGTCGGTACCTTCCTTGCGGGTGAACACCGGGTAGCCCTCCAGACCCTGCACCTGACACTGCTTGATCTCGCTGTCCCAGTAGGCGCCCTTGACCAACCGCAGCGGGATGCGCGCGCCCAGCTCGCGGCCGAGCAGGGTCAGCCACACCAGCACCGGCAGGCAGCGCTTGGAATAGGCCTGGATCACCAGACCGAACTCACCCCAGCCGGCGATGGCCGGATCGCGCAGGAGTTTTTCGTACAGTTCCAGCGACAGTTCGAGGCGGTCGGCCTCCTCGGCGTCGATGGTGATGCCGACGTCGCGCTGGCGCGCCAGCACAGCCAGCTCACGGACGTTGGCGAACAGCTCGCTGAGTACGCGCTCGCGCTGGGCGACTTCGTAACGCGGATGCAGCGCCGACAGCTTGATCGACACCGACGGTCGCGGGCCGGGGCCGACCTGCGGCTCGGCGCCGACGGTTTCCACGGCGCGGCGGTAATCGGCCATGTACTTGGCCGCGTCCTCGGCGGTCAGCGCCGCCTCGCCGAGCATGTCGAAGGAATAGGTGTAGCCCTTCTCACGCTCGGGCCGGCCGTTCTTCAGCGCTTCGGCGATGGTGCGGCCGAGCACGAACTGCTTGCCCATCAGCTTCATCGCCTGGTTCATCGCGGCACGGATCACCGGCTCGCCGGAGCGCTTGAGCAGGCGGCCGATGACATTTTTCGGGCGGCCGTCGGCGGTGTCCGGATCGACCACCTTGCCGGTCATCACCAACCCCCAGGCGGCGAAGTTGACCAGCACGTTGTCGCTCTGGCCGAGGTGGCGCTCCCACTCGGCGGCATTGAGCTTGTCGCGGATCAGCGCGTCGGCGGTGGCAGCGTCCGGCACGCGCAGCAGCGCTTCGGCCAGGCACATCAGCATCAGCCCTTCCTGAGTGTCCAGGCTGTACTGGCGCAGCAGCGCATCGAGCGTGTCGACGGCATTCTCGCGGCCGCGCACGGTCTCGATCAGCGTGCGCGCGCGCTCACGAATGGCGGCGATGCCCGCCTCGCCGGGATCGGCCAGCTGCAACAGTTCGGTGAGATAGCCCGCTTCGTCGACGCTGTAGTTGGCGCTGATGGTGGGAAAGAATTCTGCGGCTTTCTGGCTGGCGAAGGCGCCATCCAGCACGTGACCGGCCTTGAACATCGCGCCGCTCCTCTGAGGGTGTGTCTGCTTATTAGGTGTAGTTCACGGCCCGGCCCTCGGCGCGATACACGACGATGGGTCGGGGCGGAGACGGAATGTAGGGGCAGCGCCGGCGCGACTTCTTGCAGGAAACTACGGAAGTTTTACGAAACGCTACGATTGCGGCGCGCTGAAACCGCAGCGTCACGAAGGCGCCGCACACTGGCGCGCGCTTCGCCAGCGGCCAGGCCGCAAGGGCGCAAAGCGGGCGCGGCGTGGGGATCAGTCGTCGGTCTGGCGCAACTTGCGCGGGGTCAGGCCGAGGTAGCGGCGCGTCGCGGTGGTCAGTGCGCTCTGGCTGGAAAAACCGCACTCCTCGGCGATGCGCACCAGCGGCAGTGGCGATTCACGCAGCAGCCGCGCGGCGCGGTCGAGACGGCTCTTGAGCAGATACTGGTGCGGCGTGAGGCCGACGCTGTCCTTGAACTGCACGTGGAAGTGGCTGGGGCTCAGGCAGGCCACCTGCGCCAGCTCGGCCACGGTGATGCGTCGCGCCAGGTTGTCCTGGATGTGCGCATCCAGCCGCTGCAAATCCAGCGGCCCGCTCGGGCGCTGCGGCGCTTCGCCGAACAGGCGCAGGTGCAGCGCGCGCAGCAGCACGCCGCCAAGCGCACGTGCCAGCAACGGATCGCTGCCATAGCGCGCCAGCTCGGCACCGGCGTAAGCCAGGAGATTCTGGAAATCGGCATCCAGCGCCGGGTAGCGCGGCGCCTCGAACAGCCGGGCGAGCAACGCGGGGTCATCTAGGCAGGCGTCCTGCTCGTCCAAATCGATGATCAGCATGCGGTTGTCGCCCATGCCGGCAAAGCCGTGATCGGCGTCGCCCGGCACCAGGCAGGCGCGCATCCGGCAGACCTCGCCGCCCGAACCATCCACCTCGAATTCGGCGCGGCCCGCCAGCGACAGCACCAGCTGGTGATAGTCGTGGGCGTGCTGGTGAATCTGGTCATCCAGGCGAAGCAAACGGGCGTTGAGCATGACGAGTACCTGAAGCGGGCGCCGATGCGCCGGGCGCCGCGACCGCGAGATGACGCAAACGGCATCCGGCACTCTACCCGAAGCCGGCGGATGCCGCCCAGCCCCCGCCGGCGGGATTGAAATCGGCCGGACGGCCACCATGTATCCCGCAAGTAATCGCAACGGGTGCCGCATGAACGACGACGTCAATCAGGATCATCTCGAGCAGGAATTCATTTCCTCCAACGGTCTGGTGCTGCCGGACCAGCAGCAGCCGGACAAGCTCTACATCATTCCGGTACATAACCGGCCGTTCTTCCCGGCGCAGGTGCTGCCGGTGATCGTCAACGAAGACCCCTGGGCCGAGACCCTGGCGCGCGTGGCCAAGACGCCGCACCAGCGCGTGGCGCTGTTCTTCGTCGACTCGCCGGTGTTGGACATGGCCACCTTCGACCCCGCCAGCCTGCCCGAGCACGGCACCATGGTGCGCGTGCACCACGCCACCCAGGAGGGCGGCAAGCTGCAGTTCGTCGCCCAGGGTCTGGCGCGCGTGCGCATCCGTGGCTGGCTGCGGCGCAAGCCGCCGTATCTGGTGGAGGTCGACTACCCCAAGAGCGACGCCGACCCGCGTGACGAGGTGAAGGCCTACGGCATGGCACTGATCAACGCTATCAAGGAGCTGCTGCCACTCAATCCGCTGTACAGCGAAGAGCTGAAAAACTACCTCAACCGCTTCAGCCCCAACGACCCGTCGCCCTTGACCGACTTCGCCGCCGCGCTGACCACCGCGCCCGGCACGGAATTGCAGGAGGTGCTCGACTGCGTGCCGGTGCTCAAGCGCATGGAGAAGGTGCTGCCGCTGCTGCGCCGCGAGGTCGAGGTGGCGAAGCTGCAGAAGGAGCTGACCGGCGAGGTGAATCGCAAGATCGGCGAGCGCCAGCGCGAGTTCTTCCTCAAGGAACAGCTGAAGATCATCCAGCGCGAGCTGGGCATCACCAAGGACGACAAGAGCGCCGACGCTGACGAGTTCCGCGCCCGCCTGGAAGGCAAAGTGGTGCCGCCAGCCGCGCAGAAGCGCATCGACGAGGAGCTGAACAAGCTGTCGATCCTCGAAACCGGTTCGCCGGAATACGCCGTCACCCGCAACTACCTGGACTGGGCCACCGCGCTGCCCTGGGGCGTGCACGGTCAGGACAAGCTCGACCTCAAGCGTGCGCGCAAGGTGCTCGACAAGCACCACGCCGGCATGGACGACATCAAGCAGCGGATCATCGAGTTTCTCGCCGTCGGCGCCTTCAAGGGCGAGATCGCCGGCTCCATCGTGCTGCTGGTCGGCCCGCCGGGCGTGGGCAAGACCAGCATCGGCAAGTCCATCGCCGAGTCGCTGGGGCGGCCGTTCTATCGTTTCTCGGTCGGCGGCATGCGCGACGAGGCGGAGATCAAGGGCCACCGCCGCACCTACATCGGCGCCCTGCCCGGCAAGCTGGTGCAGGCGCTGAAGGAAGTCGAGGTGATGAATCCGGTGATCATGCTCGACGAGATCGACAAGCTCGGCGCCAGCTTCCAGGGCGACCCGGCCTCGGCGCTGCTGGAGACGCTGGACCCGGAGCAGAACGTCGAATTCCTCGACCACTACCTGGACCTGCGTCTGGACCTGTCCAAGGTGCTGTTCGTCTGCACGGCCAACACGCTGGATTCCATCCCCGGTCCGCTGCTGGACCGCATGGAAGTGATCCGCCTGTCCGGCTACATCGCCGAGGAAAAGCTCACGATCGCCAAGCGCCACCTGTGGCCCAAGCTGCTGGACAAGACCGGCGTGCCGAAAGAGCGCCTGGCCATCAGTGACAGCGCCCTCAAGGCGGTGATCGAGGGCTATGCCCGTGAGGCCGGTGTGCGCCAGCTGGAGAAACAGCTCGGCAAGGTGGTGCGCAAGGCGGTGGTCCAGCTGCTGGAAGACCCGCAGGCCACACTGAAGATTGCCCCGAAGGACCTCGAGCATTACCTCGGCAAGCCGGTGTTCCGCAGCGAGCAGGTGCTCTCGGGCGTCGGCGTGATCACCGGGCTGGCCTGGACCAGCATGGGCGGCGCCACCCTGCCCATCGAGGCGACGCGCATCCATACGCTCAACCGCGGTTTCAAGCTCACCGGCCAGCTCGGCGAGGTGATGAAGGAATCGGCGGAGATCGCCTACAGCTATGTCAGTTCGCACCTCAAGCAGTTCAAGGGCGATCCGGCGTTCTTCGACCAGGCCTTCGTGCACCTGCACGTACCCGAAGGCGCGACGCCCAAGGACGGCCCCAGCGCCGGCATCACCATGGCCAGCGCGCTGCTGTCGCTGGCGCGCAACCAGCCGCCGATGAAAGGCGTGGCGATGACCGGCGAGCTGACGCTGACCGGACTGGTGCTGCCCATTGGCGGTGTGCGCGAGAAGGTGATCGCCGCCCGGCGACAGAAGATCTTCGAGCTGATCCTGCCGGAAGCCAACCGCGGCGACTTCGAGGAGCTGCCGGACTACCTGAAGGAAGGCCTGACGGTGCATTTCGCCCGGCGCTTCGCCGACGTGGCGAAGGTGCTGTTCTGAGGGGAGTTGTGACGGCAGGGAAAGCCGGAAGCTCGCCTGGAGCTTCCGGCTCGCGCGTCGCTTAGCTGCGCGCGCGTGCGGCGTCGCGCAGTGCCTTGACCTGGTCGTGATTGCGCAGCACGCCCTGGTACTGGCGCTCGACCACCAGCCGCACCTCGGCCGGCAGATCCTTCTCCAGCGCCTTGCGATAGCTCTTCACCGCGACATCCTCGCCACGCTCGCATTCGTTGAGGATCGCCTCGTCGTCCTTGCCGGTGATCATCGACTTGAGATCGACCCAGCGCCGGTGCATGTCGGCCGCCATGCTGGTAGAGGTCTCCGGATCGCCGCCCAGCGAACGCACCATCTGCTGCAGTTCCGCCGCGGCCGTGGCGCAGTCGCGGGCGCGCTGGCTCATGGTGCTCTTGAGCTGCGGATCGCGCAGATCCTCGGCACACTCCATGAAGCCCTTTTCGCCGTCCTTGCTGGTTTCGATCAGGTCGTTGAGCACCGAAATCGTGTCTTTCGTATCCATTTCTCTCTCCTCGGGATCGACTGAAATGGCCGGAACGCGCGCTGCCCGGCCTCAGTAGGGTCGACTGCCGGGCCGGAAAAAAGGTTCAGCCGGACCGCCCGGAGGCATCCAGCAGCACCCACGCGGGCGCATGGTCGCTGGCGTGTTCCTGCCCGCGAACCCAGCGATGCACGCCGGCGTCGCGCAAGCGCGGCGCGAGGTCCGGGCTGAGCAGCAGGTGGTCGATGCGCAGGCCGGAGTTCTTCTGCCAGTGCTGGCGAAAGTAGTCCCAGAAGGTGAACACCGGTTCATCGGGGTAGCGCGCGCGTAGCGCATCGGTCCAGCCTTGCGCCAGCAGCCGCGCGTAGCAGTCGCGGCTTTCCGGCTGCAGCAACGCGTCCTTGCGCCAGGAGCGCGGGTTGTAGATGTCCGCGTCGGTCGGCACCACGTTGTAGTCGCCGGCCAGCACCACCGGGTGGCCGCTGGCGAGCAATCCGGCGGCGTGCTCGATCAGCCGCTCGAACCAGGCCAGTTTGTAGTCGAATTTCGGCCCGGGCTGCGGGTTGCCGTTGGGCAGGTAGAGGCAGGCGACGATCACGCCGTGCACCGCCGCTTCGAGGTAGCGGCTGTGGCCGTCGTCCGGATCGCCCGGCAGGCCACGGCGGATTTCCAGCGGCTCGCAATCGCGCGCCAGGATCGCCACGCCGTTCCAGGACTTCTGCCCGTGCCAGATCGCGCCGTAGCCGGCGGCGCGGATGTCGTCGAGGGGAAAGTCGGCATCCTGCGCCTTGAGCTCCTGCAGGCAGACCACTTCGGGCTGCTCGCGCTCGAGCCATTCGAGCAGGTTGGGCAGCCGCGCGCGGATGCCGTTGATGTTGAAGGTGGCGATTTTCAGCTGATCCACGGCGGGCCTCGTCGTCATGCGTGCAGTCTTCACCTTAGCTGTGACCGCGCCGCACGCCAGGCGTCATTGTCCGCCAGCATCCAGCGCCGGAAAACGCAGCGTGAACCGCGTGGCCTGCGCGTCGCTGTGCACCTGCACCTCGCCGCCATGCAGCTGCATGATCGAACGCACGATGGCCAGCCCCAGCCCGCCGGAATCGCCGGGCTCGGCGCGCGCCGGATCGCAGCGGTAGAAGCGGTCGAACAGCCGCGGCCAGTGCGCCTCGGCGATCGGCGCACCCTGATTGACCACGCTGACGCAGCGCCAGCCCTCCTCGTTGCCGCTGAGGATGCGCACCGCACTGCCGGCATCGGCATAGCGCAGCGCGTTGGCGAACAGGTTGGCTAACGCGCGACGCACCAGCTCGGCATCGGCCATCAACGTGCCTTCGCTCTGGTCGATCAGCTGGATGCCGCGTTCCTCGGCGATGCCTTCGAAGTACTCGCACAGCTGCCCGACCAGCTCCGGCAGCGCCAGCAGGCGTCGCTCGATTACCGTCGCCGGCTGCTCGGCACGGGCGAGGAACAGCATGTTGTCGATCATCCGCGCCAGCCGTTCGTACTCTTCCTGGCTGGACTCCAGCAGCGCCCGGTACGCCTCCTCGCTGCGCGGTCGGCTCAGGTGCTGCTGGGTCTGCCCCATGAGGTTACCCAGCGGCGTGCGCATCTCGTGGGCGAGGTCCTCGCTGAAGCGCGACAGCCGTGCGAAGCCCTGCTCCAGCCGCGCCAGCATCTGGTTCAGCGCCGCGCGCAGCGGCTCCAGCTCGGCCGGCATGGCATCGCCTTCGAGGCGGCGATGCAGGTTCTGCACGTCGATGCGCAACGCCTGTTCGGCAAGCCGGCGTACCGGGCGCAGCGCACGCCGGCTGATCGCCCAGCCGAGCAGCGAGGCCAGCAGCGCGCCGACACCCAGCGCCAGCCAGAGCCGCAGCCGGTAGGCCGCGAGCATCTGTTCGCGCTCGGCCAGCAGGCGCCCGGCCACCAGCGTCAGCCCGGCTTCGCCCGGCAGCCGGCGCCAGGCCAGCCGCGCAGCGCCGATGTCCTGCAACAACGGCTGCTCGCTACCAGCCAGCGGCGGCAGCGCCAGCCGTGGCGGGTTGATCTCGATCAGCGCGCGGCCCTGGGCGTCGAGCAGCCAGAGCAGGCTGTCGCGGTTGCCCAGCATGTTCTCGTAGAGCTGCGGGCGCTGGCGCAGGGCGTCGACGCTGGCGCTGTCATCCAGCAGCGCCTGCATGCGTTCGAGCCGGCCGAGCAGCGCCTGGTCGTCACGCCAGACGATTTCGCGTTCCAGCGAGCGGTACAGGTACAGGCCGATGGCACCGAGCAGCACCACCGCGACCAGCGCGAAGGCCAGCGCCAGGCGCAGACTCAGCGAGCGTGGCAGCAGGCTCATAGCGTCGGGTCCAGCACGTAACCCATGCCGCGCACGGTGTGGATCAGCTTGTGCGGATAGGGATCGTCGACCTTGGCGCGCAGGCGGCGGATCGCCACGTCGACCACGTTGGTGTCGCTGTCGAAGTTCATCTGCCAGACCTGCGAGGCGATCTGCGCGCGGGAGAGCACCTCGCCCTGACGGCTGAGCAGCAGGTGCAGCAAGGCGAACTCCTTGTTGGTCAGGTTGATGCGCTCGCCCTGGCGGGTGACGCGGCGGCGCAGCAGGTCCAGCTCCAGGTCGGCGACGTGGAACTGCTCGATTTCCCGTGGCGGCCCGCGGCGCAGCAGCGTGCGCACCCGCGCCAGCAGCTCGGCGTAGGAAAAGGGTTTGATCAGGTAGTCGTCGGCGCCCAGCTCCAGCCCGCGCACCCGGTCTTCCACCGCGTCGCGCGCGGTGAGGAACAGCACCGGCGTATGCGCCGAGCGCTGGCGCACCACCTGCACCAGCTGCCAGCCATCGAGCCCGGGCAGCATGACATCGAGGATGACCAGATCGAAGGCTTCCTCCTCGATCAGGTACTTGCCGTCGACGCCGTTGCGCGCGACCTCCACGCGATAGCCGGATTCCTCCAGCCCGCGCTTGAGGTAGTCGGCCGTCTTGGCCTCATCTTCCACCACCAGAATTCGCATCGGCTCGCCTCGTTGAATGTGCGCCGCAGGTCGTTGAAGAACGTCAGCGAGGCAGCCAGCGCAAGGCGAAAACAGGCGAAAAAGCGCAGTTTACAAGTGGTAAATGAGCATTTTGAGCCTGTTTTCAACGAAGCGATGGCAACGCAGGTAGTTCTTCAACGGCCTGCTAGGTTAGGCAGTCGCCGCAGGGCGAGCCATTACAAAAGCGTAATGCGTCGGCAACGTTTCTGACGGTCGCCGGGCGGCAGCATGCGCTCCAACGCTCAACCACCCAAGGAACCCGCCATGCGTATCGCCGCCACCCTGTCATTGCTGACCCTGGCCTTCGGCGCCCACGCCGCCCCGCCGGCACCGCTCAGCCAGCACAACGTCTCGCTGGCCCTGGCCGACGGTCTGATTCAGCAGACCCTGGATGCCTGCCACGCACAGAACCGCACCGCGGTGGTCGCCGTGGTCGATCGCGGCGGCAACCTCGTCGCCCTGCGCCGCGACGACAACGTCGGCCCGCACAACACCCTCGCCGCCCAGCGCAAGGCCTACACCGCGCTGTCGAGCAAGACGCCGACCCGCCTGTTCGCCGAGCGCGCCGCCGCTACGCCGGACGCCGCCAACCTCAACACCCTGGACGAACTGCTGCTGCTCGGCGGCGGTGTGCCGCTGAAGGTCGGCGACGAGGTGATCGGTGCCATCGGCGTGGCCGGCGCCGGCGGTGCCAAGAACGACGAGGCCTGCGCCGTGGCCGCCATCGAAAAACTGCTGCCCTCCTCCCACTGAAGAAAAGGAAAAAACACCATGAAAGCACTACGTTCAATCGCCGCCGGCTTGATGCTCAGCGGCCTGTCCGGTCTCACTCTGGCCGCCGGCAATCCGCTCAGCGTGCATGTGCTCAATCTGGAAAACGGCCTGCCGTCACCGGACGTGCGCGTCACTCTGGAGCAGCGTCAGGGTGACACCTGGAAATCGCTCAACAGCGCCGAGACCAACGCGCAGGGTCGGATCACCGCGCTGTATCCCGAAGGCAAGGCGCTGGAGAAAGGCACCTACCGCGTCACCTTCAAGACCGGCGACTGGTTCGCCGCACACAACGCCAGCACCTTCTTCCCGGAAGTTCCGGTGATCTTCGAAGCCGATGGCAGCGTGGAGCACTATCACATCCCGCTGCTGCTCAGCCCCTACGGCTTCTCCACCTACCGCGGCAACTGAGCCGATCAGCGCGTTTCCCAGTAGCCGGGGGCGTTGTAGATGCCTTTCAGGTAATCGATGAAGAAACGCACCTTGGCCGGCAGGTAGCGCTGCTGCGGATACACCGCCTGGATGTCGTAGGCCGGCAGCGCGTACTCGTCGAGTACCGTGACCAGCTCGCCGCGCTTGAGCTCGGCCTGGATTTCCCAGGTCGAGCGCCAGCCGATGCCCAGGCCTTGCTTGACCCAGTCGAACAGCAGTTCGCCGTCGTTGCAGTCGAGATTGCCGGATACGCGGATCGCCACCTGCTTGCCGTCGCGCAGGAAGGTCCAGCCACGCTGCTGGCCGCCCTGCAAATTGAAGGCCAGGCAGTTGTGCCGCGTCAGGTCTTCCAGCACCCGCGGCACGCCCTGGCGATCGAAATAGTACGGCGCGCCACAGACCACGCGGCGGTTGGGGTACAGCTTGACCGCCACGTAGTTGGGGTCGGTGACCTCGCCGATGCGGATGCCCATGTCGTAACCGTGGCGCACCAGATCGACCACGCTGTCGGTGAAGTTGAACGACAGCTGCAGGTCCGGGTAGCGCGCCTGGAACGCCGGCGCGTGCGGGCCGATATGCCGGCGGCCGAACGCTGCCGGCGCCGACACCACCAGATGCCCGCGTACCGAGTTGCGGTCATGGCTGATGCTGGCGTCGACCTCGTCGAAATCCCGCAGCAGCCCGCGCGCGCGCTCCAGGTACTGCTCGCCCAGATCGGTCAGCGACAGGCCGCGGGTCGAGCGGTGCATGAGCTTCACACCCAGATGACGCTCCAGTGCATCCAGCCGCCGGCCCATCACCACCGGCGTGACGTTTTCCTTGTGTGCAGCGGCGGCGAAGCTACCGCAGTCGGCGACCAGCACAAAGCTGCGCAGGCTCGTATATCGATCCATTCGATACTCCTGATATCGACAGAACTGAAGTCTCGGCCAATTCCGCCATGGAATCCAGGCCGGCATGCTTGGGCCACCTACAAAAACTATCGGATCCCTCGAGGAGGAAGAACCATGGCCCGCATGAGAGCAATCGACGCCGCCGTCGCGGTAATGCGCAAGGAAGGCATCGACACTGCCTTCGGCATTCCAGGCGCCGCGATCAACCCGCTGTATTCCGCCCTGCGCGCCGATGGCGGTATCCGCCACATTCTCGCCCGCCACGTCGAGGGCGCCTCGCACATGGCCGAGGGCTACACCCGCACCAAGGCCGGCAACATCGGCGTGTGCATCGGCACCTCGGGGCCGGCCGGCACCGACATGATCACCGGCCTCTACTCGGCCTGGGCCGACTCCATCCCGATCCTCTGCATCACCGGCCAGGCGCCGCGTGCCCGCCTGTACAAAGAAGACTTCCAGGCCGTGGACATCGAGTCCATCGCCAAGCCGGTGACCAAGTGGGCGGTGACCGTGCGCGAGCCGGCGCTGGTGCCGCGCGTGTTCCAGCAGGCCTTCCATGTGATGCGCTCGGGTCGTCCGGGGCCGGTACTGATCGACCTGCCGTTCGACGTACAGATGGCCGAGATCGAGTTCGACGTCGATACCTACGAGCCGCTTTCCGTTTACAAGCCGGCGGCCACCCGCAAGCAGATCGAGAAAGCCATCGACATGCTCTGCGCCGCCGAGCGCCCGCTGATCGTCGCCGGTGGCGGCATCTATAACGCCGGTGCCGAAGCGCTGCTGGTGGAGTTCGCCGAGACCGTCGGCGTGCCGGTGATCCCGACGCTGATGGGCTGGGGCTCGATCCCCGATGACCATCCGCTGATGGCCGGTATGTGCGGCCTGCAGACCAGCCACCGCTACGGCAACGCGAACATGCTGGCGTCCGACTTCGTGCTCGGCATCGGCAACCGCTGGGCCAACCGCCACACCGGCTCGGTCGAGGTCTACACCAAGGACCGCAAGTTCGTGCACGTGGATATCGAACCGACGCAGATCGGCCGGGTGTTCTCGCCGGACTACGGCATCACCTCGGATGCCGGCGCCGCACTGAAACTGTTCGTCGACGTGGCGAAAGAGCGCAAGGCCGCCGGCCAGTTGCCGGATCGCAGCAGCTGGGCTGCCGACTGCCATGAGCGCAAGCGCACGATGCTGCGCAAGACTCACTTCGACAGCGTGCCGATGAAGCCGCAGCGCGTGTACCAGTGCATGAACAACGCGTTCGGCAAGGACGCCTGCTACGTCAGCACCATCGGCCTGTCGCAGATCGCTGCCGCGCAGTTCCTGCACGTCTACAAGCCGCGCCACTGGATCAACTGCGGCCAGGCCGGCCCGCTCGGCTGGACCATTCCGGCGGCGCTCGGCGTGGTCGCCGCGGACCCGACCCGCAAGGTGGTGGCGCTGTCTGGCGACTACGACTTCCAGTTCATGATCGAGGAGCTGGCCGTGGGTGCGCAGTTCAAGCTGCCGTACATCCACATCCTGGTGAACAACGCCTACCTCGGGCTGATCCGCCAGGCGCAGCGCGGTTTCGAGATGGATTACTGCGTGCAACTGGGCTTCGAGAACATCAATGCCGATCAGAGCGGCATGGAAGGCTACGGCGTCGACCACGTCGCGGTGGTCGAGGGCCTGGGCTGCAAGGCGATCCGCGTGTTCAAGCAGGAAGACCTGCGCCCGGCCATCGAACAAGCCCAGGCCTGGATGGCCGAGCATCAGGTGCCGGTGGTGATCGAGGTGATCCTCGAGCGGGTGACCAACATCGCCATGGGCACCGAGATCGACGCCATCAACGAGTTCGAGCCGCTGGCCGAAGGCCGCGCGGACGCGCCGACCGCGGTTGGATTGCTGGACTGAAGCTATGCACCACGGTGGATAAGCCGCAAGCGGCGTTATCCACCCTACGCCACGCCAGCACAGTGCAACCGTAGGGTGGATATCGCGAAGCATATCCACCGCAAGGCAACACCCAGGGCGGTCACCACACCGCCGCCATGCAGAACCGAATTTGATCCCTACAGATCAGGAGAGAGAACCATGCCCCGCTTTGCCGCCAACCTGTCGATGCTGTTCACCGAACAGGACTTTCTCGACCGCTTCGAGGCCGCCGCCAAGGCCGGTTTTTCCGGCGTCGAATACCTGTTCCCCTACGATTATGCGGCCGATGAGATCAAGGCCCGGCTGGACGCCAACGGCCTGACCCAGGTGTTGTTCAACCTGCCGGCCGGCGACTGGGCCGGTGGCGAGCGCGGTATCGCCATCCTGCCGGAGCGGGTCGAGGAGTTCCGCGCCGGCGTCGATCAGGCCATCGCCTACGCCAAGGTGCTGGGCAATACCCAAGTCAACTGCCTGGCCGGTATCGCGCCGAAGAATGCCGACCTCGGCAAGCTGGAAATCACCCTCATCGAGAACCTGCGCTACGCCGCCGAGAAGCTCGAAGAGGCCGGTATCCGCCTGGTGATGGAAATGATCAACACCCGCGACATCCCGCGCTTCTTCCTCAACAACACCTCGCAGGCGCTGGAGATTCGCGACAAGGTCGGCCACCCCAACCTGTTCCTGCAGTACGACATCTATCACATGCAGATCATGGAAGGTGACCTGGCCCGGACGATGGAAAGCAACCTGGCGGCGATCAACCACGTACAGCTGGCCGACAACCCCGGCCGCAACGAGCCGGGCACCGGCGAGATCAACTACCGCTTCCTGTTCGAGCACCTGGACCGCATCGGCTACCAGGGCTGGGTGGGCTGCGAGTACAAGCCGGCCACCACCACCGAAGCCGGCCTCGGCTGGATGAAAGCGCATAACGCGATCTGAACCGAACGAATTGAAGGAGAACTCTCATGGCTAAAATCGGATTCATCGGCACCGGCATCATGGGTCTGCCCATGGCACTCAACCTGCAGAAAGCCGGTCACGACATCTTCGTTTCCACTCACCACGACGCCGCTCCGGCCGCGCTGGTCGAAGGCGGCGCCGTCGCCCTGGCCAACCCCAAGGAAGTCGCCCAGGAAGCCGAGTTCATCATCGTCATGGTGCCGGACACCCCGCATGTCGAGGACGTGCTGTTCCGCGAGAACGGCGTCGCCGAAGGCGTCGGCGCCGGCAAGGTGGTGATCGACATGAGTTCGATCTCGCCGACCGCCACCAAGCAGTTCGCCGAGAAGATCAAGGCCACCGGCGCCGCCTACCTCGACGCCCCGGTCTCCGGCGGTGAAGTGGGCGCCAAGGCGGCCACCCTGTCGATCATGGTCGGCGGCTGCCCGAATGCCTTCGAGCGCGCCCTGCCGCTGTTCCAGGCGATGGGCAAGAACATCACCCGCGTCGGCGGCAACGGCGACGGCCAGACCGCCAAGGTGGCCAACCAGATCATCGTCGCGCTGAACATCCAGGCGGTGGCCGAGGCGCTGCTGTTCGCTGCCAAGAACGGCGCCGACCCAGCCAAGGTGCGCGAAGCGCTGATGGGCGGTTTCGCCGGCTCGAAGATTCTCGAAGTGCACGGCGAGCGCATGATCAAGGGCACCTTCGACCCGGGCTTCCGCATCAGCCTGCACCAGAAGGACCTCAACCTGGCGCTCAACGGCGCGCGTGAACTGGGTCTGAACCTGCCCAATACCGCCAACGCCCAGCAGGTGTTCAGCACCTGCGCGGCCATCGGCGGCAGCGGCTGGGACCACTCGGCGCTGATCAAGGGGCTGGAGCACATGGCCAACTTCTCGATCCGCAAGTAATCAAGCAGCTCCCGAGCCCGCTGCGTCGGGCCATGCGGTACCCACCTTCAGGACAGACAGAACCCCGGGTGGTGGGCCACCGCAGCGTCAGACGCAGCGGCGCTTCGAGAGTTGAACCACGGCGGCGCGGGGCCGGAATCACAGTGTCCCCCCACGACCTCACCTCGCGCCGCCGCGGTTCAACCGCCGTCTTCGGACGGCAACCCTTTCGATTCGCCCGGCAGAAGGAGTCACGGCCCGACCGCCGGGCGGGTCGATTCCAACCCTCAGTGCTTGCCTTATCGAGCCTTGAGGACTGGAATCGGCGCAGACCCAAATAAAAGGAGCCCGCATATGCCCATCGCCCCGCACACCCTGCTGCGCCAGCTGTTCGACAGTGCCATCGACGCCGCCCATCCGCGCCAGGTGCTGGCCGATCGGCTGCCCGAGGATCGCAGCGGCCGCGCCATCGTCATCGGCGCCGGCAAGGCTGCCGCCGCCATGGCCGAAGCCATCGAACAGGTCTGGGAAGGCGAGATTTCCGGGCTGGTGGTGACCCGCTACGAGCACGGCGCCAACTGCCGCAAGATCGAGGTGGTGGAAGCCGCGCACCCGGTGCCGGACGACGCCGGCGAGCGCGTCGCCCGCCGCGTGCTGGAGCTGGTCAGCAACCTCGAGGAAAGCGACCGGGTGATCTTCCTGCTCTCCGGCGGCGGCTCCTCGCTGCTGGCGCTGCCGGCCGAAGGCATTTCGCTGGCCGACAAGCAGGCGATCAACAAGGCGCTGCTGCGCTCCGGCGCGCACATCGGCGAGATGAACTGCGTGCGCAAGCACCTCTCGGCGATCAAGGGCGGCCGCCTGGCCAAGGCCTGCTGGCCGGCCAGCGTGTACACCTACGCGATCTCCGATGTACCGGGCGACGAAGCTACGGTGATCGCCTCCGGGCCGACCGTGGCCGACCCGACCACCTCGGCGCAGGCGCTGGAAATTCTCGCGCGCTACCACATCGAGGTGCCGGCCAACGTGCGCGCCTGGCTCGAGGACCCGCGCTCGGAGACGCTCAAGCCGGGCGACCCGCTGCTCTCGCGCAGCCACTTCCAGCTGATCGCCACGCCGCAGCAGTCGCTCGACGCCGCCGCCGAAGTGGCCCGCGCCGCCGGTATCACCCCGCTGATCCTCGGCGACCTGGAGGGCGAAGCGCGCGAGGTGGCCAAGGTCCACGCCGGCATCGCCCGCCAGGTGGTGCTGCATGGTCAGCCGATCGCCGCGCCCTGCGTGATCCTCTCGGGGGGAGAAACCACGGTGACCGTGCGCGGCAACGGCCGTGGCGGGCGCAACGCGGAGTTCCTGCTCGGCCTGACTGAAGCGCTGCAGGGCCTGCCGAACGTCTACGCGCTGGCCGGCGACACCGACGGCATCGACGGCTCGGAAGACAACGCCGGCGCGCTGATGACCCCGGACAGCTTCGCCCGTGCCGAGGCCCTCGGCCTGCGCGCCGCCGACGCGCTGGCCAGCAACGACGGCTACGGCTACTTCGCCGCGCTGGACAGCCTGATCGTCACCGGGCCGACGCGCACCAACGTCAACGATTTCCGCGCCATCCTCATTCTGCCGCCCACTGCCTAGCGGCCCACAGGGAGTATCCGCTCATGACGCCCGACAAGAAGGTCAAGATTCTCGCCACCCTCGGCCCCGCCACGCGCAGCATCGACGACGTGCGCGCGCTGGTCGACGCCGGCGTGAACCTGTTCCGTCTGAATTTCAGCCACGGCGAGCATGCCGACCACGCCGAGCGTTTTCACTGGATTCGCCAGGTCGAGCGCGAGCAGAACCAGGCCATCGGCATCCTCATGGACCTGCAGGGACCGAAGCTGCGCGTCGGCCGCTTCGCCGCCGGCCGCGTGCAACTCGAGCGCGGGCAGAAATTCCGTCTGGACCTGGACGAGACGCCGGGCGACCAGCACCGCGTGATGCTGCCGCACCCGGAGATCATCGCCGCGCTGGAACCCGGCATGACGCTGCTGATCGACGACGGCCGCCTGCGCCTGACCGTACTGTCCAAGCACAACGACGTCATCGAGACCCGCGTGATGGCCGGCGGCGAGCTGTCCGACCGCAAGGGCGTCAATGTGCCGGAGGCGGTGCTGGAACTCTCGCCGCTGACCGCCAAGGACCGCCGCGACCTGGCCTTCGGCCTGGAGCTGGGCGTGGACTGGGTGGCGCTGTCGTTCGTGCAGCGCCCGCAGGACATCCACGAGGCGCGCGAGCTGATCGGCGAACGCGCCTTCCTCATGGCCAAGATCGAGAAACCCTCGGCGGTGCAGCATCTGCGCGAGATTGCCCGGCTGTCGGACGCCATCATGGTGGCGCGCGGCGACCTCGGCGTGGAGGTGCCGGCCGAGAATGTGCCGCGCATCCAGAAGAACATCGTGCGCATCTGCCGCCAGCTCGGCCGCCCGGTGGTGGTGGCCACGCAGATGCTCGAATCCATGCGCTTCGCCCCGGCGCCGACCCGCGCGGAAGTCACCGACGTCGCCCACGCGGTGGCCGAAGGCGCCGACGCGCTGATGCTCTCGGCCGAGACCGCCTCCGGCGACTACCCGCTGGAAGCGGCGAGCATGATGAGCAAGATCATCCGCCAGGTGGAGAGCGGCCCGGACTACTCGGCGCAGCTCGACGTGCACCGGCCGAGCGCCGAGGCCACGCTGTCGGATGCGATCAGCTGCGCGATCCGCCGCATCAGCGGCATCCTGCCGATCGCGGTGCTGGTCAACTACACCGAATCCGGCGCCTCCAGCCTGCGCGCCTCGCGCGAGCGGCCGGCGACGCCGATCCTCAGCCTGACGCCGAACCTGGCCACGGCGCGCAAGCTGACCATCGCCTGGGGTGTCTACTCGCTGGTCGAGGCGCCGCTGCGCGACATGGAGCAGGTCTGCGCGCAGGCGCTGGAGCTGGCCCGCGCCCGTGGCATGGCCGGCAGCGGCGATACCGTACTGATCACCGCCGGCGTACCGCTGGGCAAGCCGGGTACCACCAATTCGCTGCGCATCGAAATGCTCGCCTGAGCGCCTGTCTGAACGCGGCGCAGCGCGTCGGCCTGGGGGCCGGCGCCGCTGCGCTGTAGCATGCACGCCCGCACCAGTCCCCCGTCAGGCTTCCAATGCTCCGCCTCCCGCGTCATGTCAGCGCCGTGCTCAACGGCTTCAGCCAGATCTTCTTGCAGGCCCATCCGCTCTGCGGGCTGCTGATCGCGCTCGCCATCGCCCTGCATGCGCCGCTGCTGCTGGCCGGCGCGCTGGCCGGGGCGCTCGCCGGTACGTTCGGCGCTGCCGCGCTGGGGCGTCAACGGGCCGATATCGACTGCGGGCTGTACGGCTACAACAGTGCGCTGCTGGGCCTGCTGATCGTGCTGCAACTGGGGCTTTCGGCGTTTTCGCTGGGGTTGATCGTGCTCGCCGCGCTGGTCATCGACCTGTTGCAGACGCGCCTGCTCGCCGGCCTGCGCGAGCGCCGGTGGCTGCCCGGTTTCACCCTGCCCTTCGTGCTGTTCGGCTGGCTCGCGCTGGCGCTGCTGCCAGGGGCGACCGTCGCACCAGCGCCGACGCTGCCACTCGATGCGCAGGCACTGGCGTTCGCCCTCGCTGCGGGCATCGGCCAGGTGATCTTCCTCGACCAGCCGCTGGCGGGGTTGCTGGTGCTGGTAGCGGTCTGGCTGGCCGACCGACGCGCCGCGCGCTGGATGCTGGCCGGTTCTGCCGCGGGTCTGGGCATCGGCCTGCTGCTCGGCGGTGCGCACGATGCGATCGTCGCGGGTCTGGCCGGTTACAACCCGGCGCTGGCCGCGCTGGCGGTGAGCCAGGTGCAGCGCTCGGCCTGGGCGCCGTTGCTGGCGATTATCGCCGCCGTGCTGGCGCGGCTGGCTTTCGAGCGGTTGGGCCTGCCGCCGCTGACGATGCCGTTCATCCTCGCCTGCTGGCTGGTGGCGCTGGCGTCGCGGCGGTTTCGCCCGCAACCCGGAAACGCCTAGCCTCAGCCACCGGTTGCACACGGGTTCTGGTCCTGCGGGTAGTGGCGCTCTTCTTCCAGTTGGCCATCGCGCCCGTGGATTCGCACCGTCGCCGTGCGCAGCTTCAGGTAGTCGCGGGTCTGCTCGAGCGCCGCGTCGCGACTGGCGGTCTCGATCAGCACGCGTGGGTCGCCTTCTTCGCGCAGCAGCCAGCGATTGCCTTCCAGGGTGATGTGGTAGGTCTCCATGTCGGTCTCCCCGCAGTGGTGGTGGGCTCTTTTCATAGGGCAGATGCGGGGCACGATGGTTCGCCGCCAGGGTTTTCCGGACCCTAATGGTTATTAAAACCCTCTATCGCCGGGGTTTTTTGTACCTCTTAGGCATTGCGGACCTTGATTTCAGTCAATTCCAGAGCTGGAACGATTGTTGAAAGACCCTCGGTAGAACGTCGCGCCTTTGCCTGGTCAACGGACGCGGCGACTTTCCCACCAGAGGAGTATTCGATGCTTTGCGCTGAACAAATTGCCCTGATCAAAGCCACCGTGCCGCTACTGGAAAGCGGCGGTGAGGCGCTGACCACGCATTTCTACAACCTGATGCTGAGCGAGCACCCAGAGGTGCGCCCGCTGTTCAACCAGGCCCACCAGGCCAGCGGCGATCAGCCGCGCGCACTGGCCAACGGCGTGCTGATGTATGCCCGCCACATCGACCGGCTCGACGCGCTCGGCCCTCTGGTCGGCCAGATCATCAACAAACATGTGGCGCTGCAGGTGCAGCCCGAGCATTACCCGATCGTCGGTGGCTGCCTGCTGCGCGCCATCCGCGAGGTCCTCGGCGAGGAGATCGCCACCGATGCGGTGATCGACGCCTGGGCCGCCGCCTATCAGCAGCTGGCCGACATCCTCATCGGCAACGAGGAACAGCTCTACCAGGTCAAGGCCGAGGCACCCGGCGGCTGGCGTGGCGCGCGGCGCTTTCGCATCGCCCGCAAGGTCGCCGAGAGCGAAGAAATCAGCTCGTTCCACCTGCAGCCCGAGGACGGCGGACCGCTGCTGGACTTCCTGCCCGGCCAGTACATCGGCCTGCGCCTGCAGATCGAGGGCGAGGAAGTGCGCCGCAACTACTCGCTGTCGGCGGCCAGCAACGGCCGCGAGTACCGCATCAGCGTCAAGCGCGAGCCCGGCGGCGTCGTCTCCAACGCCCTGCATGCGCTGGACGAAGGCGCGGTGGTGGAGCTGTTCGCCCCGGCTGGCGACTTCACCCTGCAACCCGGCGACAAGCCGTTGGTACTGATCAGCGGTGGCGTCGGCATCACCCCGACGCTGGCCATGCTCGAACAGGCACTGGCCACCGAGCGCCCGGTGCACTTCATCCACTGCGCGCGCAACGCCGGCGTGCATGCGTTCCGGCGCACGGTGGACACCCTGGCCGAGCGCCATGCGCAACTGCGGCGCTTCTACTGCTACGACGAACACGAAGGCGAAGCCGCCGCGCCCGACGCCGTCGGCCTGCTCACCGAGGACCGGCTGGCCGCGTGGCTGCCGGAGGACCGCGACGTGGACGCCTACTTCCTCGGCCCCAAGCCCTTCATGGCGGCGGTCAAGCGCCAGCTGAAGTCGCTCGGCGTACCGGAGCGGCAGACCCGCTACGAGTTCTTCGGTCCGGCCAGCGCCCTCGAATGAAACCACCGAGCCCGCGCCCGCGCGGGCTCCCTCTCCTGCCTTGACGGAGGTGAACCATGTTTCAACGCAACTGGGACCCGCAACACCTGCTCCATCTGGCCAGCGCGCTGATGCTCGGCGGCGTATTGCTCCTGCTGCTGGGCGTCAGCGGCGCCTATCTGTTCGATCAGTGGTTGCGCCTGCCGCTGGTGGTCGCCTGCCACGCGCTGGTGATCCTCGGCCCCACTGCACTGAAGATCGGCTACGTCATACGCCTGCTGGCCCAGCGCCAACTCGCCCTGGCGGCCTGACGCGGCAAGTTTCAGAGAACCTTTAAGTGCAACTACCGTTTCGCTGTAATTGCACGGCGCCATACGCACGAGCGATATAGGGAAAACCATTCGTCCGCCGTCGCTGAAACAATGAAACTTCCATCGCAGCCCGGTCCTCTGAAACCATGAAGGCTGATGAATCTCTCTCATTGGCCGTTTCCAAAGTCTCTATCCAACTGAGGAGAAAAAGACATGGCAAATAACAACCCGGGCAACTTCGCCAACGATCGAGAGAAAGCATCCGAAGCCGGCCGCAAAGGCGGCCACAACAGCGGCGGCAACTTCGCCAACGACCGCGAGAAGGCCTCCGAGGCAGGCCGCAAGGGTGGCCAGAACAGCCACGGCGGTGGCCGCAGCAGCTGACAAAGCGGCCTACACCTGTAGTAAAAAGGCAAGAGCTTCGGCTCTTGCCTTTTTTATTAGCCGCAATTAACCACTGCGAACTTTCAGTATTTTATTGATGGCACTCGAATATTATTCCGCCAACAGCTCTACTCATTGAATTCACAACTTTCCGACAGGACAAAAACCCGACAGCCAGATTTACCGTATATCGGTCCATTAATTAGCGCTTTTGTTTTCCCCGCCGGCAGCGTTCTTGCCAGATGCTGTTCGGAGCGGCAAGGTGCATGGCACCGCAGCCAGGAACGCCACCGTGAACAACCCCGCCATCATCCAGAGTCTGCTGGACACCGACTTCTACAAACTGACGATGATGCAGGCCGTGCTGCATCACTACCCCAACGCCGAGGTGGAGTGGGCATTCCGCTGCCGCTCGGAAGAAGACCTCAGCCCCTACCTGAGCGCGGTACGCGAGCAGATCGAGGCGCTTGCCGAGCTAGCAATGAACGCCGAAGAACTGGCCTTCCTCGAACGCATCCCCTACATGCAGCCAGACTTCATCCGCTTTCTCGGCCTGTTTCGCTTCGACCTGCGTTACGTGCGCCTGGAAGTCGAAGCGGGCGAACTGGTGATCCACCTGCGCGGCCCGTGGCTGCACGTCATCCTCTTCGAGGTGCCGCTGCTGGCGATCATCAGCGAGGTGCGCAATCGGGCCCGCTACCCGCACGTGGGGCCGGAGCAGGCGCTCGAGCGGCTGGACGCCAAGTGCGTCTGGCTGCGCGAGCAAGCCACGCTCGAGGAACTGGCCGCTTTCAAGCTGGCGGATTTTGGCACCCGTCGGCGCTTTTCCTATGCAGTGCAGACCGCGGTGGTCGAGCGCCTCGCGCAGTCGTTCCCCGGCGACTTCGTCGGCACCAGCAACGTGCACCTGGCGCGCACGCTCGATCTGCGCCCGATGGGCACGATGGCGCACGAGTGGATCATGGCGCACCAGCAGCTCGGCCCGCGGCTGATCGACAGCCAGCGCGCCGCGCTGGACTGCTGGGTTCGGGAATACCGTGGCGCGCTGGGGATCGCGCTGACCGACTGCATCACCATGGATGCCTTCCTACGCGACTTCGATCTATACTTCGCCAAGCTGTTCGACGGCCTGCGCCATGACTCGGGCGACCCGCTGATCTGGGCGGAGAAAGCCATCGCCCATTACCACCGCCTGGGCATCGACCCGCGCAGCCGCCAGTTGGTGTTTTCCGACGGTCTGGACTTTCCCCGCGCGCTGACGATCCTGCGGGCGCTGGCCGGGCGCTGCCGGCCGAGCTTCGGCATCGGCACCGGGCTGACCTGCGACATCGCCGGCGTGGAGCCGACCAACATGGTGATCAAGATGACGGCGTGCAACGGCCAACCGGTGGCGAAGATTTCCGACTCGCCGGGCAAGACCCTGTGCCGCGACCCGGCGTTTGTCAGCTACCTGCGACATGTCTTCGCGGTAGTCGACAGCCCGGTCGCCAAAACCGCGGACTAGCGCTCCAGCACCGCCGTCACGGGCTGGACCATCGTGTATTCAGCGTGACCGTGCAGGCGGTTACGGCCGCCGGACTTGGCCTGGTACATGCGCTGGTCGGCAAGTTCCAGCAGCTGGCGGTAGTCCTCGGCGACATCCGCCAGGCGCTCGGAAAGACCGATGCTGGCGGTCAATGGCTGGCCATCCGGGCGCACGCCCAGACCGTTACCGGCCAGCCGGGCGAGCGCCCGGTGCGCCTGCTGCAGATCGGTGTCCGGCATGATCAGCAGGAACTCCTCGCCGCCCCAGCGCACCAGGCTGTCGGAGCCACGCAGGGTCGCCACGAGACTGCGCGCGGCATCGCGCAGGACGGCATCGCCGGCCTCGTGGCCGTAGTTGTCGTTGATCGCCTTGAAGTGATCCAGATCGATGAAGGCCAGCGCCAGCGGGCTGCCGGCACGCTGCGCCGAGTCCCACTGCAGGCGCAGGATTTCCTCGCCGCTGCCGCGCGAGAAGATGCCGGTCAGCGGATCACGGATGGCCTGGCGCACCAGCGCGATCATGAAGGCCAGCTGGCTCATGCCGGCCAGGCTGGCAACACCGGCGATCAGGATCAGCAGCCAGAACGCACCGGCGAAGGACGGCCAGTTCAACGTGGCCCAGCTGAGATAGCCGGCCAACGCCTGCGCCATCAGCAACAGCATGCCGAGCACCAGGCTTTCCACCAGGGTCAACGGGAAGATCGTCAGCCCCGCCATCAGCACGAACGGCAGGAATGCATAACCGGCACCGACCACCGCCGAGAACTGCGCCAGCTGGTAGGAGCCCAGCAGCGTATGCGAGGCGATGTAGAACACCGTCGGGATGGCGAAGAGGATCGCGATGGCCCGGTAGGCGTCGAACAGATTGCCGCTCGGCCGGTAGAACAGCAGCAGCCAGGTGAATGCCAGACAGGCCAGCAGGCGAAAACCTGCCAACCGCGCCCACAGCGGCGTGTCGAAGACCAGCAGATCGATGATGCTCCACAACGGCGTGAGCACGGCGAAGAGAAAGGCGAACAGCCGCACGCGGTCGACGATCATCATCGCGCGGCGCTGGCAGAGCAGCATGGGATGACCGACCGGCGTCAACAGATGGCGCAGCTCACTGCTTTTCAGCTCGCTGGGCAGCAGCGTGGTCAGGCGTGAGCGAAGCAAATCGATCAGTGCAGTCATTGTTGTTCTATCCACGGCAGGGAACACGCGTTCAGCCCCGGCCATTGCCGCACCCTGTGAAATCCCTGGGTTGCGCATGATGGCTTCCGGCCAGCAGCGCGATCCTAGCGGAGCGGGAAATCGATTCATTGAGCCAGGGCAAGAACCCGCGGGGTTTCTTGCACCTGTCGCGCCGTCCGTCTTTCGGGCGACAGCCTGTCCCGACGAATCGCCCTTTGGTGCGCTGTCGCCGCCGGTCCGCCCTGGCTAGCTTGAACGGGCGCCCGAGCGCGCAGCAGAACAACAACAAGAAGGGAGACACCCGATGCATCCGACGACAAGACCGCTGGCCGCCCTGCTGCTGGCCATCCTTGCCAGCAGCGCGGCAGCCGCCGACGGCCCGTTCAGCCAGTTCATCAACTTCGGCGACTCGCTCAGCGATGCCGGCAACTTCCCCGACGTCGGCAGCCCGCTGCTGGGTGTCAATCCGACCGGCGGCTTGCGCTTCACCAACCGCACCGGTCCGACCTATGGCGACAACAACGTCGAGTACGGCGGCCAGGTCGCCACCCAGCTGCTGGCCGAGCGCCTGGGACTGACTTCGCTGCCCTCCACGCCGCTGCTCCCGCAACTGCTGACCGGCAACCCGGACGGCACCAACTACGCCGTCGGCGGCTACCGTACCGACCAGATTCTCGATTCCATCATCGGCACCTCGACGGTAGCTACCGGCAGCCTGAGCCGCTCGCGCCCCGGCTATCTGGCGGATAACCCGCAGGCCGACCCGGACGCGCTGTACTACCTCAACGGCGGCGCCAACGACATCTTCCAGCTCTCCAGCCGGCCGATCACCATGGCCGCCGCGGCGGGCGATCTGGTGGCCGGCGTCAGTGCGCTGGCCGAAGCCGGTGCGCGTTACATCATCGTCTCCGACCTGCCCGACGTCGGCAGCACCCCGCTCGGCACCCTGACCGGCAACAGCGCCCAGCTCAATGCCCTCAGCGACCAGTACAACGCCGAGCTCGAGGCACAGCTACGCGGCTCCGGCGCCAACTACGTGCTGCTCAACAGCCGTCTGTTGCTTGAAGAGGTACGCGCGGACCTGGCGCAATTCGGCTTTGCCGCCGACGTCAACCAGAACGCCGTGTGCTTCTCCGGCGACAGCTGCCTGGCCGACCCGATCTATGGTCGCAGCGGCAGCGCCCCCGACCCGGACCGCCTGCTGTTCAACGACGCCGTGCACCCGACCACCGCGCTGCATCGCATCAGCGCCGACTACCTGTATTCGATCGTCGCGGCGCCCTGGGAGATATCGCGCCTGCCGGAGATGGGTCAGGCGGCGCTGCGCGCGCAGCTGCAACAGCTCGATCAGGAGCTGATGGCCCAGCGTGGCCGCTGGCAGCCCGTCGGCGAATGGCGCATCCAGGCCGGCGGCGGCTATCGCAGCCCGGATTTCGACGGCTACGGCAGTGGCGACGGCGACAGCCAGTCGCTGTCGCTGAGCCTGTCCCGCCGACTGAGCGAGCAATGGCTGGCCGGCCTCAGCCTGGCGGTCGGAGAGAACGATGTCAGCCTCGGCGCTGGCGAATCTGACTACGACATGCGCAGCTACCTGGCGACCGTCTTTGCCCGTTACGAGCAGGATCGCCTGTTCGCCGATTTCACCCTCAGCGGCGGTCACCTGGACTACCACGACCTGGAACGGCGCTTCGCGCTGGGCATCAGCGAGCGCGTCGAGAAGGGCTCCACCGACGGACAGCTCTGGGCGATCGGCAGCAAAGTCGGCTTCAACCTGATGCAGCCACAGGATGCGATGCAATTCGGCCCCTTCATCGGGGCGAACTACCAGCGCGTGGAAGTGGATGGCTATAGCGAGCGCGGCGAGCGCTCCACCGCGATGACCTTTGCCGATCAGGAGCGCGACTCGCTGCGCTTGTCGCTGGGCCTGTTCGGCGACTTGGCCCTGAGCGAACGCACCCGCCTGTACGGCGAAGTGGCTCGTGAAGTGGAGCGTGAAGACGATGACCCGGAAGACCTGCGCATGTCGCTCAACAGCGTGCCCGGTAACAGCTTCGAGCTACCCGGCGCGGTGCCGACGGGCGATCAAACGCGCTTCAGTGTCGGCTTGGCGCATCAGTTGGCCGCTGATCTGGCGCTGCGGGCCAACTACCACTATCGCGGCAACGACAACCGCGATCATGGCCTGAATCTGTCGATCAGCTGGGATCTGTAAGCCGTTCGGGGCAACCCGTGCGGTTGCCCCTGCTTGACGTCAGCGCGCGTCGAGCTGGCCCTGCAGGTTGGCGATCTGGCTCTGCAATGTGGTGATGTTGCGCGTGACCTGGGCCCGGAAGGCGTCGAATTCAGCCGTGTTGGAACTCGCCGCCGGACGGTTCTCCAGTTCGCTGCGCAACACCAGCAGGTCCTGTTCGAGGCGGCTGATCGCCTGACTCGGATTGCCGCGTTGCTGCAGAGCGGCAACGTCCTTGCCCAGCGCATCGACGCGACTACGCAGCTGGTCCTGCGCACCCAGCGCCGTTTTCAGCGAGGCCTGTTCGCTGCCCAGGGTCTTGAGATCCGCGACCAGCGTCGCGCCCGTCTGTTGCTGGGCGCGCAGCTCGCCATCCAGCCCGTCGAGGCGCTTGCCCTGCTCCTGCAGGCGCTGATCCTGATTGCCCTGCTTGCCGGCCAGGCTCTGCTGCTCGGTGGCGAATGCCTGTTGCTTGCGGGTCAGCTCGATCACCTGTTGTTCGAGCTGCTTGATGCGCAGCTTCACTGCCTCGCTTTCAGTGGTGACGTTGGATTCGGTCGCCACGACCTTGCCGGAAATGTCGCGCAGGCGGCCCGCGGCGTCTTCGCTGATCCGCGCGAAGCTGTCCTGGGTGGCCACCAGCTGCATCTCCAGCGCCGCCATGCGCTGGAAGCTCCACCAGACGAACGCGCCGAGGCAGACCGCGAGCACCACCACCAGCACCCACAGCGGCGCGGTACTGCCCGCGCGACGCTTCTGCCGCGCGCGCCCGGTTTCGCCACGCTCGACGGCAGGCTTGTGGAGCGGCTCCAGATCCGGCGCCGGATAAGGCTCTTCGCGATCCCGGGCCGCAGAGAGGCTGGGGATATGGTCCAGTTCGTCGTGAGCATCGTTGCGCATGGGATACCTTTCAGGATGGCGCGAAGCAAAAAAACAGCGCGCAGTATAACGATTCGGCCATGCCACAGCAGGCACGGCGGCGCGGTGGCACTGCACCGTCACGAGGCAGCGCGCACCGGCGCTGCGCACGGCTGCACGGGCCAGCCCCGACGGATGCGCCAAGCGTGGCGCTCGCCAGCAGCCCGACCCGCGCGGATCGCGCCTGCCGGTGCGGTCGCGCGGAAAAATGAGGATGAAACGGCAAGCTGGTACGCCGCTTGCTCATACCTTCCTGCCAGCGGATCGACGCCTGCCGACACGGATGTCGGACCCACAACTCCGGTCAGGCAAACGCCTTAGGCGAGTCCCGCTCGTTTCATTCGCCTGCCGGCCGCGCTACCGCCCGGATGCAAACGGCATGAACCAGCCGATGGTTGCGGTGGTTCTGCGACAGCCTGCCGGGCGCGCGCAATCTCACTCGGTCACCAGCCAGCGTCCGGCACAACGCAACAGGTGACGGGTCAGTTCATCCAACAGCGCGCCGCCGTTGCGCCAGTGATGCCAGTACAACGGCACATCGATGGGCGGGCCGGACAGCACATCGACCAGCTCGCCGCGCGCAAGTTCGCCGCGCACCTGCAACTGCGGCACCAGCCCCCAGCCAAGCCCGCTCTGCAGCATCCGCACGAAGCCTTCGGACGACGGACACAGATGGTGGATGAAGCCGTCCGAACCGCCGATGGAAGCCATGTAGCGATGCTGCAGGCGATCATCGGGGCCGAACACGATGGCCGGCGCGCGCGCCAGCGTCTCGGCGCTCGGCTGGCTGCCGAGGTAGCGCCGCTGGAATGCCGGGCTGGCCAGCGCGCGGTAACGCATCGCGCCCAGATACTGGCTGCGCGCACCGGCCAGCGGGCGCTCGGCCGCGCAGACACAGCCAGCCACCTCGCCGGCGCGCATGCGCTTGAGGCCGACCGCCTGGTCCTCCACGACATGATCGAGCAGCACCGCATGCTCGGTGCAAAACGGCGCGACGGCCTCGGCCCACCAGGTCGCCAGACTGTCGGCATTCAGCGCGATACGCAGTCGCTCGGGCAGACGATTCTCGTCCAGCGTCGGCACCTGGCCCTGCAGGTCACGCTCCAGCAGGCGCACCTGCTGCACATGGTTGAGCAGCCGCTGGCCCAGCTCGGTCGGCCGTGGCGGCACGCCGCGCAGCAGTACCGGCTGGCCGACCCGCGCTTCGAGCAGCTTGATGCGCTGCGACACCGCCGATTGCGAGAGGCCGAGCACTGCGGCAGCGCGCTCGAAGCCGGCCTGCTCGACCACCGCGGCCAGCGCGGCCAGCAGCTTGTAATCGAACATCTGTTTTCCTAATGAGGGTTAACGAAGATTCGTTTCTCTTATATTCCTCCCCGCCCCAGACTGCCAGCCTGGACTTCGACAAGGCGGCGAATATGGGAACCCTCTGGAGCAGTTACCTGAACGGGCTGGCGGTCACCGCCGGGCTGATCGTCGCCATCGGCGCGCAGAACGCCTTCGTTCTCGCACAGAGCCTGCGCCGTGAGCATCACCTGCCGGTCGCCGCGCTCTGCGTGCTCTGCGATGCGATCCTGATCAGCCTCGGTGTGTTCGGCCTGGCGGCGATCCTGGCGCAGAACCCAACGTTGCTGGCGATCACCCGCTGGGGCGGCGTGGCCTTCCTGCTGTGGTACGGCGTCGCGGCGCTGCGCCGTGCCGTGCGGCCGCAGGCACTGCAGCAACAGGGCAACGGCGAACGCCGCTCGCGGCGCGCGGTACTGCTCGCCGCGCTGGCGGTGACCCTGCTCAATCCGCATGTCTATCTCGACACGGTGTTGCTGATCGGCTCGCTCGGTGCGCAGCAGCCGGCGCCCGGCGCCTACACGCTGGGCGCGGCGAGCGCGTCGATGCTGTGGTTCCTCGCCCTTGCGCTGGGCGGCGCCTGGCTCGCGCCCTGGCTGGCACGCCCGCTGACCTGGCGACTGATCGATGTCGGCGTCGCTGCGATGATGTTCGCCGTCGCGCTGCAGCTGGCCGTACCCGACTGAGCGGCTCGTCGCGGTCGACGGCAAGGAACGACACCGTCGCAGCGGGGTCCACGCATGGCGACTTCCGCGCGGGCGCGCATCGTAAAGCTGCGCCGCAAGCGCCCGGAGCAGGTTTGCCCACACAGTTGCCGCGTGGTTTTGCCGCAGGGTGGGTGCTATGATCCGGCGTTCGCGGGTTGAGCTTCAGCCCGCCTGTCCGGCCGACCGTGAACGGCCAGAGTTCGCGCAAAGATCGTGGTGAGCGAAGGGAAAACAGCCGAGACGAGCAGGGTGCGTGCAGCATTCGCCTCTGTCCCCATCGCAGCTGCCCCCGCCCGCCGCATCATGTCCTCGACACCTGAGTAGGAGATACATCATGGCTTTCGAATTGCCGCCGCTGCCGTACGCTAAGAATGCTCTCGAGCCGCACATGTCCGCCGAAACCCTGGACTACCACCACGACAAGCACCACGCTGCCTACGTGACCAACCTGAACAACCTGGTCCCGGGCACCGAGTTCGAAGGCAAGGACCTGGAAAGCATCATCAAGTCCTCCTCGGGCGGTATCTTCAACAACGCCGCTCAGGTCTGGAACCACACCTTCTTCTGGAACTGCCTGGCACCCAACGCCGGCGGCCAGCCGAGCGGCGCGCTGGCTGACGCCATCAATGCCTCCTTCGGCTCCTTCGACAAGTTCAAGGAAGAATTCACCAAGACCGCCATCGGCACCTTCGGCTCCGGCTGGGCCTGGCTGGTGAAGAAATCCGACGGCAGCCTGGGCCTGGCCAGCACCATCGGCGCCGGCAACCCCATGACCGCCGGGGACAAGCCGCTGCTGACCTGCGACGTGTGGGAGCACGCCTACTACATCGACTACCGCAACGCTCGTCCGAAGTTCGTCGAAGCGTTCTGGAACCTGGTCAACTGGGATTTCGTCGCGAAAAACTTCGCCGGCTGATCCAGCCGTTCCGGCTGTCCGTGCGCACCTGCATGCCGGACAGCCAGGCCAGTCCCCCGAAAATGCCCGCTTCGTCAGTTGCGGGCATTTTTCGTTCAAGCCCGGCAGAACCCGGCCGATGTGACGGGTAGCGCAAGCATCGCCCGGGCGTGTCGTGCACGCTGCGAGGCATGCCCGACCTTAGCGTCATAGTTCGATCACAAGGTTTTTTGACGACACCGCCATGACTATCAATACTTGCGCAACCAAGCACCGGCACGGAAAAGGGATCTTCTCTTGAAGCTGGAATTGCGCAACAGCCTGTCACGAAGACTCCTGCGAGTGGTTCTGCTGTCCGCACTGGCCGTGGGGCTGGTTCTCAGCTGTGCGCAGATCATCTTCGGAGCCTACAAGGCCCGTCATCTCATCGCCGACGATGCGCAACGCATCCTGCGCATGACCCGCGACCCCTCGACGCAGGCGATCTACAGCCTCGACCGAGAAATGGGCAGCCAGGTGATGGAAGGCCTGTTCCAGCACGAGTCCATCCGCGAAGCCTCGATCGGTCATGCCGGCGAGGAGTTGCTGGCGCACAAGTCGCGCCCCCTGCTGACGCTGCCTTCACGCTGGCTAACCGATCCGATCCTCGGCCGCGACCAGCAGTTCTCCATTCCGCTGATCGGCCGCGAGCCCTACAACGAACACTATGGCGACCTGCGCATCACCCTCGACACCGCCCGCTATGGCCAGGAGTTCATCCGCGACTCGGTGGTGATCGCCGTCATCGGTGTCCTGCGCGCACTGACCCTCGGCCTCGTATTGTTCCTCATCTACGAATGGCTGCTGACGCGCCCGCTGACCAAGCTGATCGAGCACTTGGCGCGCATCAATCCCGACCGTCCCGGCGCGCACAAGCTGCCGCTGATCAAGGGCCACGAACGCAACGAACTGGGCCTCTGGGTCGAGACCGCCAACGGTCTGCTCGCCGCCATCGAACACAACATGCAGCTGCGTCAGCAGGCCGAGAACAGCCTGCAGCATATGACTCAGTACGACCCCCTGACCGGCCTGCCCAACCGCCAGCAGCTGCAGCGCCAGCTCGATCACATCCTCGAGGAAGCGCGTCGCCTGCAACGACGCGTCGCGGTGCTCTGCCTCGGGCTGGACGATTTCAAGGGCATCAACGAGCAGTTCAGCTATCGCACCGGTGACCGCCTGCTACTGGCGCTGGCCGACCGCCTGCGCTCGCTGGGCGGACGGCTGGACGCCCTGGCACGCTTGGGAGGCGATCAATTCGTCCTGGTCCTCTCGGGGATCGAGCAGCCCTACGAGGCCGCCGAGCTGGCGCAAACCCTGCTGGATGACCTGGAAACGCCGCTGGAAGTGGATGGCCAGCGTATCCGTCTGCACGGCACCATCGGCGTCACGCTGTACCCGGAAGACGGCGGCGATACCGAGAAGCTGCTGCAGAAGGCCGAGCAAACCATGACGCTGGCCAAGAACCGCTCGCGCAATCGCTACCAGTTCTACGTCGCCAGCATCGACAGCGAAATGCGCGCGCGTCGCGAGCTGGAGAAGGACCTCGGCGAGGCGCTGGCGCATGGCGAGTTCTTCCTCGTCTACCAGCCGCAGGTGGATTACCAGCAGAACTGCATCACCGGTGTCGAAGCGCTGCTGCGCTGGAAGCACCAGGGCAAGCTGGTGCCGCCCGACCTGTTCATTCCGGTGGCCGAGCAGAACGGCAGCATCATTCCGATCGGCGCCTGGGTACTCGACCAGGCCTGCCGCCAGTTGCAGGAATGGCGCGGGCTCGGCTTCACCGGCTTGCGCATGGCCGTCAACCTGTCGACCGTTCAGCTGCACCACAGCGGCCTGCCGCAGATGATCAGCGACCTGCTGCAGAGGCATCAGCTACCGGCCGAAACCCTGGAACTGGAAGTCACCGAAACCGGACTGATGGAAGATATCCAGGCTGCCCGGCACAACCTGCTGAGCCTGCGGCGATCCGGTGCGCTGATCGCCATCGACGACTTCGGCACCGGCTATTCCTCGCTCAGCTACCTCAAGAGCCTGCCGCTGGACAAGATCAAGATCGACAAGAGTTTCGTCCAGGACATCGGCCAGGACGAAGGCGCCACCATCGTTCGCGCAGTCATCCAGCTGGGCCGCAGCCTGGGCATGACGGTCATCGCCGAAGGCGTGGAGACGCCCGAGCAGGAAGCCTACCTGATCGCCGAGGGCTGCCAGGAAGGCCAGGGTTATTACTACAGCAAGCCGCTGCCGGCACGGGAAATGACCGCGCTCCTGCAGCAGTCCCGCCACTTCACCCGTACGCTCAGTTCGATCCAGCCGTAGCGCTGCAGTCGCTACCAGCTACTCACGCCCAACTGCAGGGCCAGCCACAGCGCACCGCCGAGGCAGGCCAGCGCGGCGGCCGCGGCCTGCCAGTAGAAGCGCCGGGCGAGCACCTCCTCGCCGTGGCTGGAGAGCACGAACGGTTGCGCCTGCTGCGGGCGCGTCAGGTGCGCGATCGCCGGCGCACTGCTCGCCGTGCGGTGGCGGTCTTGCGCCTCCAGCCCGGCCGCCAGCCTGACGCGATGCCACTCCTGCTCGTCGAGCCGGCCATCGCCGTCGCGGTCGAAACGCCGCAACAGGCCGGCAAAATCGCCTTTCCACTGGCGGATCACCTCCGCCTGCGCCCGCTGCTGATCAAGCCCCTGACGACCGCCCCCGAAGGTACGAAACTCGCCGATGGCATACAGCGGCTCGCCTGCGTGCAGGCGCTCCTCGACGTAGCGGTACTGCCGACCGCCGTTCAGCCAATCCAGCCAGCCGTGGGTCGGCAGCCCGCGTGGATGACGCTGATCGCCGGTCCAGACGCGGCGCCATGCTGGCAGTACTTCGGCGCCGCGCGGATCGATCAGGCACTCGCCGCTGGCGTCCGCCAGGCGCAGCCAGGCCTCACTGGTGCCGCGCTCAATCACCCGCCAGCTGCGGCGCTCACCGGTCCCGCCGTATTCCTCGATGCGGTAGCGCCACCACAGGCACGGCTGACCGCTCAACGGTGCCGTCAGGGGGGCCGCGCCGCTCTCGCGCAGGACGCCGACCAGTTCCACATAACCCTGCGCGGCCGAGCGAATGCGCGAGGTCGGCGTGTCCTGCAGATGGCGAATCCGCGACCAGCGGCTCACCCATACCCAGCCGCCCGCCACGCACAACCCAGCGGCCGCGACGAAGGCGAGCAACGCAGCGAAATCCATGCGGATCAGCCGAACAGGGCACGCAGATCGACATCGGCCTTCTGCGCCTCATCGAACTGCAGCAGCGCCGCCGGGCCAAAGGCGAAGGCACGCGCGAGCAGCACATCGGGAAACTGCTCGATGCGCACGTTGTTCAGATTGACGGCCTCGTTGTACAGCTCGCGTCGATCGGCGATACCGCTTTCCAGCCCGCTGATCCGCTGCTGCAGGTGACGAAAGCTCTCATCGGCCTTGAGCTGCGGATAGTTCTCGGCGAGCGCGAACAACTGACCGAGACCGGCGCGCAGCCCTGTTTCCGCCGCCCCAAGCGCGGCGATATCGCCCTGCGCGCGAGCGTCGGCTACCGCGCCACGTGCACGGATCACCCGCTCGAGCGTGCTGCGCTCGTGCTGCATGTACTGCTTGCAGGCTTCAACCAGCTTGGGCAGCTCCTCGTGGCGCTGGCGCAGCAGCACGTCGATGTTCGCCCAAGCCTTGCCGACCCCGTGCTTGAGGCGCACCAGGCCGTTGTAGAGGATCACCGCATAGGCGACGACGAGGAACGTCAGCACCGCCACAACCACGAGCGTCAGGTTCATCAGGTTTCTCCATGAAGGTCCGGCGATTCAAAAGTGCCAGCATTCTAGCGACCAGCGCCATTGCGAAGAGAGAGGCGGCGCACGCATTGCCTTTGCACAAAATGCAAATCTTTCGCATTATTAAAGGCCGTCACGGCGGTGCAGGCGTCGCCAGCCGGATCGATCATCGTTCGAACGCAAAAAGGAACCCGCTCATGCTACGCACCCCCACCTGGGCCACCGCGACCTTGCTGGCCGTTGCCGTCTCTCTTGCCGGCTGCGGCGAGGACCAGAAAACCGCCGAGCAGGCCACCACTGCGCCGGCCACCAGCCAGGCCCAGCCCGCCGCGAGCGCCCCGAAACTGGACGAACAGGCTGCCAAAGCGGTGGTCAGCCACTACGCCGACCTCGCCCTGGCGGTGTTCAGCGACGCCCATGCCACCGGCGTCAAACTGCAGCAGGCCGTCGACGCGCTGCTCGCCAACCCCAGCGATGCGACGCTGCAGGCAGCCAAGGAAGCCTGGCTGGCGGCGCGCGTACCCTACATGCAGACCGAAGTGTTCCGCTTCGGCAACAGCGTGGTCGACGACTGGGAAGGCCAGCTCAACGCCTGGCCGCTGGACGAAGGCCTGATCGACTACGTGAAGGGCGATTATCAGCACGCCCTCGGCAACCCCGGCGCGACCGCCAACATCATCGCCAACCGCGAAGTGCAGGTCGGCGAAGACAAGCTCGACGTCAGCGAAATCACCGGTGAGAAACTGGCCAGCCTGAACGAATTGGCCGGTTCCGAAGCCAACGTCGCCACCGGCTACCATGCCATCGAATTCCTGCTCTGGGGCCAGGACCTCAACGGTAGCAACCCCGGCGCCGGGCAGCGCCCGGCCAGTGACTTCATCGCTGGCGACGGCTGCACTGGCGGCAACTGCGACCGCCGCCGCACCTACCTGAAGGCCGTCACCGATCTGCTGGTCAGCGATCTGGCCGAGATGGTCGGGCAGTGGCAGGCCGGCGTCGCCGACAACTACCGCGCGTCCCTCGAAGCCGAGCCCGCCCGGAACGGCGTACGCAAGATGCTGTTCGGCATGGGCAGCCTCTCGCTCGGCGAGCTGGCCGGCGAGCGCATGAAGGTGGCGCTGGAGGCCAACTCCACCGAAGACGAGCACGACTGCTTCAGCGACAACACCCACAACTCGCACTTCTACAACGCCAAGGGCATCCGCAACATCTACCTGGGCGAGTACCAGCGCGTGGATGGCAGCACCCTCAGCGGCGCGAGCCTGGCTTCGCTGGTGCAGGCGGTCGACCCGCAAGTCGACAGCACCTTGAAGACCGACCTGGAAACCACCGAAGCCAAGCTGCAAGTGCTGGTGCAGAGTGCCGCGGACGGCGAGGCCTTCGACCAGCTGATCGCCGCGGACAACAGCGCCGGCCAGGAGAAAGTTCGCGCGGCCATCGCCGCCCTGGTCAAGCAGACCGCCGCCATCGAGCAGGCTGCCGCCACGCTGGGGATCAGCGATCTCAACCCGGATACCGCCGACCACCAGTTCTGATCGGCGTAACGCGGGCACGGCATCAAGCCGTGTCCGCGCTCCCACCTCGGCGCCCATTCCGCAATCGCCGTCCACCCAAATGAAAATACCTCTTATTCGAAGGCTGCCGGACTGGTAAGCTGGCGCCCCGCTTTTTTTCTGTACTCCGGTAGCCTGATGCACCTCTCGCTTCGTATTTCCGCCCTCGCACTGCTGATGCTTGGTCTGCCTGGCTGCGACGAAGCGCCACGCTTCGAGCATGCCGAGCCCGGCGAAGCGCTGTCGGCTGGCAGTGCGACCGTAATGAAATTCGACCAGAACGCCTTCTCCGAGCCTTCGGCGAACCTGTCGCCGCTGCGTCGGCTGGACTTCAGCGTCGGCAACAGCTTCTTCCGTAACCCCTGGGTCATCGCGCCCGCCTCGACCACTGCGCGCGACGGCCTCGGCCCGCTGTTCAACACCAACGCCTGCCAGAACTGCCACGTCAAGGACGGCCGCGGCCACCCGCCGGAAAGCGACAGCGACAACGCGGTATCGCTGCTGGTCCGCCTGTCGATTCCGGCCGGCGCCGAGCATGCGCAGGTGTTGCGCGAGCGCGGCATCGCCCCCGAGCCGGTCTACGGCGGCCAGCTGCAAGACATGGCTATCCCCGGCGTGGCGCCGGAAGGCCGGGTGCGCCTGAATTACCGCACCCAGCGCGTACGCTTCGCCGACGGCGAGGAGGTGGAGCTGCGCAAGCCCGAACTGCGCCTGAGCGAACTGGGTTACGGCGCGCTGCATCCGCAAACGCAGTTTTCCGTACGGATCGCGCCGCCGATGATCGGCCTCGGCCTGCTCGAGGCGATCCCCCAGGATGCGCTGCTGGCCAACGCCGACCCGGACGACCGCGATGGCGATGGCATCTCCGGGCGCGCCAACCGCGTCTTCGACCAAGTCAGCCGGCAGACCGTGATCGGCCGTTTCGGCTGGAAGGCCGGCCAGCCGAATCTCAACCAGCAGAACGCCGACGCTTTCTTCAACGACATGGGCCTGACCAGCCGCTTGTTCAGTGGCAGCAGCTGCACCGAGCAGCAGCGCGAATGCCGCGCCCTGCCGCATGGCGGCGAGCCGGAAGTGAGCGACCCGATCCTCGCCCAGGTGCTGTTCTACACGCGCAACCTCGGCGTGCCGGCGCGCCGCGATGTCGACGACCCCGAGGTGCTGGCCGGCAAGACCCTGTTCCACCGTGCCGGCTGCCAGAAATGCCACACCCCGCAGTTCACCACCGGCGCCGATGCCGCCGAGCCGGAGCTGGCCAATCAGCTGATCCGCCCCTACAGCGACCTGCTGCTGCACGACATGGGCGACGGCCTGGCCGACCATCGCCCCGAGTTCGAGGCCAGCGGCCGCGAATGGCGCACCCCGCCGCTGTGGGGCATCGGCCTGACCGCCACCGTCGGCGGCGTGACGCGTCTGCTGCACGATGGTCGCGCCCGCACACTGCTCGAAGCCGTGCTCTGGCATGGCGGCGAAGCCGAGGCGGCACGCCAGACGGTACTGACCTTCGATAGCGGGGAACGCGCCGCGCTGCTGCGCTTTCTCGAATCACTCTGACCACGCGACCCGGCATGCCTTCGCGCCCCGCATACCTGGCTCGCCGAAGCCGCAACCGATTGCCTACGAGGACGCCATGAACTCCCATCGCACCCTGCGCACGACCGCCGCCCTGTTCACCGGCCTGCTGCTCGGCGCCTGCGCGCCAGCCGAGCCCTTCGGCGCAGCCAGTCAGGCACTGACCGACAACGTGCTGCTGCCAGCCTATACCCAGTGGGCGGAGAGCGACCGTCGCCTGGCGGCCAGCGCAACGGCGTTCTGCGCCGGCGAACAGACGCTGGACGAGGCGCGCGCCGCCTTCATCGAGGCTCAACGCAGCTGGGCCGGCCTGCAGCCTTTGATGATCGGGCCGCTGGCCGAAGGCAACCGCGCCTGGCAGGTACAGTTCTGGCCGGACAAGAAGAACCTCGTAGCCCGGCAGGTCGGCGCGTTGCTCGACAGCAAGCCGCAACTCACCCAGGCCGATCTGGAGAATGCCAGCGTAGTGGTGCAGGGGCTCAGCGCCTATGAATACCTGTTGTTCGACACCGGCATCGTCCTCGACGCCGCCGGCAAGTCCCGCTACTGCCCGCTGCTGACCGCCATCGGCGCGCATCAGCAGCAACTCTCCGCCGACGTGCTGCAGCAGTGGCAGGACGCGGACGGCATGGCTGCACAGCTCAAGACATTTCCCAGCGAGCGCTATGCCGAATCGCGCGAGGCCATCGCCGAGCTGCTGCGCGCGCAGATCAACGGACTCGACGGGCTGAAGAAGAAACTCGGTGCGCCGCTCGGCCGGCAGACCAAGGGACAGCCGCAGCCCTATCAGGCCGAGGCCTGGCGCAGCGGTGCGACGCTGGCCAGCTTCGCGGCCACGCTCGCCAGCGCTGAGCAGCTGTGGAGCGGCGCCAAGGCGGACGGCCTGCGTTCGCTGCTCGGCGACGAGCACGCCGGGCTGGCGCAGCGCATCGACCAGGGTTACGCCGAGCTGAACCGGCAACTGGCCGCCCTCGATCAGCCGTTCGCCACCCTGCTCGCCGACAGCACAGGGCGTGAGCAGCTGAACGCGCTGTACCAGCAGCTCGACCAGGTGCATCGCCTGCATCAGAGCGAACTGGCCCGCGCGCTGGGCATTCAGATCGGTTTCAACGCCCACGACGGAGACTGAGCATGCAGCGCCGCACCTTCATCGGCCTCGGCAGCGCCCTGCTCGCCGCCGGCGCGCTCGGCGGTTGGGCCATCGCCCGGCATGACGACGGCCCGCGCCTCTACTCCGCCCGCGACGATGCCGATGGCCGGCACTATGCGGTCGGCTATCGCCTCGATGGCACCCGCGTATTCGCCACGCCGGTCGCCGAGCGTTGCCATGACGTCTACGCGCATCCGCACCTGCCGCTGGTGGTGTTCGTCGGCCGCCGACCGAGCCGCGAGAGCTACCTGCTCGACAGCCGCGACGGCAGCCTGCTGCAAGTGCTGGCCTCGCCGCCGGAACGCCACTTCTATGGCCACGGCGTGTTCCACGCCAGCGGCGAATGGTTCTACACCACCGAGAACGACACGCGCGATCCGGGGCGCGGCGTGCTCGGCGTCTATCGCGTCGATCAGCAGCGCCTGCAGCGGGTTGGCGAACACTCGACGCACGGCATCGGCCCGCACCAGCTGCTGTGGATGCCGGACGGCGAAACCCTGGTGATCGCCAACGGCGGCATCCGCACCGAAGCCGACAGCCGCGAGAAGATGAACCTCGATGCCATGCAGCCGAGCCTGGTCCTGCTGCGGCGCGATGGCACGCTGATCAGCAAGGAGCAGCTCCCCGAGCAGATGAACAGCGTGCGCCACCTCGCCGTCGCGGCCGATGGCACCATCGTCTCCGGCCAGCAGTACGAAGGCGACCCGCAAGACCGCGTGCCGCTGCTGGCGATCAAGCGGCCGGGCCAGCCCTTCCAGCACTTCCCGCTGGACGAGGCGCAGCGCCAGAGCATGAACCAGTACACCGCCAGCCTGGCGATTCACGACGAGCTGCGCCTGCTGGCGGTAACCGCACCGCGCGGCAACAAGGTGTTTGTCTGGAATCTGGACAGCGCACAGCTGCGCGAGGAGATCGCGCTGGCCGACTGCGCCGGGATCGCGGCGGTCGAGCGGGGCTTCGTCGTCAGTTCCGGCCAGAGTCGCTGCCGGCTGCTCGATTGCCGCGGCGAACGCATCCGCAGCGAACCGCTGCAACTGCCCGCAGGGCTCTGGGACAATCATTTGCGGGCGATCTGAGCTCAAGTTACCGGGCCTACGGCCGAATAAAGGGACGCTCGTTTATCCCTCTACCGAGACGCCCTTTCCATGCTCAAGAAATCGTTGCGCGCGCAAATTCTCGCCCTGATCGGCGGCAGCCTGCTGTTGCTGCTGGTGATCGCCCTGCTCTGCATTCAGCAACTGTCCCACCACGTCGAGCATTTCGGCGATCTGCTCGACGGACCGCTGAGCGAATCGCAGCTGGTCGACGAGGCGAACCTGGAATTCAAGATTCAGGTGCAGGAATGGAAGAACGTCCTGTTGCGCGGCAAGAATCCCGAGCAGCGCAACAAATACTGGGCGCAGTTCCAGGCGCAGGAGCGCAAGGTGCAAGAGCTGCTCGGCCAGCTGCAACGTGCCAGCGCTCAGAGCTCGCAGCTGTCGGGCCAGATCGCGCGCCTGCAGAACGAGCACCGTCTGCTCGGCGAGGCTTATCGCAAGGGCTTTGACGCCTTCGTCGCCGCCGATGCCGACCCGACCGCAGGCGACGCTGCGGTGGCCGGCATCGACCGCGCCGCCAGTGCGCAGATGAGCGAGCTGGTCAGCCAGTTGCGCCAGACCGCCGCCCGGCAATCCACTGAAATCCGCGAGGGCGCCGGCTCCGCCGCGCTCACCGGCGTGCTGGTGATGCTGCTTGCCAGCGCGCTGGTAGGGCTGCTCAGCCTGTGGCTGGTCAATCGCAACATCATCGAACCGACCCGCTCGCTGATCGAACACATCGCCCGCCTCAGCCAGGGCCAGTTCGCCAATCGCGTGGATGCCTCGCGGGCCGACGAACTCGGCCGGCTGGCGGTGGCCGCCAACACGCTGCGCGACTTCCTCGCCGACACCTTCAACAACCTGCAGCAGAGCGCCGCCAATCTGGATAGCGCCAGCGGCGAGCTGAATGCGATCTCAACGCTGATGGCGCAGGGCGCGAGCGAGCAGTTCTCGCGTACCGATCAGGTCGCCACCGCGATGCACGAGATGTCCGCCACTTCCCAGGAAGTCGCCCGCCACGCCGGCGATGCGGCGCACGCCGCCGATGCCGCCGATCACGCCGCGCAGCAGGGCGAGGCGGTCATGCAGTCGACGATCCAAAGCATCACCGCCATTCGCAGCGAAATCACCAGCACTGCCGAAGTGGTCCGCCGCCTGGAAGGCGACAGCGAGCGCATCGGCAAGGTACTGGAAGTGATTCGCGGCATCGCCGAGCAGACCAACCTGCTGGCGCTCAACGCGGCGATCGAAGCCGCCCGTGCGGGTGAGGCGGGACGCGGCTTCGCCGTGGTCGCCGACGAGGTTCGCACGCTGGCGCAGCGCACCGCCGAATCGACGGCCGAGATCCACCAGATCATCGACTCGGTCCAGACCGGCGCGCTCAACGCGGTACGCGCCATCGAAAGCGGCCAGCAGCGCAGCGAACAGGGCGTGGAGCAGGTCACCGAAGCCGGACGGATGCTGCAGAACATCACCGAGGCGGTCGAAGCCATCCGCGACATGAATCGCCAGATCGCCACGGCGGCCGAAGAGCAGACTGCGGTGGCCGAGGACATTTCCCGCAACCTCACCGAGATCACCTCGATCGCCACCACCAATCAGCAGCACGTCGAGCGCACCCAGGCAGCCAGCCAGAACCTGCACAACCTCTCGCTGCAGCTGAGCGACGTCACCCGCCGCCTGGCCGGCTGACTACAAGCCAGTCTACGGCGCCGCCGTGGCGCCGTTCAGGCGTGGCGCTCAGCCGCGCCCGCCCAGGCTCTGCGAGAGTCCGTAGAGCAACAGCAGCAGGTCGCCATCCGGCTGCAACGCCAGCTGCTGCGCCCGGGCTGCCGCCGCCGGCAACGGGCAGAAGTCGCGGCTTTCGCTGCTGCGTATCACGTTCGCCGTTGGTTCGCTCCAGGCCGCGCCGCACAACGAGGCGACGGTCAGCGCGCTGGCGAGGAACACTCCTCGAGCAATTTCCAGCTTCATCGCGCAAGCCCTTGATCTGAAGGAAGTCTACTGACCGTAGTACAGCCTTGGTCGGCCATCGCGCTTTGCGACAGACGGTCGCGAAGCGGCCGCCGCGCAACGGCATGCGTCTTCGCTGGCGGGAAAGTTCCGAGCAATAAAAAACCCCGCGCGAGGCGGGGTTTTTTTACAGCTTAAGGGGCCGGTCGGCTTACATCATGCCGCCCATGCCACCCATGCCGCCCATGTCCGGCATGGCCGGGGCCGGCTTGTCTTCCACGATCTCGGCAACCATCGCCTCGGTGGTGACCATCAGGCCGCCGATGGAGGCAGCAGCCTGCAGCGCGGAACGGGTCACCTTGGCCGGATCGAGGATACCCATCTCGATCATGTCACCGTAGGTGTCGGACGCGGCGTTGAAGCCGTAGTTGCCCGAACCCTGCTTGACCTTGTCGACCACCACGCTCGGCTCGCCACCGGCGTTGGCAACGATCTGACGCAGCGGAGCTTCGACGGCGCGACGCAGCAGCGCGATACCGACGTTCTGGTCTTCGTTGTCGCCCTTGAGCTCGGAGATGGCCTGCAGAGCGCGAACCAGCGCGACACCGCCGCCAGGTACCACGCCTTCTTCGACGGCTGCACGGGTGGCGTGCAGGGCGTCTTCGACGCGGGCCTTCTTCTCTTTCATCTCGACTTCGGTGCCCGCACCGACCTTGATCACGGCAACACCGCCGGCCAGCTTGGCCAGACGCTCTTGCAGCTTCTCCTTGTCGTAGTCGGAAGTGGTGTCTTCGACCTGCTTGCGGATCTGGGCAACGCGGGCTTCGATATCAGCCTGGGCGCCAGCGCCGTCGATGATGGTGGTGTTTTCCTTGTTCAGTACGACGCGCTTGGCGTTACCCAGGTGCTCCAGGGTAGCGGTTTCCAGGCTCAGGCCGACTTCTTCGGAAATCACGGTACCGCCGGTCAGGATGGCGATGTCCTGCAGCATGGCCTTGCGGCGATCGCCGAAGCCCGGGGCCTTGACCGCAGCAACCTTGACGATGCCGCGCATATTGTTGACCACCAGGGTAGCCAGGGCTTCGCCTTCGACGTCCTCGGCAACGATCAGCAGCGGACGACCGGACTTGGCAACGGCTTCCAGCACCGGCAGCAGTTCGCGGATGTTGCTGATCTTCTTGTCGACCAGCAGCAGCAGCGGGCTATCCAGCTCGGCAACCATGGTGTCCGGCTTGTTGATGAAGTACGGCGACAGGTAGCCGCGGTCGAACTGCATGCCTTCGACGACGGACAGTTCGTTCTCCAGACCCGAACCTTCTTCGACGGTGATCACGCCTTCCTTGCCTACGCGCTCCATGGCTTCGGCGATGATGTCACCGATGGAGGAGTCGGAGTTGGCGGAGATGGTGCCGACCTGGGCGATGGCCTTGGAGTCGGTGCACGGCTTGGCCAGGTTCTTCAGCTCGGCGACGATGGCGATGGTCGCCTTGTCGATGCCGCGCTTCAGGTCCATCGGGTTCATGCCGGCAGCGACGGCCTTCAGGCCTTCGTTGACGATGGCCTGAGCCAGAACGGTAGCGGTGGTGGTGCCGTCACCGGCCTCGTCGTTGGCCTTGGACGCAACGTCCTTGACCAGCTGAGCGCCCATGTTCTCGAAGCGATCCTTCAGCTCGATTTCCTTGGCGACGGAAACGCCGTCCTTGGTGATGGTCGGAGCACCGAAGCTCTTCTCCAGCACGACGTTGCGGCCTTTCGGGCCGAGGGTCGCCTTGACGGCGTCCGCCAGGACGTTCACGCCAACCAGCATCTTCTTGCGTGCGGAATCGCCGAATTTGACTTCTTTAGCAGCCATGTTGATTGATCCTCAATTCTTGAATTATCGATGGAGATTCGCGGGGTAATCAGGCTTCGACGACGGCGAGGATTTCGTTCTCGCTCATCACCAGCAGATCTTCGCCGTCGACCTTGACGGTGTTGCTGCCGGAGTACGGGCCGAACACCACCTTGTCACCGACCTTCACGGCCAGGGCGCGGACTTCGCCGTTGTCCAGAACGCGACCAGTGCCTACAGCGACGACTTCGCCACGGTTCGGCTTTTCGGCAGCGGAGCCCGGCAGGACGATGCCGCCTGCGGTCTTGGTTTCTTCTTCGCTGCGACGAATCACGACGCGGTCATGCAGAGGACGAAGCTTCATTGTCGATCTCTCCTAACTGAGTTGTTCCATGCCAATCCAGGTGATCGGCGGGTTGACGAATCCGGCGGTGCCGGTTGCGGCCCGCTACGCGAGCCGCAGAAGACGGACTGTCGAACACGACAGCGACCTTGCGGTGTCCGCTACATGCGGGCGTTCAAGAGCATTTCAAGGGGCGCGGATGAAATTTTCGTGGCAGAAAAACAGAACCGGCATGCCGAATGACATGCCGGAGGTGACACTCACTGATCGCGATCGCGGCGCTCCCATTCCCCTTCGATGACGTTCGGCCGTTGCGGACCGGAACGCGCCTGCAGGTCGTCGGCAAAGGCACGCTGACGGCGCACCTGCTCCTCGATTCGCCGGTTGACCAGACGGAAGAGGAAATTGCGACTCGGCGGAAACAGCACGATCAGCGCCAGCACGTCACTGATGAACCCCGGCAGGAACAGCAGACCGCCGCCCAGCGCCAGCATCAGCCCCTGCAGCATCTCGCGCTCGGGCAGCTCGCCGCGCGCCAGTCGCTCCCGCGCGCGCCAGGCAGTGGCGAAGCCGGCCAGGCGCATCAACAGAACGCCGGCGATGCCGCTGAGCACCAGCAGCAGGATGGTTGCCAGCGCGCCGATGGAGCTGCCGACCTTGATCAGCACGTACAGCTCGGCCAGCGGAAACAACAGGAACAGCAGAAAGAAGATTCGCATCGATGATCCTTGGCGGAAGATAGGCTTCCAGTCACCTGTAGATGACGACGCCGCAGGCCAAATTCAACCCACACGCGACGCAGTCTGTAAGCGGATTATGCGAAAGCCTGCCTGACGCGAAGCTGAATCCGCTCAGCCACGCGCCATCGCCACCAGCGCCTGGCGCACCGCCAGCGGTGTTTCGCAGGGTTCGGCGAAAGGCAGCCAGTGCAGTGCCTGACCGATGCGCAGATGAAAGCCCTCGCTGTCGATACCGGCCATCTGCGCCGGCTCGGTGCCAGGCAAGCCGGCTTGGGCGACGTAGCGCGCAATGGCCGGCGCATGGTCATCGTTCATGTGCTCGACCATGCCCCGCTCCGCCGCGCCATCGCCGACGGCAAAGGGATTGGCCAGCGCCACGTGGTCCAACCAGTGGATCGCGCCGAAACCGCCGATGTAGCGCCAACGAACCGGTTCCAAGCGCCAGAAATCGAAATCGTGCACCCGATGGTAATCGCGCGACTCGGGGAAATAACGGTAATAGCGCTGCGCGGCCGCCTCGATATCCGCCGCCTCGCTCAGCTGACGTGCTTCGGCCAGCAGCGTGAGGCGACCGGCGGCCTGCACATCGGCAGCGGCGCGCTCACCGACCAGCAGCGAGCAGCGTCCGTCGGCCTTGAGATTGCGCGTGTGCTGGGCGATCCGACTGATCAGGATCAGCGGCCAGCCTTCGGCGTCCAGGCAGTACGGCACCACCGAGCCGAAGGGGAAACCCGGCATGGCCTGGGAGTGGGTGGAGAGCACACCGCGATATTCCTTGAGCAGAAGTTGTCGGGCATGCTTGGCGGCTTCAGCGCTCACAGGGGCTCCTCACAGGGCGGGTTCGACAGGGCGCTCAGCATAACGGTTTCCCCCGCGAGCGGGGTTCTCGCAGCGAGACAACAAGAAGGAGATGGGCATGCAGCTACAAGACAAGGTCATCATCATTACCGGCGGCGGCCAGGGTCTAGGCCGGGCGATGGCCGAGCATCTGGCCGGCAAGGGCGCGCGTCTGGCGCTGGTGGATCTCAACCCGGAACGCCTGGCCGAAGCCGTGGCCGCCTGCAAGGCCGCCGGTGGCGATGCCCGCGCCTACCTGTGCAACGTCGCCGACGAGGCGCAGGTGAGCGAGATGGTTACCCAGGTGGCCACGGACTTCGGCGGTCTGCACGGGCTGGTGAACAACGCCGGCATCTTGCGCGACGGCCTGCTGCTCAAGGTCAAGGACGGCGAGATCAGCAAGATGAGCCTGGCGCAGTGGCAGGCAGTGATCGACGTCAACCTGACCGGCGTCTTCCTCTGCACCCGCGAAGTCGCGGCGAAGATGGTCGAGCTGCAGAGCCAGGGCGCGATCGTCAACATCTCCTCGATCTCCCGTGCCGGCAACATGGGCCAGACCAACTACTCCGCGGCCAAGGCCGGCGTGGCCTCGGCCACTGTGGTGTGGGCCAAGGAGCTGGCTCGCTACGGCATTCGCGTCGCTGGTGTGGCACCGGGCTTCATCGAGACCGAGATGGTCGCCAGCATGAAACCCGAGGCGCTGGAGAAGATGACCGCCGGCATTCCGCTCCGGCGCATGGGCAAGCCCGCCGAGATCGCCCATTCGGTGGCTTATATCTTCGAAAACGACTACTACACCGGGCGCATCCTCGAGCTGGATGGCGGCCTGCGCCTGTGAGCCAGACGCTGCCTATATAGCCTATATAGAAAGAAGGGCAGCCCGAGGGCTGCCCTTCTTTTTCGGCACGTTCAGCGCGCGTTACCAGCCGACGCCGAAGCCGATGCTGTAGCGGGTTTCGTCGAGGCTTTCCTCGGCGCCGCTGATGATGTCCTTCTCGGCCTTCATGTTCAGCGAGGCCCAGTCGGTCACCTTGTAGCGCAGCCCCACCTCGGCATCCAGCGCGTAATCGGCGACGTTTTCCAGCGGCTTGCCCAGCTCGCCACTGCTGAACAGCTCGAACGTCTTGCCCACCAGGTAACGGTTGTAGTCCCACTTCAGCGCGGCGAGGTAGAAGTCCTCCTCCGAGCCGTCGGCGAACTCGTAGTCGCTACGGTTGATCAGCGCGGCCAGCGAGAATGCGCCCAGGTCGTTGTCCCAGAACTGGTAACCCGGACCGGTACCGATGGTGCGCTGGCGCCGCACATCCTCGATCTGGTCGCGCTTGTAATTCAGGCGCCCCTGCCAGAACCAGTGCTCGTCGATGAAACGGTCGAGCGCGTATTCGGCGTCCCAGTTGTCGGTCACGGTCACGCCGTCGCGGTACTCGCGGTTGTAGCTGGCCGCGCCGTTGTGCCGCCAGAGACCGTGGCGCGCCTTGGTATCGAAGGACACATCGTAGTCATCGGTGTCGGTTTCGGCGCGCTTGTAGTCCATCGCCACGTCGACGTTGCCCTTCCAGGTGAAGTCCTGGATCAACGGCTTGGGATGGATGATCTGCGAGATGCTGGCCAGCTCGACGGTACGTGGCTCGCCGCCGTTGACCAGCGTGACCTTTCCAGGCTCGGAAGCCTGCAGCGACTTCGCCACCTCGCCAACCGTATCGCCCTGTTTGACGAGCAGTTTCTGATCGCTTTCCAGCGTGGCGATCTGGTTCCACTTGAGCGGGATGGAGCCGCCGTAGCTGGTTTCGATCAGCAGCTTGCCACCGTCGAGCACGCTGATCTTGCCGGTCAGGCGATCACCGTTTTTCAGCCAGACGGTGTCGGCCAGGGTGGGCAGCGCAAAAGCGCAAAGGGAGAGGCAAAGCAGGGGTCGAAAAAACATAGAAGTGCGCAAATCTGGTCAGAAACGGTTGAAGGGCTGGCATTATCCCTATGCATCCTGCTCCAGCAACCACAGACCGCCGAACGGGAATCCGGTTCATTTCCAACGCAGCGGCCTGCCATTCGAGGAAACGTCACATGCACGAGCCTTCGCCCCTGCTACCGCCCGATGCCGATGCCGAGGCACGCCGCGCCGCTGTCTATCTGGTGATGGCGCAGATCCCGCCGGGCAAGGTGATCAGCTATGGCGAACTGGCCGCCATCGCCGGTCTCGGCCGCGCCGCGCGCTGGGTCGGCCGGCTGATGGCGCAGCTGCCGGACGACACGCGCCTGCCCTGGCACCGGGTCATCGCCGCCGGCGGTCGCCTCAGCCTGCCAGCCGGCAGTCCCGCCGGGCACGAGCAGCGCATGCGCCTGCGCGCCGAGGGCCTGACCATCCGCAACGACCGCGTGGACATGCGTCGCCACGGCTGGCATTCGACGGAGCACAGCGGTTAGAGTGCGCGCTCCGTCCAGCTGCCACAGATTGTCGATGTATGTCCCGTGAAACCTGGCGCGATGCCCTCGCCGCCTATGCCAGCCCCGCCAGTCTGGCCCTGCTGCTGCTGGGGTTCGCCGCGGGACTGCCCGCCGTGCTGGTGTTCTCCACGCTCTCGGTGTGGTTGCGCGAAGCGGGCGTGTCACGGGAAACCATCGGTTTCGCCAGCTGGATCAGCCTGGCCTACGCCTTCAAGTGGGTCTGGTCGCCGATGCTCGACCAGTGGCGCTTGCCGTGGATCGGCGCCCTCGGGCGGCGGCGCTCGTGGCTGGTGCTCTCGCAAGCGCTGATCGCCCTCGGCCTGGTAGGCATGGCGTTGTGCAATCCGCAGCACAACCTGACCCTGCTGATCGCCCTGGCGGTACTGGTGGCGTTTTCTTCCGCCACCCAGGACATCGCCATCGACGCCTACCGTCTGGAAATCGCCGAGGACAAGCTGCAGGCGACTCTGGCGGCCAGCTACATGACCGGTTACCGCATCGCCATGCTGCTGGCCAGCGCCGGTGCGCTGTTCCTCGCCGAGTGGCTGGGCTCGAGCAACCTGGACTACAACCAGGCCGCCTGGAGCTTCACCTATCTCGCCTTCGCGCTGCTGATCCTGCCCGGTCTGGTCACCAGCCTGGTGATCCGCGAACCGGATGCCGGCACACCGCTGCCCAACGAACCGGCGCGCTACACCTTCAACCACCAACTCGCCGCCGTCGGCCTGCTACTGGTGCTGCTGATTTCCGTTCCCGCCATGATCAACGCGCTGATCGCCCAGGCCTGGCCACGGGCGACGCTCTATGCGCTGTTCATCCTCGGTTCGATCTCGCCGGTGGGGCGCTCGCTGCTGATTCCGGTGCGGCACATCCTCCATCAGGCCGGACAGAAGCAACGCCCGCCGCGCTTCGATTTCGCCCACCAGGCGGTTTCGGTGATCGTGCTGATCATCCTGATGGTGTCGACCACCGGCATGTTCCAGTCGTACTGGGGCGGCTACTGGCCACGCGGCACCATGTATCTGCTGATCTGCTGGGGCTGTCTGTCGGCGCGCGGTCGCATCCTGATGGGACCGGTCCTGACGCCAATCACCGATTTCATCCTGCGCTATCGCTGGCAGGCGCTACTGCTGCTCGGGCTGATCGCCACCTACCGGATGTCGGACACCGTGATGGGCGTGATGGCCAACGTGTTCTACATCGACCAGGGCTTCTCCAAGGACCAGATCGCCAGCGTCAGCAAGCTGTTCGGACTGATCATGACCCTGCTCGGCGCGGCATTCGGCGGACTGCTGATCGTGCGTTTCAGCATCCTGCCGATCCTCTTCATCGGCGGCGTCGCCTCGGCGGCGACCAACCTGATGTTCATGGCGTTGGTGCAGATGGGTGCCAATCTGAACATGCTGATCGTCACCATTTCCTGCGACAACTTCAGTGGCGGGCTGGCCTCCACGGCGTTCGTCGCCTACCTGTCGAGCCTGACCAACCTGAAGTTCTCCGCCACCCAGTACGCGCTGCTCAGCTCGCTGATGCTGCTGCTGCCGCGCCTGCTCGGCGGCTATTCGGGGGTGATGGTCGAACACCTGGGCTACAGCGATTTCTTCCTCGTCACCGCACTGCTCGGCGTGCCGACGCTGGTGCTGATCGTCTGGCAATGGCGCCGGGGGCTGCGGCAACCCGAAGACCCCGGCCAAGAGGCCACTTCCCGGCCCTGAGCCTCCGTCAGCCCTGGACCAGATGCACCACCCGCTGCGGGAATGGAATGCCGACACCCGCGGCCATCAGCCGCTCTTTGGCCAGCTCCATGAAGTCGGCGGTCACCGCACCGACATCGGCGGTCGCCGCCCACACACGCAGCACCAGCGTCACGGCGTTGTCGCCCAGCGCGGTGACCACCACCACCGGCTCGGGATCGCGCAGCACCCGCGAGTCCTCGGCGATTTCCAGCAGGATGCGGCGCGCCAGCTTGATATCGCTGCTGTAGTCGATGCCGACGCTGATCTCCGCACGGCGCTGCGGCTCGCGCGAAAAGTTGGTGATATGGCCGTTGGACAGGCTGCCGTTGGGTACCACCACGGTCTTGTTGTCGCCGGTCTTGAGCACGGTGTGGAAGATCTGGATGGAGTGAACGGTGCCGCTGACCCCCTGCGCCTCGATCCATTCGCCGACACGGAACGGCCGGAACAACAGGATCAGCACACCACCGGCGAAATTCGCCAGGCTGCCCTGCAGCGCCAGGCCGATCGCCAGACCGGCGGCACCGATGGCGGCAATGAACGACGTGGTTTCCACACCGATCATCGAGGCGACGCTGACCAGCAGCAGCACCTTGAAGACGATCCCCGCCAGGCTGCCGACGAAGCCATGCAGCGTCGGGTCGACCTGACGCCGGCGCAGCAATGCGCCGACCCGTGCCGTCAGCGTATTGATCAGCCACCAGCCGATCAGCAGTGTGATCAGCGCCAGCAGCACCTTGCTGCCGTATTGCAGTACGACCGGAAGCCACGCCTCGGACAGCCCGACCAGATAATCCACACTCATGTCCATCGGACAGACTCCTTAAAAAAACGGCGCCCGGAACTGGCCGGGCGCGGGAAACGAAACAGGCGCGTCGGCGCGCCGGATCAGTCGCGGAAGTTGTTGAACTGCAGCGGCATGCCGAAATCCTTGGCGCGCAGGTGAGCGATGGCCTCCTGCAAGTCGTCGCGCTTCTTGCCGGTGACACGCACCTGCTCGCCCTGGATCGCGGCCTGCACCTTCAGCTTGGCGTCCTTGATGTGCGCGACAATCTTCTTCGCCAGCTCCTTGTCGATGCCTTCGCGCAGCACGACTTCCTGCTTGACGACCTTGCCCGACGGATACGGATCCTTGTATTCCAGGCACTGGATGTCGATCTTGCGCTTGACCAGGCTCAACTTGAGGATCTCGATCATCTGCTCCAATTGGAAGTCGGCGTCGGCCGTCAGCTGCACGGTCAGCTCCTTCTGCTCGAACGTTCCTTTGCCGCGCAGATCGTAACGACGATCCAGCTCCTTGATCGCGTTGTCGATCGCGTTGGTGACTTCGTGCTTGTCCAGTTCGGACACCACGTCGAACGAGGGTATGGGGCTTCCTCCAGAATAGATAGCGCGACGGTCACGGACCGACCCGCGCCTGGCTTGACGGTAAAAAAAGCGCGGTCATTATAACCGTTCGACGTGATACCGCCCGGTACTCCGGCAAAGCGTGACAGGACGTCCACCCTCTCCATTGATTGAGCTTGCCCATGCCCAACCCCTCCCTCGGGATTCTGGTCGTCGACGACGCCAAGTTCTCCAGCGTCATGATCGGCCGTGCGCTCAGTAAGGCCGGCTACACCGATATCCGCTTCGCCAGCAGCGCGGACGATGCACTCGCGTTGATGGCCGAACGCCCGACCAACGTGCTGCTGGCCGACTGGTTGATGCCGCAAACCGACGGCCTGCAGCTCACCGGCGCCGTGCGCCAGCAGGATGCCGCCAGCGGCCACTACACCTACATCATCCTGCTCACCGGGCGCGAAGGCGACGATGTGCTCGGCCAGGCGTTCGACCACGGCGTCGACGACTTCATCAGCAAGGCCGCCATGCATGACCAGCTGCTGCCCCGGGTGCGCGCAGCCGAGCGGCTGTGCGGCTCGCTGCAACGGCTCAAGCAGGAGAATCGCCGGCTCGCCGATAACGTCGCCAGTCTGGAGCAGAACAGCCTGGTCGACCCGCTCACCGGCCTGGGCAATACCCGCCACCTGCTGCAGCGCCTCGATGCCAGCCTGCGACAGATGGCGAACCGCGACACGGCGCTGTGCTACCTGCACGTCGGTCTGCCCGAGATACCAGCGCTGCACGAGCGCTACGGCGAGGCCTTCCAGGTGGAGCTGCTGCGGGCGGTGGCCGCGCGCCTGCGTCAGCTGGTGCGCCCGCTGGATGTGCTGGCGCGCATCGACGAGCAGCACTTCGGCGTGCTGGCGCTGGTGGACGACATCGAGAGTTGCTCGCCGGGCAGCTTCAAGCGCCTGCACGAGGGCCTCAACCTCAAGCCGTTCAAGAGCAGCGAAGGCTTCATCTCGCTCAAGGCCGGCATCGGCCTGTTGACGCTGGACGCCCGCGGTCTGCCGCTCGAAGCGCCGGCCCTGCTGGAGCGCGCCGGCGCGCTGCTGCCCAGCGCTTACAGCACCGGGCGCATCGTTCCGCTGCGCCTGCGCCAGCCGGCCTGAGATGACCACCTGGCACGTCCTCGGCGCAGGCAGCCTCGGCAGTTTGTGGGCCGCGCGTCTGGCCCGCGCGGGTGCGCCGGTACGGCTGATCCTGCGCAACCCTGAGCGCCTGGCGGCGTACCAGGCTGCCGGCGGCCTGCGCCTGAGCGAAGGCGGCGAGGCCCAGCGCCTGGGGATTCCGGCCGAACTGGCCGACGCGACGACGCCAATCACCCGCCTGCTGGTCGCCTGCAAGGCATACGATGCCGAAGCCGCGGTCGCCAGCGTGGCGTCGCGCCTGGCGCCGCGTTGCGACCTGCTGCTGCTGCAGAACGGCCTCGGCAGCCAGCAGGCCGTCGCCCGGCGCTGGCCGCAGGCGCGCTGCATCTTCGTCTCCAGCACCGAAGGCGCCTATCGCCAGGGTGACTTCGACGTGGTGTTCGCCGGTCAGGGACAGAACTGGCTGGGCGATCCGCAGGACACCACGCCGCCGGACTGGCTGGCAACGCTGAGTGCGGCGAGGATCGCCCATCAATGGAGCGAGGACATCCTGGCGCGCCTGTGGCGCAAGCTGGCACTGAACTGTGCGATCAATCCACTGACGGTGCTGCACGACTGTCGCAACGGCGAGCTGCTGGCCCACCGGGTGCAGGTGCTGGCGCTGTGCGACGAACTCGCCGAACTGCTGCGCGCCTGCGGCCAGCCCGAGGCCGCCATGGGCCTGGCGGACGAGGTGCTGCGCGTGATCGAATCGACCGCCGCCAACTATTCGTCGATGCACCAGGACGTGGCGCGCGGCCAGCGCACAGAGATCGCCTACCTGCTCGGCCATGCCTGCGCCAGCGCCGCCCGGCTCGGCCTGCAACTGCCGGCGCTCGCCGCCGTGCAGCAGCGCCTGCATGCCGAGCTGCTCCGCCGCGGATTGCCCGTCGACTGACGCACCGCTACCCTGCGCAGGTCTTTCACGTTATCCGTGGCCGCCATGACCCTGCGCCAGCGCCTCGAAAACCTGCCGGTCGGCCGCAAGCTGCTGATCGCCCTGCTCGTCCTGCTGGCCGCCGTGCTGCTGGTGTCCAACCTCACCTTCATCAGCGCCGCTTACTGGATCTCGCGCCAGAGTGTGGCGCCGCAGGCTATGCACACCATCGGCGAACTGTTCGCCAGCGAGGCGCTGAGCACGCAGGTGCTGGCCTCCACCGACGCAGCCGATGCCGCGCTGCGGCGACTCGACGGCTATTCGCCCTTGCGCGCCGCGGTGATCTACGACACCTCCGGCAACCAGTTGGCGCAGCTGCAGCGCGGCGAGCGCCTGCGGCTACCCGAGCGGCTCGGCGATGTCGCGGCCTGGCGCGCCGGGGAAATCCGCGCCAGCCTGCTGGTCGAGCTGCCGCAACCCGGCGATCGCCCCGGTCACCTGCTGCTGGTCGCCAGCAGTGAGCTGCCCGGCGCCTTCTACACCGGCACCCTGACGGCCAGCGTCGCCATCCTGCTGGCCAGCCTGCTGCTGTGGCTGCTGGTGGCGCGGCAGATTCGCCTGCTGATTACCCGGCCGATCCGCGAGCTAGAGGCGCTGTCGCGCCAGGTCACGCGCGACGAGGATTACTCGCTGCGCGCCTTGCCGAAGAACCAGGACGAGATCGGCCGCCTGGCCGATGCCTTCAACACCATGCTTTCGCGCATGCAGGCACGCGAGCAGCAGCTCAAGCGCGCCCGCGACGACGCGCAGGATGCCTTCGATCAGGCCCGCGGCCTGGCCGAGGAAACGCGCACTTCCAACCGTCGGCTGGAGCTGGAGGTACAGGTGCGCAGCAAGATCGAGAAGAAGCTCACCGGCTTCCAGAACTACCTCAACAGCATCATCGACTCGATGCCCTCGGCGCTCATCGCGCTGGATGAGCAGCTGTACGTCACCCAGTGGAATCAGGAGGCCAGCGTGCTGTCCGGCACGCCGCTGGACGAGGCACTGAACCAGCCGGTGTTCATCGCCTTCGAGCCGCTCAAGCCGTTCCTCGCGCAGATCCGCCACGCCTCCGAGCGCCAGCAGGTGCAGAAGATCGAGCGCGTCACCTGGCGCCGCAACGACGAGCTGCGCCATTACGCGCTGACCTTCTACCCGCTGATGGGCGGTGGCGGCCGCGGCGTGGTGATCCGCATCGACGACATCACCCAGCGCATCAACATGGAAGAAATGATGGTGCAGTCCGAGAAGATGCTCTCGGTCGGCGGACTGGCGGCCGGCATGGCCCATGAGATCAACAACCCGCTGGGCGCCATCCTGCACAACGCACAGAACATCCGCCGGCGGCTGTCCGCGGACCTGGAGCGCAATCGCGAAGCGGCCGCCGAAACCGGCGTCAGCCTCGAAGCGGTCAACCTCTACCTGCAAAAGCGCGAGGTGCCGCAACTGCTCGACGGCATCCAGCAGGCCGGCTCGCGTGCGGCGAAGATCGTCAGCCACATGCTCAACTTCAGCCGCATGAGCAACCGCCAGCTGGCCGACTGCCAGTTGCCGCTGCTGATCGACCAGGCGCTGGAGATCGCCGGCAACGACTTCGCGCTGGTCGAAGGCTTCGATTTCAAGTCGATCGAGATCGTCCGCGACTTCGATCCACAGGTCGACCGCGTGCCGTGCATCGGCAACGAGTTGGAGCAGGTGCTGCTCAATCTGCTGAAGAACGCCGCCCAGGCGATCCACCAGCACCGCGGTGCGGAGCCCGGCCGCATCATCCTGCGCACCCGGCTCAATCCGCCGTGGGCGGAAATTCAGGTCGAGGACAATGGTGGCGGCATTCCAGAAGCCGTACGCAAGCGCATCTTCGAGCCGTTCTTCACCACCAAGGAGGTCGGTCAGGGAACCGGCCTGGGACTTTCCGTTTCGTATTTCATCATTACCAACAATCATCAGGGGCAGATGGAGGTGCAGTGCCAGCCCGGCTACGGCAGCACCTTCACCCTGCGCCTGCCACTGGCGACGCCGGCCGAACCGGCGGATGCCTGACGCAAGGAATCCCGCATGGGCAATCGTTTGTCAAAGATCTACACCCGTACCGGCGATGCCGGCGAAACCGGCCTGGGTGATGGCCGCCGCGTGCCCAAGAGCCATCCGCGCGTGGAGGCGATGGGCGAGGTCGATACGCTCAACAGCCAGCTCGGCCTGCTGCTTGCCGAACTGGCCGAAGCGCAGGCGCAATGGCCAGCGCTGGCTGAGCTGACGACCGTACTCGCGCCCTGCCAGCACCGCCTGTTCGACCTCGGCGGCGAGCTGGCGATGCCGGACTACCAGGCCCTCGGCACCGCGGAAATCACCCGCCTGGAGGCGGCCATCGACCGCTGGAACGATGAACTCGGCCCGCTGAAGGACTTCATCCTGCCCGGCGGCTCACGGCTGATCGCCCAGGCGCACCTGTGCCGCAGCATGGCGCGCACCGCCGAGCGGCGCTGCCAGCAGCTGAATGCCGACGAACCCCTGCGCGGCGAGCTGCTGGGCTATCTCAATCGGCTGTCCGATCTGCTGTTCGTCGCCGCGCGCCTGATCGCGCGGCGCCAGGGTTGCGCCGAGGTGCTCTGGCAGGCCGCCGAGGCACCGCGTGGCTGAACGGCCGCTCGACCCGCGCGTGCGCACCCGCGAGGGTCTGCACGCCGCGTGGGAGGCGTTCATTGTTCTGCTGGTCTGCGTGAACCTCGCGCTGCTGCTGTTCGACAGCCTGTTCCTTCTGCAACCGATCAACGAGGCGCTGGCGCGCTGGCTGCCACAGCTGCACGAACGCTACGAACAGCACATCCATCGCAACCTGCAGTACATCGATCTGGGCTTCGTCAGCCTGTTCATCCTCGACGTTTTGCTCGGCTGGACCGTGGCGCTGTTCGAGCGGCGCTATGCGCGCTGGTACTACTACCCGTTCGCCCACTGGTACGACGTGCTCGGCTGCATTCCGCTGGCCGGTCTGCGCTGGCTGCGCGTGCTGCGCATCGGCGCACTGCTGGTGCGTCTGCAGCGTCTCGGGCTGATCGACATGCGCCGCTGGGCGGTGTACGGCGTGCTCAATCGCTACTACGTACTGCTGATCGAGGAGCTGGCCGACCGGGTGATGGTCCGGCTGTTCGGCCGCCTGCAGCAGGAGATCGGCGCCAGCGACGACCTGGCCCGCCGGCTGATCGACGAGGTAGTGCGCCCGCGCAAGCAGCGCCTGCTCGACGATCTGGCGCGGCGCCTGCAGGCCATGCTGGAGGTCGGCTATCGGGACAATCGCGGTGCCATCGAGGGTTACGTGAACGGCCTGCTGCACCAGGCGCTGACCGAAAATCCGCAGATGCACAAGCTGCGGCGGCTGCCGCTCGGCGGTCATATGGCCGACAGCCTCGATCAGGCCCTGCGCGACATCGTCGCCCGCCTGCTGCAGGGTGCCATCGACGGCCTGCGCGGCCCGCAGTTCCAGGCGCTGGCGCAGAATCTCGCCGACGAGTTCTTCGAGGCCTGGCTGTACCAGGACGAGCACACCGACCTGGCGCTGGAGGAGGTTCTGGTGGACATCATCGAGGTGCTCAAGCAGCAGGTACTGGACCGCCGCTGGAGTCGCTTCGTCGGTCCACCGCCACCGCCCACGCCGCCGCAGTGAACCGGCGCCCGCAGGTCAGGCGCCATCGACCGGACGGAAGCCGGCATGGGCGCGTTCGTCGAGGCGCGCACCGATGACCATCTCGGTCGCCCAATCGACCAGGATGGTGGTGTAAGCCTCCTGGCAGCGCTCGCTGCTCAGCGCATGATCGGCGCCATCGATGATGCGATGGGTCAGCGAATGGGTGCGCTGGAACGCGGCGCGGTAACTCATGATCGTCTCGTGCGGCACATAGCTGTCGTCTTCCGACTCGACGATCAGCACGTCACCGCGGAACGCCGCGCAGGCGGCCAGCGCGCGATTCTCCTCGGCCAGCACATGGCGGCGGCGCAGGCGGTTGAGCGTGTCGCGATCGAGTTGCCGCTTGGGCATGTCCCAATCGTCGTCGCAGTACAGCGCCGGCACCCGCAGCGCCAGCCATTTCACTGGCCGCAGCGCGGTGAGGATCGCCGCGAGATACCCACCATAACTGGTGCCGACCACGGCAATGGCGGCCGGATCGATATGCGGATGCGCCGCCAGCAGATCGTAGGCGGCCAGCAGGTCACGCAGGTTCTGCTCACGGGTCACGGTCTGCTGCTGCGCCGCCGTCTGCGCGTGCCCGCGCAGGTCGAACGACAGGCAGATGCAACCGAGCCCAGCGATCCCCCGTGCCCGCGTCAGATCGCGCTGCTGGCTGCCGCCCCAGCCGTGCACGAACAGCACGCCGGGCATCTTTTCCGGCGGTGTCAGGAACGTACCGGCGATATGTTCGTCATCGACGAGGATGTCGACCGTCTCGCTATGTGTTGCCATAGTCCTCCACCTTCACGCATTTGGTTATGAAGCCCACCTCCGCATCGTTGCCACGAAACAGCACGGTCGCGCCTTCGGGCGGAGCCTGCCGCTCGCCGTAGAGTTCCACCGACGAAGCGCGCACCACGGCCACCGCATCGTCCTCGCAAAAACGCTGCAGCGCGGCCACTTCGGCGCTGCTGGCGCCGCCGATCCGCCAGGACTGCTCCAGCACCCCGGAGCGCGGCTGGCCGCGGCCATCGACGCCCTGAGCGATGTCGTAATTGCGCCGCGAAGCGAAGAAATCCCGGTAGCAAGCGGCGGCCGCCGCGTCGTAGACCTGTGCCTGGCGAACCGCCAGGCGGATGGCCTCGGTCAGGTCCAGTGCCAGCAACGCATCGAAGTCGCCGCGCACCACCACCAGGTCCGATCCGCCGTAGACTTCCTCGCCGCCGTTGTCGGCGGTCAAGCGTTGCGTGCCGTAGTAACTGGCCAGCTGGCCGCCGACCCGCACCTGACCGACGCTGAAGGTGGTCACCTGCTCCAGATGGCCTTCCAGCACCAGACCGAACTCCGTCAGCTCGCGCTCGTCAAGCGCCGCCAGCGCCTGTTCGAGCGCCTCGAGATCGTCGACGCGCTGCTGGCCACGCCCGCCAGTGGCGCGCACGGGCTTGATGCGCAGCGCGCCTTCGTGCAGCAGGCGCCGGCCCGCGTCGTGCGCATCCTCCAGGCTGAACACGCTGTAGCCGGACAGCACGCTGTCCCTGACCCGTGCGCCGAACTCGCGCGACCACCCCAGAGGCGCCGCGGCCTCAGGACGCACCAGTGGATGGGTGATCGCCTTGGTTTCGACGAACGCGTGTGGCACCACACCGCCGAACAGATCGTCTTCTGCAGCAAGGCCGAGCTCCTGCGCCTCGCGCTGGCCGATCACCGTGCCGGACGGCACCAGATAGGGTTGGGTTTCGTGACCTCGGGTCGGATCGTACTCACCGCCATAGCTCAGCCCCAGCAAGCCGGCCAGCTGCTCGGCCAGAGCGGCATGGACACGGCGCTCGTGCTCGGGCTCGCGTGCGCGGTTGGCGTAGATCATCACGACCCGGCGCGGGTTCGATGTATCGGCATTGATCATTTCTTGGACAGCTCCTGGACTGCTCGGGCAGGTATGCAACGCCGGCAATGCATTCGCGCTGCCAAGCAGCGCCGGCCGGCTGTTGGGAAATAGACCCTGGCTCGAACGCAACGATCCGTCCCGGGCAATATCCGTCACGGTGTCCGCTCGCTTCTTTGCCGTATAAAAAAAGGGAGCCGGCAGGCTCCCTTCTTCATTGCGCGAGACGCCAATCAGGCCGGCGCGGAGGTGCGGATCAGGTGATCGAAGGCGCTCAGCGAGGCCTTGGCGCCTTCGCCAACGGCGATCACGATCTGCTTGTACGGCACCGTGGTCACGTCGCCGGCGGCGAACACGCCCGGGATGCTGGTCTGGCCTTTGGCGTCGACGATGATCTCGCCGAAACGCGACAGCTCCAGGGTGCCCTTGAGCCATTCGCTGTTGGGCAGCAGGCCGATCTGCACGAAGATGCCTTCCAGCTCGACGCTGTGCATTTCTTCGCTGCTGCGGTCCTTGTAGACCAGGCCGGTGACCTTCTGGCCGTCGCCTTTGACCTCGGTGGTCTGCGCCATCTTCAGCACGCGGACGTTGGGCAGGCTGTTGAGCTTGCGCTGCAGCACGGCGTCGGCACGCAGTTCCTCACCGAATTCGAGCAGGGTCACGTGGGCGACGATGCCGGCCAGGTCGATGGCCGCTTCCACGCCGGAGTTGCCGCCGCCGATCACCGCCACGCGCTTGCCCTTGAACAGCGGGCCGTCGCAGTGCGGGCAGTAGGCGACGCCACGGCCGCGGTATTCCTGCTCGCCCGGCACGTTCATTTCGCGCCAGCGCGCGCCGGTGGCGAGTATCAGGGTCTTGGCCTTGAGTTCGCCGCCGTTCTCGAACTGCACGCGGTGCAGGCCGTCGTCGCCGGCCGGGATCAGCTGGCTGGCGCGCTGCAGGTTCATGATGTCGACGTCATACTCGCGCACGTGCTCTTCCAGCGCGCGGGCCAGTTTCGGGCCTTCGGTTTCCTTCACCGAGATGAAGTTCTCGATGGCCATGGTGTCCAGCACCTGACCGCCGAAGCGCTCGGCCGCGACGCCGGTGCGGATGCCCTTGCGCGCCGCGTAAATGGCCGCTGCGGCGCCAGCCGGGCCACCGCCGACCACCAGCACGTCGAAGGCATCCTTGGCCTTGAGCTTCTCGGCGTCACGCGCGCCGGCGCCGGTGTCGAGCTTGGCGAGGATCTCTTCCTCGTTCATGCGGCCCTGGGTGAACAGCTCGCCGTTGAGGTAGATGCTCGGCACCGACATGATCTGCCGCGCTTCGACCTCGTCCTGGAACAGCGCGCCGTCGATGGCGACGTGCTTGATGTTCGGGTTGAGCACGGCCATCAGGTTCAGCGCCTGGACCACGTCCGGGCAGTTCTGGCAGGACAGCGAGAAGTAGGTTTCGAAGCGGTAATCACCGTCGAGCGCCTTGATCTGCTCGATCACCTCCGGTGCGGTCTTCGACGGGTGACCGCCGACCTGCAGCAGGGCGAGCACCAGCGAGGTGAACTCGTGGCCCATGGGGATGCCGGCGAAACGCAGGCTGATGTTTCCGTCGATGCGGTTCAGCGAGAACGACGGCTTGCGCGCATCGTCGCCGTCGGTCTTCAAGGTGATCTTGTCGCTGAGGCTGGCGATGTCCTGCAGCAGGCTCAGCAGCTCCCGGGATTTCTCGCCGTCATCGAGGGACGCGACGATCTCGAAGGGCTGGGTGACCTTCTCCAGGTAGGCTTTCAACTGGGTCTTGAGATTGGTGTCCAACATGAGCAGCGGTACCCCGTTCGGAATTCAGGAAATAAAACGCCCGGACGGTTCGCGTCCAGGCGTTGGGTTGCCAGAGGGCTTTGGCCAGCCCTCCGGCACGCAGGGCAGATAGGCGAAGCCTTAGATCTTGCCGACCAGGTCCAGCGACGGAGCCAGGGTCTTCTCGCCTTCTTTCCACTTGGCCGGGCAGACTTCGCCCGGGTGAGCGGCGGTGTACTGAGCGGCCTTCAGCTTGCGCAGGGTCTCGCCGACGTCGCGCGCGATCTCGTTGGAGTGAATTTCCAGGGTCTTGATGACGCCTTCCGGGTTGATGATGAAGGTGCCACGCAGCGCCAGACCTTCCTCGGCGATGTGCACATCGAACGCATTGGTCAGCTGGTGAGTCGGGTCGCCGATCAGCGGGAACTGGGCCTTACCGACGGCCGGAGAGGTCTCGTGCCATACCTTGTGCGAGAAGTGAGTGTCGGTGGTGACGATGTACACCTCGGCACCAGCCTTCTGGAACTCGGCGTAGTTGTTGGCAGCGTCTTCGATCTCGGTCGGGCAGTTGAAGGTGAACGCAGCCGGCATGAAGATCAGCACGGACCACTTGCCCTTGAGGGATTCTTCGGTGACTTCGATGAACTTGCCGTTGTGGAAAGCGTTGACCTTGAACGGCTGGACTTGGGTGTTGATCAGAGACATCTGCTCACTCCTTTGGGGGTTCAGAAAACTTAACGGGGCCTACGATAGCGCAACCAGCCGCATACGGTTAATTGATTAAGGGAATAAACCGAATAGCCGTTATCTATCACCACAGATCAGCCGCAGACACAATTGCATGCTACATCCGCAAAGACCGACGATCCGTTCAGGGGTTCAGTCAGGCCAGAACGCCCGGATTCCCGCGACTCCCTGCGCACCGGCATGCAGCGCACGAGCCAGATCGCCATGCCCGAGCCCACCCAGCAGATAGGCCGGCTGATTGAAGCCTAGCAGCAACTCGCTGGCCCGCGACCAGCCTAACGGGGCTGCGTCGGGGTGCGTTGCGGTGGCCTGCACCGGTGAAAGGGTCACGAAATCGACGCCGGCTGCCGTGGCCAGCGCCAGTTCCGTCGCATCGTGACAGGATGCCGCCAACCAGCGCTCCGACGGCAACGGCCGGCCCTGGGCGGCCATTCGCCGCAGCTGCGCCGACGTCAGATGCCAGCCGGCCGCCGGAAAATCCGCGGCCCACTCCAGCGGCCCCTTGAGCATCAGTTGCGCGCGGCCGGCACAGAGCGCCAGCGCGTCGTTCGCCAGCGCCCGGTACGCCGCATCCGACAGGTCAGGCGCTCGCAGCTGGAGCAGGTGGATACCGGTATCCAGCGCCGCGGCGATGCCCTCGAGCAGCTGGCGCGGCGAGCGGTCTTCCGGGGTGATCAGGTAGCGGCGCGGCAAGCGCGCCGCGGCGATGATCGGCTGGTTGGCGGCCGGAAACGCGTACTCGGGCAGCGCCGCGGGCTCGACCCAGGCCAGAGGCTGGCCCTCGGCGCCATGCGGCTCGCCGGCGAAAGCCAGCACTTCCCAGACATCCAGCAGCACCTGCTTGTCCGGATAATCGTGACGAACCTGGATCAGCGGACGCGCGCTCGTGACCTCGATGCCCAGTTCTTCCTGCAGCTCGCGCGCCAGCGCCGCCTCGACGCTTTCGCCCGCCTCGACCTTGCCGCCGGGAAACTCCCACAGCCCGCCCTGATGCTTGTCCAGCGGGCGTTTGGCGATCAGGACACGACAGTCGGCGGATCGAATGACCGCCGCGGCGACATGGATTCGGTGCATGACAGTTCCAGAACCGCAGCCCGGGCCACCAAGCCCGGGTTGCGGCATGCTACGCGGTCAGGTGCGGTATTCGGCGTTGATCTTCACGTACTCGTGCGACAGATCGGTGGTCCAGATGGTCTCGCTGCAGTCACCACGACCCAGCTCGATGCGGATGGTGATCTCTTCGCGCGCCATCACCGCCGCGCCCTGCTCCTCGGTGTAGCTGGGCGAACGACCGCCCTGGCTGGCGATGCAGACTTCGCCGAGATAGACGTCGATCAGGCTCACATCCAGGTTCGGCACGCCGGCATAGCCAACGGCGGCGAGGATACGCCCCCAGTTGGGGTCGGAGGCGAACAGCGCGGTCTTGATCAGCGGCGAGTGGGCCACGGCGTAGGCCACGTCCAGGCATTCCTGATGGTTGGCGCCGCCGTTGACCTGCACGGTGACGAACTTGGTAGCGCCTTCACCGTCGCGCACGATGGCCTGGGCAACTTCCATGAACACTTCGCACACCGCCTGCTTGAGCTTGGCGAACAGCTCGCCGGCGGCTTCGGTGATTTCCGGCAGCTTGGCCTGGCCGGTGGCGATCAGCATGCAGCAGTCGTTGGTGGACGTGTCGCCGTCGATGGTGATGCGGTTGAACGACTTGTTCGCTGCGTCACGCACCAGGTCCTGCAGCACCTCGCGCGCCACCTTGGCGTCGGTGGCGATGTAGCCGAGCATGGTCGCCATGTTCGGACGGATCATGCCGGCGCCCTTGGAAATGCCGGTCACGGTGACGGTCACACCGTCATGCTGGAATTGGCGGCTGGCACCCTTGGGCAGGGTGTCGGTGGTCATGATGCCGGTGGCGGCCTCGGCCCAGTGGTTCTCGGCCAGATCGTCCAGGGCTGCCTGCAGGGCGCCCTCGATCTTGGCCACCGGCAGAGGTTCACCGATCACTCCGGTGGAGAACGGCAGCACGGCAGACTCGTCGACACCGGTCAGCGCTGCCAGCGCGGCACAGGTACGGCGGGCATTGGCCAGACCATCGGCGCCGGTGCCAGCGTTGGCGTTGCCGGTGTTGGTCAGCAGATAGCGCACCTCACCCGCCATGCGCTCGCGGGTCACCAGTACCGGAGCCGCGCAGAACGCGTTGGTGGTGGTCACGCCGGCGACGCGCGAGCCTTCGGCGCAGCGCATCACGACGACATCCTTGCGCCCCGGACGCTTGATGCCGGCCGACGCGATGCCGAGTTCGAAACCGGGAACCGGATGCAGAGTAGGTAGGGGACCAAGACCGACCGCCATGAGCGCGCTCCTTCAGACATAGATGGCCCGCAGGCCGAAGAACAGGGAGAAAAACGCCGCGAGCGGCAAAACCGGTCGCGGCGCGGGTTCGCAGGGGACGGGACCGCTTACTGGACCTGCCCGTGGCAATGCTTGTATTTCTTGCCCGAGCCGCACGGGCAGAGCTCGTTGCGACCGATCTTGGGCTCGGTGCGCACCGGCATCGGTGCGATTTCCGCCACAGGCTCGCCCTGTTCGGCCTCTTCCGGCTGCTGCAGGGCCGACACTTCCTCGTGCTTGAACTGCATACGCTGCGCCATCTCCTCGGCCTCGCGGCGCAGGCGCGCCTCCTCCTCGGCAGGGTCCTCACGGCGCACCTGCACATGGGAGAGCACGCGGATGCTGTCCCGCTTGATGGAGTCGAGCAGATCCTGGAACAGCGCAAAGGACTCGCGCTTGTACTCCTGCTTGGGGTTCTTCTGCGCATAGCCGCGCAGGTGGATGCCGTGGCGCAGGTGATCCATCGTCGACAGGTGGTCCTTCCACAGATCATCCAGCACGCGCAGCACGATCTGCTTCTCGAACGTGCGCAGCGCGTCGGCGCCCGCAAGCTCTTCCTTCTCGCGGTAGGCCTCGACCAGCTTCTGGGAGATGCGCTCGCGCAGGGTTTCCTCGTACAGCTTGTCGTCCTCGTCGAGCCACTGCTGCACCGGCAGACGCAAGCCGAAATCGCTGTACAGCACCGCTTCCAGACCGGCGATGTCCCACTGCTCGGGCAGCGACTGCGGCGGAATGTGCTGGCTGATGGCGGCATTCAGCGCTTCGTCGCGGAATTCGCTGATGGTCTCGCCAATCTCCTCGGCGGCCAGCAGGCTGTTGCGCATGTGGTAGATCACCTTGCGCTGCTCGTTGGCCACGTCGTCGAACTCGAGCAGCTGCTTGCGGATGTCGAAGTTGCGGCCTTCGACCTTGCGCTGCGCCTTTTCGATCGCATTGGTAACCATGCGGTGCTCGATCGCCTCGCCCGCTTCCATGCCCAGCGCCTTCATGAAGTTCTTCACCCGGTCGGAGGCGAAGATGCGCATCAGGTTGTCTTCCAGCGACAGGTAGAAGCGGCTGGAGCCCGGATCGCCCTGGCGACCAGCACGTCCACGCAGCTGGTTGTCGATACGACGCGACTCGTGACGCTCGGAGGCGATCACGTGCAGGCCGCCTGCCTCGATCACCTGCTGGTGGCGCTTCTGCCACTCGGCCTTGAGCTGCGCGACCTGTTCGTCGGTGGGGTTCTCCAGCTTGGCGACTTCCACTTCCCAGTTGCCGCCCAGAAGGATGTCGGTACCGCGGCCGGCCATGTTGGTGGCGATGGTCACCGCGCCCGGACGACCGGCCTGGGCGATGATCTCCGCTTCCTTCTCATGGTACTTGGCGTTGAGCACCTGGTGCTCGATGCCTTCCTTGATCAGCAGCTGGGAAACGTATTCCGAGCTCTCGATGGTCGCGGTACCGACCAGCACCGGACGCCCCTGCCCCTGGCATTCCTTGATGTCGGCGATGATCGCGGCGAACTTCTCTTCCTGGGTCAGGTAGACCAGGTCGTTGAAATCCTTGCGCGCCAGCGGCTTGTTGGTCGGAATGACCATGACCGGCAGGCCGTAGATCTGCATGAACTCGAACGCCTCGGTGTCGGCGGTGCCGGTCATGCCGGACAGCTTCTTGTACAGGCGGAAGTAGTTCTGGAACGTGGTCGAGGCCAGGGTCTGGCTCTCGGGCTGGATCTGCAGGCCTTCCTTCGCCTCGATAGCCTGGTGCAAGCCCTCGGAGAGGCGGCGCCCCGGCATAGTGCGACCGGTGTGCTCGTCGATCAGCAGCACCTGGTTGTTCTGCACGATGTACTCGACGTTGCGATGGAACAGCTTGTGCGCGCGCAGGCCGGCATAGACGTGGGTCAGCAGGCCCAGGTTATGCGCCGAATACAGGCTCTCGCCTTCGGCCAGCAAGCCTGCCTGGGTGAGCATTTCCTCGATGAACTGATGCCCCTGCTCGTTCAGCTCGACCTGGCGGGACTTCTCGTCGATGCTGAAGTGGCCCTCCTGGGTCACGACGCCCTCTTCCTCCTCGATGTGCTGAGTGAGGCGCGGAATCAGCGCGTTGATCTGCTGGTAGAGCTTGGAGCTGTCTTCGGACTGGCCGGAGATGATCAGCGGCGTGCGCGCCTCGTCGATGAGAATCGAGTCGACTTCGTCGATAACCGCGAAATTGAGTTCGCGCTGATTCTTCTCCTGCAGGCTGAACGCCATGTTGTCGCGCAGGTAATCGAAACCGAATTCGTTGTTGGTACCGTAGGTGATGTCGGCAGCGTAAGCGGCGCGCTTCTCCTCCGGCGGCTGGAACGGCGTGACGATACCGACCGAGAGTCCAAGGAATTCGTATAGCGGACGCATCCAGTTGGCGTCGCGGCGGGCCAGATAGTCGTTCACTGTGACCACGTGCACGCCCTTGCCGGCCAGCGCATTGAGGTACACCGCCAGAGTCGCCACCAGCGTCTTGCCTTCACCGGTGCGCATCTCGGCGATCTTGCCTTCGTGTAGGGTCATGCCGCCGATCAACTGGACATCGAAGTGACGCATGCCCATCACCCGCTTGCCGGCCTCGCGGCAGACGGCGAAGGCTTCCGGCAGTATCTGATCGAGGGTCTCGCCTTTCTCGAGACGGGCCTTGAACTCTTCGGTCTTGGCGCGCAGTTGCTCGTCGGTGAGCGACAGCATCTGTTCTTCGAGTGCATTGACGGCCTGGACCGCCTTGAGCATGCGTTTGACTTCACGCTCGTTCTTGCTTCCAAAGAGTTTCTTCAATAAAGGCGCAAACATACGACAGGGACTTCCATGCTGAGGATGGAGGCACGACCGTGGGTGACCCCGCCAGCGTGCAAAGCGGCCATTCTACTCGGAAACGTCTATGAGGAAAGCAGCACGACTGCGCACCCCGGAGGACCGGCAAAGCGCGATTTCCCGGCGTTCGCACCGGCACAACGGCCGGCAGCGCGAACGGGCGGCTACTGGCATCTGCTACCATTGCCGCCCCATCTTTCAGGCAACCGCCATGGCCTCTCGTCCGCTCCCCGCACGCGCCACCGGCGCGTTGCTCCGCGAAGCGAAACCGCTGCGCGCGCTGTTCGGCGAGGCGCGGCGCATCGATCGCCTGCAGCACCTGCTGGAAAGCCAGCTGCAGCCGGCCGCCCGCGAGCACTGCCGCGTGGCGTCGTGGCGCGAGGGTTGTCTGTTGCTGATCGTAACGGACGGCCACTGGGCCACGCGCCTGCGCTATCAGCAACGTCGTCTGCTGCGCCAGCTGCAAGCCATCGAGGAGTTCGCCGGTCTCGAACGCATCCACTTCAAGGTGCAGCCGCCGCCCCCGGCGCGTCACGAGCCGCCTCGCACGACACCGTTGTCGGCCTGTGCGGCCGACAATATTCACGCAACCGCCGAAGGTATTCGCGATCCGCGGCTACGCGCCGCGCTGGAGCGCCTGGCCAGCCGTGGCAAACCCGACTGAACCGCAGCCGGCGCGGCAGCAACCACGCGAGCGAGCAGATACTCTCGGAGGGGCGAAGCGAATGCCTCGGCCACTGCCTTTCAGGAGCGGAATTTCATGTTGATCGGCGCCCTACTCATCCTCACCTGGCTGGTGCTGCTGGTTCGTTATCCGCTGCGGGCGGTACCGATCTCGCTCGGCGCGCTGCTGTTGCTGGGACTGGTAGCTGGTTGGGTGCTGTGGCAGGAGCATCGCGAGCGACAACTGCTCGGCAGGCTCGAACTGCACCTGAACTACGCACCCGGGCCATGCCCAGCCGCGCAGCCGCTGCGCGTCACCCTGCGCAATAACAGCGGACGCGCGCTGCGCGGCCTGCGCTGGGATGTCACGGCGCACGTGCCTGGCACCCGCATCAACCTGGTACAGAACGCCTACGACACCCCCATCTATCAAGGCCCTGGTGATCTTCAGAGTGGAGCGCAGTGGCAATCCTGCCTGCCGCTGCCACCGCTGCGTGCAGGCTATCGCGCCAGCACGCTGGAGTTCCAAGCCGAGAACCTGCGCGGCCGCTTCGGCGACGATTGAACGCGCGCCTTCCCATCCGACACCTCAGCCTTTATCCTGTATGAATAAACAGTATCAATCTGCCAACTGAGCCGAGGTGGTTAATGGCCGTCGAAGTGGTATACCGCAGCAGCCGGGACCTGGAGCGTTTGTTCATGGATAAAGCCGAAGCAGACCGTCACGACAAGATGCTGGAACTGGCCGAAGCGCTGGCGACCGTTCTGCAACACGCGGTACCGTCGCTGAACGAACAGCAGAGCGAGGATCTCGGCATCTTCATGGCGCGCCACCGTGACGTTTTCTCCAGAGCGTTCAAGAACAACGCCGAGGCGCTTGCTGAGCTACCGCCACGCGACGCCTGAAGCGCGCTCGATCTGTCGGGGGCCGGGCGGCGGAAACTTGTAGGGCCCAGGCCGGGTCAATGACTCGCAGCCTTTCCAGACAGGTATTCCGGCATGACGAATTCATTCCAGCGGATCAGCGATGCATTCCAGCCGCACTACTGCGTTAACTTCAGCATCGCGAAGCCCGACGGCAGCATTCTCCTGACGCTCACCGACGCCAAAGGCGTGGCCGTGAAGCGCTTCATCAGCGCCGAGCAATGGCGCGACCCGCAGCAATTGCAACGGCTGATCACCAGCCTGCGGGTCAGTCTGACGATCGAGCGTGGTGAGTCGCCACCGCTATCCGGCTTCGCCGAAGGGACCCGCGTCGCGGCGCTGTAATCCTTCGGCCGGCGACAAATCGCTCGCCATGCTCTCCTGCCACAACAAGAACAACAAGCATCCTGAAACCCGTCATGCCGCTCGCTCGAGCCGGCACGCTTCGCCCCGCCTGAACCCCGGCGCCCGGCGCTAGCACCCACTTGCCCGCATCGTTTCAGAGCCAGGCCAGCGCCTTGGCCTTGGCTACTGCCTGGGTACGGCGCGCCACGCCGAGCTTGGTGTTGATCCGTCGCGCATGCGTCTTGACGGTATGCAGCGAGATGAACAGCTGCTCGGCGATCTCCTGATTCGAGCAGCCCTGCGCGATCAGCCGCAGCACCGTCAGCTCACGGTTGCTCAACAGCACGTCGTCGCCACAGACAGGCGTCTCGCCCGGCTCGCGCTCGTACTGCTGCAATCGGTCGCGCAGACTTTCGCCGCGGGTCGCCGCGGGAAGGATGCGCGCCAGCCATTGCGACTGCCGGTGCTGCAGCTCATACAGCGGTTTGACCAGTTGCTGGCGTACCGCCTCGCTGAGCGCCTTGCGCAACTCCTGATCGGCCTCCAGCGGCTGGCCGCATGCCAACAGCGCTTCAGCCAGCGAGAAGCGGCACTCGCACGCCAACCCCAGCCGCTGCGCTCGCAGATTCCGCTCGATCAGCCCATGCAGCGCCTGAACTGCCGCCTCCGGCTGCCCCTCCAGCATGTCGATGACGGCCAGATAGCGGCGCAAGCGCGGCAGCAGCTCGTAGAATCCCGACGGCGGCAGGAAGCGCTGGCCCTCAAACAGCTGCCGCACTTGCTCCAGCGCCGTGCGCGCCTTCTTCAGCTCGCCCTGATGCAGCCAGGCAACGCCAGTAATCAGCCGCAGGATGCCGCGAAAGCGCGCCTCCGGTACGTGTCGCCATTGCGTGAGGCGCTCGGCCTCGCGCAGCCAGTGATACGCATCGGCAAACTCATGATTGCGCGCAGCCAGTTCGGCGAGGCCGACGTAGCCGAAAAAGGCGTAGGAATCGCCGCAGGTTTCGGTTTCCAGCCGCCCCTGCTGATAGGCCTCGCGGGCCTGTTCGTCCAGCCCCTGATACGCCAGCAAATGCCCCTGCAGCAACTGCAACCGGCCGATGATCGGACTGTGCCGGACCGTGTCGCGCAGCGCACGCAACGCCTCGTCGAGCACGCCGACGGCGCGCTCGAACTCGCCAGTCAGCTCCAGCAGCTGGATGCGATCGACGCTGAGCATTACCTCGTACAGCACGCTGCCCTTGAGCCGCGCGAGCTTCATGCCTTCGCTGTTGTAATGCTGAGCCAGCTCGAGCTCGCTCTCAGCCATCGCGTGCTGGGTAAGCGCTTGCAGACACAGCACGCGTTGCGCCCAGGCATGATCGGAAAGCACCTCGAGCGCCTGCAGACAGTGCTCGCGCGCTTCGGGCTCACCGCGCAGACGCGCCAGGAAGCCGCGCAGCGCCTGCCATTGCGCCAGCAACTGGATCTGCCGACGCGCATCGGGTTGCGGGAAGAACTTGGCGAGCTCGGCCAGACAGTCGTCGACCTCGTCGAGCCGCGCGGAAACGATCAATGCCCACCCCTGCAGCACGATCAGTCGCGTGGTACTGGCGAACAGATCCTGCGGCAGCTCGCTGCGCCACTTGAGAAAATGCGAGACGTTGTCGCCGATCAGCAACTGCTCCTGCCCGTAGCGCTGCAGATAGTTCGCCGCCACCTCAGGCTGGCCCGCCCACAGCGCATGCTCGACTGCCTCGCGCATATCGCCGCGGCTGGCGAACCACTGACAAGCACGCAGATGCACCTGTGTCGACGACGTCGCCTCGGGGAAACGCTGAAGCAGCAGCGCAAGCGGTCGCCACAGGCGAAACCATTCGCCGCAGTTGTCGATCTGCCGCACGAACAGCTGGAAGGTCTTGAGTACATCGAGCAGATCGGCGCCGGTGCAATCGAGCACGTGATCGCAAAGCTCGGCGGAAAAGCGCGGCATTCGTGCCAGGGCGAACAGTGCGCGCCGGATATCCTCGCTCTGGCCCTGCAGCACTTCGCGCTGGATGTAATCGCGCAGCAAAGGCGTACCGGCCAGCAGGCGTTCGCGCAGCGCCTGCTCATCGGCGTTGAGCAGCATCAGGCAAACGCCCGCCGGCCAACCTTCGGTGCCCGCCAGCAATTGCTGGAAACTGTCCGCGGGCAGTTGCAGCCGATAGGCGCGCAGAACCTGCGCCAACTCCTCGGCCGTGAGCGCGAGGGACGCGGCGTCGAGCTCGAACAGATGCCCCTGCAGCAACAGACGCGGCAGCTTCCACGCCGGCTGCCGCCGACTGTTGACCCACCAACTCACCGAATCCGCAGTCTGCTCCAGCAGCATATCCAGACAGGCGTCCAGAGCCGGGCAAACCTCGCGCGGATAATCGTCGAGCATGATCCAGAGCGGCTGGCGAACCTGCCCGAGCAGCGCAATCAGCTGCCGTTGCACATCGCCGTCCATGATCGGAAAGCCCAGCGCCGCGGCCAGCTGGGCGTACAGCTCCTGCGGCGAAAAGAATCGACCGCTCAGGTCCAGCCAGACCAGCGTGGTATCGGCCGGCATGCGGCGGGCACATTCGCTCATCAGTACCGTCTTGCCGAAACCAGCCGGTGCGCAGATCAACCGCAACCGGCAGTCCGCGGCAAGCAGGGCGTCGGCCAGTCGCGGCCGGGCAACATGCGCCGGCGGCAGACGTGGAATATTCGCAACCTGCGCCTGCGCCGTCGCGGCGCTGATCGCATCGGGGAGGAGGCGTACGGACATGGCAACGTTTCTCTTATTCGTATATTCAGTCCATGAAATGGCCAGCGGCCGGCCAGGCGTATCCCTTTCTGGCGGTCCGCTCCACCTGTGCAACCTGACGTATCAGCAGCGTTTTGTCGACCTGCTTGTGCAATCAGCGGCCCCGTTGCACGCAGGATCGCACCCAGTTCTTCATGTTCCCTCATCCCTGCGCGCACAAAAAAGGCGGCCTGCTGGCCGCCTTTTTTACACCGAATAGCCCCTCGAGACTCAGCGCACCCCAGCGTTACGCAAGGCCGCTGGCGTGAAGTCGCGGGCGGATGCCTTGTAACCCCAGTCGAACGGCTTCTCCTCGTTGCTCATGCCGATTGCGATGTAGCGGCCGGAAATGATGTCGTAGAGCGACTCGAACGCATAGGCCGGCACCTTGTGCTGGTAGTACTGCAGCATATGCCCCTCACCCACGCGCCACAGCTGGCCACGCCCGTCGTACAGCTCCGACTGGACGATGGTCCAGGTGTCCTCGTCGACGAAGAAACGACGCTTGGCGTAGATGTTGCGCTCGCCGCTCTTCAGGTTCGCCTCGATTTCCCACACGCGGTGCAGCTCATAGCGAGCGAGATCCTGATTGACGTGCCCGGCCTTGATGATGTCGGCGTACTTCAGGTCGCTGGAGGCAATTTCAAAACTGTTGTAGGGAATGTACAGCTCCTTCTTGCCGATCAGTTTCCAGTCGTAGCGATCTGGCGCGCCGCTGAACATGTCGAAGTTGTCGGTGGTACGCATGCCGTCCGACGCAGTACCCGGACCGTCGTAGGCGACCTGCGGCGCACGCCGCACACGGCGCTGGCCGGCGTTATAGATCCAGGCCTGACGCGGATCTTTCACCTGATCGAGCGAGTCGTGCACCAGCAGCACGTTGCCCGCCAGGCGCGACGGAGCCGTCACACGCTGCTTGAAAAACAGCAGCGCGTTCTTGGCGCGCTCGGCATCCAGATCGCTCATGTCGCTCGGGAAGGCAACCTCATCCTCGAAATGAACCAGCGTATAGCTGCCGTTGGTTTGCGGGGTCGCCTGAACGATGTTGCGGCGCACGTTGCCACCGCGATAACGGGTGATGTGGTTCCAAATCACCTCGAGGCCATTCTGCGGAATCGGGAAGGCGTAGTAGCGGCTCTCGGTGAAGCCACTGACACCGTTTCCGCCTTCGACCAGCGAGACGTTCAGCGCACTTTTCTTCGCCGCTTCATAGATTTTGTCCGGCACAGCGGCGCTACGGTGCGTCGGGAATACGCGAATCTTGTAGGTTTCCGGATAGCGCTTGAACATCGCCAGCTGGCCCGCAGTCAGCTTGCTCTTGTGCTGTTCGGCATTCTGCGCGGTGATGACGAGCTTCGGCTGCTCGCCCTTGAATGGATCGGTGAGGTGGCCGCTTTTCAGCGGTGCGGCATCGGTCGTCAGACCACCGGTCCACTCGGGAATGCTGCCGTCGGCGTTACCGGCTTTTTCCGCGCCCAGCGGCGTCAGCGTCGTACCAAGCTTGGCGGCCTCCTCAGGAGACACCGCCGCCATGACGCTGTTGGCGAGCAGGGAAAGAGCCAAGACACTGAACAGTTTTCTTGTTGTTTTCATACGATTCCAGTTCCTCTGATCTGTTTGGCCGGAGGCCATCGGTAACACTTGTCGCTGACCGGATGTGCCGTCCGACGCACCGGTCAGCCAACGCCCCCTTTAGAAGTTCACGCCCACGCTGAACGCGAGGAAGTCGCGGTCGACCAGCATGTTGTAGTCGCCATCGAAGAAATCGGTGTAGGACAGGCTGGCGGTGTAGGTGTTTTGGTACTCGGCATCCAGACCGATACTGAGCGCCTTGGAATCCTCGTTGAACAGACCGTTCGGGCCATAACCATCGACGTCGTGGGAGAAAGACAGGTTCGGCTTCAGGTTGATGCCGGCGAAGACGTTGTTGTAGTCGGCGATGGCGCGCAGGCGATAGCCCCAGGAGTTGGCGGTGACGAAACCATGCCAGCCGTTGGCAGCCAGCGCGGCAGCGTCGGTAGGCGTACCGAAGTTGGCGTCGCGGCCATAGCGAACCTCGCTTGTACTCTCCAGTCCGCCAACATGCGCGTAACCAATCTCGCCCACCACAGTCACGCGCTCCGCCCCCAGCACCTGGTCGAAGAAATGGGTGAAGGTAGTTTGCAGTTGGGTGATTTCCTTGCGGTTATAGCCGCGATTATCTAGCCCTGCCCGAGTGGGGTCAGTTAGCTCAAGCGTGACGTCGGTGGTATTGATCTGGATAGGCGCGTTAGGCCGGTAACTCATTTCACCGGACCAGGCTGTGCCGGTGGGCAACGTCGTAGAGAAGCTCAAACCGTAAAGCTGGATGTCTTCAGGATATTCCAAGTAGTACTGACCGTTGCCGAGCAACACCGCGCCGCCGATCGCGGTGCCGGCCTGAGCAGCGAGTCCTCCCGCCATCTGCTGAGCCATCGGAATTGCTTGAGCCAACGGAATCCCTGCCTGCACGAGCTGCGCCACAACCGACTCGATTACCGCTTGGCCGGCTGCAGCTCCAGCCCCTTGGGCAGCAGCAAAGGTCCCAAGGCCGGCAGTATGGGTGCTCACGATCGGCGTACGACTGTGATAGTTCATGAAATAGGCACCGTACTCGGTGCTGTCGCCAAGCCAGCGCAATGCCAGGCCATACTGACCGGAGTCACGAGCATCACGGTCACCACCGCGCGGGATCATCACGCCCTCGTCGGAATAGGAAACGCCGGCGGCCGTGGCGAAGCCTCCCAGTGGCCCGTTCAATGTCGAGGCAAGCGCAGCCGGCCCGACGTTGTAATTATTGTCACAGCCATCCGCCGCGACATCAGCTCCCGAGAAGAACGTTCCGCAGTTATCGACAATCGTCTGATCCCATTCCAGCTGATAGAACGCCTCCATGCTCAGGCGGTCGGTCAGGCTCTGCGAGACGTAGAGCATGTTGACCGGAATCAGGCCTTCCTTGATCTCCGCGCCCGGGCGACGGAACGCCGCGGCGTCCAGCGGGTTGATCGAGTTGATGGAGTTGCCGATGAAGGTGCTCTCGCCCCAGCTCACCACCTGACGACCGATCCGCACGGTGCCCGGCAGCTCGCCCAGGTAATAGTTGTGATAGAGGAACGCATCGAGGATCTCGGCGCCGGAAGACTGGGCGGCTTCCTTGCGGTTGCTGTCGCTGATGTCCTTGAACAGGCGGCTCTCGTCCTTAAGCTCGAAGTCGTACCAGTACTTGCCGCGCACGAACGCGCCGCTGTCGCGATAGCGCAGCTCGAGGTCATGCACACCCTTGAAGATCTTGGAGAAGGTCTCGCCCTTCTTGAAGTTCAGTCGCCCGTCGTCACCAGTCTGAGTGAAGCCAGTGCCGCCATTGGCTGCGCCAACCAGGTCCATATCCCGATCCGCCATCGACCAGCTGGCGCCGATCGACATGGATGAGTCGAACTGGCCTTCGATCTCACCAATGTTGAAGTTGACCGCGTAGGCCGGTGCCGCGGTGCTCAGGGCAATCGCCAGAGCGAGGGATGTGGGCTGGAAGATTCCTTGCCTTGTTGTTTTTGTCATGAGGCGCTCCTGGTTGGTTCGATGTACGCCAACCCTACCCAGAGCTCTGCGGAGGGTTAAGCGCACGAAGGTTTGATTTAGCCTGTCATCCTTAAGTATGAAAGACCGTCCCAGCATTGGATTTGAGCGCGATGGCACAGCGCCGCGCCGGGGTGTGGCACATCGAGCTTAGCCATGATTCCCCGGGCGGCAAAGGCCGATATAGAGCGGCCGTGACAAAACGACACGCAAACTTGTGACGTTTATCCGAAAGTCGTAGGTGTAGCTGGAGTGGTCTCGCTGTCGCGAGCACTACGGCGCGGAAAATGAAGGCGGGACGAAGGGAAGGCGCGCAAGCGCAAAACGCCTGATGCGTGTGGTTGCGTTACGCGGCCGCGGAGCGTTTGAGACGAAACGAAACACGATGCCGCGACGTAGCGTCATAGCGACCCGAACTTCGGGTCGCCAGGAATGGCTCTGGTGCTATCGGATACGGCGTTCGAAAGCGACGGCGGCTATCACAGCCCTTTGACGGCGAAGATACCCGGCGCGTTGCGCCAATAGCCCTTGTAATCCATGCCGTAACCGAAGATGAACCGGTCGATGCAGCGCAGGCCCACATAGTTGGCCTTGAGATCCGGGCGCGCCTTGCGCTGATGATCCTTGTCGATCAGCACTGCGGTGTGCACCGCGGCGGCACCGGCATGCCGGCAAAAATCGATGATCGCGCCCAGCGTGTGACCTTCGTCGAGGATGTCATCGATGATTAGCACATCGCGATCGATGAAGGAGATTTCCGGCTTGGCCTTCCAGAACAGCTCGCCGCCGCTGGTTTCGTTGCGATAGCGCGAAGCGTGCAGATAGGACAGCTCCAGCGGGAAATTCAGCTTGGTCATCAGCTTTCCAGCGAAGATCAGCCCGCCGTTCATCACGCAGAACACTACCGGATTACGCTCCGCCAGCTCGGCATTGATCTTCCCGGCGACGGCGTCGATGGCCGCTTCGACTTCGGCTTCGGTGTACAGGCAGTCGCTTTCGGCCATGATCTGGCGGATGTGTACGAGATCGACGGACATGGAGCATTTCTCCAGATGGGCTAGCGTTGAGAAGTCAGAATCGCGGGTACGGGCCTGGTTGAAAAGTCGCCAGGCGCTCGACCGCCTGAAAAAACGACCCGCTGCCCATGTAATCTGCCTGATCGGTCAGTCAGTTCAGACCACTGTGCGGTCCTGAAGCGAAGGGACGGCACGATACTCAACCGCCCCCGGCTCAGCAAGTCGTGAGATCAACGTAACCCGCGTAGCCCGTGGCACGGCGATGCTTTACTCTACGCCGGTTTAATCGAGCGCCGGAGCCGCCCCCATGTCTATTCGAGAGATCCGCCATCCGCTGATCCGCCACAAGCTCGGCCTGATGCGCCGTGCCGACATCAGCACCAAGAACTTCCGGGAACTGGCCCAGGAAGTCGGTTCGATCCTCACCTACGAGGCGACCAGCGACCTGCCGCTGGAGCACTGCAGCATCGACGGCTGGTGCGGCCCGGTGCAGGTCGAGAAGATTTCTGGCAAGAAGATCACGGTGGTGCCCATCCTGCGCGCCGGCATCGGCATGCTTGACGGCGTGCTCAGTCTGATTCCCGGAGCGAAGGTGAGCGCGGTCGGCATCGCGCGCAACGAGCAGACCCTGCAGGCGCAGACCTACTTGGAAAAACTGGTGCCGGAAATCAACCAGCGCCTGGCCATCATCATCGATCCGATGCTGGCGACGGGCGGCTCGATGGTGGCCACCATCGACATGCTGAAGAAGGCCGGCTGCAAGGAAATTCGCGCACTGGTGCTGGTGGCCGCACCGGAAGGCATCGCCGCGGTCGAGCGCGCACATCCCGACGTGATGATTTTCACCGCCTCCATCGACGAGCGTCTGGACGAGAACGGCTACATCGTTCCCGGCCTGGGTGACGCCGGCGACAAGATCTTCGGCACCAAGCAGAAGGACGTCTGAGCATGACGAACCCGCAAGAACCTGTCGCCCGCCAGGTGCTGGCCGGTGCGCAGATGCTGTTCGTCGCGTTCGGCGCGCTGGTGCTGATGCCGCTGATCACCGGCATGGACCCCAACGTCGCACTGTTCACCGCGGGTCTCGGCACACTGCTGTTCCAGCTGGTGACGCGCCGCCAGGTGCCGGTATTCCTGGCTTCCAGTTTCGCCTTCATCGCCCCGATCATCGCTGCCAAGGGCGAGTTCGGCCTGCCGGCTGTACTCGGTGGCGTGGTCGCGGCGGGCCTGGTGTATGTGCTGCTCGGCTTCGCCGTGCGCCTGAGAGGACCGGCCTTCATCGACCGCCTGCTGCCACCAGTGGTGATCGCACCGGTGATCATCTCCATAGGTCTGGCGCTGTCGCCGGTCGCGGCCAACATGGCGATGGGCAAGGCCGGCGACGGCAGCGCCCAGTTGGTGCCCTATGCCACCGCGATGATGATCTCGATGCCGGCGCTGGTCACCACGCTGCTGGTCGCCGTGCTCGGCAAGGGCCTGTTCCGCCTGGTGCCGATCCTCGCCGGCGTCAGCGTCGGCTACGGACTGTCGCTGGCCTTCGGCGTGGTCGATACCGATGCCATCGCCGCCGCGCCCTGGCTGGCGATGCCCAACTTCGTCGCACCGGAGTTCCATCTGGGCGCAATCCTGTTCATGGTGCCGGTCGCGCTGGCTCCGGCCATCGAGCACATCGGCGGTGTGGTCGCAATCGGCAGCGTCACCGGTAACAACTACATCAAGCAGCCCGGCCTGCATCGCACCCTGCTGGGCGATGGCCTGGCCACCTCGGCCGCCGGTCTGTTCGGCGGCCCGCCCAACACCACGTATGCCGAGGTAACGGGCGCGGTGATGCTGACCAAGAACTACAACCCGAAGATCATGACCTGGGCGGCCATCTTCGCCATCGTGCTGGCGTTCATCGGCAAGTTCGGCGCGGGCCTGCTGAGCATTCCGGTGCCGGTGATGGGCGGCATTCTCTGCCTGCTGTTCGGTTCGATTGCAGTGGTCGGCTTGAGCACCCTGATCCGCCATCAGGTGGACCTCTCCGAGGCACGTAACCTGATCATCGTCTCGGTCACGCTGGTATTCGGCATCGGCGGCATGGCGTTCGGCCAGGGCGAATTCAGCCTGTCCGGCATCTCGCTGTGCGCCCTCGTCGCACTGCTGCTCAACGTGCTGTTGCCGGGCGGCGAAGGCTGGCGCAACAAGCAGCTGAACGACAGCGTTTGAAGCGGAGGACGCCAGGCCGCAACGCGCTCGACAGCTGCGCCGCCGGTGAAATTCCGCATCGGCAGCTGGAGGATGCGCCAGTGAGCTGCAGCAGCTGCGCGGCCTGCTGCTGCCGTCTGGAGGTGTTGCTGTTCGGCGAGCGCGACGTGCCAGCCCGCTTCATCGATATCGATGCCTGGGGCGCGCAGGTAATGCGCCGACTGGATGACGGCTGGTGCGCGGCGCTCGATCGCGACAGCATGCGCTGCACCATTTACGCGGTACGCCCGTTGATCTGTCGCGAATTCGAGCTGGGTTCGGCGGACTGCCTGGAAGAACGCCAAGGCAGTGCTTCGGCCTATCGCTGAGTCGTGAGAAAGGTCGCGCAGCCCCGGCCCGGAGCTGCGCGCGGCGGAACTAGAAGTCCATCCGGTAGTGCAGCGCGTAGCTTTCCACGCCATCGTTGGGATTTTTCAGCCCGGCGTTGGAGTAGTGCAGTGCGCGGATGCCAATCTCGTGCCCGCCGGCCAGACGCAGGCCGACGCCGATACGATCCTCGAACTGGAACGAGGAACCCAGCTCGCGATCCTCGACCTCGGTGCTCTCGAACGCGGCGATGCCGATGCCTGCCTCGATGTAGGGCCTGACCGACTCGCCGGCGAACTCGTAGACGAATACCGGCGCGAGCGACAGGCTGTGGTTGGCAGAGGTCTCGTCGCCCTCCCAATAGGTGTAGCCGGCATCCCAATAGCCGGTCAGCCGGCCGACATCGCTCTGCAGCCAGCTACGGTTGAAATCGAACTGCACACCAAGCCGATAGGTCATGGTCGACTCGCCGGTCTGGCCGACGGCCGCCGTCACGCCCATTGCCTGCGCAGCCGTCACCTGACCTGCGCAAAGAGCCGCAGCGACGGTAAAAGGGATCAGTTTTTTCATCGGAACTTCCTTATTTCAAGGATGGCTATTTTTGGTTGTTGTACTTCATTGAGAAACGCAACCGCATCGCGAGTTCCTAACCGGCGAAGAACTCGACGCCCGCCTTTTCACCCCAAAGTATAGGCAGCACACCCTCCATTCGCAGCGGATCGCCGCTACAGAAGAAGCGCACCCGGGCCTCGCCGGTCGCCAGCAGCTGTCGCGCGGCCAGCACCTCCTCCAGACGCCTTGCGACCGCCGCGCCGGTATCGATGAGTTGCACGTGAGACGGGACCAGCTGCGCCAGCAGTGGCCGGATGAACGGATAGTGAGTGCAGCCGAGAATCAGCGTATCGCAGCCCTCCGCCAGCAGCGGTTCCACCCAGCCCGCCAGCAGATCGCGCGTCGCGGTGCCATTCAGCTCCCCGGCCTCGATACGCTCGACCAGCCCGGGACAGGGCTGCGTTATCACCCGCACATCGCTGGCGAAGCGGTCGAGCAAGGCCGCGAAACGGGCGCTTTTCAGCGTTCCGGTGGTCGCCAGCACGCCGACTACGCCGCTACGCGTCGCCCGCGCGGCTGGCTTTACCGCTGGCTCCATGCCGATGATCGGCAACTGCGGGTGGCATTCGCGCAACTCGGCGATGCCGGCTGCGGTGGCGGTGTTACAGGCCAGCACCAGCGCCTTGGCACCCTGCTCAAGGAGAAAATCGGTGATGGTACGGCAACGCTCGCGGATGAATTCCGGGCTCTTCTCGCCGTATGGCACATGCGCGCTGTCAGCCAGATACAGCAGCGATTCGTGCGGCAGGCGATGGCGAATTTCGCGCAGCACGGAAAGCCCGCCGACGCCGGAATCGAACACGCCGACCGGCGCCGAGCACTCAGCCATCGTGGTGTCCGCAGACGGCGCAGGCCGGATCGCGCTTGACCCGCAGCTCACGCATGCGCGTGGCGAAACCATCGACCAGCAACAGCCGCCCTACCAGCGGCTCACCGAAGCCAGCCAGCAATTTCAGCGCCTCGAGTGCCTGCAAGGTGCCCACCAGGCCGACCAGCGGGCCCAGCACACCAGCCTCGCTGCAGGTCAGCTCGGCCTCACTGCCATGGCCATAGAGACAGTGGTAGCAGGGGCTCGCCGCATCACGCGGATCGAATACCGACACCTGCCCTTCCAGGCGAATCGCCGCACCGCTGACCAACGGCTTCTTCGCCGCGACGCAGGCGGCGTTCACCGCTTCGCGAATCGTGAAGTTGTCGGTGCAGTCGAGGACCAGATCGACGCCGGCAACGGCCTGCGCGAGGGTATCGGCGTCCAGTCCCGCACGGTACGGCACCAGGCGGACATGCGGATTCAGCGCATGCAGGCGGCCCATCGCCGAGTCGACCTTGTGCATGCCGAGCGCCTGGCTGTCGTGGACGATCTGGCGCTGCAGATTGGTCAGGTCCAGCGTGTCGAAGTCCGCCAGGTGCAGCTCGCCGACACCAGCAGCCGCCAGATAGAGCGCCACCGGCGAGCCCAGCCCGCCAAGCCCGACGATCAGTGCGCGGCTCTGTTTCAACCGCAGCTGGCCCTCGACATCGACCTGCTTGAGCAGAATCTGACGGCTGTAACGCAGCAGTTCTTCGTCACTGAGCATGAAATGTCTCGCAAGATGAAGGAATCACGGCAGGCGCCCCAGGCTGATGCGCTCGTGGCCGCCCAAATCGCGGCGGCTTTCGACGGCGACGAAGCCCTGATGGCTCAATAACTGGCGCACCGCAGCGGCCTGATCGAACCCGTGTTCGAGCAGCAGCCAGCCGTGCGTTTCGAGATGCGCCGGGGCCGCGGCGATGATCTGGCGGATGTCATCCAGTCCGTCGCCGCCGGCGACCAGCGCACTGCGCGGTTCGAAGCGCACGTCGCCACGCGCCAGATGGGGATCGCTGGCCGGGATGTAGGGCGGATTGCTGACGATCAGCTGATAGCGCTCGCCGCCCAGCGCCGCAAACCAGTCACTCGCGAGGAAGCGCACGTTGTTCAGCCCCAGACGCAGCCGATTGCGCTCGGCCAGCGCGACCGCCTCGTCGACCCGATCCACGCCAGTCACCTGCCAGGCAGGACGCTCTGCCGCCAGCGCCAGCGCGATAGCGCCCGTGCCAGTACCCAAATCGAGCAGTCGCGCCGGTGTCGCCGGCAGCCGTTCCAGCACGGTTTCCACCAGCAGCTCGGTATCCGGACGCGGGATCAGCGTATGCGGCGCCACCTCCAGATCGAGGCTCCAGAAGCCCTGGCGCCCCAGGATGTAGGCCACCGGCTCGCCCGCGCGGCGCCGGTGCAGCAGTTCGGCGAAACGCGCGCAGGCTTCGGCATCCGGCTCCCGCTCTGGCCAGGTGCGCAGGAAGCTGCGCGATTTGCCCAACGCCTGCGCCAGCAGCAGCTCGGCGTCCAGCCGCGCGGTCGGCGAATCGGGCAGCTCGGCGGTGTCGAGCAGGGAGCGGATGGTGGGCATAACCTTCGAGCCTCGAGCGGCGCACTGCAACGGCCACGGCGCCCCGTGGGTCATGCGGCAGGTAGCCTTGTCGTTAATCTCCCAGCGCCGCCAACTGATCGGCCTGGTATTCCTGCAGCAACGGCTCGATGACCTGCTCCGCGGCACCGGCAATCACTTCGTTGAGCGAATACAGCGTCAGGTTGATGCGGTGATCGGTCACCCGGCCCTGCGGGAAGTTGTAGGTGCGGATGCGCTCGGAGCGGTCGCCGGAGCCGACCAGCAGCTTGCGCGTCTCGGAGATTTCCTTGTGCGCGGCGGCGTCCTGGCGGTCCTGCAGCTTGGCGGCCAGCCAGGCCATCGCCTTGGCGCGATTCTTGTGCTGCGAGCGCTCTTCCTGGCACTCGACGACGATGCCGGTGGGCAGGTGGGTGATGCGGATCGCCGAGTCGGTCTTATTGACGTGCTGGCCACCGGCGCCCGAGGAGCGATAGGTGTCGACGCGCAAGTCGGCCGGATTGATCTCGATCGCCGCCTGCTCGTCAGGCTCGGGCAGCACCGCGACGGTGCAGGCCGAGGTGTGGATACGGCCCTGGGATTCGGTCTCCGGCACGCGCTGCACACGATGGGCACCGGACTCGAATTTGAGCTTGGCGTAGACGTTGTCGCCCTCGACGCGGGAGATCACCTCCTTGAAGCCACCGTGCTCGCCCTCGTTTTCCGAAAGTATCTCGACGCGCCAGCCCTGTTTCTCGGCGTAGCGCGAATACATGCGGAACAGATCACCGGCGAAGATCGCCGCCTCGTCACCACCGGTACCGGCACGGATTTCGAGGAACACGTTGCGCCCATCGTTGGGGTCCTTGGGCAGCAGCATGCGCTGCAGATTGGCTTCCAGCGTCTCGAGCTGCGCCTTGGCCTCGGCGACTTCTTCCTCGGCCATCTCGCGCAGATCGGGATCACTGTCCTTGAGCAGCGCCTGCGCGCCTTCGAGGTCCTGCTGCACCTTGCACAGCTGGCGATAGGCGGCGATCACCGGCTCGACTTCGGCGTACTCGCGCGAATAGGCGCGGAAGCGATTCTGGTCGCTGATGATTTCGGCGTCGCCGAGCAGCGCGGTGAGTTCCTCGAAGCGGTCCTGCAGGACATCCAGCTTGTTCAGCAATGAGGGTTTCATGGTTTTTCCGTGCCCTCGTGCAGGGCAAAAAGATCCTGAGCCATGCTCAGGGCTTCGACGCGCCCTTCGGCCGAAAGCTTCTTCAGCTGCACGCTGGGCGCGTGCAGCAGTTTGTTGGTCAACCCGCGGGCGAGCTGGGCGAGGACGTCCTCGGGGTTGCCGCCATTGGCCAGCAGGCGCTGTGCCTTGGCCAACTCCTCGTCGCGAATTCGCTCGGCACTCTGCCGGTAGGCCTTGAGCACATCCACCGCAGCCAGCTCGCGCAGGCGCAGCATGAAGTCTTCGGTACCGGCGGCCACCAGCTCCTCGGCCGCCTGGGCTGCGCCCTGGCGACTCTTGAGGTTCTCCGCGACCACCTCGTGCAGGTCGTCGACCGAATAGAGATAGACATCGTCCAGGTCGCCGACCTGCGGCTCGATATCCCGCGGCACGGCGATGTCGACCATGAACATCGGCTTGTGCTTGCGCTTCTTCAGCGCCTGTTCCACCGCGCCCTTGCCGAGGATCGGCAGCTGGCTGGCGGTGGAACTGATGACGATGTCGCTGTTGTGCAGCTCCTCGGGGATGTCGGCCAGCAGGATCGCCTGCGCACCGAACTCGGCCGCCAGGGCACTGGCGCGCTCCAGGGTGCGGTTGGCGACCACGATCTTCTTCACGCCCTGCTCGTGCAGATGGCGAGCGACCAGAGTGATGGTTTCGCCGGCGCCGATCAGCAATGCCCGGCTGCGCTGCAGATCGCTGAATATTTGCCGCGCCAGGCTTACGGCGGCGAAGGCGACCGAAACCGGGTTCTCGCCGATTGCCGTGTCCGTGCGTACGGTCTTGGCAGTGCTGAAGGTCGCCTGGAACAGCCGGCCGAGCAGCGGGCCGATGCTGCCGGCCTCGCGTGCCACGGCATAGGACGACTTCATCTGGCCAAGAATCTGCGGCTCGCCCAGCACCAGCGAATCGAGCCCGGAGGCGACCCGCATCATGTGCCGCACCGCCTGGTCGTCGACATGCACGTAGGCACAGGCCTTCAGCTCATCGAGGCTCAGGCCGTGGTAATCGGCCAGCCACGCCAGCACGGCATCGGCCTCGATCTGATCCTGCTGCAGGTACAGCTCGCTGCGATTGCAGGTCGAGAGAATCGCCGCCTCGCGAGTCGGCGTGACGCGACACAGCTGCTGCAAGGCCTGGACCATCTGTTCGGGAGTGAAGGCCACGCGCTCGCGGACGTCCACCGAAGCGGTCTTGTGATTGATACCAAGCGCGAGGAAAGCCATGCAGGATCGCTGATCAGACTAACGGAGCGCGCAATTCTCCTACTTCGCCTGACTCAGAACAACCATTGCCCACGATTGTCCGATACCCCTGGAACCCGCCGGCACTGCGCAAACCGCGCCCCATGTGCTTGCCTGGCGGCTTGTGTCATCATGCCGCGACCGCAGACCAGCCGTATCCTCTATATGAACAGACTCGCTCCCCTCGTCGCCCTGCTGTTTCTCGCAGGCTGCCAGTCCATTGCGCCGAACGCCCCCGACGAGGTGCCGCCGGTACAGGACGCCGCGCCTGCGACCGAACAAGCCGACGCCGGCGAGCGTGGCTCGTTCAGCCAGGAAACCCTGTATGCCCTGCTGGTCGCGGAACTTGCCGGCCAGCGCAACCGCTTCGACATTGCCTTGGGCAACTACGTCCAGCAGGCCAACGCGACCCAGGATGCGGGCGTCGCCGAACGCAGCTTCCGCATCGCCGAATACCTCGGGGCGGAACAGGCGGCATTGGATAGCGCGCTGATCTGGGCGCGCAACGCCCCGGACAACCTCGACGCGCAGCGCGCCGCGGCGGTACAGCTGGCACGCGGCGGTCGCTACGAAGAGTCGCTGGAGTTCATGGAGAAGGTCCTGCAGGGCCAGGGCGACACGCATTTCGACTTCCTCGCGCTCTCCGCCGCCGAAACCGACCCGGACACCCGGGCCGGCCTGCTGCAGAGCTTCGAGCGCCTGCTGAAGAAGTACCCGGACAATCCGCAACTGGCCTTCGGCAAGGCCGTTCTGCTGCAGCAGGATGGCAAGAGCGAGGAAGCACTGGCCCTCCTGGAAGCGCAACCGAGCGCACAGCAGCAGGTGCCGTCACTCCTGCTGCAAGCACGCCTGCTGCACGCGCTCGAGCGCGGCGACGAAGCACTCGCACTGTTGGAAAAGGGCCTGCATCGCCATCCCGAAGACAAGCGTCTGCGGCTGACCTACGCGCGCCTGCTGGTGGAGCATGAACGCCTGGACGAGGCCATGAGCGAATTCGCCACGCTCATTCAGCAGAACCCCACCGATGACGACCTGCGATTCTCGATGGCACTGGTGTGCATGGAGGCCGAAGCCTGGCGCGAGGCCATCGTCTACCTGGAGGAGCTGATCGAGCGAGGCAGCCACGTCGACGCCGCGCAGTTCAACCTCGGTCGTGCGCAGCAGGCGCTGGGCGACCAGAACAAGGCGCTGCAGGCGTTCGCTCAGGTCGGTGCGGGCAACGAGTACCTGCCGGCCAAGCTGATGCAGAGCCAGCTGCTCTATTCGCTCGACCGCGACGAAGAGGCATCCCGGGTGCTGGCTAAGGCACGCGACGAGCAGCCCGACTACGCGATCCAGCTGTACCTGATCGAGATCGAAGCGCTTTCCGAGCACAACCGCACCACGCAGGCCTGGAAGCTCGTCCAGCAGGCCCTGGAGCAGTACCCCGACGATCTCAGCCTGCTCTACACCCGCGCCATGCTCGCCGAGAAGCGCGGCGATCTCGATCAGCTGGAGCGCGACCTGCGCTTCATCATCGAGCGCGAGCCGGATAACGCGATGGCCATCAACGCACTGGGCTATACCCTCGCCGATCGCACCGAACGCCACCAGGAAGCGCTGGAGCTGATCGAGCAGGCCTACCGAATCAATCCCGACGACCCAGCCATCATGGACAGTCTGGGCTGGGTGCATTTCCGTCTGGGCAACCTGCCAGAGGCGGAGCGCCACCTGCGCAAGGCTTACGCGCAGTTTGCCGATCACGAGGTCGCCGCCCACCTCGGCGAAGTGCTCTGGGTCCGCGGTGAGCGCCGTGAAGCCCGTACGATCTGGGCGCAGGCCCTGCAGAGGGAACCGGACAGCGCGATCCTGCGCAGCACCCTCAAGCGCCTGACCGGCTCGGAGAAGCCCTGAACATGACGCTGCTGAACAAGCTTCTCGCCCCCTGCCTGGCCCTGCTGCTGGCGGGCTGCGCCGGCCTCGGCCCACGCGAATCGGTCGAAGGACCGGGCAACGCGACCGCCTGGAAGGAGCACCGCCGCCAGATCGCCAACCTTGATGGCTGGCAGATCAGCGGCAAGATCGGCATCCGCGCCCCGCAGGAATCGGGTAGCGGCACGCTTTTCTGGCTGCAGCGCCAGGATTACTTCGACATTCGCTTGTCCGGCCCGCTTGGCCGGGGCGCCACCCGCCTCACCGGACGCCCTGACGCCGTGGCGCTGGAAGTCGCCGGACAGGGTCGCTTCGAGGCCGACTCACCGGAAGCGCTGGTGGAGACCCAACTGGGCTGGCAGCTGCCGGTATCGCATCTGCTGTGGTGGGTGCGCGGCCTGCCCGCACCGGACAGCCGCAGCCGCTTGAGCCTGGACAGCGAAAGCCGCCTGGCCCGCCTAGAGCAGGACGGCTGGCAGGTGGTCTACCTCGCCTACGCCGAGCACGACGGCTTCACCCTGCCCGAGCGCATCCGCCTGCAAGGGCACGACCTGCAGATCACCCTCGTGGTCAAGGACTGGCAGCCGCGCCAGCTGGGACGCTGAATGCCCACGCTCACCCTGCCAGCACCGGCCAAACTCAACCTGATGCTGCACATCCTCGGCCGTCGTGCCGATGGCTATCACGAGCTGCAGACGTTGTTCCAGTTCCTCGACTACGGCGACGAGCTGAGCTTCAGCCCGCGTGAAGACGGCCAGATTCGCCTGCACACCGACCTGCCGGGAGTCGATCACGACAGCAACCTGATCGTCCGCGCCGCACGCCTGCTGCAGCGCGAGAGCGGCTGCACACTGGGCGCCGACATCGCGCTGACCAAGCGCCTGCCGATGGGCGGCGGCATCGGCGGCGGCAGTTCGGATGCCGCCACTACGCTGCTCGGCCTCGATCACCTGTGGCGGCTCGATCTCGGCGAAGACCGCCTGGCGGGGCTGGGGCTCGCGCTCGGCGCCGATGTGCCGGTGTTCGTCCGCGGCCACGCGGCCTTTGCCGAAGGGGTCGGCGAGCGCCTGCAACCAGTCGATCTGGAGGAACCTTGGTTTCTCGTGCTAGCGCCGCAAGTCTCTGTTAGTACAGCGGAAATATTTGCCGACCCGGAGTTGACACGTAATACCCCGGCCATTACAGTTCGCAGCCTTCTTGCTGGGGGCGGTCATAATGACTGTCAGCCGGTGGTTGAGAGGCGTTATCCAGAGGTTCGTAACGCCTTGAGCTTGCTGAACAAATTCGTTCCGGCAAGCATGACCGGCACTGGAGCTTGTGTGTTTGGGAGCTTCCCAAACGAGGGCGAGGCTGATAAAGTCCGCCGCCAACTTCCAGCCAGTTTGCCAAGTTTCGTGGCCCGCGGTCGTAACGTTTCAATGTTGCATCGCAGTCTGAAACAGATGGCGCAGGAAGCCAGTGCGTAACAAGCGAGCGGTACGATACAGGGGCGTCGCCAAGCGGTAAGGCACCAGGTTTTGATCCTGGCATGCGTTGGTTCGAATCCAGCCGCCCCTGCCATAACCTTTATCAGGTTCGTACGCGTCGAATCGCACGCGATTTTTACTCTACAGGGGCGTCGCCAAGCGGTAAGGCACCAGGTTTTGATCCTGGCATGCGTTGGTTCGAATCCAGCCGCCCCTGCCATACACTTGAAGCTGTTCAAGAGCTCGCCTTTTGAACAGCTTTTTATTCATCGGACCCACCCTCAGGCAGGTACTGCGCGTGTCCAAGATGATGGTCTTCACGGGGAACGCCAACCCCGATCTGGCCCGGCGTGTCGTACGTCAGCTGCATATCCCCCTCGGTGATGCCTATGTCGGAAAATTTTCCGACGGCGAGATCAGCGTCGAGATCAATGAAAATGTCCGCGGCAAGGATGTCTTCCTGATTCAACCGACCTGCGCCCCGACCAACGACAACCTAATGGAGCTGGTGGTGATGGCCGATGCCTTCCGCCGCTCCTCGGCCACCCGCATCACTGCCGTGGTGCCCTATTTCGGCTATGCCCGCCAGGATCGCCGTCCGCGTTCGGCTCGTGTGCCGATCAGCGCCAAGGTTGTGGCTGACATGCTCGACGTCGTCGGCGTCAACCGTGTCCTGACCGTCGACCTGCACGCCGACCAGATCCAGGGCTTCTTCGACATGCCGGTGGATAACATCTACGGCTCGCCGGTACTGGTCGATGACATCCAGGCCCAGCGCTTCGAAAACCTGATGATCGTCTCCCCCGATATCGGTGGCGTGGTACGCGCTCGCGCCGTAGCCAAGTCCCTCGGCGTCGACCTGGCGATCATCGACAAACGCCGGCCGAAGGCCAACCAGTCCGAAGTGATGCACATCATCGGCGATATCGAAGGCCGTACCTGCATCCTGGTCGACGACATGGTCGACACTGCCGGCACGCTGTGCCACGCAGCCAAGGCACTGAAGGACCACGGCGCAGCCAAGGTCTACGCCTACTGCACGCACCCGATCCTGTCCGGCCGCGCCATCGAGAACATCGAAGGCTCCGTGCTCGACGAGCTGGTGGTGACCAACACCATCCCGCTGTCGGCCGCCGCCCAGTCTTGCACCCGAATTCGCCAGCTGGACATCGCGCCAGTGGTGGCTGAAGCGGTACGCCGCATCAGCAATGCCGAATCGATCAGCGCGATGTTCCGCTAAGCGAAAGCTATCGAACACGCCCTGACGTAATGTGCCCCGCCTCGCGCGGGGCTTTTTGCCCAACAGCCCGAGCGCTGGTCGCAAGCGCGACGGGTATTGTTGTTACTGGAGAAACGAAATGACTGACTTCACCCTGAATGCCCAAGAGCGTTCCGACCTGGGGAAAGGTGCGAGCCGCCGCCTGCGTCGTAACGCCAACCTCGTGCCGGCCGTGATCTACGGTGGCGAAGCTGCGCCGCAATCGATCAGCATTCTGGCCAAAGATCTGGCCAAGATGCTGGAAAACGAAATCGCCTTCAGCAACATCATCAAGCTGAACGTCGACGGCAAAGGCCAGGACGTGGTGATCAAGGCGCTGCAGCGCCATCCGGCCAAGGGCTTCGTGCTGCACGCCGACTTCCAGCGCGTCATCGCCGGTCAGAAGCTGACCGCCACCGTTCCGGTGCACCTGATCAACCAGGAAACCTCCATTGGCGTCAAGCAGCAGGGTGGCGAGATCTACCTGAACCTGCCGGATGCCGAAGTGACCTGCCTGCCGCAGGATCTGCCGGACTTCATCGAAGTCGACATCGCCCAGATGGAAGTTGGCCAGGTTCTGCACATGAGCGACCTGAAGCTGCCGAAAGGTGTTGCCTTCGTTGCCCTGCAGCATGGTAGCGACCTGCCGGTCGTGAACATTCACGCACCGCGCGTGAGCAAGGAAGACGCTTCGAAAGAAGAAGGCGCTGCCGAGTAATCCACTCGCAGCTGCCCGCTGAGAAAAGAGGCCCCCGCCGTGACCGCCGTCAAACTGATCGTTGGCCTGGGAAATCCAGGCCCCGAATACGACCAGACCCGGCATAACGCGGGGGCTCTTTTCGTTGAGCGCCTGGCCGCCCGCGAGGGCGTCCAACTGAGCGCTGACCGCAAGTACTTCGGCCTGGTCGGCAAGTTCAGCCATCAGGGCGAAGACATCCGGCTGCTGATCCCCACCACCTATATGAACCGCAGCGGTCAGGCGGTGGCGGCACTGGCCGGTTTCTTCCGAATTCCCCTCGAGTCCATCCTGGTTGCCCACGATGAACTCGACATGCCCCCCGGCGTCGCCAAACTCAAGCAGGGCGGCGGCCATGGCGGACACAACGGGCTGCGCGACATCATCGCCAAGCTCGGTAATCAGAACGGCTTCCATCGCCTGCGCCTGGGCATCGGTCATCCCGGCCACGCCAGCCTGGTCAGCGGCTATGTACTGGGTCGTGCTCCGCAAGCTGAGCGCGAGAAGCTCGACGCGAGCATCGACTTCGCGCTGGATGTCGTGCCGCAGATTCTCGATGGCGACTGGACCCGCGCCATGCAGCGCCTGCACAGCCAGAAGGCCTGAACCTAACTCCGAGGCAAGATCATCATGGGATTCAACTGCGGCATCGTCGGTCTGCCCAATGTCGGCAAGTCCACCCTGTTTAATGCGCTGACCAAATCCGGCATCGCGGCGGAGAACTTCCCGTTCTGCACCATCGAACCGAACAGCGGGATCGTGCCGATGCCCGATGCCCGTCTCGCGGCGCTGGCCGAGATCGTCAAGCCCGAGCGCGTGCTGCCGACCACGATGGAATTCGTCGACATCGCCGGCCTCGTCGCCGGCGCCTCCAAAGGTGAAGGCCTGGGCAACAAGTTCCTCGCCAACATCCGCGAGACCGACGCCATCGCCCACGTAGTGCGCTGCTTCGAGGACGACAACGTCATTCACGTTTCCAACTCGGTCGATCCCAAGCGCGATATCGAGATCATCGACCTCGAACTGATCTTCGCCGACCTCGACAGCTGCGAGAAGCAGCTGCAGAAGGTGGCGCGCAACGCCAAGGGCGGCGACAAGGAAGCCCTGGCGCAGAAGGCGCTGCTGGAGAAGCTGATCCCGCATTTCACCGAAGGCAAGCCGGCGCGCTCGCTGCTGAAGAACCTCGGTGACGAAGAGAAGCGCCTGGTTCGCGGCTTCCACCTGCTGACCAGCAAGCCGGTCATGTACATCGCCAACGTTGCCGAGGATGGCTTCGAGAACAACCCGCACCTCGACGTGGTGAAAGCCATCGCCGAGGAGGAAGGCGCCATCGTGGTGCCGGTCTGCAACAAGATCGAGGCGGAGATCGCCGAGCTGGACGACGGCGAGGAGAAAGACATGTTCCTCGAGGCGCTGGGCCTGCAAGAGCCTGGCCTGAACCGCGTGATCCGTGCCGGCTATGAAATGCTCGGGCTGCAGACCTACTTCACCGCCGGCGTTAAGGAAGTACGCGCCTGGACCGTGAAGATCGGCGCCACCGCACCGCAGGCCGCCGCGGTGATCCACACCGATTTCGAGAAGGGCTTCATTCGCGCCGAAGTCATCGCCTACGACGACTTCATCCAGTACAAGGGCGAAGCCGGCGCCAAGGAAGCTGGCAAATGGCGCCTGGAAGGCAAGGAGTACATCGTCAAGGATGGCGACGTGATGCACTTCCGCTTCAACGTCTGACGCCACACCCGTCTCAGCAGGGCCCCGCGCGATCACCTCGCCGGGGCCTTTGTCTTTTCAGCGCGCCCGCAAAGTCGCGCTCAATACCTCTCCCGTTAGCACTTCATTGCGAATTCACTGGCTATGCTGCGGATAACGCCTGCCGAGGCGCGTCCCAGGTCCGCGGAACAACCGCTCGGCCGTCGCATTTGACAGTAGCGCACGCCAGCATTACGTTAACGTAAAGGTAACAGGCCTGACGCGACTATTTGCGGCCGCTCGAACAGAACAATTACAAGACCAACAGGTACCCTCCATGAGTTACTCCAGCCTTAACTTCGCCCTCGGCGAAACCATCGACATGCTGCGTGAGCAGGTCCAGGCCTTCGTCGCCGCCGAGCTGGCGCCGCGTGCCGAAGCCATCGATCAGGAAAACCTGTTCCCGGCGGACATGTGGAGAAAATTCGGCGAGATGGGTCTGCTCGGCGTGACCGTATCCGAGGAGTACGGCGGCGCCGGCCTCGGTTACCTCGCGCATGTGGTGGCGATGGAAGAAATCAGCCGCGGCTCGGCCTCGGTCGCCCTCTCCTACGGCGCCCACTCCAACCTGTGCGTCAACCAGATCAACCGCAACGGCAACCCCGAGCAGAAGGCCCGCTACCTGCCCAAGCTGATCAGCGGCGAACACGTCGGCGCGCTGGCCATGAGCGAGCCGAATGCCGGCTCCGACGTGGTCTCCATGAAGCTGCGCGCCGAAAAGCGCGGCGACCGCTACGTGCTCAACGGCAGCAAGACCTGGATCACCAACGGCCCGGACGCAAACACCTACGTGATCTACGCCAAGACCGACCTGGACAAGGGTCCGCACGGCATCACCGCGTTCATCGTCGAGCGCGACTGGAAAGGTTTCTCCCGCGGCAACAAGTTCGACAAGCTCGGCATGCGTGGCTCCAACACCTGCGAGCTGTTCTTCGATGACGTCGAGGTGCCGCAAGAGAACGTGCTGGGCGTCGAGAACGGCGGCGTCAAGGTGCTGATGAGCGGCCTGGATTACGAGCGCGTGGTACTGGCCGGCGGCCCGACTGGGATCATGCAGGCCTGCCTCGACGTCGTGGTGCCCTACATCCACGACCGCAAGCAGTTCGGTCAGAGCATCGGCGAGTTCCAGTTCATCCAGGGCAAGGTGGCGGACATGTACACCCAGCTCAACGCCAGTCGCGCCTATCTCTACGCCGTCGCCCAGGCCTGCGACCGTGGCGAGACCACCCGCAAAGACGCCGCCGGGGTGATCCTCTATACCGCCGAAAACGCCACGCAGATGGCCCTGCAGGCGATCCAGATCCTCGGTGGCAACGGCTATATCAACGAATTCCCCACCGGCCGCCTGCTGCGTGACGCCAAGCTCTACGAGATCGGCGCCGGCACCAGCGAGATCCGCCGGATGCTGATCGGACGCGAGCTGTTCAACGAATCCAAATAATCCGTAGGGTGGAAAACGGCCAGAGGCCTTTTCCACCGCATTTACGACAAGGTGGAAATCGCTTCGCGGATTTCCACCCTACGGGAGCCCGTCCATGGCCATCCTGCACACCCAGATCAATACCCGTTCGCCAGAGTTCGCCGCCAACAGCGCGGCGATGCTCGAACAGGTGAACAACCTGCGCGCCCTGCTCGGCCGCGTCAGCGAAGGCGGTGGCGCGACTGCCCAGCAGCGCCATGTCTCGCGCGGCAAGCTCTTGGTGCGCGAGCGCATCGACTGCCTACTCGACGCCGGCTCGGCCTTTCTCGAACTCGCGCCGCTGGCTGCCCATGAGGTGTACGGCGAAGACGTCGCCGCCGCCGGTGTCGTCGCCGGCATCGGCCGCGTCGAAGGCGTCGAGTGCATGATCATCGCCAACGACGCCACCGTGAAAGGCGGCACCTACTACCCGCTGACGGTGAAGAAGCACCTGCGCGCGCAGACCGTCGCCCGCGAGAACCGCCTGCCCTGCATCTACCTGGTGGACTCCGGTGGCGCCAACCTGCCGCGACAGGACGAGGTGTTCCCGGACCGCGAGCACTTCGGCCGCATCTTCTTCAACCAGGCCAACATGAGCGCCATGGGCATCCCGCAGATCGCCGTGGTGATGGGCTCGTGCACCGCCGGCGGCGCCTACGTGCCGGCGATGGCCGACGAGACCATCATGGTGCGCAACCAGGCGACCATCTTCCTGGCCGGCCCGCCGCTGGTGAAGGCGGCCACCGGCGAGGTGGTGACCGCCGAGGAACTGGGCGGCGCCGACGTGCACTGCAAGACCTCGGGCGTCGCCGACCACTACGCCGAGAACGACGAACACGCGCTGGCCCTTGCCCGCCGCTGCGTGGCCAACCTCAACTGGCGCAAGCTCGGCCAGTTGCAGAGCCGCGCGCCGCGCCCGCCGCTGTACGCGGCCGAGGAGCTGTACGGGGTGATCCCGGCACAGGCCAAGCAGCCCTACGACGTGCGCGAGGTGATCGCGCGGCTGGTGGATGGCAGCGAGTTCGATGAATTCAAGGCGCTGTTCGGCACCACCCTGGTCTGCGGCTTCGCCCACCTGCACGGCTACCCGATCGCCATTCTCGCCAACAACGGCATCCTGTTTTCCGAGGCCGCGCAGAAAGGCGCGCATTTCATCGAGCTGGCCTGCCAGCGCGGCGTGCCGCTGCTGTTCCTGCAGAACATCACCGGCTTCATGGTCGGCCAGAAGTACGAGGCCGGCGGCATCGCCAAGCACGGCGCCAAGCTGGTCACCGCGGTGGCCTGCGCCCAGGTGCCGAAGTTCACCGTGCTGATCGGCGGCAGCTTCGGCGCCGGCAACTACGGCATGTGCGGACGCGCCTACGACCCGCGCTTCCTGTGGATGTGGCCCAACGCGCGCATCGCGGTGATGGGCGGCGAACAGGCCGCCGGGGTGCTGGCCCAGGTCAAGCAGGAGCAGAGCGAACGCGCCGGCAAGCGCCTCGGCGACGACGAGGTGGCGGCCATCAAGCAGCCGATCCTCGAGCAGTACGAGCGCCAGGGCCATCCTTATTACTCCAGCGCGCGGCTGTGGGACGACGGCGTGATCGACCCGGCGCAGACCCGCGAGGTGCTGGGGCTGGCACTGTCCGCCGCGTTGAATGCGCCAATCGAGCCGACCCGCTTCGGCGTGTTCCGCATGTAATCCGTGCCGCCGGCAGCCGAGCGCGCCGGCGCCTGCAGTCGCATCGAGGATGCCGAGATGACCGATTTCCAGACCATCGAACTGAACAAAGACGCGCGCGGCGTGGCCACGCTCTGGCTCAACCGCGCGGACAAGAACAATGCATTCGACGCCCAGGTGATCGGCGAACTGAACGCAGCGCTGGCCCAGGTGCAGGACGATGCGGGCATCCGCTTCCTCATCCTGCGCGGGCGCGGCAAGCATTTCTCTGCTGGCGCGGATCTGGGCTGGATGCGTGAGTCGGCCAAACTCGACTACCAGGCGAACCTGGCTGACGCCCACGAACTCGGCGAGCTGATGCAGCGCCTTTACCAGCTGCCGCAGCCGACCCTGGCCGTGGTACAGGGCGCGGCCTTTGGCGGCGCGTTGGGGCTGATCGCCTGCTGCGACATGGCCATCGGCGCCCGCGACGCACTGTTCTGCCTGTCGGAAGTTCGCATCGGCCTGGCGCCGGCGGTGATCAGCCCGTACGTGGTCAAGGCCATCGGCGAGCGCGCCACCCGCCGCTACGCGCTGACCGCCGAACGTTTCGACGGCGCACGTGCCCGCGAACTCGGCCTGCTCGCAGAAACCTACCCGGCCAGTGAGCTGGACGCCGCGCTGGAGCAATGGGTCGACAACCTGCTGCTCAACAGCCCGCAGGCGCTCAAGGCCTGCAAGGACCTGCTGCTGGAAGTGGGCGATGGCGATTTCAGCGCAGACCTGCGCCAGACCACCGAACAGGCCATTGCCCGCCTGCGCACCAGCCCGGAAGGTCAGGAAGGCCTGAGCGCCTTTCTGGAAAAACGCACGCCCGCCTGGCAGGAGAAGAAGTGATGAATCGCCATATCGATACCCTGCTGGTCGCCAACCGCGGCGAGATCGCCTGCCGCGTGATGCGCACCGCCAAGGCCATGGGCCTGACCACCGTTGCGGTGCACAGCGCCATCGATGCCAGCGCGCGCCATGCCCGCGAAGCCGATATCCGCATCGACCTGGGCGGCGCCAAGCCGGCCGAGAGCTACCTGCGCATCGACAAGCTGATCGAGGCGGCCAAGGCCAGCGGCGCCCAGGCGATCCACCCGGGCTACGGCTTTCTCTCGGAGAACGCCGAGTTCGCCCGCGCCATCGAACAGGCCGGGCTGATCTTCCTCGGCCCACCCGCCTCCGCCATCGACGCCATGGGCAGCAAGTCCGCCGCCAAGGCGCTGATGGAAGAAGCCGGTGTGCCGCTAGTGCCGGGCTACCACGGCGAAGCGCAGGACGTGGAAACCTTCCGTGCTGCCGCGGAAAAGATCGGCTACCCGGTGCTGCTCAAGGCCACCGCCGGTGGCGGCGGCAAGGGCATGAAGGTGGTCGAGCGCGAGGCGGACCTGGCCGAGGCGCTGGCGTCCGCCCAGCGCGAGGCGCAGTCGTCGTTCGGTGACTCACGCATGCTGGTCGAGAAGTACGTGCTCAAGCCGCGCCATGTGGAAATCCAGGTCTTCGCCGACCAGCACGGCAACTGCCTGTACCTCAACGAGCGCGACTGCTCGATCCAGCGCCGCCATCAGAAGGTGGTCGAAGAGGCCCCTGCCCCTGGGCTGTCCCCCGAGCTGCGACGTGCCATGGGCGAAGCCGCGGTGAAGGCGGCCAAGGCCATCGGCTACGTCGGCGCCGGCACCGTGGAATTCCTGCTGGATGCCCGTGGCGAATTCTTCTTCATGGAAATGAACACTCGTCTGCAGGTCGAGCACCCGGTCACCGAGGCCATCACCGGCCTCGATCTGGTCGCCTGGCAGATTCGCGTCGCCCGTGGCGAGCAGCTGCCGATTCGCCAGGAACAGGTGCCGCTGATCGGCCATGCCATCGAGGTACGGCTGTACGCCGAGGATCCGGACAACGATTTCCTCCCCGCCACCGGCACCCTCGATCTCTACCGTGAGGCCGCGGATGGCCCGGGCCGTCGCGTCGACAGCGGCGTCGCCGAGGGCGATAGCGTGTCGCCGTTCTACGACCCGATGCTCGGCAAGCTGATCGCCTGGGGCGAGAATCGCGAGGAAGCGCGTCTGCGCCTGCTGGCCATGCTCGACGAGACCGCCGTCGGCGGCGTGCGCACCAACCTCGCCTTCCTGCGCCGCGTCGTCGGCCACCGCGCCTTTGCCGAGGCCGAGCTGGATACCGGCTTTATCCCGCGCCACGAACGCGAACTGCTGCGCCCGGCCGTCGAGCTGTCCGATGCCTTCTGGCAACAGGCTGCCGAGTGCTTCATGCAGAGCGAACCGACCACCGTTCGCGACGACGATGCCCATTCGCCGTGGTCCAAACGCAGCGGGCTGCGTTTCGGCATGCCGGCGCAGATCAGTCTGCATCTGCAGTGCAATGGCGAGAGCCGCCGGCTGAAGGTCGACCCGGCAGCGGCGCGGCAGGATGTCCACACGCCCAGGGCGATTCGCCAGGGTGATGCACTGTACCTGCAGTGGAACGGCGAATGGTTGGCCGTGCGCACCTTCGACCCCATCGCCGAAGCCGAAGCCAGCCACCAGCATCACGGCGGCCTGACCGCACCGATGAACGGCAGCATCGTCCGCGTGCTGGTCGAGCCTGGACAAAGCGTCGAGGCCGGCACCGCGCTGATCGTGCTGGAAGCAATGAAGATGGAACACAGCATCCGCAGCGCCCAGGCTGGCGTGGTCAAGAGCCTGTTCTGCAGCGAAGGCGAAATGGTCAGCGAAGGCGCGGTGCTGCTGGAGATGGAAGAAGCGTGACGGTCGCCAAGGTGGACAAGGCTTCGCCGTTGTCCACCCTACGCACGAACGCAAGGCCTTAGGGTGGAAAACGCCGCAGGCTTTTCCACCGGTAGCCGGACGCCTCGGCTGACACACATGAACCGGTGAGCCGACCAATCGCGCTCGCCCCTGGAGGACATATGAGCCTGCCCAAACAGGTCCGGCTGGTGGAAGTCGGCCCGCGTGACGGTCTGCAGAACGAGCAGCAGCCGATCAGCGTGGCGGACAAGGTGCGTCTGGTCGACGACCTGAGCGCCACCGGGCTGTCCTATATCGAAGTCGGCAGCTTCGTCTCGCCCAAGTGGGTGCCACAAATGGCGGGCTCCGCCGAAGTCTTCGCGCAGATCCAGCGCAAGGCCGGGGTCACTTACGCGGCGCTGACGCCGAACATGAAGGGCCTGGAGGCGGCCGCCGAGGCCGGCGTGAAGGAAGTCGCGGTGTTCGGTGCGGCCTCCGAAGCTTTCTCGCAGAAGAACATCAACTGCTCCATCGCCGAGAGCCTGGCACGCTTCGCGCCTTTGATGGAGGCTGCCCGCGAACACGACATTCGCGTGCGTGGCTACGTTTCCTGCGTGCTCGGCTGCCCTTACGAGGGTGAGGTCTCGCCAGCCAAGGTCGCCGAAGTGGCCCGCGAGCTGTATGCCATGGGCTGCTACGAGGTTTCCCTGGGCGACACCATCGGCACCGGCACACCGGGCAAGACCCGCACGCTGTTCGATACCGTAGCCCGCGAAGTGCCGCGCGAACGGTTGGCCGGGCATTTCCACGACACCTACGGCCAGGCGCTGGCGAATATCTATGCGAGCCTCTTGGAAGGCATCGCGGTGTTCGACAGCTCGGTCGCCGGCCTCGGCGGTTGCCCTTACGCCAAAGGCGCCAGCGGCAATGTCGCCAGCGAAGACGTGCTGTACATGTTCAACGGGCTGGACATAGCCACCGGCATCGACCTCGATGCCCTGATCGCTGCTGGCGACCGCATCAGCCGCGTGCTGGGCCGTGTCAACGGCTCGCGGGTGGCGCGCGCCCGCCATGCAGGCTGATCGGCATCGTTGTTGCATTGACGCATTCAGCCTGTGGCCGGTTCAGCCGCGGGCACGGACACAACAATAAGTAGAGGTATTTCATGAACAAGCTCTACCCCAGCGCTGCCCACGCCCTGGAAGGCCTGGTCGAGGACGGCATGACGCTCGCCGTCGGCGGCTTCGGCCTGTGCGGCATCCCCGAAGCATTGATCGCCGCCTTGCGCGACTCCGGCAAGAAGAACCTTACCGCCATCAGCAACAACGCCGGCGTCGACGGCTTCGGCCTCGGCCTGCTGCTGGAAACGCGGCAGATCAGCAAGATGGTTTCCTCCTACGTGGGCGAGAACAAGGAGTTCGAGCGCCAGTACCTGGCCGGCGAGCTGCAGCTGGAGTTCACCCCGCAAGGCACGCTGGCCGAGAAGCTGCGTGCCGGCGGCGCGGGCATCCCGGCGTTCTACACCAGGACCGGCTACGGCACGCTGGTGGCCGAGGGCAAGGAAACCCGCCAGTTCAACGGCGAGTGGTACGTGATGGAGGAATCGCTGACCGCCGATATCGCGCTGGTCAAGGCCTGGAAGGCCGACAAGGCGGGCAACCTGCTGTTTCGCAAGACCGCGCGCAACTTCAACCCGCTGGCGGCGATGGCCGGCAAGGTCTGCGTCGTCGAGGTGGAGGAGATCGTCGAGACCGGCGAGCTGGACCCGGACCAGATCCATCTGCCGGGCATCTATGTGCAACGCATCGTGCACAACCCGAGCCCGGAAAAGCGCATCGAAAAACGCACGGTGAGGAGCTGAGACCATGGCCTGGACACGTGAACAGATGGCGCAACGCGCCGCCCAGGAGCTGCAGGACGGCTTCTACGTCAACCTCGGTATCGGCCTGCCGACCCTGGTCGCCAACTACATCCCCGAAGGCATGGACGTCTGGCTGCAGAGCGAGAACGGCCTGCTCGGCATCGGCCCCTTCCCCACCGAAGAAGAGATCGACCCCGATCTGATCAACGCCGGCAAGCAGACCGTCACCGCCCTGCCCGGCTCGAGCTTCTTCGACAACGCGCAGAGCTTCGCCATGATCCGCGGCGGCCACATCAACCTGGCCATCCTCGGCGCCATGCAGGTGTCGGAAAAGGGCGACCTGGCCAACTGGATGATCCCCGGCAAGATGGTCAAGGGCATGGGCGGCGCGATGGACCTGGTGGCCGGCGTCAAGCGCGTCGTGGTGCTGATGGAGCACACCGCCAAGGGCGGTGAGCACAAGATCCTGCCGGCCTGCGACCTGCCGTTGACCGGCGTTGGCGTGGTCGACCGGATCATCACCGACCTCGGCGTGCTGGACGTCACCGAGCAGGGCCTGAAGCTGGTGGAGCTGGCCGAAGGCGTCAGCTTCGAGGAGCTGCAAGAGGCCACCGGCTGCCCGATCCAGCGCTGAACCGTATGCGCGCAATGCCCGGCGCCCGCCGCCGGCATTGCACGCCACGCCGGGGACTGGCGCCAGCACTGGCCAGTCACCTGCGCGACCGTATACTCGCCGTCGAACGCGCCCGCTGCATTGCGTCGCGGCAACGCCATTTCCGATCTGGAGTTCGTCATGCAAGACGTCGTCATCGTAGCTGCAACCCGCACCGCTATCGGCAGTTTCCAGGGCACGCTGGCCAATGTGCCGGCGGTCGAACTGGGCGCCACCGTGATCCGCGCCCTGCTGGAAAAAACCGGTATCGACCCGGCCCAGGTCGATGAAGTCATCCTCGGCCACGTGCTCACCGCCGGCGCCGGGCAGAACACCGCGCGCCAGGCCTCGATCAAGGCCGGCCTGCCTCACGCCGTACCGGCCATGACGCTGAACAAGGTCTGCGGCTCGGGCCTCAAGGCCGTGCATCTGGCCGTGCAGGCGATCCGCTGCGGCGATGCCGACGTGGTCATCGCCGGCGGCATGGAGAACATGAGCCTGGCGCCCTACGTTCTGCCCGGCGCGCGCACCGGCTTGCGCATGGGCCACGCGCAGATCGTCGATACCATGATCACCGACGGCCTGTGGGATGCCTTCAACGACTACCACATGGGCATCACCGCGGAGAACCTGGCCGACAAGTACGGCATCGACCGCGCCCAGCAGGACGCCTTCGCCGCGCAGTCGCAGCAGCGTGCCGCGGCGGCCATCGAAAGCGGCCGCTTCGATGCCGAGATCACCCCGGTCATGATTCCCCAGCGCAAGGGCGACCCGGTCGCCTTCGCCCGTGACGAGCAGCCCCGCGCCGGCACCACGGCCGAATCCCTCGGCGGCCTGCGTGCAGCCTTCAAGAAGGACGGCTGCGTCACCGCCGGCAACGCCTCGACCCTCAACGACGGCGCCGCCGCGGTGGTGCTGATGAGCGCCAGCAAGGCCGAGGCCCTCGGCCTGCCGGTACTGGCGAAGATCGCCGGTTACGCCAACGCCGGCGTCGACCCGGCGATCATGGGCATCGGCCCGGTCACCGCCACCCGCCGCTGCCTGGAGAAAGCCGGCTGGTCGCTGGCCGAGCTGGACCTGATCGAAGCCAACGAAGCCTTCGCCGTGCAGGCGCTGTCGGTGGGTAAGGAATTGGGCTGGGATGCCGATAAGGTCAACGTGAACGGCGGCGCCATCGCCCTCGGCCACCCGATCGGCGCCTCGGGCTGCCGTATCCTGGTGACCCTGCTGCACGAGATGCAGCGCCGCGACGTGAAAAAAGGCCTGGCGACGCTGTGCATCGGTGGCGGCCAGGGCGTGGCGCTGGCCATCGAACGCCCCTGAGCGGCACGTGATCCCTCGTTCGCACCGCGCACCGGTGCGGACGAGCGCGACCGGACATCGAGAACGAGCATGGCTAAACAGACCTACAGCATTTCCGACCTGGCCAACGAGCTGGACATCACCACCCGCGCCATCCGCTTCTACGAAGAACAGGGCATGCTCACCCCGACCCGCCGCGGCCAGGAGCGCATCTACACGCCCAAGGATCGCGTCACGCTGAAGCTGATCCTGCGCGGCAAGCGCATCGGCTTCTCGCTAGCCGAATGCAAAACGCTGATCGAGCTTTACGACCCCAAGGCCGGCAACCAGAAACAGCTGAACATCATGCTGCAGATGATCGCCGAGCGCCGCCAGCAACTGGAGCAGCAGCTACTCGACATCCAGCAGATGCAGCTGGAGCTGGACACCGCCGAGGAGCGCTGCCGCAGCGCGCTGCAGAGCACACTGGCGAAGCAGACGGCCGGCTGAGGGTGCGTTCGGCCACTGCAGCCCTGCATTCCAGTCAGTCCAGAACTCGAGAAAAGACTCCAGAAAACTGGACACCCCGCCTTGTCGGTGTACGGCTTTGCAGACACTCTTGAGCAACTCGGCCGGAAACGCACGGTCCTAACGCCCGTAGCCAAGCGAAGCGGCATAGGCACGCTATCTGCAAACGATCTTTCCCACGACACATGTCTGCCGTGGCGCACCCGGGCGATGTCCGCACCCACGCCGAGTTTCGCTGACTGCCGCCCGCATCAGACGGGCATTCCAATAATGGCTGCAGAGAGAACCGAACCGCCATGAGCATTGCCCGCGACGTACTCGACCATAATGGCCTCATCGTCGGCGTATCCCCGGAACGCTTCCGCATGCTGGCCATGCCCCTGCTGTTCGACCACCTCAACGCCCAGTGCGAAGGCACCATCGCGGTCAACCGGCAGGCGCGCATCGTCTGGATCAACGACAAGTACGCCGAGAAGATCGGCATCCGCGACCCCGCCAGCGTGCTCGGCCTGGAGGTCGAGCAGGTGCTGCCGGCCAGCCGTCTGCGCGAGGTGATGGAAAGCGGGCAGCCGAGCATGCTCGACCTGATGGCCTTCGGCGGCGAGCATTTCGTCGTCACCCGCATCCCGCTGCGTGACGAGGACGGCACCCTGGTCGGCGCGCTGGGTTTCGTGCTGTTCGACCGCGCGCGGCATCTCAAGCCGCTGATGGCCAAATACACCAGCCTGCAGACGCAACTGCTCGCCACGCAGAACGAATTGGCCAAGGCCCGACGGGCGCGCTACACGATCGCCGGTTTCATCGGCAACAGCCCGGCCGCCAGCGAGATCAAGCGCCAGGCCCGGCGCGCCGCGCAGCTCGACGCCACCGTGCTGCTGCGTGGCGAGACCGGCACCGGCAAGGAACTGCTGGCCCAGGGCATCCACAACCTCTCGCCGCGCGCGCGCGGGCCGTTCGTCGCGGTCAACGTCGCGGCGATCCCGGAGACGCTGGTCGAGGCCGAGCTGTTCGGCACCGCACCCGGTGCCTTCACCGGCGCCGACCGCAAGGCGCGCATCGGCAAGTTCGAGGTGGCCAACGGCGGCACGCTGTTCCTCGACGAGATCGGCGACCTGCCGCTGTCGCTGCAGGCCAAGCTGCTGCGCGTGCTGCAGGAGCAGGAGGTCGAACCGCTGGGTTCCAACCAGGTCAAGGCGCTCAACGTGCGGGTGATCGCCGCCACGCATATCGATCTGGAAGCCAAGGTAGCCGCCGGGCAGTTCCGTGACGATCTGTATTACCGCCTCAATGTGCTGGCGCTGCGGGTGCCGCCGCTGCGCGAGCGCAGCGGCGACATTCCCGCGGTGATCGAACACCTGCTCGACGACATCGCCAACCGCTCCGGCCAGCCGCCGATGGAACTCAGCCCGCAGGCGCTGGCGCTGCTCTGCGCGCAACCGTGGCGCGGCAACGTGCGTGAGCTGGGCAACCTGCTGGAGCGCGCGCAACTGTGCACCGACGGTCCGCAACTGGAAGTCGAGCACCTGCTGCCGCTGCTCGGCGAGCAGGCGAGTCCGGCGAGCAGTGCCGCTCCCGCCGCGACCAGTCGGCCCGCCGTCCCGAGCGAGCCGACCAGCGTGGACGAGGACCTGCCGCTGCAACCGCTCGCGCAGACGCTCGCCCACGCCGAACGCCGTGCACTGCAAAGCGCCTTGCGCGCCTGCCACGGCAATCGCCGGCGCGCCGCCATGGAGCTGGGCATCTCCCGCGCCAGCTTCTACAGCAAGCTCGCACAACACGGACTCAGCCAGCGCTGAGCGGTGGCGTCACGCACGCGTGTTCTGCCTGATCTATCGTTCTGTTCAGGGTGGCGATACCCGTCACCGCTCGGGAGCGACGACGATGACTGAGGATATTGGCAAGCTGGTGCTGCGCCTGGCGCTGGGCGTGCTGATGCTGCTGCACGGCATTTCGAAAGTGGTCAACGGCGTGGACGGCATCGTCGGCATGGTCACCGGCCTCGGCCTGCCTGCCGCGGTTGCCTATGGTGTGTATCTGGGCGAGGTGGTCGGCCCGCTGCTGGTGATCGTCGGACTGTACACGCGCGTCGGCGCCCTGCTGATCGCCGGCAACATGCTTTTCGCCCTGCTGCTGGCGCACCGGGCCGAGCTGTTCACGCTGGCCCCCACCGGCGGCTGGGCGCTCGAACTGCAGGGAATGTTCCTGTTCGGCGCGGTGGCCGTCCTGCTGCTCGGCGCCGGGCGTTTCAGCGTCGGCGGAACGAGCGGACGCTTCAACTAGCGCGACTGTCCGGCTGCACGGACACCTTCCAGCGCGCTGGACATCGACCCGCGCCCCGGCCTGGCACGCCCTGGTGGCAGGCCCCTCCCCGATTCTTCCTTCACCCCGCGACGCAGAGCGGCCGGTACGCCATGGGCGACCGGCCGTCGCGTTGCCGTGCGCGATACACGCCGCTGGCATGGCGCTGGCTTGAGCGGCGTAGTGCCCACTTGAGCGGCCTCGCACCGCTGCGGCGCGCTTCGTCCGACAACAACAAGAAGGAAGCCTCGCATGATCGTTCATCCCGTCATCGCCTCGATCCGGCGCCTCACGCCACTGACACTGGCCCTGTGGTTTGCCAGCCCGACGCATGCCGCCGACTGCACCGCGCTGCTCGGCAGCGAGATACCGGCCGCGGCCATCGGCCTGCCCACGCGGGGCGCGCAGGTCGTAGCGGCCAACGCCATGGCGGCCGGCGGCACTGCGCCGCAGGCCTTCGGTGCCTATTGCGACGTCAGCGCCGAGATTCGCCCCATCGACCGCGCCGCACCGCCCATCCGCCTGCGCCTGGCGCTGCCCGAGCAGTGGAACCGCAAGGCGCTGATGCTCGGCGGTGGCGGCTACAACGGCACCCTGCCGAACGTTGCCGGCAATGTCCCCGCCGGCCCGCTGGACCAGCCCACGCCGCTCGGCCGGGGCTACGCCGTGTTCGGCAGCGACTCCGGGCACGCCTTCGATCCGCTCAGCCCCGGGGGCTTTGCCTGGAACGACGAGGCCCTGGCCAACTACGCCCACGACGCGCTGAAGAAGACCCGCGATGCCGCCGTCTACCTGATCCGGCAGCGCTACGGTGCAGCCCCCGAACGCAGCTACTTCGCCGGCGGCTCTACCGGGGGGCGCGAGGCACTGGCCGTGGCGCAGCAGTGGCCGACCGACTTCCACGGCGTGATCGCCCTTTACCCCGCCTACAACGCCCTGGCACTGGACCTGCAGTTCGGCCGCATCACCCGTGCGCTCGCCGCGCCCGGCGCCTTTCCCAGCCTGGAGCAGCGCGCCGCGCTGCTGGAAGCGGCGATGCAGGCCTGCGACGGACTGGATGGCGTACGCGACGGCGTGATCAGCCATCAAGCCGCCTGCAACGCACGTTTCGATCCGGCCCGCGCCAAACTCGACGGCCGACCGCTGCGCTGCCCGGACGGAGCCGATAGCTCGCCGCGCTGCCTGTCGGACGCGCAGATCCGCGCACTGCGGGTATTCAACACACCGATCCGCTTCGGCTTCCCGCTGGCCAGCGGCGAAACCCATTACCCTGGCTTCAACACCTGGGGCACTGACCTCGGCCGGCCGGGGGAAGGCCTGCAGCTGGTAGTCAACCGCCTGGGCCTCAACACCCTGCAGCCGACCTACCCGATGCCCGTGCACGGCACCGGCTTCGCCGATGGCGCGCCCTACCACGCCGGCTTCTGGGATGAGTGGGTGCGCCACTTCGTGACGCGCAATCCCACCTTCAACTCGCTGACCCTCGATCCGCAGAACCCCGGCCCCTGGCAGGCGCGCATCAGCGAGCTGTCGCTGCGTCAGGACGTCAATGAGACCGATCTCTCCGCCTTCGCTAACAACGGCGGCAAGCTGCTCATGGCCCATGGCACCTCCGACCAGCTGGTAAGCACCCGCGCCAGCGCCCAGTACTACCAACGCATCCGCCGCGACATGGGGCCGGGCAGGACGCGTCAGTTCATGCGCTACTACGAGATCCCCGGCTACGGCCATGCCGCCAGCACGGTATTCAATGCCGCCTGGGACTCGCTTACCGCGTTGGAGAACTGGGTCGAGCGCGGCATCGCCCCGCGCCGCCAGATCGTCGCCGACAGCGCCGGCGTACCAGGACGCACCCGCCCACTATGCGAGTACCCGGGCTGGCCGAAGTACGTCGGCAAGGGTGCCGTAGATGCCGCCTCCAGCTTCGTCTGCGTGAACGCCCGCTGACCCGGGACAGGTGGCGGCCAGCGTCGTGCGCGCTGCCGCCACCGCCGTCCGCGATGCTGGACACCCGCGGCCCGCATCGATCCGACGCTGAACATGTCCGCCGAACTGGACGCTCTGCACACCAGCCGTATTAGCTCATGCCCGAGCCACGCACCAGCTCTAGCACGGGCCTCAGCGCATAGCGATTGCGCCACCGGGCCGGCTGGCACGGCTTTCGCTCAGGACTGGCAGCCGCGCGAACGCGGCGCAGAACAACAACAAGAGGAAATCCCATGCGACTCAAGCAAACCGTCGTCTGCCCACTGCTGTGCGGCAGCGCCGTTCTGATCGCCACCGGCCCCACAAACGCCGCCTTCATCGAAGACAGCAAAGCCAGCGTGGACCTGCGCAACTTCTACATGAACCGCGACTTCCGCTCCGGCGACGGGCAGTCCAAGGCCGAGGAATGGGCACAGGGCTTCATGCTGAAAATGGAGTCCGGCTACACCGAAGGCCCGATCGGCTTCGGCCTCGACGCCATCGGCCTCCTCGGCGTGAAGCTCGACTCCAGCCCCGACCGCGTCGGCACCGGTATCCTGCAGAGCGACCGCGAAGCACCCAACCGCGCCCAGGACGACTACGGCTCGGCCGGCCTCACGGCCAAGGCGAGGCTTTCGCAAACCACCCTGCATGTCGGCACCATGCAACCGCTGATTCCAGTGCTGATGCGCAACGACAGCCGCCTGCTGCCACAGACCTTCCGCGGCGCGTGGCTGCAGAGCAAGGAAATCGACGGCCTGACGCTCGATGTGGGCAGGCTCGACCGGGTCAACCAGCGCAACTCATCGGACAACGAGGAAATGACCGCCTTCAACGGCGGCCTGCGTAACATCCGCTTCGGTCGGCAGACCACCAGCGACGAGTTCCTCTTCGCCGGCGGCCGCTACGCCTGGACCCCGGAACTGAGCAGCAGCTACTACTACGGCGGGCTGGACGGCATCTACAAGGAACACAACTTCGGCCTGCTCCACGTACTGCCGCTCGGCGACAAACAGAGTTTCAAAACCGACCTGCGCTACGTGCACCAGACCGATGACGGCGGCAGCAACGTCGACGCCGACACCTTCGGCGCGATGTTCACCTACCGCATCGGCGGCCACGCCTTCGGCGCCGGCTACCAGCAAGTCTCCGGCGACACCGGCTTCGCCTACATCGCCGGCAGCGACAACTCACTGCTCAACCTGGTGCAGATCAACGACTTCGGCAACGAGGACGAACGCTCCTGGCAGGTCCGCTACGACTACGACTTCGCCGCCCTCGGCATCCCCGGCTTAACCCTCATGACCCGCTACCTCTCCGGCGATAACGTCGACCGCGGCGCTGGAGCCGGCGAAGGCAAGACCTGGGAGCGCAACACCGACCTCGCCTACGTGTTCCAGAGCGGCCCACTGAAAAACCTCGGCCTAAAACTGCGCAACGCCACCACCCGCAGCAACTTCCAGAACGACCTCGACGAGAACCGAGTGATCATCAGCTACAGCGTACCGCTCTGGTAATGACTTGCCCGTAGCAGCCACGCCGGGGCATGACGATGCGTAGTCACCTGCCCCAGACAAAAAGGGGTTAGCTTTCGCTAACCCCTTTCTCGGCCTGCAACGAATCCTGGGGCATTCGTCGATCACGATGACCGTGCGCTATGCACTATGCGCATCTGTCGCCGGACCATCTGGAATCTGCGCTTCGCCTGTCTCCACTTATCCAAAGCGGCCATGCGGTGGTATTCGCTTAATGTCCTTGCAGGTATGCTATCAATGATTTCATTGGATTCACTCGGAGGTTCTATGGCCAGCATTACGATCCGAAACCTTGACGACGACCTGAAGGCGAAATTGCGCGTTGTAGCGGCTAGTCATGGACGCTCGATGGAAGAAGAAGCCCGAATCATCATTCGGCAAGCCCTGTCGCGTCAGGAAAAGCGTGGCGGACTGGGTACTCGCATTCGCTCCCGTTTTGCTACGCTCGGCGGTGCGGAGCTCGCATTGCCTGAGCGAAAAGATAAGGCCCGAGCAGCGAGCTTCGATGAATGATCTTGCTTGATACCAATGTGTTGTCCGAGCTCATGCGAGCCAAGCCGGCGCCGCAAGTAATTGAGTGGGTCGACGCCCAGCCAGCGAGCGAGTTAGCGATCAGTGCGATCACTGTTGCGGAGATTCTTTACGGCATTGCCAGAATGCCGGATGGCAAGCGCAAACAAGGGCTGCTCGACATAGCCTCGGCCATGTTTGAGGAAGATTTCGCCGGCAATATCCTGCCGTTCGATGCAGACGCAGCCGTCCACTACGCAGAGATTGCTGCCGCGACCGAAGCGAAGGGGCGAATAGTAGATATGGCAGATGCGCAGATCGCCGCGATTGGACGGCGACACGATGCCATCATCGCGACTCGCAATACCCGTCATTTCGAGCCGTTGGGAGTGGCTTTGATCGATCCCTGGAGCGAATAGGGGTAACAGCGTTTCGTCTGTAGACAGGGCGTAGTCACTTCGTAGTCACCGGCCCAAAACAAAAAGGGGCTAGCTTTCGCTAACCCCTTGTTTTTGTATGGTGGCTACACCGGGACTTGAACCTGGGACATCAGCATTATGAATGCTGCGCTCTAACCAACTGAGCTATGTAGCCGAGTGGCGCGCATTATTCTCTGGTGCTTTTTTGCTGTCAACCCTGCCACCAGTGAATTTTTATCCTTTTCAAGCGGTTAGACCAGCGGTTGCGCGGCTGGCCAGGCTTTCGCTCAGCTGTGTTGGCGGAACGACGGGCGGGTCGCCATCAGCAGGCCACCGAAGATCAGCGCGCCGCCGATCCAGTGGAATGTCTGCAGGGCTTCGTCCAGTAGCAGCCAGCCGAGCAGCGCGGTGATCACCGGCATCAGGTAGCTGGTCATGGCCGCCTTGGACGCGCCGATCACGCTTACGCCGTGGTTCCAGGCGAGGTAGGCGATCAGCGAGGCGAACACGGCGGTGTAGCCAATCGCGACAAGGTTGTCTGCGGTCGGCGCGAAACCGCCGACGCGGCTGAGTTCCAGCAGGTAGAACGGCAGGATCAGCGGCACGCCCAGCGCCATTAGCACACCGAGCAATGTCAGTGGCGGCACCGGCAGGCGCGTGGCCCAGCGTCGCAGCAGCAGGGTGTACAGCGCCCAAGCGGCAACGGCGGCCAGCATGATCAGATCGCCACGCTGGAATGACAGGCTGCTCAGGACCTGCCAGCTGCCGCGGCTGATCAGGTAGAGCAGGCCCACGGCGGCCACGGCCATGCCGAGCCATGCGCGGCGCAGCGGCCATTCGCCGAGCAGCAGGCCGGCGCCGATGAAGGTCGCCAGCGGCAGGCAGGTGTTGACCAGGGTGAGATTGATCGCTTCGGTGCTTTGCGCCGCTGTATACAGCAGCGAGTTGTAGCTGGCGATGCCGCAGGCGGCGAGTACCGGCAGGCGCCAGCCGGCGGCGCGCAGAACGGCGCGGTGGCGCCAGATCGAGCGCGCGACGATGGGCAGCAGCAATGTCGCGGCAAGTACCCAACGCCAGAACGACAGGCCCAGCGGCGGGATCTCGTCATGAAAAGCGCGGGCCACCAAGGCGTTGCCGCTCCAGCAGACCACCGCCACCAGCAGCCCGGCGAAAGCCAGGCCGTGGCGCCGGGACGCTACGCTGGGTTGAGTGGGCGCAGACGGTACTGGGTCGGCAACTGGTCGAGGCCGCTGACGGTGACGTTGAGGTTCTTCCACAGGCCATCCTTGATGCCGTAGATGCAGCCATGCACCGAGAGCGGCTGCCCGCGGTGCCAGGCGTTCTGCACGATGGTGGTATGGCTGACGTTGGCCACTTGCTGGATTACGTTCAGCTCGCACAGGCGGTCGACCCGCTCTTCTTCGCTGGGCAGGGTCGCCAGGTGCGCGCGGTGCTCATAATAGAGGTCGCGGATGGTCCGCAGCCAGCCGTCGATCAGGCCCAACTGGTCGTCACGCATGGAGGCGCGCACACCACCGCAGCCGTAGTGACCGGTGACCAGGATGTGTTTGACCTTCAGCACGTCGACCGCGTACTGGATCACCGACAGGCAGTTGAGGTCGGTATGCAGCACCACGTTGGCGACGTTGCGGTGCACGAACAGGTCGCCGGGCAGCATGCCGACGATCTCGTTGGCCGGCACGCGCGCATCGGAGCAGCCGATCCACAGGTATTCCGGTGCCTGCTGTTTGGCCAGCTGCTCGAAGAAGGTCGGGTCTTCCTGCTTGATGGCTTCGGCCCAGCGGGCGTTGTTCTCGAACAACTGATCCAGATCGTTCATTTCTTGTCCTCGAAGTCTGGCACGCGAATGCGAACCGCTGCCGCTATGACACACCGGTTCTGCGCGGCGTCACAGCCCCTTGCGGCATACCTCCTGCGAGCTATTCGCGCGGCTGCGAGACGAACGAGCGGAGGTCGCGCAGGAAATTGTCGCGCCAGGCACTCAGATCGGCCGCACGGATCGCCCGCATCATGTGCTCGTAGCGATCACGGCGTTCGGCCAGCGGCATGCGCAGCGCCCGATCCAGCGCCTCGGCCATGCCGATGCAGTCGTACGGGTTGACGATCAGCGCCGAGGTCAGCTCGCGCGCCGCACCGGCGAAGCGCGACAGCACCAGCACGCCGGGGTCCTCGGGATTCTGCGCGGCGACGTATTCCTTGGCCACCAGATTCATGCCATCGCGCAGTGGCGTGACGAAGCCGATGCTTGCCGAGCGGAACAGCCCCATGAGAATGCGCCGCTCGTGGCTCTTGTTGAGGTAGTGCAACGGCGTCCAGTCCAGGTCCGACAGACGCCCGTTGATGTGCCCGGCCTCGCTTTCCAGCTGGCGGCGGATGCTCTGGTAGGTACGTACGTCCGAGCGCGAGGTCGGCGCGATCTGGAAGAACTCGACGTTGCGCCGGTGCTCGGGGAAACGGTCGAGGAACGCCTCGTAGGCCTTGAAGCGTTCCACCAGCCCCTTGGAATAGTCGAGGCGATCGACGCTGATGATGGTCTTGCGCGCGGTGTCACTGGTACGCCGCATGGGATGGCGGCGGCCCTTGTAGGTTTCGCCGAGCTGCTGGATCTCGTCCGGCACGACGCCGATCGGGTAGACGCCGCTGCGAAAGTTCTGCCCGTAGGCGGTCAGGCTGCCATCGGCCTCGATCACGCCGCGCACTTCACGGGTCATGTAGTCCTGAAAGGCCAGCCGGTCGGTTTCGGTCTGAAAGCCGATCAGGTCGTAGTAGCAAAGCGTCTTGAGCAGCTCGTTGTGCGGCGGGATGACGGTGAGGATTTCCGGCGGCGGAAAAGGAATGTGCAGGAAGAAGCCGATGCGATTGCGGATGCCCAGGCGACGGCATTCCTCGGCGAAGGGGATCAGGTGGTAATCGTGGATCCAGATGATGTCATCGGGCTTGAGCAGCGGTTTGAGCTTCTGCGCGAGCATCTGGTTGACCCGCCGATAGCCTTCGTACTCGTCGCGGTCGTAGCGCGCCAGGTCAATGCGGTAATGGAAGATCGGCCACAGGGTCGCGTTGGAAAAGCCACGGTAGTACTGATCGTAGTCACGCTTGGTCAGCCCGAGCGTGACGTACGTGATGTTGCCCACCTGTTCGCTGTTGATCGGCGGATCGGCGCTGATGTCGCCGTTCCAGCCGAACCAGATGCCGCCCGACTGGCGCAGGGCATCGTAGACCCCCACAGCCAGCCCGCCGGCGGCGGCCTTGCCGGCCTTGATCGGTGCTACGCGGTTGGAGACTACGACTAGTCGACTCATCGGATTCTCGCTCTCGATTGATTGTTATTGGATGCGTCCCTCATGGCAGCGCGGCGAGCAGTCGCTGCAGCCACTCGCCCACCGCGGTGACCGAAGCCAGACGCTCGCGGGCCTGCGTCGGCCCTTCGCCGACCTTGATCGAATGGCCGCCGAGCGCGTTGACCACGGCGAAACCGGCCTCGTCGGTCAGATCATCACCAAGGAACACCGGCACCTGCCCGTGAAATGGCGGCTCGGCCATGAACGCGCGGATCACCTCGCCCTTACTCGCGCCGCGCGGTTTCAGCTCGAACACGCACTTGCCCGGCTGCAGGCTGAGCACCTCGCCGTAGCGGCGGGCGAAATCGTGGGCCAGCTCGGCGGCGGTCTGTTCGAGCTGCGGTGCGAGACGAAAATGCAGGGCGAAGGCGATGCCTTTGTTTTCCAGCAGCAGGCCGGGATGGTCGGCGCAGGCCTGCGCCAGCTCCGCTCCGATGCGTTGCAGCTGGGCGTGATCGAGCGCCAGGTCGCGCGGCGCACCATCGGCGGCGCGGCGCTCGGCACCGTGCACGCCCGCGGCTGGCAACCGCAAGGGCGCGAGCAGCCTGTCGAGCTGCTGCAGCGGCCGCCCGGATATCACCGCGACGGGAATCGCGGCGGCATGCAGCCGCTGCAGCGCAGCCAGGATCGTCGGAGGAACGAACACCCGTTCCGGGCGCGGCTGTATCTCGGCCAGTGTTCCGTCGACGTCGAAGAAGAATGCACAGCGTTGCGGCGCAGGCGCCGCCGAAGGTTGTTGATCGTCCATAGAGGGTATGGACTGCCGATCAGCGGTGCTGGTTCGCCTGTTTTTCACGGCTTTGACGTCTTGAATCTTCACCGCGCGGCCCGGTCACACCTTGCAAGACCCGCCATTCACCTACGGGAGACGATCATGAGCGAGCGCAAGCCGTACACGCCGACTGAAATCGACGACACCGAAGATCGCATGGGTTCGATCGAGCAGCTCGACTTCAGCGCACGCAAGGACGAACGCAAGGGCCGCATTGGCGATGAAGTTCCTGCCGACGAGCTGGCCGATGAATTTCCGCCGGAGCGCGTGGCCGAAGCCGGGCTTAGCGGCGCGGAAACGATCGACGGCAAGACCACACTGGACGATCTCACGCCGGAAACCCTGCTGCCCGACGATGGCGCCCGATCTCCGAGCGAGCGCGGTCACGGCGGGCCGGCCGATGAGGATCTGACCGTGGTGACCGATCAGCAGATCGGCGGCGCCACGGGCCTGGACGAGGCCGAACTGGCGCGGCGCCACCCGCTGGATGGCAAACCCTGGGACGGGCCGGCCGACGGTGACGAGGACAGCGGCGTCAGCGACGGCGACGCGCTGCTGGACGAAGACGACAGCGTGCTTTCGGACGAAGAGCTGGAGGGCGATGCACCGCTGGATTCGGGACGGGACAAGCACCCCGGACAGTGACCACGCGGCTCAGTCGAGCAAGGTACAGGCCATCACCAGGGCATCCTCACGCCCTTCAGCCGACGGGTAATAGGCCCGGCGCCGGCCTACTTCGTTGAAACCGTAGCGCTCGTAGAGCCGATAGGCCGAGGCATTGCTGGCGCGCACCTCGAGAAAGCACTCGCGGCCGCCGCGCTCGCGGGCGCGCTGCATCAGGTGCTCGAGCAACCGCAGGCCGAGGCCGCGGCCCTGGCTCTGCGGCTTGACGGTGATGTTGAGCAGGTGCGCCTCGTCGAGAATCACATTGATCACGCCGTGCCCGACCTGTTGCTCGCCCTCGAACATCACCCAGCATTCGTAGGCACTCAGGGCGTCGGTGAAGATGCCGCGCGTCCACGGGTGGCTGAACGCGGCGTACTCGATCTTCAACACGGCATCGATATCCGCCGCGGTCATCGGGCGGAAGCTGACTGCATCACTCATGGCTACTCACGAACTCCTGTGCCAACGCGGCAGACTGCGGCGCATGGCTTGCCACAGCTCGGCCTTGGTCGCCGGCTGTTCCATCAAGGTTTCCAGACCGGGAATCGCCAGCGCGCGCCCGAGCCCGTCGATGGCCAGTTCGCGGCAGCAGGCCTCGGCTCCCACTTCGCCGGCGAAGCGCAGCGCCGGCAGACCGACCAGCCAGATGCAGTCGCAGCCCATCGTTTCCAGTTCTCCAGCCAGCACGCCCTGCACGTAATCGCGCGCGGCCTCGGCACCCTGGTCGAGGCTACCGCCGTGCAGCAGCGGCCAGCGGATCGGCTCGCCATCGCCGACCTGCTGCGGGCTGTCCGGCAGGCGCGCGGCGCGCAGCAGGTCCTTGAGCAGGATGTAGCCCGGATCGCGACTCTGGAACGACTCGCCAGTCGGCAGCTCCACCAGCAGCAGCACGCTGCCGGCGCGCAGCAGCTGCAGGGCGAAACGGGGTGGCGGCTCGACCGCCTTCGGCCGTTCATCGGGCGCCTGCGGGGCCGCGACTGCTTCGGGCTGCTTCGGCTCGGGCACGACGACGCGCAGCTGCGGCTTTTCCGGGCGGGCCGGCGTCGGTTCGACAGCCCGCTCGCTGGCAACCGGCACTGCCGCGTCCGGCTGCACCGGCGCGGCCTCGACCGGCGGCTGCAGCAGCTCCAGCCGCGACGGTGCGGCGAAGGGCAGTTCGGTACGCGGCAGCCAGACGGCTACCTGCATGGCGTCGAGGTAGGCGCGACGCCGGGTTTCCGTGATCAAACCCCTTCCACCTGCGGATGCGCCTTGGCGCCGACCTGCATCAGGTTCAGTGCGTTGAGGTAGGCCTTCGCCGAGGCGACGACGATGTCGGTATCGGCGCCGTTGCCGTTGACGATGCGCCCGCCCTTCTCCAGCCGCACGGTCACCTCGCCCTGGGAATCGGTGCCCTGGGTGATGGCGTTGACCGAATACAACTGCAACGTGGCGCCGGATTGAGCGATGCTCTCGATGGCCTTGAAGGTGGCATCGACCGGGCCGGAGCCTTGGGCCTGGGCGCTGTGTTCGGCGCCCTCCACGCTGACCAGCAGCCTGGCTTCAGGCACGGTGCCGGTCTTGCTGGTCACCTCCAGGCTGGCCAGCTTGTAGTGCTCGGGCGCCTCGTCGGCCAGGGTGTCGGAGACCAGCGCCTGCAGGTCTTCGTCGAAGATTTCATGCTTCTTGTCGGCCAGCTCCTTGAAGCGGCCGAAGGCGGCGTTCAGCTCGTCGCCTTCCAGCACGATGCCCAGCTCTTCCAGGCGCGAACGGAACGCGGCGCGCCCGGAATGCTTGCCCATGACCATCTTGTTGGCGTTCCAGCCGACCGACTGCGCGGACATGATCTCGTAGGTCTCGCGGTGCTTGAGCACGCCGTCCTGGTGGATGCCCGACTCGTGGGCGAAGGCGTTGGCGCCGACGATGGCCTTGTTCGGCTGCACTGGGAAGCCAGTGATGCCGGAGACCAGACGCGAGGCGGCGAGGATGTGCTCGGTCTCGATACGGGTGTGCACGCCGAGCAGGTCCTGGCGGGTCTTGATCGCCATAACGATCTCTTCCAGCGCGGCGTTGCCGGCGCGTTCGCCGAGGCCGTTGATGGTGCATTCGACCTGCCGCGCACCCGCGACCACCGCGGCCAGGGAGTTGGCCACGGCCAGGCCGAGGTCGTTATGGCAATGCACGGAGAACACCGCCTTGTCGGCATTGGGGATGCGCTCGAGCAGCTGGCGGATGGTGTCGGCGTACTGGTGCGGAATCGCATAGCCGACGGTGTCCGGGATGTTGATGGTGCGGGCGCCGGCGTCGATGGCAGCCTCGATGATGCGGCAGAGGAAATCGATCTCCGAGCGGCCGGCATCCTCGCAGGAAAATTCCACGTCGGCGCACAGACTGCGCGCCTTCTTCACCGCCTTGACCGCCTGCTCGACCACCTGGTCCGGCTGCATGCGCAGCTTGTACTGCATGTGGATCGGGCTGGTGGCGATAAAGGTGTGGATGCGCCCGGAGTTGGCGCCGGCCAGCGCTTCGGCGGCACGCTCGATGTCGGCATCGACGGCGCGCGCCAGGCTGCACACGGTGCTGTCCTTGATGTTGTCGGCGACCAGCTTCACCGCGGCGAAGTCGCCGGGGCTGGCGATGGCGAAGCCGGCCTCGATCACGTCCACCTTCAGCCGCTCCAGCGCACGGGCGATGCGCAGCTTTTCCTCACCGGTCATGGACGCGCCGGGGCTCTGCTCGCCGTCGCGCAGGGTGGTGTCGAAGATGATGACGCGATCGTTGCTGCTCATAGGAAATCCTCACGGCTGCCGAGCGCCTCTCATGGGGCGCCTGAGTGGACGGATTGTCGCGTGAAATGGACGGGGCGGGAAGGCGCAGCTGCGTTTGGCGTGGGTTGTTGTCGCGTAGGGTGGAAAACGCCGAAGGCTTTTCCACCGCGGGGGAACGTTGGTGGAAAACGCTTCGCGGTTTTCCACCCTACGCCAGAAAACACAAAGCCCGCCTTTAGGCGGGCTTTGGGCTGATCGAGCGAGCTAGAGCCATGCAAGGCGCAACGACCAGCGGAAGTAACAGCCGAAGGCTGGCCCGTAGGGTGAGCGCCAGCGAATCAAAACAGGCGAGGAAGCGGAGTTTACTGCTGTAAATGAGCATGACTCGCTCCGCTCGCCCTTCGGGCCGGCCTAAAGGCCGTTCGGTGGCAAGCCACCGTCCGAGCCTGTTTTTAACGCAGCAGGGCCGACGCGCAGCCGATCAAGCCTGATCCCAGGGACGATCGCCGCGCTCATCCTTGATCCGGGTCGGCAGGCCCATGACATCGAGCAGCTTGAGGAACGGCTGGGCCGGCAGCTCTTCGACGTTGACCATGCGCTTGGCATCCCACTCGCCACGGGCTATCAGCAGCGCTGCAGCGACCGGCGGCACGCCGGCGGTGTAGGAAATGCCCTGGCTGTCCGTCTCGGCGAAGGCTTCTTCATGGTCGGCGACGTTGTAGATGAACAGCTCGCGCGGCTGCCCATCCCTGGTGCCCTTGACCAGGTCGCCGATGCAGGTCTTGCCGGTGTAGCCCGGCGCCAGCGAGGCAGGATCAGGCAGCACGGCCTTGACCACCTTGAGCGGAACCACTTCCAGGCCTTCGGCGGTGCGCACCGGCTGCTCGGAGAGCAGGCCGAGGTTCTTCAGTACGGTGAAGACGTTGATGTAATGCTCGCCGAAGCTCATCCAGAAACGGATGTTCGGCACGTCGAGGTGCTTGGAAAGCGAGTGCACCTCGTCATGACCGGTCAGGTAGAGGCTCTGTTCACCCACGACCGGCAGGTCGTCGGTGCGTTTGACCTCGAACATGCGGTTGGTCGTCCACTGGCTGTTCTGCCAGCTGTAAACCTGACCGGTGAATTCGCGGAAATTGATTTCCGGGTCGAAATTGGTGGCGAAATACTTGCCGTGGGAACCGGCGTTGACGTCGAGGATGTCGATCGACTCGATCTTGTCGAAGTATTCCTGCTGCGCCAGGGCGGCATAGGCGTTGACCACGCCCGGGTCGAAGCCGGCTCCGAGGATGGCGGTGATGCCCTTTTCCTGGCATTCGGCCAGGTGCTTCCACTCGTAGTTGCCATACCACGGCGGCGTTTCGCAGATCTTGCCCGGCTCTTCGTGGATCGCGGTATCGAGATACGCGGCGCCGGTGTCGATGCAGGCGCGCAGCACGGACATGTTGAGGAAGGCAGAACCGACATTGATGACGATCTGCGATTCGGTTTCACGAATCAGCGCCTTGGTCGCTTCCACGTCCATGGCGTCCAGCGCATAGGCCTTGATCTCGCCGGGCTGCTTCAGCCCGCCCTTGGCCTGGACGCTGTCGATGATGGCCTGGCATTTGGAGATGCTGCGCGACGCGATAGCAATACGACCGAGTTCGTCGTTGTGCTGCGCGCACTTGTGGGCCACCACCTTGGCAACACCTCCTGCGCCAATGATAAGAACGTTTTTCTTCAATTCCGGGATCACTCCTTAATCTGCCGGCCTCAGGAGAGGCTGGACAGGTAGTCGTTAAAGTCGAACTCACGAACCACCTCGACGCTGCCGTCGAGCTGCTTTACCACGATGGACGGCATTTTCAGGCCGTTGAACCAGTTCTTCTTGACCATGGTGTAGCCTGCCGCGTCGATGAACGACAGCCGATCGCCGATGGCCAGCGGACGATCGAATTGGTATTCGCCGAAGATGTCGCCGGCCAGACAGGATTTGCCGCACACCATGTAGCTGTGCTCGCCGTCGTTGGGCGCCATCTTGGCGTTGAGGCGGTAGATCAGCAGATCGAGCATGTGCGCCTCGATGGAGCTGTCGACCACCGCGAGATGCTTGCCGTTGTAGAGGGTGTCGAGCACCGTCACTTCCAGCGAGGCGCTCATGGTGATCGCCGCTTCGCCGGGCTCCAGGTAGACCTGCACGCCGAACTTTTCCGAGAACGCCTTGAGCCGCGCACAGAAGGCATCGACGGGATAGCCTTCGCCGGTGAAATGGATGCCGCCGCCGAGGCTGACCCACTCGACCTGCGCCAGCAGATGGCCGAAGCGCTCCTCGATGGTGGTCAGCATCTCGTCGAACAGTTCGAAGCTGGAGTTCTCACAGTTGTTGTGGAACATGAAGCCACTGATCTTGCCGATCACCGCCTCGATCTTCGCCGGATCGTGTTCACCCAGTCGGCTGAACGGGCGCGCCGGGTCGGCCAGCAGATAGTCGGAGCTGCTCACCTGCGGATTGACACGCAGGCCACGGATGGTGCCCTCGGTCGCGTCGGCGAAGCGCTCGAGCTGGCCGATGGAGTTGAAGATGATCTTGTCGCAGTTGGCGACCATCTCTTCGATCTCGTCGTCGGCCCAGGCCACGCTGTAGGCGTGGGTTTCGCCGGCGAACTTCTGCCGACCGAGCTTGAGCTCGTAGAGCGACGACGAGGTGGTGCCGTCCATGTATTGCTGCATCAGGTCGAACACCGACCAGGTAGCGAAGCACTTGAGCGCCAGCAGCGCCTTGGCGCCGGACTGCTCACGCACGTAGGCGATCTTTTCCAGGTTGCCCAAGAGCTTCTGTTTGTCGATGAGGTAATACGGCGTCTTGATCATTTATCGCTGCCCATGAGGTCGCCCGCAGGAAGCGGCCGGCTCCCCGTTTGGCAAAAGGGCGAATTCTGCCGACAACTGGTGCAGATCGAAAGAGCATTGAGACATTTCGTCACCATCCACGCGTCGGCTGACCTTGCCGGGCAGGCTACCGCGCCGCGGATGACGATCAGGTGACTCACCCGGTACCGGTAGCAGCCGGTCAGCAGTAGGCCAATCAGCGGGCGCCGATGCAGTACAATCAGCGCCTTTTTTCACTGGCCGGAACCAGCGCCACGATGATCGAACCCAAGCGCGTACTGCGTGCCCTCGCCGAACACTGGACCCTGCTCGAGCCGCTGTGCGAGCGTTTCGACGCCGGCACCCTGAGCCTGGTCGAACTGCGTCACCAGCTCGGTGCGCAACTGCCGGCAGGCACGCCCACCGATATCACCGCCCTGCTCGACCAGTGGATCCGCCTGGACATCCTGGTGCCGGTGGCCAAGAGTCCCAACCGCTTCGAGCTGAACGCGCAGATCCACGACTTCCTCGCTTACCTGCGCCGCGAGCACCGCCTCGGCCTGTGCCTGGAGATCGAAGCCTACCTGCGCCACCTGGAGCGTCTGGCCGGGCATATCCTCGATGCCTTCGAGATTCGCGACGGCAACGACCTGGCCCGCCAGCTGCGCCTGCTCGACATGCGCGTACGCGATGTACTGAAGAAACTCGACAATGACGAGCAGGCGCTGGTTGCGGTAGCCGACCGGGCCAAGACCAGCGACCGCCAGATCCCGCTGCGCCAGCGCTATGCCGAGGTGCTGGCGACCTGGGACGAGTACGTCGAGCCGATGATCCAGCTGGTGTCCGCCGACGGCGCCTTCGAGCAGGGCGTTCATCGCGTCGAGCAGGTGCTGATGAAGCTGCTCGGCGAACAGCAGCGCCTCGGCCAGCTGGTGGACGACGACCTCCTGCTGCGCACTCATGCGCGCATCCTCGAAATGCAGACCACCGCCCAGCTGACCCTGCGCAAGGCCCGCGAGCTGTTGCTGCCGCTGCGCGAGGAAGCGCGTCGGCACAACGCCGTGACCCGCGGCGCGGCACTGGCGCTGTCGGCGATCCGCAAGAAGGGCCTGGACGCCGTACCACAGGCCTCGCTGCCGCTGTTCACCCGTCCACAGAGCACCTTTCTCGGCACTGCCAGCCAGGTCGAGGCCTACGTCTACGCCCTGGCCCGCTTCGAGCCGAAGCGGGCGCAGTTCCCGCGGGCCAGCGGCAAGCGCAAGGGCGAGCAGCCGCGCGCACCGCGCACCGCGCGGGAGATGATCGAGCGTTGCCAGCAGGCACTGCCGCTGTCGGACCTGATGGCCTGGCTGCTGGAACAGGAACCCGAGGGCGCCACCGACGAGCTGCTCTACTGGTTCTCGCGCCTGTCCCGCGACGCCCGCTTCCAGCGCGACCGCCTGGAACGTCGCGAGTACCTGACCCGCGAACACCGCGTCAGCCTCAGCTCCTTTGCGCTGGTGGCCAATGCCAATGGCTGATCCCTACGTAGGGTGGACAACGCTTTGCTTGTCCACCGCTGACACCGAACTTTCCGGTGGAAAAGGCTGCGCCGTTTTCCACCCTACGATTGCCTGTGAGCCACGTTTATGAACATCGACCTCAAGGAAATGACCCAGCTGGCGCCGATCTTCCGCGAGCTGTTCAAGGGCTATCACCTGTCGCGCAGCGAGCCGGAGCCCTACGCGCAGCTGTCGAACATGCAGGACCAGTACCGCGCACTGTTCAAGGCGCTCGGCTTCGAGCTGGTCTGCGATCCGCGCGGCTTCTACTACTTCGTCCCGGAGCAGATGGGCGCGCAGGTGAACAAGACCGCCCAGCGCCTGGCGCTGTTCACCTTCATCCTCGTCGAGCACCTGGCCGACCAGGGCCGCGACCCGCTGGCCGTGCTCGACGGTGGCAGCCTCGGTCGCGATGAACTGCCGGCGCTGCTGGATAAGTACCGCGACCTGTTCCTTCAGGCCGAAGTCACCACCCAGGAAGAATTGGAAGAGAAGGTCATCCGCCGCCTGACGCAGCTGGGCTTCGCCGAGGACAGCAACGGCGTCTACCGCTTCCTGCCGCCGATGCACCGTTTCCTCGACGTCTGCCTGTCGGTGCAGCAGGACCGCGATCTGGCCGCCAGCCTGCACAGCAGCGACCTGCCGCTGCCCGCCCCGGAGCTGATCGCCGAGGACGAGGGCGAAGACGACATCATCCTCATCGAGGAAGCGGCCGAAGAATCGGAAGAAGACGCCTTGGCGCGCGCCATCGCCGAAGAAAAGGAGCTTGAAGCATGAGCCAGGAACGCTACGGCATCCGCCGCTTCGCCCTGCTGAACACCGCCGGCTACAGCCTCGGCATCTTTCCGCTGGAAAACCCGCTGTCGGTCTACGGCGCCAACAACCTCGGCAAGTCCGCGTCGATCAACGCGCTGCAGTTCCCGATCCTGGCGCGCATGTCGGACATGAGCTTCGGCAAGTACAGCCTCGAGCAGTCGCGCAAGTTCTACTTCGCCTCGGACACCAGCTACATCCTCGTCGAAGTCATGCTGCCCCACGGCCCGCATGTGATCGGCGTGGCTGGCCGCGGGCCGGGCGGCGGCTTCGGCCACCAGTTCTTCGTCTACCAGGGCGCACTGGATCTGGACCACTACCAGCAGAACGGCACCTGCCTGCGCCAGCGCGAGCTGTTCGCCAACCTCGAACGCGCCGGCCTCAAGGCCTACGAGGCCAAGCCGGACGAGCTGCGCCGGCTGCTGGTCGGCGGGCATACCTCGATCCCGCTGGACATGACGCTGATCCCGCTGCGCTCGACCGGCGAGCAGAGCCTGAAGACCTTCCGCGCACTGTTCATCAACCTGTTGCATATGCGGGAAATCACGGCTGCCAAACTGAAGCAGCTGTTCCTCGATGCCTTCGAGCACAGCCTGCGCTCGGGCAGCGTCGACTATATCGCCGCGACCGAAGAAGCCTTCCGCGACGTGCGCCGCATGGAGCAGGACTACCAGGCACTGGTCGCCGCCGGCCCGCTGGTCGAGGCGCTGGCGGCCGGTGTCGCCCAGCGCGAGCTGCTGCGCGGCAAGCTGCATCGCCTGTCGCCGCTACTCGACAACCTGCTCGGCACCTGGCACGACTACGCCGATGCGCGCAAGGAAGAGCTGGTGATCCAGGCCGAGCATTATCGCCGCGAGCAGGACGGCCTGCAGAACGAACAGCGCGGTTCGACCGGCGAGCTGATGCGCCTGGAGCGCGAGATCAGCGAAATCCAGCGCTGGCTGGGCGAGCTGGCGGTGCTGAAGAACCGCTTCGCCCTGGTCGAGGACGCCCATGTGCTGGAGCAGCAGCTGCTCGCCGCCAAGGACGCCCATGACGAGCTGGCCGGTGCGCTGGCGCAGTCCCGCCAGTTCTCCAGCGAAGACCTGGACGAGCGCCTGCGTGATCTGGAAAAACGCCTGAAGTCGGTCCGGCAACAGCTCGACCATGCCGACAACAACAGCTACTCGCGTTTGCGCGAAGAGTTCTCCCAGGGCGATGTGGATCGCCTGATGCGCCTGTTCAATGGCCAGCTGTTCAGCCTGCCGCTGGGTGAAAAAGGCATCAACGCCGAGGGCGACGACTGGGTCAAGGCCGTGGAAGCGGTGCTGGATCGTTTCAAGGGCGACACCTTCTCGGTGCCGGGCCTGTCCATCGACCTCTCGCATATCGAGCCACCGGCGCTGCAGGCCCTGGCCGACCGTGCCGCCCTGCGCGACCAGAAGGATCGCCTGGAGCGCGAACTCAAGCAGCTCAAGACCCAGCATGCGGTGGCCGTCGACCGCGCGGCGAGCAAGGCCCAGGCCGAGGCGCTGTATCAGGCCGTGCTGGATGCGCAGAAAGCGCTGGAAGACTTCCGCCGCAGCCAGACCCTGGCCGCCGAGGAGCCGGCGAAGCTGGAACAGCTGGCCCAGGCCGAGGCCGCCCAGGAAGAACTCAAGCGCACCAGCGATGCCTTCGCCGAACGCGTGCAGCAGATTTCCGCCAGGCTGCAACTGGTCGGCCGCCAGCTGGCCGATCTGGAAGCCAAGGAACGCACCCTGGAAGACGCCCTGCGCCGCCGCCAGTTGCTGCCAGCCAACCTGCCCTTCGGCACGCCGTTCATGGACCCGGTGGACGATTCGCTGGACAACCTGCTGCCGCTGCTCAACGACTACCAGGACAGCTGGCAGGCGCTGCAGCGCGTCGACGGTCAGATCGAGGCGCTGTATGCCCAGGTGCGCCTGAAGGGCGTGGCCAAGTTCGACAGCGAGGAAGATCCCGAGCGTCGCCTGCAGCTGCTGGTCAACGCCTACGCCCACCGTCAGGACGAGGCGCTGACCCTGGCCAAGGCCCGCCGCGCGGCGGTCACCGACATCGCCCGGACGCTGCGCAACATCCGCAGCGACTACGAGAGCCTGGAACACCAGCTCGCGCGGTTCAACCGCGAGATCAACAAGCGCCAGGTGTCCAACCTGGCGAGCTTCCGCATCGTGTTGGCGCCGAACAAGGATGCGCTCAAGCACATCGACCAGATCATCCACAGCGCCGGCCAGTACGAGGAAGGCGAGACGCTGTCGGTGTTCGATCTGTCCCAGTCCGCCGAGCAGGACGCGAAGAACGAGGAAGCCAAGGAGTACCTGGCGCGGCTGGTGGCGGCGAACAACAACCAGCTGGGCCTGAAGGACCTGTTCGAGCTGGCGTTCGAGATCACCAAGGTCGGCGGCCAGCCAGTGATTCATACCGACATCGACGGTGCGGCGTCCAACGGCACCACCATGACCATCAAGGCGCTGACCAACATGTACCTGTTGCTGCACCTGATGGATCGCGAGCAGGCCGGGCGCATCCGCCTGCCCTACTACCTCGACGAGGCGGCAGACATCGACGAGCGCAACCAGCAGGCGCTGATCGAAACCAGCCTGCAGCTGGGCTTCGTGCCGATCCTCGCATCGGTGAAGCCTCAGGTCTCGGCCCATGTCGCCATCGACCTTGAGGGCGGCAGCGGGCCGGCCGGCATCTACATCGACGAGGCGGACTGGAAATACATCAGCCGCCGCGAACCGGTCGCCAGCCAGACCACTGCTTCAGCCCAACGGACCGAAGAGACGGCCTGATCTCCCGCAACGAAAAAAGGGCCCCGAAAGGGGCCCTTTCCATATGTGCGCAGGGGGCTTGAGCCCTCCGGCAACGCCGGTCACCTGTCGCCGGCGGCTCGCTCCAGTTCGATCTTCGGTGCCCAGCCGAACCAATCGTCCTGCGGCTCCTTGAAGAGCGCGAAGGTCTGTCCCGGCAGCGCCCGGCGTCCCATCTGCTCGCCCTCCGGCGTGGCGAAGGCGACGCCGCCCTCGAGCAGCGACTCCAGCGAATCGGTGCGCAGGCTGGCACCTTTGAACAGACTGAAATCCACACCGAAGCCACTGGTCTCCCAGAAGCGGGTGCCGGTGTGCACCAGGGGCGCGTAGCGCGGCTCGATGACGACGCGGATCAGGACGCGATCGGCGTTCTGCCCCAGCTCATAACCGGTGACCTCACCGACTTTCACCTCGCGGTAGGTCACCGCGTTGCCCGGCTTGATCGAACCCAGCCGGGCCGCGCTGAGCACCAGGCTCAACCCTTCACCGGCCTTCTGTGGCTCCCGCTCCTGGCCGGTGAAACGCGTTTGCACGCCCGCATCCGCCTTGCCCGGTGCCACCTCCAAATAGGGGCCGCTGACCAGCGTATCCAGATTAGCCGTACGCATGATGCCGAGCTCCGGCCGAACCACCCAGAACTGGGTGCCGGCGCGGGTGATGCGCGACTCCGCTGCGGTGATGCGCGCACGCAGCACGACACTCTGCAGGTCGTCGCTGAGGGTCACGCTATCCACCTGGCCCACGGCCAGCCCCTTGTAGCGAATGGGCGTACCGGCACTCAGTCCATCGCCACGCGTCAGGCGGATCTCGATCGGCGTCCCGCGCTGGATTGCACTGTCCCTGTCCTTGTGCAGTACGAAGCGCGGCACCTTCCTCGTCCCGGCAGCCTGCGGATCGGGCGTTTCGAAGGCAATACCGCCGGCAAGCAGGCTCTGCAGCGACTCGCTACGCACCTCGATACCGGACAAACCGCCGCTCAGCGAGATGCCACTGGCATTCCAGAACCGGCTCGAGCTGTTCACCAGCTCGGCGTACGGCTGCTCGATGTGCACGCCAATGACGACCTTCTGCTGGTCGCGGGAAAATTGATAGCTCTGTACGGAGCCCACCCGAACTTGGCGGTACAGCACGGGACTGCCGACATCCAACGAGCCAAGAGTGTCGCTGGTGAGTACCAAGTGCCGTCCCGGCGCGCGGACGTCCAGCGGTGGGGCTTTGGCGCGAGCGACGAACTCCCGTTTGGGGGAGGCGCTCTTTTCGCCAGGCCGGACGGCAATGAAGTTGCCTTTCACCAGCGCCTCGAGGCCGGTGATTCCGCCCAGCGAGATGGATGGTTTGACCACCCAGAAATCGGTGCCATCGACCAGGTAATCCTCGAACAGCGGATCGACCGACAACTCAGCCTGGGCGCCCTTGAGATCAGCGTCGATATCCAGCTTCTTCAGCAGACCGACCTGCATCCCGTTGTACATGACCGGGGTGCGGCCGGCCTGCAGCCCGTCGAAATCCAGCAGCGAGACCACGGCCTTGATGCCCGCCTGGGCGGCATCGAAGTCTTCGTAGAGACGGAACGGAATGCTCGGATCGGTCGCTGGGCTGTCCTTGCGGTGCGCGGGCGTGGCGAAGGCGATACCGCCAGCGACGATGCTGGCCAAGGACTCGGTACGGAACTTCACGCCGGTCAGCCCGGCATCGACGGTGACGCCGCTGGCGTTCCAGAAGCGGGTGTGCTTGCGCACCAGGTGCGCATACTCCGGCTGGATATAGAGCTGCACCTCCACGGTGCTGTCATCTTCGGCGAGCACATAGTTCTTCACCTGACCGACCTGGATCTGCCGGTAGAACACCGGGCTGCCGCGATTCAGCGAACCGAGGCGCTCGGCCTTGAGCGTCAGGTGCAGGCCGATGCGACTGTCGGACATCGGCGGCTCTTCCGCCAGGGCTACGAAGCGTCGGGCCGGTTCGCCGTCCGCGGGGCTCACGCCAATATAATTCCCGGAAACCAGTGTTTCCAGGCCGGTAATCCCTGCGAGCGTAACGCTAGGCTTGACCAGCCAGAAGCGGGTGCCGCTGCGCAGATAGCCATCGACGTCCTGATTCATCTCGATGTCGGCGACAACAACCTGCCGCCGTGCCTCGTCCTCAAGGCGCAGGTCGCGTACTACACCGATGGTCATGCCTTTATAGAGGACCGAGGTCTTGCCAATCTCGATTCCTTCTGCGCTGTCGAACACTACTTCGATATGCACGCCGCGTTCGCTGTAGGCCTGCCAGGCGAGCCAGGCACCGATTGCCAGCGCGATCAGCGGTAATATCCAGATCGCCGACCAGTTGGAGGCTGGGCGGGTTCTCGCTTGTGGCAGATCAGTCATGCTTGTTTCCGGATTCGGTGTTATCCCAGATCAGACGGGGGTCGAAGGTAATGGCGGCAAGCATCGTCAGGACCACGACACTGGCGAACGCCACCGCCCCTGTACCGGCTTCCACACTGGCGAGGCTGCCAAAGTTGACAATCGCAACAAGGATCGCGATGACGAAGATATCCAGCATCGACCAGCGCCCGATCCACTCGATGAAACGGAACACCAGCAGGCGCTGACGCGGCGACATGGGATGATGCCGTTGCACAGAGATCAGCAACATGGCGATCCCGATCAACTTGAAGGTCGGCACCAGAATACTTGCAACGAATACTACCGCGGCGATTGGGTACATGCCGTGCCGCGCCAGCGTCACCACGCCTGACATGATGGTGTCCGGCGTGCCGTTGCCGAGCATGCGGACCGTCATGATCGGTAGCAGGTTGGCCGGTAAATAGAGCAATGCCGCGCTAAGCAACAGTGCCCAGGTACGGACGATGCTGTTCGGACGCCGCATGTGCACGCACGCTCCACAGCGTGTGCAGTGTTGCCGCGCGTGCGCCGGCTGATGACGATTGAGCTGATGGCACTCGTGACAGACCATCAACCCGGCATCAGCGGCGCGCATCGACAGGCTCCGCCAACGCTTCCCAGACCTGCTGCGGCGACATCACCAGTTCCAGCCATACCTGAACGACCAACAGCCCAGCAAAGCACGCCAGGCCGATCCCGAGGCTGAGCTCAGCCATGTCTCTAAGCTTGATGATAGAAACCAGGATGCCCAGCAGGTAAACCTCAAGCATCCCCCACTCGCGCAAATGATGATATATCCGGTAAAGCAGCATCCCTAACGGCTTTGCGCGGCGAGTGGCGATACAGAGCAAGACGACGAGCTGGCACAGCAACTTCAGCAACGGAACAACCATGCTGCACAAAAGAACGACAAAAGCGATTCCCTGCATATCACTACGGTAGAGGCTGAGCACGCCCGTCCACACCGTATCATCAGTAACTCTCCCCAGCAGGTTTAACCGCATGATTGGCAGGAAATTCGCCGGGAAATAAAGCAGCAAAGCGGCCAGCACTAACGCCAGCCCCGGCCCGACGAAGCGATGACGCAGACGGAGCAGCTCATAGCCACAACGCACGCACTCCGCAACCTGTCCGTGCGCAAGCGTGGGCCGGGCCATCAATAAATCGCATTCAGGACAAGCCACCAACTGCTCAAGCGGAAGCTGGGCGAGATCTGATGCCGCATCTGGTTCGGACATGCACGCTATCCAGATAAAGAAGTCATTCTAATCGAATGCTATCGGCCGGCTAGCCAAGCTGGATCACCGCCCCGCGTCCCGTGGTGGGTTGCTTAGCATTCCAAGCATCTTTAGGACTGCTCGCAAAACGTCCCATCCGTACGGACTTGCAGGGCCGCCCACGACTGCGCCAACTCGGTAGCTGTTCGCCTCCAACGTTCACCTGGTCAACCTAGTGCTGCATCGCAGGTAATTTCTTCCGCACAAAGACAAACCCCCGAACCGCGCAAGCGGATCGGGGGTTTGGGATAGAAGCTTGACGATGACCTACTCTCACATGGGGAGACCCCACACTACCATCGGCGATGCGTCGTTTCACTACTGAGTTCGGGATGGGATCAGGTGGTTCCAACGCTCTATGGTCGTCAAGCAATTCGGTTGCTGCCTCGGTTTAGCCGCTGCAGCGAGTTGGGTATGTGATGCTGGTAACGCGAATTCTTGCAAATTTTCGGTTTGTTTGTCGACTTACCGTCTAACAGCCAAATTGTTTGGGTGTTATATGGTCAAGCCTCACGGGCAATTAGTACTGGTTAGCTCAACGCCTCACAACGCTTACACACCCAGCCTATCAACGTCGTAGTCTTCGACGGCCCTTCAGGGAGCTCAAGGCTCCAGTGAGATCTCATCTTGAGGCGAGTTTCCCGCTTAGATGCTTTCAGCGGTTATCTCTTCCGAACATAGCTACCCGGCAGTGCCACTGGCGTGACAACCGGAACACCAGAGGTTCGTCCACTCCGGTCCTCTCGTACTAGGAGCAGCCCCTCTCAAATCTCAAACGTCCACGGCAGATAGGGACCGAACTGTCTCACGACGTTCTAAACCCAGCTCGCGTACCACTTTAAATGGCGAACAGCCATACCCTTGGGACCGGCTTCAGCCCCAGGATGTGATGAGCCGACATCGAGGTGCCAAACACCGCCGTCGATATGAACTCTTGGGCGGTATCAGCCTGTTATCCCCGGAGTACCTTTTATCCGTTGAGCGATGGCCCTTCCATACAGAACCACCGGATCACTAAGACCTACTTTCGTACCTGCTCGACGTGTCTGTCTCGCAGTCAAGCGCGCTTTTGCCTTTATACTCTGCGACCGATTTCCGACCGGTCTGAGCGCACCTTCGTACTCCTCCGTTACTCTTTAGGAGGAGACCGCCCCAGTCAAACTACCCACCATACACTGTCCTCGATCCGGATAACGGACCAGAGTTAGAACCTCAAAGTTGCCAGGGTGGTATTTCAAGGATGGCTCCACGCGAACTGGCGTCCACGCTTCAAAGCCTCCCACCTATCCTACACAAGCAAATTCAAAGTCCAGTGCAAAGCTATAGTAAAGGTTCACGGGGTCTTTCCGTCTAGCCGCGGATACACTGCATCTTCACAGCGATTTCAATTTCACTGAGTCTCGGGTGGAGACAGCGCCGCCATCGTTACGCCATTCGTGCAGGTCGGAACTTACCCGACAAGGAATTTCGCTACCTTAGGACCGTTATAGTTACGGCCGCCGTTTACCGGGGCTTCGATCAAGAGCTTCGCTTGCGCTAACCCCATCAATTAACCTTCCGGCACCGGGCAGGCGTCACACCCTATACGTCCACTTTCGTGTTTGCAGAGTGCTGTGTTTTTAATAAACAGTCGCAGCGGCCTGGTATCTTCGACCGGCATGGGCTTACTGAGTAAATCATTCACCCTCACCGGCGCACCTTCTCCCGAAGTTACGGTGCCATTTTGCCTAGTTCCTTCACCCGAGTTCTCTCAAGCGCCTTGGTATTCTCTACCCAACCACCTGTGTCGGTTTGGGGTACGGTTCCTAGTTACCTGAAGCTTAGAGGCTTTTCCTGGAAGCATGGCATCAACCACTTCGCTTTCTAAAAGAAAGCTCGTCATCAGCTCTCGGCATTAAGACCCCGGATTTACCTAAGATCTCTGCCTACCACCTTAAACAAGGACAACCAACGCCTTGCTGGCCTAGCCTTCTCCGTCCCCCCATCGCAGTAACTAGAAGTACGGGAATATTAACCCGTTTCCCATCGACTACGCTCTTCAGCCTCGCCTTAGGGACCGACTCACCCTGCGTCGATTAACGTTGCGCAGGAACCCTTGGTCTTTCGGCGTGCGAGTTTTTCACTCGCATTGTCGTTACTCATGTCAGCATTCGCACTTCTGATACCTCCAGCAAGCTTCTCAACTCACCTTCACAGGCTTACAGAACGCTCCTCTACCGCTCAACTTGCGTTGAACCCGTAGCTTCGGTGCATGGTTTGAGCCCCGTTACATCTTCCGCGCAGGCCGACTCGACTAGTGAGCTATTACGCTTTCTTTAAAGGATGGCTGCTTCTAAGCCAACCTCCTAGCTGTCTAAGCCTTCCCACATCGTTTCCCACTTAACCATGACTTTGGGACCTTAGCTGACGGTCTGGGTTGTTTCCCTTTTCACGACGGACGTTAGCACCCGCCGTGTGTCTCCCGTGCTGACACTTGCCGGTATTCGGAGTTTGCATCGGTTTGGTAAGTCGGGATGACCCCCTAGCCGAAACAGTGCTCTACCCCCAGCAGTGATACACGAGGCGCTACCTAAATAGCTTTCGAGGAGAACCAGCTATCTCCGAGCTTGATTAGCCTTTCACTCCGATCCACAGGTCATCCGCTAACTTTTCAACGGTAGTCGGTTCGGTCCTCCAGTCAGTGTTACCTAACCTTCAACCTGCCCATGGATAGATCGCCCGGTTTCGGGTCTATACCCAGCGACTAAACGCCCTATTAAGACTCGCTTTCGCTACGCCTCCCCTATTCGGTTAAGCTCGCCACTGAATATAAGTCGCTGACCCATTATACAAAAGGTACGCAGTCACCTAACAAAGTAGGCTCCCACTGCTTGTACGCATACGGTTTCAGGTTCTATTTCACTCCCCTCTCCGGGGTTCTTTTCGCCTTTCCCTCACGGTACTGGTTCACTATCGGTCAGTCAGTAGTATTTAGCCTTGGAGGATGGTCCCCCCATATTCAGACAAAGTTTCTCGTGCTCCGTCCTACTCGATTTCATTGAAAAGAGACTTTCGCGTACAGGGCTATCACCCACTATGGCCGCACTTTCCAGAGCGTTCCGCTAATCTCAAATCAACTTAAGGGCTAATCCCCGTTCGCTCGCCACTACTAAGGGAATCTCGGTTGATTTCTTTTCCTCAGGGTACTTAGATGTTTCAGTTCCCCTGGTTCGCCTCTTACACCTATGTATTCAGTGCAAGATACTGAGCTTGTGCTCAGTGGGTTTCCCCATTCAGACATCTCCGGATCACAGTCTGTTTGCCGACTCCCCGAAGCTTTTCGCAGGCTACCACGTCTTTCATCGCCTCTGACTGCCAAGGCATCCACCGTATGCGCTTCTTCACTTGACCATATAACCCCAAGCAATCTGGTTACTGTCTATAACGTGAAGACGACATTCGCCGAAAATTCGCGCTTGAATTCGCAAATTTTACCTTGAGCTATCCGATCATCAGTGAAAATGATCGAACAGTCACTTCTATCACATACCCAAATTTTTAAAGAACGATTCTGGTAAAGACCAGAAATCAACATTCCACAGAAAACCTGCAAATGTTCATTTCTGAACTCTAACGAGTGGTGGTGGAGCCAAGGAGGATCGAACTCCTGACCTCCTGCGTGCAAAGCAGGCGCTCTCCCAGCTGAGCTATGGCCCCAATGTCTTGAAGCCTGCGCCCCATAACATTGGTGGGTCTGGGCAGATTCGAACTGCCGACCTCACCCTTATCAGGGGTGCGCTCTAACCAACTGAGCTACAGACCCAATCGTCTTCGCAATGAATCAAGCAATTCGTGTGGGAGCTTATGAAGAAGCTGATGTCTTCGATTAAGGAGGTGATCCAGCCGCAGGTTCCCCTACGGCTACCTTGTTACGACTTCACCCCAGTCATGAATCACTCCGTGGTAACCGTCCCCCCGAAGGTTAGACTAGCTACTTCTGGAGCAACCCACTCCCATGGTGTGACGGGCGGTGTGTACAAGGCCCGGGAACGTATTCACCGTGACATTCTGATTCACGATTACTAGCGATTCCGACTTCACGCAGTCGAGTTGCAGACTGCGATCCGGACTACGATCGGTTTTATGGGATTAGCTCCACCTCGCGGCTTGGCAACCCTTTGTACCGACCATTGTAGCACGTGTGTAGCCCAGGCCGTAAGGGCCATGATGACTTGACGTCATCCCCACCTTCCTCCGGTTTGTCACCGGCAGTCTCCTTAGAGTGCCCACCATAACGTGCTGGTAACTAAGGACAAGGGTTGCGCTCGTTACGGGACTTAACCCAACATCTCACGACACGAGCTGACGACAGCCATGCAGCACCTGTGTCTGAGTTCCCGAAGGCACCCCGCCATCTCTGGCAGGTTCTCAGCATGTCAAGGCCTGGTAAGGTTCTTCGCGTTGCTTCGAATTAAACCACATGCTCCACCGCTTGTGCGGGCCCCCGTCAATTCATTTGAGTTTTAACCTTGCGGCCGTACTCCCCAGGCGGTCGACTTAATGCGTTAGCTGCGCCACTAAGATCTCAAGGATCCCAACGGCTAGTCGACATCGTTTACGGCGTGGACTACCAGGGTATCTAATCCTGTTTGCTCCCCACGCTTTCGCACCTCAGTGTCAGTATTAGCCCAGGTGGTCGCCTTCGCCACTGGTGTTCCTTCCTATATCTACGCATTTCACCGCTACACAGGAAATTCCACCACCCTCTGCCATACTCTAGCTCGCCAGTTTTGGATGCAGTTCCCAGGTTGAGCCCGGGGCTTTCACATCCAACTTAACGAACCACCTACGCGCGCTTTACGCCCAGTAATTCCGATTAACGCTTGCACCCTTCGTATTACCGCGGCTGCTGGCACGAAGTTAGCCGGTGCTTATTCTGTCGGTAACGTCAAAACAGCAAGGTATTAACTTACTGCCCTTCCTCCCAACTTAAAGTGCTTTACAATCCGAAGACCTTCTTCACACACGCGGCATGGCTGGATCAGGCTTTCGCCCATTGTCCAATATTCCCCACTGCTGCCTCCCGTAGGAGTCTGGACCGTGTCTCAGTTCCAGTGTGACTGATCATCCTCTCAGACCAGTTACGGATCGTCGCCTTGGTGAGCCTTTACCTCGCCAACTAGCTAATCCGACCTAGGCTCATCTGATAGCGTGAGGTCCGAAGATCCCCCACTTTCTCCCGTAGGACGTATGCGGTATTAGCGTTCCTTTCGAAACGTTGTCCCCCACTACCAGGCAGATTCCTAGGCATTACTCACCCGTCCGCCGCTGAATCATGGAGCAAGCTCCACTCATCCGCTCGACTTGCATGTGTTAGGCCTGCCGCCAGCGTTCAATCTGAGCCATGATCAAACTCTTCAGTTCAATACTGCTTGGGTTTTGAGAAAACCCTAAACTTGGCTCAGCAATCGCAAATCTCTTTACAAGTAAAGAGTAACTCTCGAATTAACGAGTGTTGCTTTGTGATGCTGATAATCATGCGACTATCAGTCTTACATTCACAAGCACCCACACGAATTGCTTGATTCAGTTGTTAAAGAGCGTTTCGATCAAGCCTTTCGTCTCAACCGAGGCCGCGCATTTTACAGCAGCCTTTCTCACTGTCAAGCTGTTTTTCGAAAATCTCTTTTCTACTCAACCGCTTGCCGCTCCGATCAATCTTTATCTCTCGTCAGCGGGAGGCGAATCATACAGCGTTCAAAACCGCTGTCAACCACCTCTTTCACCGCTTCCGATCAATCCGACCGAAGCCACCAACAGGACTCAACCACCACCCTGCCAGCCCGGCGCATTCTACTCGAATCCGCCACCAACGCAACCCTCAATCTCAAAGCAACTTGTTGATTTACAAGAACTTTTAGCAGAGGACCGCGCCAGAAGTGGTGCGCATTATAGGAGGCTGAAAGTGTGCGTCAACTATTATTTAGACACTAGGCAAAAAAGAGCGCCGGCAGACGCTGACGGCGCTGCGCGAAAATCAATCTTCGATGCGGTTGCGCCGACGCATCTGCATCAAATGCTGGACGGGACCGGAGGCGGCATATGCAAGAAAGATAAGCAGCAAGACTCGCGGCGGGTCGCTAAACACGACAGCAAACACCAGCACCACGACCAAGATCGCCACGAATGGCACGCGCCCTTTTAGATCGAGGTCCTTGAAGCTGTAGTACTTGATATTGCTGACCATTAGTAGACCAGCAGCGGCAACCATTAGCGCAAACAGCATGACCAGCACAAGCGGTAGGTCCGCACCACGAACACCTTGTTCGTCCAACGCCCAGACAGCCCATACCCAACCTGCAACCACCCCGGCGGCCGCAGGGCTTGCCAATCCGATAAACCAGCGCTTATCGACCTTGCCAATCTGGGTATTGAACCGTGCCAATCTCAACGCCGCGCAAGCCACATAAATGAAGGCCACCGTCAGCCCGACGTTACCCAGCTCGGACAGCGCCCATTCATAAGCCAAAACCGCTGGCGCAAGCCCGAAAGCGACCATATCCGAGAGAGAGTCGTATTCAGCACCGAACGCGCTTTGCGTGTTGGTCAGACGAGCCACGCGCCCATCCAGACTGTCGAGTACCATCGCCACGAAAACAGTCGCCGCAGCCACGTAAAAATTTCCGTTGATCGCCGTGATGATGGAAAAGAACCCGGCAAATAGATTGGCCGTGGTGAACAGATTAGGCAGCAGATAGATTCCGCGATGGCGGACCTTTCGACCATCGGGACCTTGAGTCTCCTCGACGTGCTCGTCGATCGGCAGAATGCTTTCCGCCTCAACCGCCTTGTTCGGTTCTTCAGGTTGCTCATTCATGCACTATCACCTTCACAACAGGTACGGATAAATTCGACCAAGCCTGAAGACAGGCGGTTTAGGTCAGGCCAAACACTCGTTTTATACCAGATGACTGGACACCAAAACGAAAAAACGCGGCCGAGGCCGCGTTTCTCCAGCAGAACAGAGATCAGTTCTTGCTCTTATCGACAATCTTGTTTGCCGCGATCCAAGGCATCATCGCACGCAGCTTCTCGCCGACCACTTCGATACCGTGCGCCGCGTTGTTGCGACGATAGGCCGTCATGGACGGGTAGTTGGCGGCGCCTTCGGTGATGAACATCTTGGCGTATTCACCATTCTGGATGCGCTTGAGGGCATTGCGCATGGCGGCACGGGATTCGGCGTTGATGACTTCCGGACCGGTGACGTACTCGCCGTACTCGGCGTTGTTGGAAATCGAGTAGTTCATGTTGGCAATGCCGCCTTCGAACATCAGGTCGACGATCAGCTTCAGCTCATGCAGGCATTCGAAGTAGGCCATTTCCGGGGCGTAACCCGCCTCAACCAGGGTTTCGAAACCGGCCTTGACCAGCTCGACACAACCGCCACAAAGCACGGCCTGCTCACCGAACAGGTCAGTTTCGGTCTCGTCCTTGAAGGTGGTTTCGATGATGCCGGTACGACCGCCGCCAACGCCGCAGGCGTACGACAGCGCAACGTTACGCGCATTGCCGGAAGCATCCTGATAGATGGCGATCAGGTCAGGGATGCCGCCGCCACGCACGAACTCAGAACGCACGGTGTGGCCCGGCGCTTTCGGCGCGATCATGATTACGTCGAGGTCGGCGCGCGGCACCACCTGATTGTAGTGGATCGAAAAGCCATGGGCGAAGGCCAGGGTTGCGCCCTTCTTCAGGTTCGGCTCGATCTCGTCCTTGTACAGACGACCCTGGAACTCGTCGGGAGTCAGGATCATCACTAGGTCGGCGGCCGCGACGGCTGCCGGCACATCACTGACCTTGAGGCCATGAGCCTCGGCCTTGGCGATCGAGGACGAGCCCGGACGCAGGCCGACGGTGACGTCAACCCGGAGTCCTTCAGGTTGCACGCATGCGCGTGGCCCTGGGAACCGTAACCGATGATGGCGACTTTCTTGCCCTGGATGATCGAAAGATCGCAATCTTTATCGTATGAAACCTTCATGAAACTACCCCTGTTACCGGCCTCGTGGGCCATTCGATAAAAACGTTGCCAACTGGCTCAGCGAGCGTGGCCAGTCAGATGCTCAGTACCTTGTCGCCCCGGGATATCCCGGTGACGCCACTGCGTACAACCTCAAGAATCGCTGCGGTTCCGATGGCCTGGATGAAACTGTCCAACTTGTCGCTGGTTCCGGCCAACTGGATGGTATAGACGCTGGTGGTCACATCGACGATCTGTCCGCGGAAGATGTCGGTGGTGCGCTTGACCTCGGCGCGCTGGGCGCCGGTAGCCTTGACCTTGATGAGCATGAGCTCACGCTCGATATGTGCGCTCTCCGACAAGTCCACCAACTTGACGACTTCCACCAGCTTGTTGAGGTTCTTGGTGATCTGCTCGATCACCTCCTCGTGGCCAATGGTGGTCAGGGTCAGGCGTGACAGCGTCGGATCCTCAGTCGGCGCCACGGTCAGGCTCTCGATATTGTAGTTGCGCTGCGAGAACAACCCGACCACGCGAGACAGTGCGCCCGGTTCGTTTTCCATCAAAAGGGAAATGATGTGTCTCATGATCAGGTCCGCTCCGTCTTGCTCAGCCACATATCACGCATCGCGCCGTCTTTGATCTGCATCGGATAGACGTGCTCGCTGGTGTCAACGGCAATATCGAGGAATACCAGGCGATCCTTCATGGCAAAGGCCTCTTCCATTTTCGGTTTGAGGTCCTTCAGGTCGGTGATGCGCATACCGACGTGGCCGTAGGCCTCGGCCAGCCTGACGAAGTCCGGCAGCGACTCCATGTAGGAGTGCGAGTAGCGACTGTTGTACACCATGTCCTGCCACTGGCGGACCATACCCAGCGCACCGTTGTTGAGGTTGATGATCTTCACCGGCAGATCGTACTGCAGGCAGGTGGACAGCTCCTGGATATTCATCTGGATGCTGCCCTCCCCCGTCACCACCGCGACATCGGCTTCGGGGAAATTCAGCTTCACGCCCATAGCTGCCGGCAGACCGAAGCCCATGGTGCCGAGGCCGCCGGAGTTGAGCCAGCGGTTGGGTTTATCGAACTTGTAGTACTGGCAAGCGAACATCTGGTGCTGACCGACGTCCGAGGCAACATAGGCCTCGCCCTTGGTCACTTCGCAGAGTATTTCGATGGCGGTCTGCGGCTTGATGATCGAACCATCGCCCTTGTCGTAGGGGAACAGCCCGCGGTTGCCGCGCCACTCATCGATCTGCTTCCACCAGCTGGCGACCGTCTCGGCGTTGGGCGCCTGGCCAATTTCCTTGACGATGGCGACCATCTCGGTCAGCACGCTGTCGACTGGGCCGACGATCGGGATGTCGGCCTTGATGGTCTTGGAGATGGATGCCGGGTCGATGTCGATATGGATGATCTTGGCGTTCGGGCAGAACTTCGCCGCACCATTGATCACGCGGTCATCGAAACGCGCACCCACCGCCAGGATCACGTCGGAATGGTGCATAGCCAGGTTGGCGGTGTAGCTGCCGTGCATGCCAAGCATGCCGACGAACTGGCGATCGCTGCCCGGATAGCATCCCAGGCCCATCAAGGTGTTGGTCACCGGCAGATTAAGCATCTTCGCCAGCTCGGTCAGCTGCGTCGAGGCACCGCCCAGGACCACGCCGCCACCGGCGTAGATGATGGGCCGTTTGGCTCCCAGCAGGAGTTCCGCCGCTTTGCGAATCTGCCCCGAATGCCCACGCACAGCCGGGCTGTACGAACGCAGCTTGGCCTTCTTCGGGTAGACGTATTCGAATTTTTCGGCCGGGTTGGTCATATCCTTCGGGATGTCGATGACAACCGGCCCTGGACGCCCGGACTCGGCGAGATAGAACGCCTTCTTCATCACCTCGGGGATTTCCGACGGATGCTTGATCATGAAGCTGTGCTTCACGATGGGCCGGGAGATGCCGATCATGTCGGTTTCTTGGAAGGCATCAGTGCCGACCATGGTGCTGGGCACCTGACCGGAGATGACCACCATCGGGATCGAGTCCATGAACGCTGTAGCGATACCGGTGATGGCGTTGGTCGCCCCAGGACCGGAGGTCACCAGCACCACGCCGGCCTTGCCGGTCGCACGCGCATAGCCATCGGCCATGTGGGTGGCAGCCTGCTCGTGACGAACCAGGATGTGCTCGATGGACTTTTCCTTGAAAAGTGCATCGTAGATATGCAGAACGGCACCGCCCGGGTACCCGTAGATGTATTTAACGCCTTCGTCACGCAGAAAGCGGACGACCATTTCAGCGCCGGATAAGAGTTCCACGTTGTTCACCTCTGAAACGCCAGATAGCGACTCCCGGATCGGAGCCACCTGAAATAGGTTTACTGCCGGCAGGGCATGAGCGACGGTGGTCGCCGACTACGTCAGCCACTGACTGAGCCAGTATTGGAAGAAACCCTGTTGTCGCGGGCTCTCCACCCAGCGCGAGGTAACGCGTTGCGGGTGATGCAGGTCGGCGCGGGTAGCACCTCATGTCTGTCTAGGCTGAGCCGGTATCACTTGCGGCGAAGCGGCTCAGGACAGCAAGTTTCGGATTGTTCGGATTCGGCGCCGGCAAGTCAAGCTTGCCGTTGCGTTGAGGTACATTCAGGCTGTGATCTGGTGCAGCAGCGGCACCCGGGCTTTTGGGTATAGTGCCGCTGTTCCGCTCACACGAAGGAAAACACATGCGATCGATGGTTATTGTCGGCAGCCTCCTGCTCGCCCTGAGTAGCAGCACAATGGCCGCGCAGGTATACAAATGGGTCGACGCGCAGGGCATCACCCACTTCAGTGCGCAACCGCCGCAAGGCCAGGCCGCCCAAACTCTGAATACGGTCACACCGCCACCGAAGCCCGCCGCCGCCGAGCCAGACGCCAGTGAAAGCAGCGCGTCACTGGTGGATCAGGAGAAAATCGACCGCAAGGTCAAGCAGCAGGTTGCCGAACAGGAAGCCGAGCGCAAGCGCTATTGCGAGACATTGCAGACTAACCTGGCGCAACTGCAAAACAATCCGCGCGTACGCGTCGAGGAAAACGGCGAAGTGCGCCGCCTGAAGGAAGAGGAACGCCAATCGCGCATTGCCGAAACGAAGCAAAAGATCGAGGAGAACTGCAAGCAGTAAAACCTCCTCGCCCCTGGTCCGACGCGCAGCGCCGCCTCGCGGCGTTATTCGTTGGCAATCAGACGATCGAATTCGAGCAGAGCAGCAAGCAAGCCCCCCACGGGGCGCTCCCGATACACCACCTCTGCCATCGGATGGATACCGGACACCGACGGCAAAGGCTGACCCTCCTCAAGAATCACCTTCATCCGCGGCAGGAAAATCCACTGCAGCCATTCCTCGAACTCCAGCGTGTCGACACAGAACGGCTCAGCGCTAGCCAGCGCCACGGGCGACGGCGGCACTGACGCCCACAGCCCGAGCACACGCAATTCCCGCTCGATCAGCAGCAACTGCTGCGCCACGTCCGCTAGCCGCTCGTCCATTACAGCGCGACCTTGGCGCGCTCGCGCGCCTGGGCCGCACCCGCGGCATCACCCTGGCGTTCCCGCGCCTGGGCGATCAGCTCCCACAGGCTGGCTTGCAGAGCAGGTCGTCCGCTGGCGTAGCTCAGACCGCGACGGGAAAGCTGCTCGGCCTGTACCGCATCGCCCTGCGCCAGCCGCACCTGTGCCAGGCGGTAGAGCACCTGCGGCTCACGCGGAGCGATCCGTTGCGCGCGCTCCAGGCTGGAGGCGGCGCCGTTGAGATCACCACTGCCCTGCAACTGCTGTGCGGTGGTCAACAGCGCCAGCACCGGGCCGTCAAGCTGTTCGTCGGCCGAAAGGCCGCGCGAAGAGGGAATGCCGCTCGGCTGCGGCGCGGGCGCTGGAGCGGCCATGGAGGGTGCGGACGGCGGTGCAGCATTCCACGCACCCTGAGTCATCGGCGCAGGATCGATCGAGCCGACGATGCCGCCATCCGGTGCTGCGTAAGTCTGCAGCGGCGCCGAAGTGCCCTGCGGCACCATTACCGTCACACCGGAATCCTCCGGCAGCGCCCGGGGCGCAGGAGCGCCGCCCGGCGCCCGGTACGCCTGGCGCGCGGCCATTTCTTCGGAAACCGGCGCACCCGCATCAACCACCGGGATCGCCCGTCGGTCAACCGTGGCGCATCCGGGAAGCAGGGCCGCGGCGGCCAGTAAGATCATCCATTGCCTGTTCAATCTGCAAACCTCTTAAAAAACGCGAATAGCCAAATCCGGCGAATCACTGCAGCCAGCCTCGTACCCAGTCCATGACCGATTCGGCCGGTGCCTGGAGCCCGCAGCCAGGCCCGGCGGCCGGCTCACTGCCGCGAATATAGGGCATCTGCACCGCGCCCGGGCAGCGCTGGTCGGTCGCCTGGCCGCTACCGGAGTCGACCCAGACCTGCACGACATTGTCCGGCAGCGGCATGTTCAGCGGCAGCGGATCGGCGCGGCGCATGAAATCGGTCCAGACCTGCAGCGCCCCGGTGGCGCCGGTCAGCGAGGTCTTGCCGTTGTCGTCGCGACCAAGCCAGACCACCGCCAGCAGATCCTGGCTGAAGCCGGCAAACCAGCTGTCGCGCGAATCGTTGGTGGTTCCGGTCTTGCCGGCCAGATTCAGCGACCGTGGCAGGCGGTTGTAGGCCGAGCGCCCGGTCCCCTCGTGCATCGCCCGCTGCATTGCGTACTGCGTGAGGTAGATAGCGCCAGCATCGAAGCGCTGCTCGATCTGGAACGGGTAGCGCTTGAGCGGCTCGCCGGTGGCGGTCAGCACGCTGCGAATGCCGCGCAACGGCGTGTTGAAACCGCCGTTGGCAAGGGTCTGGTACATATCCGCGACCTCGATCGGCCGCAAGCCGCCGGCTCCTAGCAGCATCGACGGATAGGCCGGCCAGTCCGGCGTGGCGCCAAGGCGTGCCAGCGTCTTGAGCACAGTCGGCACACCGAGATCGAGCCCCAGACGCGCTGTCGACAGGTTGTAGGAGTTCGCCAGCGCTTGATACAGGTATACCGTGCCATAGGCCTGGCGACCATAGTTCTGCGGCTTCCAGACCTTGCCGTCGCCACCCTTGACCGAAAACGGCTCGTCCTCCAGCAGGCTGGTCAGCGTGTACTGACTGGGCCGCTCCAGCGCGGCGAGATAGATCGCCGGCTTGATCAACGAGCCGATTGGCCGCACCGCATCCAACGCCCGGTTGAAGCCCGCATAGCCCGGTTGCCGACTGCCGAGCATGGCCTGGATCTCGCCGGTTTCCGGGTTGGTCACCAGCATCGCGCCCTCGACGGCTTCCGCACCCTTGCCGAGGCGCTTGAGCGTCTCGCTCATCGCCGACTCAGCCTTGAGCTGCAGAATCGGATCGAAGCTGGTGAAGACGCGCAGCCCCTCCTCGGTGAGGTCCTCTTCGCGGTAGTCCTCGCGCAGCTGGCGCTTGACCAGATCGAGAAACGCCGGATAGGAACTGTCCGCCATGCTGCCGCGCTGCGTAACCCCGAGCGGCAACTGCTTGGCCACCGCGGCCTCCTCCGCGGTCACCACCTGCTGCTCGGCCAGCATGTCGAGAATAAGGTTGCGACGCTCCAGCGCGCGCTCCGGATTGCGCCGCGGGTTGTAATAGGTCGGCCCCTTGACCATCCCCACCAGCAGCGCCACCTGATGCAGCTTGAGCTCGGCCAGCGGCCGGCCGAAGAAGTACTGGCTGGCCAAACCGAAGCCATGAATCGCGCGTCGACCGTCCTGTCCGAGGAACACCTCGTTGAGGTAGGCCTCGAGAATCTCCTGCTTGTCGTAATGCAGTTCCAGCAGCACCGCCATCATCGCCTCGGTGGCCTTGCGGCTGAGGCTGCGCTCGTTGGTCAGATAGAAGTTCTTGACCAGCTGCTGGGTCAGCGTACTGCCGCCCTGACGCACCTGGCCGGCCGTCAGGTTGACCCACACGGCGCGAGCGATCGACTTGGGCGATACGCCGAAATGTTCAAAGAATTCGCGGTCTTCGACCGCCACCAGCGTCTCCACCAGATACGGCGGCACCTGATCGAGCTTGATCAGGATGCGATCCTCGTTATGCGCCGGATACAGCCCGCCGATCAGCAGCGGCTCGAGCCGCGCGACTGCCAGCTGGCCGCCGTTGGCACGATTGAGCCCCGCGACGAAGTCACCGGAAAAGCGCACGCGCACTCGCTGCGACTCCTCCGCGCCCTCGTAGAACTGGAAGCCGCGGGTATGCAGCTCGACGTTGTTGCCGGCGACCGAAGCACTACCCGGACCACTGACAGCCTTCTCGCGGCGATAGCCCAGCGCGTCGAGTTCGGTGAGGAAGTCGTCCTTGGCCAGCTTCTGCCCGACGAACAGTTCGAGCGGCCGAGCGTAGACCTTGGCGGGGATGGTCCAGCGCTTGCCGGAGAATTTCTCCTGCACCACGGCATCCAGGTATATGGCGAATCCGGCGAGGATCACCACGCCGACGATAGAGAGTTTCAGCACCCACCCCAACCAAGGGCGAGCACCACCGGCACGGCGTTTCGAGCGGGTACGGGAAGAGCGGGATCTAGTCATGGCGGCGCATTATACGCAGCTTTGCCGTGACGGTCAGACGCCCTCTCGGCGGTTTGCAGCCTGGGCCTCAGTCGCCATAATGCCGGGGTTTTCGACCGCGTGACGGGCTTCTCAGCGAAGCGCCACGCTGCTTTCAACAACTTCAACAAGGAAAGACCGTGAGCCAAGCACTGATCGCCGCCCTGCAGAATCCGGCCCTCTATCCGCATCCGGTCAACGACTTGCGGGTCATCGAAACACACATCTCCTGGGTCATTCTCACCGGCCAATTCGCCTACAAGATCAAGAAGCCGGTGGACTTCGGCTTTCTCGACTTCACTGCGCTGGCGGCACGCAAGCACTTCTGCGAAGAAGAACTGCGCCTGAACCAGCGCATGGCTGCCGGCCTGTACCTGGAGGTGCTGCCGATCACCGGTAGCGAACAGGCGCCGCAGCTGAATGGCGCGGGTGCCCCCATTGAATATGCGCTGAAAATGCGCGAATTTCCGCAATCGCAATTGCTGGCGGAAATCCAGGCGCGCGGCGAGCTGACCGACGCTCACATCGATGCGCTGGCGCGGCAGATCGCCTCCTTCCACCTGCAGACCCCGCAGGTGGCCGCTAATCACCCGCTCAACACACCCGAGGCGATCGTCGCGCCGATGCGACAGAACTTCGAGCAGATTCGCCCATTGCTGAGCGAAGACGCCGATCTGCGTCAGCTCGACGCCCTGCAGGAATGGACCGAAACCAGCATCAGCCGTCTGTGGCCGCTGCTCCAGCGGCGCTGCCAGGAAGGCTTCGTCCGCGAATGTCACGGCGATCTGCACCTGGGCAACGCCACACTGATCGACGGCGAGGTGGTGCTGTTCGACTGCATCGAATTCAACGAGCCGTTCCGCCTGATCGACATCGCTTCGGATGCCGCCTTCCTCGCGATGGACCTCGAGGACCGCGGCCTGAAATGCCAGGCACGACGCTTCCTCAATGGCTGGCTGGAGCACACCGGCGACTACGCCGCGCTCGAGCTGCTCAACCTGTACAAGGCCTATCGTGCCCTGGTGCGCGCCAAGGTCAGCCTGTTCCGTCTGTATCAGGAGCAGGACGCGGTGGAGCGCAAGGTGATCCTGCGTCAGTACCGCAGCTACGCCAACCTCGCGGAGAGCTACAGCGCCATCCCGTCGCGCTTTCTGGCGATCACCCACGGTGTATCGGCCGTCGGCAAGAGCCATGTGGCGCTGCGTCTGGTCGAAGCCCTGGGCACCGTGCGCCTGCGCTCGGATGTCGAGCGCAAGCGCCTGTACGGGGTGCAGGCGGCCGACCAGCAAGGCCACCTCAACGCCGGCATTTACAGTCAGGATGCCAGCGCAGCGACCTACCAGCGGTTGCACCAGCTTGCCGAACACGCCTTGCTCGCTGGCTTTCCGGTCGTCATCGACGCGACATACCTCAAGCAGGCGCAGCGCGAAGCGGCCTGGCAGATTGCCGAAGCCACCGGCGTACCCTTTCTGATCCTCGACTGCCATGCGCCGGATGCGGTGCTGGATCAGTGGCTCGCGCAGCGCCAGGCCGAGGGGGGTGACCCTTCGGATGCCACGCAGGAGGTGATCCGTGCGCAGCAAGCCGGTCGCGATCCGCTCAGCGAGCAGGAACAGTCGCGCAGCCGGCGCATCGACACCCACGATGCCGGCAGCCTCGACAGCTTGGTCGAAGCCATTCGCCAGCATCTGCCGGGCGTCTGAGCCAGGGGCACCGCGAGCAGATCGTGGCGCCCCTTCTATACTCACACGCACCTCTACGCGGAAACCGAACATGTCCGGCTGCTCCACGCCCACACCGCCCGCACCTCAGGCCGCACGTGACAGCGTCGAACTGTTCTCGGTACGCGCCAGCGGCTATGCGCAGTTTCGCCCGCATTACCCAGCCAGCCTGTTCGCCTGGCTGGCCGGTCAATGCCGGCAAACCGGCATGGCGCTGGATATCGCCGCCGGCAATGGCCAGGCCAGCCTGCCGCTGCAGCAGCACTTCCGTCGCGTGCTCGCCTGTGACGCCAGCGCCGCGCAATTGGATGCAGGCGCGCACTGGGAGTCCGTCGAGCGATTCGTCGCGGAGGCCGAACAGTTGCCGCTCAAGGACAACCAGCTGGATCTGATCGTGGTGGCCCAGGCGCTGCACTGGTTCGCCTCGCCGGCCTTCTTTGCCCAGGCGCGCCGGGCGCTGAAACCGGGCGGGCTGTTCTGCGCCTGGTGCTATAGCTTGCTGGAAATTGATCCGGCGCTGGACGAAATCGTCAATCGACTGCACGGCAAGACGCTCGCCGGATACTGGCCGACCGGCCGCGCAAGCGTCGACGCCGGTTATCGGGACATTCATCTGCCTTTCGCGCGACTCGCCGTTCCGCCCTTCGCCCTCGAGGCGACCTGGAGCTTCGATCAGCTGATCGGCTACCTGCGTACCTGGTCGGCCGTGACGAAGTGGCAGCAAACGCACGGCAGCGACCCGATTGCCATCGTACAGGCTTCGCTGCGCGAGGCGTGGGGCGATGTGCAGGCGTCACGACGCGTTCGTTGGCCACTCCATTTTCTTGCAGGTTATTCCACCCAGTAGCTACGCAAGGAAGCTGCCATGCACGATGAACTGCTCACCCTGCGCAACCTCGGCAAGACTTCCTCACAGTGGCTGCACGCCTCCGGCATTCATACCGCCGCCGACCTGCGCCGTCTCGGCGCGGTAGGCTCTTACCGGGCGGTCAAGGCCCGCGGTTTCAGCGCCTCCCGCGTACTCCTGTATGCCATCGAAGGCGCGCTGCGCGATCTGCCTTGGCAGGAGCTTCCGACGTCGCTGAAGGACGAGCTGAACCGGCTTCTCGACGAAGGTCACAATAAGAGCTAGCTCACAACCTCCACCGGCCAGGATTTACTCCCCCAAAGGCCGTGCCTATTGTGCGCCAACCGCATCAGCCATCGATTTCGCCTGTTCGTTCAAGGATTACCGACATGTATCTACTCGGAGAGCAACCGGCCTATGCCGATCGTCTGATCAGCCTTCTGCAGAGTATTCCGGGCCAGTTGCTCGACGGGCTGCCCCCCTGCGCTGCGCCCATCGAGTACGGGCACAGCGACGACCTCGGCAGCGAACTGGCCGCCGAACGGCTGTATCTCGTCGACAGTGGCCTGCTGCATGCGCGAATCGATGACAAACCACTGTTCTATCTGCAGGAAGGCGATCTCCTCGGCTTGCATCAGGGCAGCGAACTGCCGCCCTGCCGGTACTGCAGCGATGAACCTGTCCGCCTGATTCCTTACGCCCGCAGCGAAGTGCTCGCGCATATCCAAGCCGACGCGCACCGCCAGGAGCTGCTCATCCAGTACCTCAGCGGACACACCGCGCTGCTCGGTGATGCCCTGGCGCGTCTGCGTCAGCCGGACGTCAGACCGGCCACCGGGTTCCGCCATTTCGCTGCCGGCGACGAACTGATCCGTCAGGGCGATGAGGCCGACAACGTGTTCATCATCGTCGACGGCCGCGCGGAAGCTCTCGTCGACGGGCAGAAAGTCGGCGATGTGCAGAAGGACGAGATTTTTGGGGCGATGGCCGTTTTTACGCGCGAAAGGCGCAACGCCACTGTAGTTGCCAGCGAACCATGCACCGTCATGGTGATTCCCAAAGAGCAATTCCTCAGCCTCACACAGAACAATCCCCGTATCGCCCACAGCCTCATCGAAAGCATGGCGCGACGCATCGATCTGCTGAACAAGGAAGTCACTCAGTTACGCTTGGCCGTTCCAGCATGACGACGCCGAAAATTCTTTCATCTCAAGCGTTGACTTGCTAATGAGAATTGTTACTATTACCTCAACTGGTCGCGAGATCAGCCGGTAACTGAAGGCCCAGGCAGTCGGACTTTCAGGTTATCTCCTCATCAGGCTAATCACGGTTTTAGACCCGACTCTGTCGGGTCTTTTTTTGTCCGGCAAACATGTCCCGGTTGCTCAGCGCTTGCGCATCTGTTCGCAGTAGTCCTTGGCCGGCTGCGCCGGCGTGTACCAGACGAAATTCGCCTGCTGCGCCGCCACACGTTCGCCGACCTCGGCAAGCATCAGCACCTGGACGTTGCCCGAGCCCCCGAGATCACGCAGGTGCAAGGGCGCACCGAGATCGCGGCGCGCGTGAAAGCCCCCGGCGATCAACATCGTCGGCTTCGGCGCCGCCAGCAGGCGTGCGGCCATGCGCCGGTCGCGCTGCTGTTGCACCGCCAGCATGGCCGGCACCTGGCTGTCCGGCAGCATTCCGCAGTGAGAGTCGACGATCTGCGCGCGCAACGCCTCAGCAACCTCGGCACGCGTGGACTCGCCATCGGGCAGGTGCGGAACCTCCCGGTAGATCTGGCCGATCTCGGCGCGCGTCAGATTCGCTGGCATAAGCGAGAAAGGCTGCGCTAGCGCATAGCTGACCAGCGGACCGTAGAGCCTCCATGGCCACCCTGGTGACCAGGCCAAGGTGGTCGGTAGATCCTCCACCGGCTCGCCGCGACGCAGCTGCGTTTGCGTCCGAGCCACCGCGAGCTGCTGCTCCGGCGTCAGCATCTCCAGCAGCAGGCTGCCCTGACTGCGCCGCTCGGCCAGCGCCTGCAGCAGCCAGAGCTGCAGCGCATGATGATCGGGATTGTCATGGCGCTCGCCGACCAGCACGTAATCCGCCTCCGCCAGCCGCTGGACCAGCTGTGCGGCGCTCAGCCGCTCGCCACTGCGCAGATCGACGATCGCCCCAAGGTCTGCGTGCCCGCGCCCCTCCGGGCTCTGCCATTCGGGCAATGGAGGCAACGTCTGACAAGCCGAAAGCAACAGCAGCAACAACGGCAAGACGAAAATGCGCAAGGCTAGCTCCTCAACGGGCAATGATAAGTGGATGATCACGCTCCGGATGACGCTGCACCAGCACCTCCAAGTCGAAGACGCTCTGCAGCAGGTCGGCCCGCAGAACCTCACGCGGCGTCCCGCTCGCGCGGTTGCAGCCTTCGGCAAGCAGCAGCAGGCGGTCGCAATAGCGCGCGGCCAGGTTCAGATCATGCAGGATCACCAACACGGCCGCGCCGCGGCCCGCGACATCCCTCAACACCCGAAGGACCCTGTGCTGGTGCGCCGGATCGAGCATGGAAGTCGGCTCATCGAGCAGTAGCACCTGCCCCTCGCCCCCCGGCCAGAGTTGCGCCAGCACCCGCGCCAGATGCACGCGCTGGCGCTCGCCACCGGATAGCTCCAGATAATTGCGCGCACGCAAATGCGCGGCATCGGCCGCCTCGAGCGCTTCGGTGACGATTCGCGCATCCGCCTCACGCCCGCTGTCGTGCGGCAAACGCCCCAGCGCCACCACTTCGTCCACGCGGAAGGCAAAGTTCAGCGTCGAGCTTTGTGGCAACACCGCGAGATGACGCGCCCGCTCGCGAGCCGGCCAGTCGACCAAGGCGCGACCGTGCAGCGACACCGCCCCGGCAGCGGTCGACAGCTCACCGCTCAGCGCACCGAGCAGGCTGCTCTTGCCGGCGCCGTTGGGACCGAGCACACCGAACAGCTCTCCGGCGTGCAACCGCAGATCGATCTCCTTCACGGCCAGCCGCGCGCCGCGCCGCACCGCAATCCCTGTTGCAGTCAGCATCGGGCACGCCTTCGCAGCAGCAGATAAAGAAAGAATGGTGCGCCGAGCAGCGCGGTGACGATGCCGATCGGCAATTCGGCCGGCTGCAATGCCAGCCGCGCAACGAGATCGGCGAGCAATAGCAGACTCGCGCCGGCCAGGGCCGACGCCGGTAGCACCACACGATGGTCCGGACCGGCCAGCAGGCGCACCAGATGCGGCACTACCAGCCCGATGAAGCCGATCATCCCGGCGGCTGCCACCGCCGCACCGACACCCAGCGCGGTACAGAGCACCAGCTCACGCTTGAGCCGCTCAACCTCGAAACCGAGATGTCGCGCCTCAGATTCGCCCAGCAGCAGCGCATTCAGCGCATTGGCGCGAGTGGGCAGCCAGAGCGCGACAATACCGGTGACCAACAGCAGCGGCCACAGCCGGCCGTAGCTGGCGCTGCCGAGGCTGCCGAGATTCCAGAAGGTCAGCATGCGCAGCGTGGCATCGTCGGCCAGGTAGGTGAACAGTCCGATCAGGGCGCCGGCCAACGCGGTCAGGGCGATGCCGGCAAGCAGCATGGTCGAAACCTCCGCCTGGCCGCTCCGGTGCGCCAGCCGATAGACCAGCGCAGTGACGCACAGTCCACCGCCGAACGCGCACAGCGACAACAGGTACGGCTCGAGTGCCTCCGGCAACCCGCCGAGCAATGCGCCGCCGACGATGGCGAATGCCGCCCCCAGCGCCGCGCCGCTGGACACGCCGATCAGTCCCGGATCGGCCAGCGGATTGCGAAACAGCCCCTGCATGGCTACTCCGGAAAGCGCCAGCACGGCGCCTACCGCCAGCCCCAGCAAGGCACGCGGCAGCCGAAGCTGGCCGACGATCAGCGCGGCCTGCGCCAGCTGCGGATCATCCGGTACCAGGCCGAGCAGTCCCGGGATCACGCGCAGCGTGTCGCCCAGCGGCAGCGACACCGGCCCCAGTGCCAGCGACAGCCACAGCACCAGCGGCAGCAACAGGCCGAGCGACAGGAACAGTGTGCGCGCGTGAAGGACAGGCCCCATCCGGTTGGTCCGCCAGTAAATGAACGGGCAAGCATATAGAGAGCGCTGCCGCCGCCGCCAGCCCCGCTGTGCCGCCGCGCGCCGATGCGCGATAATCGCCGGCCGAGCGAGGAGCCCCGATGATCCGTCTATGCGCGTCGAACGAACTGGTCGAAGGCCAGAGCCGCGGTTTCGTCCTGCCGCAGATCCGCGTGCTGGCTGTGCGTCGTGACGGCGTGCCGTACCTGTACGAAAATCGCTGCCCGCACCGCGGAATCGCACTTGAGTGGTTGCCCGACCAGTTCCTCGACAGCAGCGGCAGTCTCCTGCAATGCGCGACCCATGGCGCGCTGTTCCTGATCGAATCGGGCGAATGCGTCGCCGGCCCCTGCGCCGGCCAGGGGCTGCGACCGCTGATCGGCAGCGAACGCGAGGGGGTGATCTGGTTGCACGACGAGACAATACAACGCGAGTCCTGAACGCCCGGCTTGGTTATCATGCGCCAACGTTTTCTGTGAGATCGCCATGCGCCGTCTGCTGACCCTGCTGCTTTTCCTCGTCGTGCTGCCCGCCAGCGCCGGTTTGTTCGACAGTAAGCCAAGCCCCACACTTGGCGCCCCGCTCGGCGCCCCGCTCAACAACAGCGCGGACTTCCTGCCGGTGCGCGAGGCCTTTCGCCTAAGCCTGGTAGACAGCTCCCCAACACAGGTGAAGCTGCGTTTCGTCGCCGCCGAGGGTTACTACCTTTATCGCCACCGCTTCGCATTCAAGACCCAGGAACCGGGCGTCACCATCGGCGAGGCGCAACTGCCGGCCGGTGAGCAGAAGACCGACGACTACTTCGGCGAGGTGGAGGTCTACTACGGCGTACTGGATATCGAGGTGCCGGTCGACAATCCAGAGCAGCGCCCCTTCACGCTGCAGGTAAGCTACCAGGGCTGCGCGGACAAGGGACTGTGCTATCCGCCGGAAACCGAGAATCTGACCATCGGCGGTATCGGCGCCGCATCTACCGCCGCGCCGAATGCGCCAGAGGCAAAGGGCGAGCTTTCCTGGCGGGCGATCGGGCTGTTCTTCCTCGCCGGTCTGGGGTTGACGTTCACCCCCTGTGTGCTGCCGATGCTGCCCATCCTCAGCGGCGTGGTGCTGCGCGGCCAAACGGGCGGCATGCGCAGCTTCCTGCTGTCGCTGGCCTATGTTCTGCCGATGGCGGGCGGCTTCGCTCTGCTCGGGGCTTTGATGGGCGTATTCGGCGCCGAACTGAATCTGCAGGCGCGCCTGCAGTCGCCGTGGATTCTGGTGCCCTTCGCGCTGTTCTTCGTCGCCTTCGCGCTGGCCATGTTCGGCCTGTTCGAACTGCGCCTGCCGCAGGCGCTGTCGGCGCGTCTCGATCGCGTCGCCGGCAATGCCCGCGGCGGCTCGTTCACCGGCGCGGCGCTGCTCGGGGCGATTTCCAGCCTGCTGGTATCGCCCTGTGTTTCCGCGCCGCTGGCCGGTGCCCTGCTGTACATCAGCGCCAGCGGCGATGCCTTGGGCGGCGGCCTGAAGCTGTTCGCCCTGGGCCTGGGCATGGGTGCACCGCTGGTGCTGTTCGCCACCGGCGGCGGCGCGCTGCTGCCCCGAAGTGGTCCGTGGATGGTCAGTGTGCGCAATACCTTCGGCGTCCTGCTGCTGGCAGTCGCGGTATGGATGCTCGAACGCGTGTTGCCCGGTCCGCTGGCGCTGGCATTGTGGGGTCTGCTCGCCGCCGGTTCGGCGCTGTTCCTCGGCACCCTGGAGTTCACCCAGAAAACCGCGCGGCAGAAGCTTGCGCAGCTGCTGGGACTGGTCCTGCTGGTCTACGCGCTGGCGGCCTGGGTCGGTGCGCTGCAGGGCAACTCCGATCCGCTGCGGCCGTTACCCCAGTCCAGCGCAGTGCGGGCCGACAGCGCGACCGGCGATGGCTGGCTGACCCTTGCCACCACGGCCGAACTCGATGCACAACTGGCCGCCGCACGCGCCGCTGGCCAGCCGCTGATGCTGGACTGGTACGCCGACTGGTGCGTCAGCTGCAAGGTTTTCGAACGCGAGGTCTTTGCCCATCCACAGGTGGCGCCGCGGCTGGCTGGTTATCGGCTGATCCGTTTCGACATCACCGACAGCAACGCCGAGCAGCGCGCCCTGCTCGACCGCTACCAGCTGTTCGGTCCACCGGCGATCCTGTTCTTTGATCGCGCCGGCAACGAACTGAAGGACGTCCGCGTCGTCGGCGAACTGGACGCCCGGGAATTCGGCGAGCGGCTGGATCGCGCCGAGAGCTCGCTCTAGGGACTGTTGCAGCAATCTCCAGTCATAATGCGGGCATTTCCGGCGATCGCTGCATGACTGGACAGTCAGCCCTTGCTTCGGGCATAGTTTTTCCCCTTTCCGGTGGGCGCATCGCGCGCCGCCGTTTGCCCAGAACAACAAGGACCGCCAATGGCCACGCTGCTCGTGCTCCACGGCCCCAATCTCAACCTGCTCGGCACCCGTGAACCCGGTGTGTATGGCGCCGTGACGCTGGCGCAGATCAATCAGGATCTGGAACAGCGCGCGCGCGACGGCGGCCATCACCTCCTGCATCTGCAATCGAACGCCGAATACGAGTTGATCGAGCGCATTCACGCCGCTCGCGACGAAGACGTCGACTTCATCCTGATCAATCCGGCTGCCTTCACCCACACCAGCGTCGCATTACGTGACGCGCTGCTGGCCGTGAGCATCCCATTCATCGAAGTGCACTTGTCCAACGTGCACAAGCGTGAACCTTTCCGCCATCACTCCTATTTCTCCGACGTAGCGGTAGGAGTGATCTGCGGCCTTGGCGCCAGCGGCTACCGACTGGCATTGGAGGCCGCCCTGGAACAACTCGCCGCTTCCTGACAGGCCTGTGCTCATGCCGGACCTCGAAGACGCGCGCAGCAATGCCCTTTGAACTTACCTGGGAGTCAATGCTTCATGGATATTCGCAAAGTCAAGAAACTGATCGAACTGCTGGAAGAGTCCGGTATCGACGAGCTCGAGATTCACGAGGGTGAAGAGTCCGTACGTATCAGCCGCCACAGCAAGCAAGTCGCGATGCAGCAACCGGTCTACGCGCATGCCCCTGCCGCTCCGGCCCCTGCTCCAGTCGCCGCCGCGCCGGCTGCCGATGCCGCTCCGGCAGCACCGAAGCTGAACGGGAACGTGGTTCGCTCGCCGATGGTCGGCACCTTCTACCGCGCATCCTCGCCGGAGGCCAAGGCGTTCGTCGAAGTCGGCCAGACCGTCAAGAAAGGCGACATCCTCTGCATCGTCGAAGCCATGAAGATGATGAACCACATCGAGGCCGAAATCGGCGGCACCATCGAATCCATCCTGGTGGAGAATGGTCAGCCGGTCGAATACGACCAGCCGCTGTTCACCATCGTTTGAACCGCGGAGAGCCTGCGATGTTGGAAAAAGTACTGATCGCCAACCGCGGCGAAATCGCCCTGCGAGTGCTGCGTGCCTGCAAGGAACTGGGCATCAAGACCGTAGCGGTCCATTCGACTGCCGACCGCGATCTGATGCACGTGTCGCTCGCCGATGAGTCGGTGTGCATCGGCCCGGCCTCCTCCGCTCAGTCCTACCTGAGCATCCCGGCGATCATCGCCGCGGCAGAGGTCACCGGCGCGGACGGCATCCATCCCGGCTACGGCTTCCTGGCCGAGAACGCCGACTTCGCCGAGCAGGTGGAGAAATCCGGCTTCACCTTTATCGGCCCGACCGCCGACGTGATCCGTCTGATGGGTGACAAGGTGTCGGCCAAGCACGCCATGAAGAAAGCCGGTGTACCGACCGTGCCGGGCTCCGATGGCCCGCTGCCGGAAGACGAACAGCTGGCGCTGAAGATCGCCCGTGAAGTCGGTTACCCGGTGATCATCAAGGCCGCCGGCGGCGGCGGTGGTCGCGGCATGCGCGTGGTGCACAAGGAAGAGGATCTGATCGCCTCGGCCAAGCTGACCCGCAACGAAGCCGGTGCAGCCTTCGGCAACTCGATGGTCTACCTCGAAAAATTCCTGACCAACCCGCGCCACGTGGAGATCCAGGTGCTCGCCGACGGCCAGGGCAATGCCATCCACCTGGGTGACCGCGACTGCTCGCTGCAGCGCCGCCACCAGAAGGTGATCGAGGAAGCCCCTGCTCCGCTGATCGACGAAGAAGCCCGCCGCAAGGTCCAGGCCCGTTGCGTCCAGGCCTGCATCGACATCGGCTACCGCGGCGCCGGCACGTTCGAGTTTCTCTATGAAGACGGCAACTTCTACTTCATCGAGATGAACACCCGCGTGCAGGTCGAGCACCCGGTCACCGAGATGGTCACCGGCGTCGATATCGTCAAGGAGATGCTGCTGATCGGTGGCGGCCAGAAGCTGTCGATCAAACAGGAAGATGTAGTCATTCGCGGCCACGCCGTGGAATGCCGCATCAACGCCGAAGACCCGCGCACCTTCATGCCCAGCCCGGGCAAGGTGAAGCACTTCCACGCGCCGGGCGGCAACGGCGTGCGCGTCGATTCGCACCTTTACGACGGTTATGCGGTACCGCCGCACTACGATTCGCTGATCGGCAAGCTGATCACCTTCGGCGCCAACCGCGACGAGGCGATGGGCCGCATGCGCAATGCCCTGGACGAGCTGATCGTCGACGGCATCAAGACCAACGCCCCGCTGCACCGCGACCTGGTGCGCGATGCAGGCTTCTGTAAGGGCGGCGTGAACATCCACTACCTGGAAAAGAAATTGGGTATGGACAAGCACTGAGCCACGGCTCTGCGCTGACACAGGGGCTGCCTTCGGGCAGCCCCTGTCGTTTGTGGCGCCGAATGACAAGGTCGCGCGGCGGTTTTTCACCTACCCCCAAGCACCTGCGGTGGAAAGAACCTTCGCCCCACCTTCGCCCATCCCCTGCACTGGCCGCGACCCACGCCCTCCAGTAAGCTTGCGCGCCTTGCCCCGCCCGTTTCCCAAGAGGCCCCCATGTCCTGGTTGCAGATCCGCCTTGCCATAACCCCCGATCAGGCCGCAGCGCTGGAGGACCAGCTGTTGGCGCTGGGTGCCGTCTCGGTGACGTTCATGGATGGCGAGGACCAGCCGATCTTCGAGCCGGACCTGGGCACCACGCCGTTGTGGAGTCACACCCACCTGCTTGCGCTATTCGAGGCCGATACCGATGCGGACGCGGTACTCGCCCACCTGCGCCTGCTGCGCGGTGGCGAGCTGCCCGAGCACCATATCGAACGCATCGAAGATCAGGACTGGGAGCGCAGCTGGATGGACAACTTCCAGCCGATGCGTTTCGGCCGCCGCCTGTGGATCGTGCCGAGCTGGCATACCGCGCCGGAGCCGGACGCAGTCAACCTGTTGCTCGACCCCGGCTTGGCCTTCGGCACCGGCACCCACCCGACCACTGCGCTGTGCCTGGAGTGGCTGGACGGCCAGGAACTGGCCGGCTGCCGCGTACTCGACTTCGGCTGCGGTTCGGGCATTCTCGGCATCGCCGCACTGCTGCTCGGCGCCGAATCGGCGCTGGGCACCGACATCGATCCACAGGCGTTGGAAGCCTCGCGCGACAACGCCGGCCGCAACGGCCTGCCGGCCGAAGCTTTCCCGGTCTACCTGCCCGAACACCTACCAGCGCAGGCGGTCGACGTGGTGGTCGCCAACATCCTCGCCGGTCCGCTGGTGCAACTGGCAACGCAGATCACCACGCTGGTCAAGCCCGGCGGCCGACTGGCGCTGTCCGGCATTCTTGCCGAACAGGCCGAGCAGGTTCGCCGCGCCTACGAAGGCGCCTTCGATCTCGACCCGACCGCCGACCAGGACGGCTGGGTGCGCATCAGCGGAACCCGCCGCTGAACCGCATCCGCTGTCGCCACGCGACGGGCATGAACTAGACTTGCGAGCAATTTTTGCCGGAACCCCGCATGAGCAGCTTCATCACTCAATGTCCCCACTGCCGCACCAGCTTTCGTGTCAGTCACAGCCAACTCGGCGCGGCGCGTGGCGCGGTGCGTTGCGGGGCCTGCCTTGAAGTGTTCAATGCCGCGCGTCAGCTGCTGGCCGACGAGCATCCGACGCCACCACTTGTCGTCGCCGGCCCGGCGGCTCAGCCGCCTGCGCCGTCTACCGCGCAGAGCGCAGACGAGAGTCGTTGGATCCACGACGATCTGGATCTCGACAGCCTCAACCTCGACGAGGAACTGGCCAAGCTGGAAGCGCAGGAGCGCGAGCTTGCCCAGCGCTTCAGCGAGCCCGCCGGTACGCCGCCGGCAGTCGTTGCTCCGCCGCGCGCCGAGCCGGATGAGCCGGCCGTAGCGGATACACCGCGCGCCACGCCTGAGAGTGACTCACCCGCGCCCATCGAGGCGCCGGAATCGATCGCACCGACCGAAACTACGCCATCCTTCCCGCCGAGCCCCGCTTCGGCAGCGCCCTTGCCGCCCAGCCAGACGGCAACCGCCAGCGAGCGGATCACGGCGATCCACGCCGACGAGACGCCCGCACGTGTGGAGCCCGATATCGGCGGCGCGGACGAAGCCCCGGCCGCGCCAGCACCGGAAGTATCGTCTGCCAACCACACGGCCAATCAGCGCCACGAGCCGGAGCTGGCGAACACACCACTGTTCGAACTCGACGACGAGCCGCTGCAACTCGCCTGGCAGCCACCGCGCAAACGCTGGGGCCGTGGGCTGGCGTGGGGCACGCTGAATCTTCTCGCCCTGCTCGGCCTCGCCGGCCAGTACGTGGCGTACAACTTCGACGAACTGGCGCGCCAGGACCGCTATCGCCCCTGGTTCGAGCGTCTCTGTCCGACGCTGGGTTGCACCCTGCCGAGCAAGGTTGACGTCAGCCAGATTCGCAGTAGCAACCTAGTGGTGCGCAGCCATCCGGACTTTCGCGGCGCACTGGTGGTGGACGCCATCATCTACAACCGTGCGCCCTTCGCCCAACCGTTTCCGTTGCTGGAAATCCGCTTCGCCGATCTCACCGGCAAACTGATTGCAAGCCGCAGCTTCAAGCCCAGCGAATACCTGTCGGGCGAGCTCGCCGGACAGACGGAAATGCCCCCGCAGGTCCCCATCCATATCGCCTTGGATATCCTCGACCCGGGCTCGAAGGCGGTGAACTACAGTCTGAACTTCCGCTCTCCGGAATAGCGCGGCGAGCAGCGTATTCCGCGTCCCGCGCCGGCTTCTAACCATTGGCGATAAGCCGAAGACTGTTCAGAATTTGTTCAAAACCACCTTTAACCCGTCATCCGGAGCGGGTATTATGCCCACCCTTTTTTGCAGTCCCGATCGACCTAACAAGCAGGCTCCAGGCAGGGAATCTTCATGTCAGCGGTACGCATCGGCCCCTACACCTTATCGAATCGTCTGATTCTCGCGCCCATGGCCGGCGTGACCGATCAGCCGTTCCGCCAGCTCTGCCGACGCTTCGGCGCGGGCATGGTGGTCTCGGAAATGCTCACCAGCGACGTGCGCCTGTGGAACAGCCGCAAGTCGCGCCTGCGCATGCCGCATGCCGATGAGCCGGAGCCGCGCTCGGTGCAGATCGCTGGCGGTGATCCGCAGATGCTTGCCGAGGCGGCACGGCGCAACGTCGAGCTGGGCGCACAGATCATCGATATCAACATGGGCTGCCCGGCCAAGAAGGTTTGCAACAAGGCCGCCGGCTCCGCGTTGATGCGCGACGAGCGGCTGGTCGGGCAGATCCTCGACGCCGTGGTCGCCGCCGTCGACGTGCCCGTGACCCTGAAGATCCGCACCGGCTGGGACCGCCAGAACCGCAACGGTTCGACGATCGCGCGGATCGCCGAGCAGAGTGGAATCGCCGCGCTGGCCGTGCATGGCCGTACGCGCGCCGATCTCTACACCGGCGAAGCCGAATACGACACCATCGCGACGATCAAGCAGCAGGTAACCATTCCGGTTTTCGCCAATGGCGATATCGACTCGCCACACAAGGCGCGCCAAGTGCTGCAGGCGACCGGCGCCGATGCCCTGCTGATCGGCCGGGCGGCGCAGGGCCGGCCGTGGATCTTCCGCGAGATCGAGCATTTCCTCGACACCGGAGAGCTACTGGCCCAACCATCCTCCGACGCCATCGAAGCCACCGTGCTGCAGCATCTGGACGCTCTGCACGCCTTCTACGGCGATGTCATGGGTGCGCGCATCGCCCGCAAGCACGTCGGCTGGTATCTGCAAACACTGCCGGGCGCCCGGGAATTCCGCGCCCGGTTCAATCACCTGGAAGACAGGGCGGCACAGGCTGCCAGCGTTCGGGCGTTCTTCGCCGAGCAACGATCAAGGCCCGATTCGGGGGATGGACAGGGGGTGGCCGCATGACGCTGTTGAACGAAACCTTGCTAACTGGAACCGCATCCGTGAGCGACAACGTGAACCTGAAGCAGCACCTCAACACGCCGAGCGAAGCGGGGCATACCCTTCGCGGCAGCGTGGAGAAGGCGCTGCACAACTATTTTGCCCGTCTCGAGGGTGCCGACGTCACGGACGTCTACAACCTGGTGCTCTCGGAAGTCGAGGCGCCGTTGCTGGAAACCGTGATGAATTACGTCAAGGGCAACCAGACCAAGGCCTCCGAGCTGCTGGGTCTGAACCGCGGCACCCTGCGCAAGAAACTCAAGCAGTACGACTTGCTGTAACCGATTCGCTGGATGAAGGGCGCCGCGCCGGCGCCCTTTTTCTTTCAATTCTGTCCTGATGGAATCCGAGATGACCGACCAGACCACCCGCCTTCCCGTCCGCCGCGCGCTGATCAGCGTGTCCGACAAGACCGGCGTCGTCGACTTCGCCCGTGAACTCGCCGCCCTCGGTGTCGAGATCCTCTCCACCGGCGGCACGTTCAAGCTGCTGCGCGAAAACGGCGTCGATGCCGTGGAAGTCGCCGACTACACCGGCTTCCCGGAAATGATGGACGGTCGGGTGAAGACCCTGCACCCGAAGATTCACGGCGGCATCCTCGGCCGGCGCGACCTCGACGGCGCGGTGATGGCCGAGCACGGCATCGCGCCGATCGACTTGGTGGCAGTCAATCTCTACCCGTTCGCCGCCACCGTGGCCAAGCCCGGCTGCACGCTGCCGGATGCCATCGAGAACATCGACATCGGCGGCCCGACGATGGTCCGCAGCGCGGCGAAGAACCATAAGGACGTTGCCATCGTGGTCAACGCCGACGACTACGCCGCGGTGATCGACAACCTGAAGAACGGCGGCCTGACCTACGCCCAGCGCTTCGACCTGGCGCTCAAGGCCTTCGAGCACACCGCGGCCTATGACGGCATGATCGCCAACTACCTCGGCGGCATCGACCAGAACGCGCAAACCCTCAGCACCGAGGGCCGCAGCCTGTTCCCGCGCACCTACAGCATGCAGTTCATCAAGGCGCAGGACATGCGCTATGGCGAGAATCCGCACCAGCAGGCCGCCTTCTACGTCGAGAAGCCGGACGAGGCCTGCGTCGCCACCGCCACCCAGCTGCAGGGCAAGGAACTGTCGTTCAACAACGTGGCCGACACCGATGCCGCGCTGGAATGCGTGAAGAGTTTCGTCAAACCGGCCTGTGTGATCGTCAAGCATGCCAATCCGTGCGGCGTCGCCGTGGTACCGGAAGACGAGGGCGGCATCCGCAAGGCCTACGATCTGGCCTATGCCACCGACAGCGAATCGGCGTTCGGCGGCATCATCGCCTTCAACCGCGAGCTGGACGGCGAAACCGCCCGCGCCATCGTCGAGCGCCAGTTCGTCGAGGTGATCATCGCCCCCCGCATCTCCGCCGAAGCGCGCGCCGTAGTCGCTGCCAAGGCCAACATCCGCCTGCTCGAATGCGGCCACTGGCCAGCCGAGCGGACCCCGGGTTGGGACTACAAGCGCGTCAATGGCGGCCTGCTGATCCAGAGCCGCGACATCGGCATGATCACCACCGATGACCTGAAAGTGGTCACCAAACGCGCGCCCACGGAGCAGGAAATCCATGACTTGGTGTTCGCCTGGAAGGTGGCCAAGTTCGTCAAGTCCAACGCCATCGTTTACGCCAAGAACCGCCAGACCGTCGGCGTCGGCGCCGGTCAGATGAGCCGCGTCAACTCCGCGCGCATCGCCGCGATCAAGGCCGAGCACGCCGGCCTGCAGGTGCAGGGCGCGGTCATGGCCTCCGATGCGTTCTTCCCCTTCCGCGACGGCATCGACAACGCCGCCAAGGCCGGCATCAGCGCCGTCATCCAGCCCGGCGGCTCGATGCGTGACGAAGAGGTCATCGCCGCGGCCGACGAAGCCGGTATCGCGATGGTCTTCACTGGCATGCGCCACTTCCGCCATTGATCCGCTGGTGGATGGCTTGGGCCATCCACCCTACCCCGAACGCCAGACATCGTAAGGGTGGATAACGCTTTGTTTATCCACCAAGCGGGCCGCAGGCCCGCTCCCAACGGGAGAGAGAAATGAACGTTTTGATCATCGGCAGCGGCGGTCGTGAACACGCCCTGGCCTGGAAGGTCGCGCAGGACACACGCGTCGAGAAAGTCTTCGTCGCCCCCGGCAACGCCGGCACCGCCACCGAAGCCAAGTGCGAGAACGTCGCCATCGACGTGCTGGATATCGAGGCGCTGGCCGACTTCGCCGCGAAGAATGTGCAACTGACCATCGTCGGCCCGGAAGCGCCGCTGGTGAAGGGCGTGGTCGACCTGTTCCGCGCGCGCGGCCTGGACATCTTCGGCCCGACCGCCGCCGCCGCGCAGCTGGAAGGCTCCAAGGCGTTCACCAAGGACTTCCTCGCCCGTCACAAGATTCCCACCGCCGACTACCAGAACTTCACCGAAGTGGAACCGGCGCTAGCCTACCTGCGTGAGAAAGGCGCGCCGATCGTCATCAAGGCCGACGGCCTGGCCGCCGGCAAGGGCGTGATCGTCGCCATGACCCTCGAAGAAGCCGAGGACGCCGTGCGCGACATGCTCTCCGGCAATGCCTTCGGTGACGCCGGCTCGCGGGTGGTCATCGAGGAGTTTCTCGATGGCGAGGAGGCCAGCTTCATCGTCATGGTCGACGGCGAGCACGTCCTGCCGATGGCCACCAGCCAGGACCACAAGCGCGTCGGCGACGGCGACAGCGGTCCGAACACCGGCGGCATGGGCGCCTACTCTCCGGCCCCGGTGGTCACCGCCGAGGTGCACCAGCGCGTGATGGACGAGGTGATCTACCCGACCGTGCGCGGCATGGCGGCCGAAGGCAACGTCTACACCGGCTTCCTCTACGCCGGCCTGATGATCGACAAGAGCGGCGCCCCCAAGGTCATCGAGTTCAACTGCCGCTTCGGCGATCCGGAAACCCAGCCGATCATGGTGCGTCTGGAGTCCTCGCTGGTGCTGCTGGTCGAGGCCGCGCTGGCCAAGGCACTGAACAAGGTCGAGGCGACCTGGGATCCGCGTCCCACCGTGGGCGTAGTGCTGGCGGCTGGTGGCTACCCGGGCGACTACGCCAAGGGTGACGTCATCGAAGGCCTAGCCGATGCCGCGCAACTGGACGGCAAGGTGTTCCACGCCGGCACCGCGCTGAACGCCCAAGGCCAGGTAGTCACCGCCGGCGGTCGCGTGTTGTGCGCTACTGCCATCGGCCGCACGGTATCCGATGCCCAGCAGCAAGCCTACCGCCTGGCTGAGAAGATCCGCTGGAACGGCATGTTCCACCGGCATGACATCGGCTACCGCGCTATCGCGCGTGAACGAGGCGAAGGCTGAGCAACCGCTTACCGGAAAACACGCACGGAGCCCGGATTTCCGCGCTCCGTGCGATTACAGCCGATCGGCGGCATGGCTATAATCCGCCGTCACACACATGAAGGGACTTCACCCGTGGGTCGGCTTCGGATCGTCATCGCGTTCATCTTTAGCCTGCTCCTGACTGCGCTGACCCCGCTCTCGGCACACGCGCTCCCATCCCCTTCCACGACAGTCGATTCCACCGCGCAACCCTCCAACTGGCGCCTGCTGGTTGACCAGTCCGGCCGGCTGACGCTCAACGAAGTGCTGGCGCAGCGCCCGCTGTTCCAACGCTTGGAAAAACTCGCGTACGCCGGCCCGGCCAGCGACGATGCCATCTGGCTACAGGTCAGTCTGTCACCCTACACGCAGCCGCACTGGCTCTGGCTGTTTGCGCCACGGGTGCAGTATCTCGATTACTACCTGCTGCGCGATGGCGTGCTGGAGCAACACATCGCCACCGGCGAACTGCGGCCGATGACCTCGCGTCCGTTGCCGGAGCGTGCCTACGTCTTCTCGCTACCCAACGACGATCACCCGCGCGAAGCGTATATCCGCCTGCAGTCCAGCCACCCGGTCATGTCCTGGTTCAGGATTCTCGACGAGGCCGGTCTGGTGGCACAGGCACAGCCGGCCTATCTGTTCGGCGCGCTGTTCGGCGCGCTGGCGCTGCTCACGGTGTACAACCTGCTGCGTTTCGCCTACACCCGCAGTTACAGCCACATCTGGCTGAGTCTGCTGCACGCCGCCCTGCTCGGCTGCGCCGTGGCCAACCTTGGCCTACTCGCGGTATGGCTACCGCAACTGATCTACAGCCAGCCGCTGATCGCCGACGTGTGCGCGCTGATCGCCTGCCTGGCATTGCTGGGGTTCACGCTGGGCTTCTTCGGTCGCCAGCGGCGCAACTGGATCAACTGGCTGCTCGGCATGCAGATCAACCTGATGCTCCTCCTCGCTGGCGCCGTTACGCTGACGCAGTCGCTATGGCACAGCGGCGTCATCTACGCCTGCGTCCTGCTGGCGGCGCTCAGCACCCTGGCGGTGGCGACCTACCACTGGCGGCAGGGTTACCAGCCGGCCCGGCTGGTGGTTGGCGGTCTGCTGCTGTTCAATGCCGGTTTCATCTTCTTCATTCCCGCCTTGCTGGGCTTCGACCAGCTCGACCCGGGCTGGCTTACCGGCGGGCTGTTCAGCCTGACCACCCTCAGCGGGCTGATGCTCAGCTTCGCGCTGCTCGAACGGCAGCGGCAGGTGCAGGCCGACAGCCGTACCGAACACACCGCCGCGGCGGTGATCAGCGCCGAACTCAAGACCAAGGCCGATTTCCTCGCCAAGGTCAGCCACGAGATTCGCACGCCGATGAATGGCGTGCTCGGCATGAGCGAACTGTTGCTGGGCACCTCCCTGTCGGCCAAGCAGCGCGACTACGTGCAGACGATTCACAGCTCGGGCAATGAGCTGCTCAACCTGATCAACGAGATTCTCGACATTTCCAAGCTGGAGTCGGGGCAGATCGAACTGGACGACGTACAGTTCGATCTGCATGCGCTGCTCGAGGACTGCCTGAACATCTACCGCGCCAAAGCCGAACAGCAGAAGGTCGAGCTCATCAGCCTGGTCCAGCCACAACTGCCGCCGGTGCTCGCCGGCGACCCCACGCGTCTGCGCCAAGCCCTGCTCAACCTGCTGGAAAACGCCTTCAAACAGACCGACGAAGGCGAGGTACTGCTGATCGCCGCCATCGAGGAAACTGCCGAGCGACCACGCCTGCGCATTACCGTCCAGGATAGCGGCCGCCCGCTGGAAGCCTACGAGCGCGATGCCCTGCTCAACGCCGCGCTGGACAGCCAGGACTTTCTGGCGGCGACGCGTCACGGCGGACGCCTGGGTCTGATCATCGCGCGCCAGCTGGTGCAGCTGATGGATGGTGAGCTGGGCGTGCAGACCGGCACCGACCGCGGCAACATCCTGTGGATCAGCCTGCCGCTGGCCAACGAAGGGCTCGCACCGGCCGATTCGGCCCTCGACAGCGCGCTGCAGGGGACGCGCCTGCTGGTGGTCGACGACAACGACACCTGCCGTAAGGTGCTGGTCCAGCAATGCAGCAGCTGGGGACTGGAGGTCAGCGCCGTGGCCTCGGGCAAGGAGGCGCTCGCCCTGCTGCGCACCAAGACGCACCTGAAGGAATATTTCGACGTCGTGCTGCTCGACCAGGACATGCCGGGCATGACCGGCATGCAGCTCGCCACGCGCATCAAGGAAGATTTCAGCCTCAACCATGACATTCTGCTGATCATGCTGACCGGCATGAGCAGCGCGCCGAGCAAGGTCATTGCGCGTAATGCCGGAATCAAGCGCATCCTCGCCAAACCGGTGGCCGGATACACGCTCAAGACCACCCTGGCCGACGAGCTGGCCCAGCGCGACCAGCGCCGCGAGCGAAGTGCCGCCGTCTCGCCGCCGCCCGGAATCGCACCGCTGCAGGTGCCGGATGACTTCCACATTCTCGTCGCCGAGGACAACAGCATCTCCACCAAGGTCATCCGCGGCATGCTCAACAAGCTGCATTTGCAACCGGACACGGCCAGCAATGGCGAAGAGGCGTTGCGCGCGATCCAGTCCCACCCCTACGACCTGGTATTGATGGACTGCGAAATGCCGGTGCTCGATGGCTTCGAAGCCACCCGTCAGTTGCGCCTGTGGGAAGCCGCTCACGATCGCCCGCGTACGCCAGTGGTAGCGCTCACCGCGCATATTCTCAGCGAGCACCGTGAGCGCGCACGTGAGGCCGGCATGGACGGGCACATGGCCAAGCCGGTGGAGCTGTCGCAGCTGCGCGAGTTGATCGAACACTGGATACATATCAAGGCGGCGGGCTCGCTGGCCGAGTAATCTCGCCGCCCGGAGCATTCGCTCATCGCTGTACCCCCTGTCTGCGCCCGTACGTCATCGATCCGGGACGAGGCACTGAACAAAAGCGTCTGCCCGCTGCCGATTAAGCAGTACTGGTGAAAGTCGGCGAAGACATGTAATGCTCTGCGCCCCCCGCCGGGGGTACTCACCACCTGGGCTCGACCCGTCCTGACCGCACCGGCGAAGTAAGGAGCCGAGCGATGATGAAAAAAAGCGATGCCGCCTGGACCCTGTTCGGGCTCGTGGCGGTACTGCTATCGGGCTACCTGCTGTATCACGAAGTCCGCACCATTTCCTTGGACGAGCTCGGCAACAGCCTGCTGGCCATCGGCAAGATGCACTGGCTGCTGGCCGGCGCCGCAACCCTGGGCGCATATGTGGCGCTGGCCTGGTACGACCGCATCGCGATGGCGCATCTGGGCAAACGCATTTCCTGGTGGTTCATCACCCTCTGTTCCTTCACCACCTACGCGCTGGCTCACAACATCGGCGCCTCGGTATTTTCCGGCGCGGTGGTGCGCTACCGCGCGTATCGCAGCAAGGGCCTGACACCACAGGAGATCGGTATTCTCATCGTCTTCTGCTCACTGACCTTTGCGCTCGGCACGCTGCTGGCCTGCGGAGGCGTGCTGCTCGTGCGGCCGGGCGTGCTGGACCGCATCGTCGAAGTTTCGCCGTGGGTCGCGCGCGGACTAGGCGCCCTGCTGCTGGCACTGGTGGGACTCTACGTGTTCGGCTCCTGGCGCCAGCTGGCGCCGTGGCGGCTGGGTAAGTGGCATATCGAATACCCGCGGCTGAAGGTGGTGATACGGCAGCTGATGGCCGGGCCCATGGAGCTGCTGTGCGCGGCGGCAATCATCTATTTCGCCTTGCCGGCCGCCAACAATCCCGGCTATCTGACGATTCTCGGAGTCTTTCTGGCGTCCTTCTCGCTGGCGCTGCTGTCCCACGCGCCCGGCGGGCTTGGCGTGCTCGAAGTGACCTTTCTCGCGGCGCTGCCAGAGGTGCCCACGGCCGACGTACTCGCCGCGCTGATCGTCTTTCGCGGCTTCTACCTGCTGCTGCCGTTTGCCCTGGCGATCCTCGTGGTGCTGGGATTCGAGGCCGGCCAGTGGTCGGCACGCCGCCGCAGCACTTAACCGTCGGCGCAACATTCACTGGCGAAGCTGCACGCCTCGGGCGATCATGCGGCCCTTTCAGCAAGCTGCATCGAAGACATGACCGATACCCTGCACCACGCCGAACACAAGCCGCGTCCGCTGGTCGACCTGGCAATCAGCATCGTGATTCCTTCGCTGATCCTGATGAAGCTCAGCGGCGAGCAGCGCCTGGGCGCCGATGGCGCGCTGCTGCTGGCGCTGGCCTTTCCGCTGGGCTGGGGGCTGTGGGAGCTGGCGCGCTATCGCAAGTTCAACTGGATCGCCCTGCTCGGTTTGGTCAGCGTGCTGCTCACCGGGGGCATCGGCCTGCTGCAGCTGGACACGCAATGGCTGGCGATCAAGGAAGCGGCGGTGCCGGGCATCATCGGCCTCGTCGTACTGGCCTCGACCCGCACCTCCTACCCGCTGATCCGCACGATGCTCTACAACCCCAAGGTGCTCAATGTCGAGAAAATCCACGAGCAGCTGGAGCGCAACGGCCAGACCGCGCATTTCGAGGCACGACTGCTGCGGGCGACCTACCTGCTCAGTGGCACCTTCTTTTTCTCGTCATTCATGAATTACGTGCTGGCCAAATGGATCGTCAACAGCCCGGCCGGGAGCGAGGCCTTCAATGCCGAACTGGGGCGCATGACGCTGCTGAGCTATCCGATGATCGCCATCCCTAGCATGGTGATGATGATGGCGATCTTCTTCTACCTGTGGCGCACCATCCACGGCCTGACCGGGCTGCGTCTGGAAGACATCATCGCGACGCCCCACGAGCGCCGCCCGGAAAAGTGAGGCTGACGGCGTGACTCCGTCAGAACACCAGCTTGAACAGGCCGATCACCACGATCAGGCCGATGATGAAAATGATTCCCGCCGTACCACCGATGAATTTCAACATGCCGTACCTCCGCTTATCGGGTGTCTGTAATTTTGTGACACCCGTGCGTCTGGCATGTTCGCAGCACTCCGCTCGCTGGTAGCGCGGCCCTCTGTCAGACAGCTGCCGGGCGCCGCTCCTGCCGCGCCAGCTCGGCCAGCACCTCGGCGAGGTCGGCATGCCAGTCGTGTGCGGTCAGGCCGAACGTCGCCTCGAAGCGGCTGCAATCGAGCACGGACCAGGCCGGGCGCCGTGCCGGCGTCGGGTATTGCGCCGTGGAGATCGGCGAAAGCCGCGGCACGCGCGCGAGCAGCCCGAGATCGTGCGCCTGGCGGAAGATTTCGCCGGCAAATTCGTACCAGGAGCAGCGCGGCTGCCCGCTGTAGTGATAGAGCCCCCACGCCAGCGTTCCCTGACGCGCGTAACGGCTGGCCAGCTCCAGCAGCACATCGGCAATACGACCGGCCTGTGTCGGACAGCCGACCTGATCGCTGACCACTCCGAGGGCATCACGCTGGCGCGCCAGGCGCAGCATGGTCTTGACGAAATTATTCCCGTGCACGCCGTAGACCCAGCTGGTGCGCAGGATGAGATGCGCCGGCAGACGTTGGGCGATGGCCTGCTCGCCGGCCAGCTTGCTCGCGCCATACACACCGCCGGGGGCGGTGCGATCGGCTTCGCGATAAGGCACGTGCGCATCGCCGGCGAACACGTAGTCGGTCGACAGGTGCAACAGCGGGATGCCCGCCTGGGCCGCCGCCGCCGCCAGATTGGCACAGCCGTCCCGGTTGACCGCGTAGGCCTGCTCGGCGTGGCTCTCGGCGTTGTCGACATGGGTATAGGCAGCGGTATTGATGATCAGCCCCGGCCGTTGCAGCCCTATCTCGCGCGCAATCTGGTCGGCACAGGAGATATCCAGCTGCTGACGCGTACGGCCCAGAGCCACCAGACCGAAGCCGCTGGCGCGATCGACCACTTCATGGCCAACCTGACCGCCAGCACCGCATACAAGGATTCGCATTGTTTCTTCGCCTCATGGGGACGGCCGCAACGAGCAGGTCATCCGTACCGAATTCAAAGGGCGAGCCCATCGCCCACCGCGAAGCTCGTGTTCGCGCCATAGGGAAAAGGGACGCGCGCCGAGCTCACCGCAAACCTGGCTCAACACACCGAACCAGAGCATTCACCGGCTCTTGCGCCGGGCCACGTTGAGGCCAATCGAATCGACCTTTGTTCCGTGGCGGACGCATCCTGCTACAAGTTTTCGCCTAGCAGCCGACGAACGCGAGCTGAAACGCCGTTCATGCCAGTACCACGCCAGCATCGAGCAGCACGGGCAGCGGTCGCTCCAGCCGCAACTCCTCGGGCGACAGCCGCGCCGCGTAGGCCAGCACCTGCACACCGGCGTCATGCGCCGCGCGCAGGGCGTCCGCATACAGCGGATCGATCTCGCGAGCAGGCCGCACTGCCTCGATATCGGACAGGTTCACGCAGTACAGCTGCACCGCGCGTATGCCGGCGCGCGCCAGCGCCGTCAGTTCGCGCAGATGCCGCGCCCCGCGCGTGGTGACTGCATCGGGAAACGCCGCCACCGCGCTGTCGGCGAACCCCAGGGTGACACTCTTGACCTCGACATACGCCGGCCCGTCGGCATAGTCGAGGCGAAAGTCCACGCGACTACCCTCCACCCCGTAGGCCACCTCGCGCCTGAGCCCGCGGAAACCGGCCAGCTCGCCGATCACCCCGTTCAGCAGCGCTTCCTCCACCAGCGCGTTGGCCCGCGCAGTATTCACGCAGGCCAACCGCCCCTGTGGGGTTTCCACCAGCTCCCAGGTGCCGGGCAGCTTGCGCCGGGAATCCTGGCTGCGCTGGAACCACACCCGTGCGCCCTCGCCCTTGCAGTTGAGCATCGAGCCGGTGTTGGGGCAGTGGATACACAGCTCCTCACCGGCATCGGTGACGATATCGGCGAGAAAACGTTTGTAGCGGCGAACCAGCCGGCCCGCCTCCAGCGGGCTGGAAAAGCGCATCAGCCCTGCCAGCTCTGCAGCCCGCGCGCGATCCGCGCCACCGCCTGTTCCAGCCGGGGCAGGTCCTGGGTATAGGCGAAGCGCACATGATGGCCGGCCTGATGGCGGCCGAAATCCAGCCCGGGAGTGATCGCGACGAACTCGCGCTCCAGCATGTGCTGGCAGAACGCATAGGCATCGCCGCCGAACGCACTGATATCGGCATACAGATAGAAGGCGCCCTCCGGCTCCACGGCAATGCGGAAGCCAAGCTCGCGCAGCGCCGGCAGGAGGAAGTCGCGCCGGCGAGCGAACTCCGCGCGCCGCGCCTCGAGAATCTCCAGCGTCGCCGGTTCGAAACAGGCCAGCGCGGCATGCTGGGCCATGCTCGGCGCGCTGATGTAGAGGTTCTGCGCCAGCTTTTCCAGCTCTGCCACCGCACCCGGTGGCGCCACCAACCAGCCGAGTCGCCAGCCGGTCATGCCGAAGTACTTGGAGAAGCTGTTGAGCACGAAGGCCTCGTCATCGACCTCCAGCACGCTGGCGGCGTCCACGCCATAGGTCAGGCCGTGGTAGATCTCGTCGACAACCAGATGTCCGCCATGCGCCTTCAGTGCGGCCGACAGCGCGGCCAGCTCGTCACGCCCCAGCAGCGTGCCGGTTGGATTGGCCGGCGAGGCGACCAGCGCGCCGACGCTCTGCTTGTCCCAGTAGCGCTCGACCAGCTCCGGCGTGAGCTGGTAACGCACCTCGGGGCCGACGGGCACCAGCTGCGCCGCGCCTTCGACCAGCCGCAGGAAATGCCGGTTGCATGGATAGCCGGGGTCGGCCAGCAGCCAGTGCTTGCCGGGATCGACCAGCAGACTGGCGGCCAGCAGCAGCGCACCGGAGCCGCCGGGAGTAATCAGAATGCGTTCGGGGTCAATAGACAGTCCGTAGCGGCTGGCGTAGAAACCGGCTATCGCCTCACGCAACGCCGGCAACCCGCGCGCCGCAGTATAGCGGGTATGTCCGGCGGCCAGCGCAGCCTGGCCGGCGGCGACGATAGGGGCGGCAGTGGTGAAGTCCGGCTCACCGATTTCCAGGTGGATGACGTCACGGCCCAGTGCCTGCAGCTGATTGGCCCGCTCCAGCAGGGCCATGACGTGAAAAGGTTCGATTGCGCGGCTGCGCGCACTGTAAGAAGCGGTCATCTGACCTACCTGTAGAGGACGAAACGTGGATTCTACCCAAGGTCCCGGGAACGCTGTAGCCACCGGCGGGTACGGGAGTAGCGCACCCCGATCCGATCTGGTAAGTTCGCCCGCTTGCAGCCGCAGGGCCGGCACGGGCCGGCAGGGACATATCATCCTGCGCAAATGGACATAGCGAGAGGCGTTCATCCATGCCCATTACCAAAGCAACACCGTCGAGCAAGCAACTGATTCGCGCCTTCGAGCCCTACAAGGAAACCAAGGGCGAGGAATACATGAGCGACAAGATGCGCGCTCACTTCACCGGCATCCTCAACAAGTGGAAGCAGGAGTTGATGGAGGAAGTCGATCGCACCGTGCACCACATGCAGGACGAAGCGGCCAACTTCCCCGATCCGGCCGACCGCGCCAGCCAGGAAGAAGAATTCAGCCTGGAACTGCGTGCTCGCGATCGCGAGCGCAAGCTGATCAAGAAGATCGACGAGACGCTGCAGCTGATCGAAGACAACGAGTACGGCTGGTGCGACTCCTGCGGTGTCGAGATCGGCATCCGCCGGCTGGAAGCCCGGCCCACCGCCACGCTGTGCATCGACTGCAAGACGCTGGCGGAGATCAAGGAAAAGCAGATCGGTTCCTGATCCCGAACGGGGCGCTACGGCGCCCCGCTTCATTTCCAGCCCGCCGCCATGACCTCATCCCGCCCCGCTGATCGCTACATCGGCCGCTTCGCGCCGACGCCCAGCGGTTATCTGCACTTCGGCTCGCTGTTTGCCGCTCTCGCCTCCTACCTCGACGCCCGCGCCGTTGGCGGCGACTGGCTGCTGCGCATGGAAGACATCGATCCGCCACGGGAAATGCCCGGCGCTCAGGCCGCGATTGTCGAAACCCTGCGCCGCTACGGTTTCGCCTGGGACGGCGCCATGCTGCGCCAGAGCCAACGCCAGGCCGCCTACCAGGCGGCCATCGAGCACTTGCTGGACGCCGGCCTGGCCTATGCCTGTACCTGCTCACGCAAGCAGCTGCAGGCATACCCCGGCGCTTATCCGGGTTTCTGCCGCGATGCCGGCCACGACCCGCGTGACGCCGCGATCCGCCTGCGCGTACCGGATCGCGAGTACCACTTCTGCGATCGCGTGCAGGGCGAGTACCGCCAGCACCTGGGCCGCGAGGTCGGTGACTTCGTCATCCGTCGGCGTGACGGTCTGGTCGCCTATCAACTTGCCGTGGTGCTCGACGATGCCTGGCAGGGCGTCACCGACGTGGTGCGCGGGGCCGATCTGCTCGACTCCACGCCGCGCCAGCTGTATCTGCAGGAACTGCTCGGTCTACCGCAGCCGCGCTATCTGCACCTGCCATTGATCATCCAGCCGGACGGCCACAAGCTGGGCAAGAGCTACCGCTCGCCACCGTTGCCCCCCGACGAGGCCAGCCCGTTGCTGTTGCGCGCGCTACGCGCTCTTGGCCAGCAACCAGCCGCCGAACTCGCCGGCGCCCCGGCGGCAGCGATTCTCGCCTGGGCGGTCGCGCACTGGGACGCCGGGCGCATCCCGCGCACCCGCTCACTGGCCGAGGCGCAGCTGCGGTAGCCCCGACTCGCCGCCAACCTGAAGGTTTTGCCTGCCGCCGGTGGCTTGCCGCTTGCGGCTGCTCTACCATCGACGCACTTCCGACACGAGACCCGGCATGTACATCTACCGACTGGTGCTGCTCCTGGTGGTGGGAATCTATCTGTTTTCCCCGGCGATCATGGACTGGTGGATCGACCCCAACGGTGCCTGGTACCGACCCTACCTGCTGTGGCTGATCCTCATCGTGGTGACCTTCATTCTCCAGAGCCAACGCGATGCAGACGAGCTTTAGCCTCAGCCATCTGGTGCTGATCAGCGCCGCCTATCTGCTGGCGCTGTTCGGCGTCGCCTGGGTCAGCGAGCGCGGCATCATCCCGCGTTGGATCATTCGCCATCCGCTCACCTACACCCTTTCGCTGGGCGTCTATGCCAGCGCCTGGGCCCTCTACGGCACCGTCGGGTTGGCCTATCAGTACGGCTACGGCTTTCTCGCCACCTACTTGGGGGTGTGCGGCGCGTTCCTGCTGGCGCCGGTGCTGCTCTATCCGATTCTGCGCATCACCCGTACCTATCAGCTGGCGTCGCTGGCCGACCTGTTCGCCTTCCGCTTCCGCAGCACCTGGGCCGGCGCGCTGACCACGGTGGTGATGCTGATCGGCATGCTGCCGCTGCTGGCCCTGCAGATTCAGGCGGTGGCCGATGCCATCGGCATTCTCACGCTGGAGCCGATGCAGGAGCGTGTCGCGCTCGGCTACTGCGTCCTGATCATGCTGTTCACCATCCTGTTCGGTGCACGCCACATCGCCGCCCGCGAAAAGCACGAAGGGCTGGTGTTCGCCATCGCCTTCGAATCGGTGGTCAAGCTGCTGACCTTCGGCACGATCGGGCTGTACGCGCTCTATGTGGTCTTCGGTGGGCCGCACCAGCTGGAAATCTGGCTGCTGCAGAATCAGTCGGCGCTGCAGGCCCTGCACACGCCGCTGCAGGAAGGCCCGTGGCGCACGCTGCTGCTGGTGTTCTTCGCCTCGGCCATCGTGATGCCGCACATGTATCACATGACCTTCGCCGAGAACCTCAATCCGCGCGCGCTGGTCAGCGCCAGCTGGGGCCTGCCGCTATACCTGCTGCTGATGAGCCTGGCGGTGCCGCTGATCCTCTGGGCCGGCCTCAAGCTCGGCGTGCGGACCAACCCGGAGTACTTCACCCTCGGCCTCGGCCTCACCGCGCAGAACGATGCCCTCGCGCTGATCGCCTTCATCGGCGGGCTGTCGGCTTCCAGCGGACTGATCATCGTCAGTACCCTTGCGCTGTCAGGCATGGCGCTCAACCACCTGGTGCTGCCGCTCTATCAGCCGCCCAGCGAAGGCAATATCTACCGCTGGCTGAAATGGACGCGGCGCAGCCTGATCTTCGCCATCATCATCGCCGGCTACGGCTTCTACCTGCTGCTGGGCGCCGAGCAGGACCTGTCCAACCTCGGCATCGTCGCCTTCGTGGCCACCCTGCAGTTCCTCCCCGGCGTGCTGTCGGTGCTCTACTGGCAGACGGCGAACCGGCGCGGCTACATCACCGGCCTGCTGGCCGGCATCGCCGTCTGGGTGGTGACCATGCTGCTACCGTTGGTGGGCAATCTGGATGGCTTCTACATCCCGCTGTTCAACGTGGTCTACGTGCTCGACGACACCAGCTGGCATCTGGCGGCGATCGCCTCGCTGGCGGTCAACGTGCTGGCCTTCACCCTGGTGTCGCTGTTCACCGACACCAGCACCGAGGAGCAGAGCGCGGCCGAGGCCTGCGCCGTGGAGAACGTGCGCCGGCCGCAGCGGCGCGAGCTGATGGCCGCCTCACCACAGGAATTCGCCACCCAGCTGGCCAAGCCACTCGGCGCCAAGACCGCGCAGCGCGAAGTCGAACAGGCACTGCGCGATCTGCAGCTGCCATTCGACGAGCACCGCCCGTACGCCCTGCGGCGCCTGCGCGATCGTCTCGAAGCCAATCTCTCCGGCCTGATGGGACCGAGCATCGCCCAGGACATCGTCGAAAACTTCCTGCCCTACAAGAGCGCTGCCGAAGGCTACGTCACCGAGGACATCCACTTCATCGAGAACCGGCTGGAGGAATACCACTCGCGCCTGACCGGACTCGCCGCCGAACTCGATGCGTTGCGCCGCTACCACCGGCGAACGCTGCAGGAGCTGCCGATGGGGGTCTGCTCGCTGGCCAAGGATCAGGAAATCCTCATGTGGAACAAGGCGCTGGAAGAACTCACCGACATCCCGGCGCTACAGGTGGTCGGCTCGCGCCTGCCGTCGATCGGCGAGCCGTGGAAAAGCCTGCTGGAGGGCTTCATTCAGCAGCCAGACGAGCACCTGCACAAGCAGCGCCTGTCGTTCAACGGTCATCGTCGCTGCCTCAACCTGCACAAGGCGGCGATCGCCGAGCCGCTGGCACCGGGTAACAGCGGCCTGGTGCTGCTGATCGAAGACCTCACCGAGACCCAGGAGCTGGAAGACCGCCTGGTGCACTCCGAGCGCCTGGCCAGCATCGGCCGCCTCGCCGCTGGCGTCGCCCACGAAATCGGCAACCCGATCACCGGCATCGCCTGCCTGGCGCAGAATCTGCGCGAGGAGCGCGAGCACGACGCCGAAATCACCGAGGCGAGCAACCAGATCATCGAGCAGACCAAACGCGTGTCGCGCATTGTCCAGTCGCTGATGAGCTTCGCCCATGCCGGCGAGCGCCAGCAGCGCGCCTACCCGGTGAGCCTGGCGCAAATCACCCAGGAAGCCATCGCCCTGCTGTCGCTGAACAAGAACCGCACCGAGGTACAGTTCTTCAATCTCTGCGAACCCGAGCACCTGGCCGAAGGCGATCCGCAGCGCCTTGCCCAGGTGCTGATCAACCTGCTGTCCAACGCCCGCGATGCCTCGCCGCCGGGCGGCATCATCCGCGTCAGCAGCGAAGTCGCCGAGCAGTCTGTGTATCTGATCGTCGAGGATCAGGGCAGCGGCATCTCCAAGGAAATCCAGGGGCGGCTGTTCGAGCCATTCTTCACCACCAAGGACCCGGGCGAAGGGACCGGCCTAGGGCTTGCGCTGGTCTATTCGATCGTGGAAGAGCATTATGGCCAGATCGATATCGACAGCCCGGCCGACCCGATAGCACAGCGCGGCACCCGTTTTCGCATCACCCTGCCGCGGCATGTCGAAGTGCCACATGCCGTAAGTTGAGGAGGCAACCGCAGTAGCGGCCTTCCGGTCGCATCGCCTCCAGACCGTCGAGAGAGTACTGATGTCACATATTCTGATCGTCGAAGACGAAACCATCATCCGCTCCGCCCTGCGCCGTCTGCTCGAACGCAACCAGTACGAGGTCAGCGAAGCCGGTTCGGTACAGGAGGCGCAGGAGCGCTTCAGCATTCCCGGTTTCGACCTCATCGTCAGCGACCTGCGTCTGCCCGGCGCACCGGGTACCGAACTGATCAAGCTGGCCGAAGGCACGCCGGTCCTCATCATGACCAGCTACGCCAGCCTGCGCTCGGCGGTGGACTCGATGAAGATGGGCGCGGTGGACTACATCGCCAAACCGTTCGACCACGACGAGATGCTACAAACCGTCGCGCGCATCCTGCATGACCGCCAGGAACGCGCCAGCGCAACTGCGGCCGCACCGTCCCCGGCGATCACCAGCACTCCCGCCAGCGCCCAGGGCGACATCGGCATCATCGGCCATTGTCCACCGATGCAGGACCTGTTCGGGAAGATCCGCAAGGTCGCCCCGACCGATTCCAACGTCCTGATCCAGGGCGAGTCCGGCACCGGCAAGGAACTGGTCGCCCGCGCGCTGCATAATCTGTCGCACCGCGCCAAGGCGCCGATGATCTCGGTAAACTGCGCGGCAATCCCGGAAACCCTGATCGAATCCGAGCTGTTCGGCCACGAAAAGGGCGCCTTCACTGGCGCCAGCGCTGGCCGCGCCGGGCTGGTCGAGGCGGCCGATGGCGGCACGCTGTTTCTCGACGAGATCGGCGAGCTGCCGCTGGAAGCCCAGGCACGCCTGCTGCGCGTGCTGCAGGAGGGTGAAATTCGCCGGGTCGGCTCCGTGCAGTCACAGAAGGTCGACGTGCGCCTGATCGCTGCCACCCACCGCGACCTCAAGACGCTGGCCAAGACCGGGCAGTTTCGCGAAGACCTTTATTACCGCCTGCATGTCATCGCGCTGAAGCTGCCGCCGCTGCGCGAGCGTGGTAACGATGTGCTGGAAATCGCCCGCGCCTTCCTAGCCCGCCAGTGTCAGCGGATGGGCAACGACAGCATGCATTTCTCCCGCGACGCCGAGCAGGCCATCCGTCATTACAGCTGGCCAGGCAACGTCCGCGAACTGGAGAACGCCATCGAGCGCGCGGCGATTCTGAGCGAGAGTGCGGAGATAGACGCCACGCTGCTGGGCATCGACATCGAGCTCGACGGCTTGGACGACGAATTCGACGAGCCCTGCACCTCGCTGCTGTCGGCGGCCAGCAACGAGCCGACCGAGGACCTCTCGCTGGAAGACTATTTCCAGCACTTCGTCCTCGAACACCAGGACCACATGACCGAGACCGAGCTGGCACGCAAGCTCGGCATCAGTCGCAAGTGCCTGTGGGAGCGTCGCCAGCGCCTCGGCATCCCGCGGCGCAAGTCGAGCACCACTGCGGGCTGAGATGTTACCGTCCGGCCCATGCGCCGTAACAGAATCGGGATCATCGGTAACGACGGTCCCTTTTTTTTCGCCTCCCACTTTGCATGAAAAAACTTAACTCCTTGAAAATAAACGATTTTTAAAAAGTGGCACGGCATCTGCTTTATATCCAGCACAACAACAATAACAAGCCGTCCCATAACAAGAACAAAACGAAACGACTCCAGCAAAACAACGATAAGAACGCGGAGGCGCAGCTAACTGATTCTTTTGGAGAGGATTTGCCGAAGGGCTCAACCCCGACGACCAGGCCGAGAACAACAAAAACTGCATTGAGCAGGACCCGCACTGGTTGGATCAACGATCATCGGCAACTCAGCGACCAAAGCAATCCGTTTGCTATTGGTTCCCAGGTAGGGACCTCCCGGAGGCAATGGCCGAAGGGAACAGGCGGAACAACAAAAACAATACGCCTGCACCAATAACAACAAAGCACGCAATATCTTTTATGAGGGGAGCTTCGGCTCCCCTCAGTGCTTTAAGCCCACCGCGTTTTGACACCCCTCTCGCCTTCGTTCAACATCCAGCCTCCCGATGCTAGAATCCGCGCAGTTTTCGCGGCTTTCCACGGCCATCGCCCCCATTCGCCACACAGTGCTTACCCATGCTGAAAAAGCTGTTCCAGTCTTTTCGCTTTCCCCTGCGCCGAATTCCGCCAGCTCGCCGCACCCCCGAAATACTGTCCAGCAGGCAGCACTCTTTGCAGCGCAACGCCATCAGCCGCAATGCGGTGAACGTGGTCCAGCGCCTGCAGCAAGCAGGCTACGAAGCCTATGTAGTCGGTGGCTGCGTACGCGACCTGTTACTGGACCTCGACCCCAAGGACTACGACGTCGCCACCAGCGCCACCCCCGAACAGGTACGGGCCGAATTCCGCAACGCGCGGGTTATTGGGCGCCGCTTCAAGCTGGTACACGTGCATTTCGGCCGCGAGATCATCGAAGTCGCCACGTTCCGCGCCAATCACCCCGAAGAAGACGATGACGAGGATGCCAGTCACCTGGCCGCGCGCAACGAAAGCGGACGCATTCTGCGCGACAACGTCTACGGCACGCTCGACGATGACGCCCAGCGTCGCGACTTCACCATCAATGCGCTGTACTACGACCCGACCAGCGAGCGCATTCTCGATCACACCCACGGTGTGCACGACATCCGCAATCGCCTGATCCGCTTGATCGGCGACCCCGAACAGCGCTACCAGGAAGATCCGGTGCGCATGCTGCGAGCGGTGCGTTTCGCCGCCAAGCTCGACTTCGAGATCGAACGACACAGTGCCGAGCCTATCGCCGAGCTGGCCGACTTGCTCGACGGCATCCCCTCGGCGCGCCTGTTCGACGAAACGCTCAAGCTGTTTCTCGGCGGCAAGGCCGAGCGCACCTTCGAACTGCTGCTCGAATACGACCTGTTCGCCCCACTGTTCCCGGCCAGCGCCGCGGCGCTGGAGCGCAACCCCGAGTATGCCGGCACGCTGATCCGCAATGCCCTGGCCAACACCGACCTGCGCATCCAGCAAGGTAAACCGGTCACGCCGGCGTTCCTGTTCGCCGCCCTGCTCTGGCCCGCGCTGCCGGCACGCGTGCTCGAACTGCAGGACCGCGGCATGCCGCCGATCCCCGCGATGCAGGAAGCCGCACACGACATCATCTGGGAACAGTGCCAGCGCACCGCAATTCCCAAGCGCTTCACCATTCCCATGCGCGAGATCTGGGACATGCAAGAGCGCCTGCCGCGTCGGCAAGGGCGCCGCGCCGACCAGCTGCTGGAAAACCCACGCTTTCGCGCCGGCTATGATTTCCTGCTGCTGCGCGAGAGCGCCGGCGAGAAGACCGGCGGCCTGGGCGACTGGTGGACCGACTATCAGGAAGCCAGCGACAGCGACCGGCGCAGCATGATCCGCAACCTTAGCGGCAAGGACGACGCGGGCCCGCGCAAACGTCGCCGCAGTGGCGGGCGCCGCCGTCGCGGTGCCGACGCCCCGGCCGAATAGATGGAACGGGTCTACATTGGTCTGGGCAGCAACCTGGCCGATCCGCTGCAGCAACTGCGCGGCGCCCTGCAGGCACTCGCCGACCTGCCGTGCACGCAAGTGGTCGGCGTGTCCTCGTTCTATGCCAGCGACCCCCTAGGGCCATCCGATCAGCCGCGCTACGTTAACGCCGTCGCGGCGCTGGCCACCACCCTCGCTCCGCTCGAACTGCTCGACGCGCTGCAGGCGATCGAACTCGCCCAGGGTCGCGAGCGCAAGGCCGAACGCTGGGGGCCGCGCACGCTGGACCTGGATATCCTGCTGTTTGGCGACCGGGTGATCGACGAGCCGCGCCTCCAGGTGCCGCACTATCATCTGCAGGAGCGCGCTTTCGTGCTCTACCCGCTGGCCGAACTGGCGCCCGCCCACCTGCACCTGGCCGATGGCCGCAACCTCGACGATCTGCTGGCCGCCTGTCCGTACCGCGGTCTGGAGCGTCTCGACGAAACGGTGTAACCGGACGGGTAACGCTGTAACAGCGGGGTAACACTCGCGATTGACTTAGCCACTCGCCGACCGGACTATAAGCGCCCTCTGCCGCGCGCGACGCTTCGTCGCAACGCATCGGCAACCGTGATCCCTCCGAGGCTCGAAGAGGACGGCATTCATGCCAGAGGTAACCCTGACCACGCTGCAAGGGCTCAAGCAGAAGGGCGAGAAGATCGTCATGCTCACCTGCTACGACGCCACCTTCGCCAAGACGGCCTGCGATGCCGGTGTCGAGATGCTGCTCATCGGCGATTCGCTTGGCATGGTCCTGCAGGGACACGACAGCACCCTGCCAGTCACCGTCGCCGACATGGCCTACCATACGGCCAGCGTCAAGCGCGGCAACCGTGGCGCGATGATCGTCGCCGATCTGCCGTTCATGGCCAATGCCACCACCGAGCAGACCCTGAACAACTCGGCGCTGCTGATGCAGGCCGGCGCGCACATGATCAAGCTCGAAGGCAGCGCCTGGCTGGCCGAGTCGATCCGCCTGCTGGCCGAGCGCGGCATCCCGGTTTGCGCGCACATGGGGCTGACGCCTCAGGCGGTCAACCTTTTCGGCGGCTACAAGGTGCAGGGCCGCGAAGAAGCCCAGGCGCAGCAGATGCTGGCCGACGCACGCGCTCTGCAAGCCGCTGGCGCCGCCATGCTCCTGCTCGAATGTGTGCCCAGCGAACTGGCCTCGCGCATCACCCAGGCGGTCGACATTCCGGTGATCGGAATCGGTGCCGGTAGCGAAACCGACGGCCAGGTGCTGGTCCTGCATGACATGCTGGGCCTGTCGCTGAGCGGCCGCGTACCGAAGTTCGTGAAGAACTTCATGCGCGAGCAGGGCGACATCCCGGCCGCCATCGCCGCCTACGTGCGCGCGGTCAAGACCGTCGAATTCCCCGCAGCCGAACACGGTTTCTCCGCATGAACGTCGTCAAGACCATCGCCGACCTGCGTGCCGCGGTAGCCCGCGCCCGCAGCGAGGGCAAGCGCATCGGCTTCGTGCCGACCATGGGCAACCTGCACGCCGGGCATATCGCCCTGGTGAAGAAGGCCGGCCAACGCGCCGACTTCGTGGTGGCGAGCATTTTCGTCAATCCGCTGCAGTTCGGTCCCAACGAAGATCTAGACAGTTACCCGCGCACGCTGGCAGCCGATCAGACGAAGCTGTTCGATGCCGGCTGCCATCTGCTGTTCGCCCCGGGCGTGGAGGAAATGTACCCTCACGGCCAGGCGCAGCAGACGCTCGTGCGCGTGCCCGGGGTTTCCGAAGGACTCTGTGGCGCCAGCCGCCCGGGGCACTTCGACGGCGTCTCGACGGTGGTGACCAAGCTGTTCAACATGGTCCTGCCGGATCTGGCGGTATTCGGCCAGAAGGATTTCCAGCAGCTGGCAGTGATCCGCACGATGGTGCGCGATCTGAACATGCCGGTGCAGATCATTTCCGAGCCGATCGTGCGCGCCGAGGACGGCCTGGCGCTGTCTTCGCGCAACGGTTACCTCAGCAGCGAGGAGCGTGCGATCGCTCCGGTGCTGTATCGCACGCTGTGCGAGATGAAGACGGCCCTGCTCGGCGGACAGCGCGATTACGCCGCACTGATCGCTCAGGGCCAGGCGCAACTGCAAGCCTCCGGGCTGCGGGTGGATTACCTTGAAATCCGCCACGCGCCCGACCTGCAGCCAGCCGATGCGGGCGCACGCGAGCTGGTCATTCTGGTCGCCGCGTTCCTCGGCAAGACCCGCCTGCTGGACAACCTGCTGGTCGACGTCGCCCCCCACTAACCGTCCCGCCCTGTGGCCTTGATCACACTCAGGGCTTCGGGCACACTCTGCGCCGCTTGCGCACCGGAGGACCCTGCCATGCACGCCATCATGCTCAAGGCAAAACTGCACCGCGCCGTGGTGACTCACTCAGTGCTCGACTACGAGGGCTCCTGCGCCATCGACGGCGACTGGCTCGACCTCGCCGGCATCCGCGAGTACGAACAGATCCAGATCTACAACGTCGATAACGGCGAGCGCTTCACCACCTATGCTATCCGTGGCGAGGAAGGTTCGAAGATCATTTCCGTCAACGGTGCCGCGGCACACAAGGCCGGCGTCGGCCATCGCCTGATCATCTGCACCTACGCGCACTACAGCGAAGCCGAACTGGCGAACTTCAAGCCCCACGTGCTGTACATGGGGGCCGATGGCGACCTCAGCCATACCAGCAACGCCATTCCGGTTCAGGTTGCCTGAAGCCAGCCGTACCGTAGCCAATCCGCAGCCCGAAGCGTCCCCCGCTTCGGGCTTTTTTCTTGCCGCAACCTACGGGACGTCGAGCAGGTGGAACACATCGGTCGTTTCGTTGGTCAGAGCAGTCTCGGCGGAACCGGAGTGACCGCCGCCGGCACGGTCCATACCGCTGCCAACCGTGACAGCCGCATTCAGGATGAATGCCGGTGTGCCGATCAAACGGCTGTTGAAGCCACGTAGGCCCCGGCGCATGATCCGTGCGCGCGGAATCGCGATGTCTTCATGGCCCGTCCAAGCAAAGGAAGCCGCCTTACCATGAGCTATTACCAGCACCCGCTCGATGTCACCCGCCTGCCATCCTGGACCGTTCTGGAAGAACACCGCCTGGCCATGCAGCACTTCAACATGCGCGAGGCCTTCGCCGCCGATCCGGCGCGTTTCGAGGAGCTCTCGGTTTCCTGCTGCGGGCTGTTCCTCGATTACTCGAAGAACCTCATCACTCCGCAGACCCGTGCGCTGCTGGTCAACCTCGCGCGCGAGGCGGGCGTCGAGCAGGCCGCCCATGCGATGTTTAACGGTGAGCCGGTGAACGCCTCGGAGAACCGTCCGGCGCTGCATACGGCGCTGCGCCGACCTATGGGCGACGACCTGATCGTCAACGGCACCAACCTGATGCGCGAGGTGCATGCCGCACTGGCACAGATGACCGACATCGTCGGCCGTATCCACAACAACCTGTGGCGTGGCTACAACGACAAGCCGATCACCGACGTGGTCAACATCGGCATCGGTGGCTCCTTCCTCGGTCCGCAACTGGTGTCCGAAGCGCTGCTGCCGTTCACCCAGCAATCGGGCGTGCGCTGTCATTATCTGGCGAACATCGATGGCAGCGAGTTCCGTGAGGTAACCGCCAACCTCAACGCTGAAACCACGCTGTTCATCGTCTCCAGCAAGTCGTTCGGCACCCTGGAAACCCTGAAAAACGCTCAGGCCGCACGCACCTGGTATCTGGCCCGTGGCGGCACCGAGGAGAAGCTCTATCGCCACTTTATCGCAGTGACCAGCAACAAGCAGGCGGCGATCGATTTCGGCATCCGCGAGAAGAATATCTTCCCGATGTGGGATTGGGTCGGCGGCCGCTACTCGCTGTGGTCGGCGATCGGCCTGCCCATCGCCCTGGCGATCGGCATGCACAACTTCAAGGATCTGCTCTCCGGCGCCTACAGCATGGACCAGCATTTCCTCCACGAACCGTTCGAGACCAACATGCCAGTGCTGCTGGCCATGCTTGGCATCTGGTATCACAACTTCTGGGGCGCACAGAGCTACGCCTTCCTGCCCTACGACCATTACCTGCGCAACTTCGTCAAACACCTGCAGCAGATGGACATGGAGTCCAACGGCAAGAGCGTACGCCAGGACGGCACGCCGGTTTCCTGCAGCACCGGCCCGGTGATCTGGGGCGGCGTCGGCTGCAACGGCCAGCACGCCTACCATCAGCTGCTGCACCAGGGCACGCCGCTCATCCCGGCAGATTTCATCGTGCCGGTAGTTAGCCATAACCCAGTCGCCGACCACCAGGAATGGCTGTACGCCAACTGCTTGTCACAGAGCCAGGCGCTGATGCTCGGCAAGACCCGCGCCGAAGCCGAAGCCGAACTGCGCGCCAAGGGCCTGCCGGAGCGCGAAGTGCAGCGTCTGGCGCCGCACAAGGTGATCCCCGGTAATCGCCCAAGCAACACCCTGGTGCTGGAGAGCATCAGCCCTGGCCGTCTCGGCGCGCTGATCGCGCTCTACGAGCACAAGGTGTTCGTGCAGGGTGTCATCTGGGGCATCAACTCCTTTGATCAGTGGGGCGTGGAGCTGGGCAAGGAGCTGGGCAAGGGCGTCTACGGACGTCTGACCGGCTACGACAGCCCGCCGGCCGAGGACGCCTCGACCCAGGGCCTGATCGACTTCTTCCGCGGCCGTCATCGCGGCTGAGTGTCCATCGCCCGGTGCACCTGCGCCGGGCGATATGATTCCCACGTCGAAGGTAACGCCGGCATTACGGCCTTGACGCGAGCGCATCGATAGCTGCGCTGGATCGCAAGAGGAACCCGGCGGGCATGCCATACTCCAAGGCATCCAACCGCACGGAATATCCTCGGACATGCCCAACGGAATGAAGCGCGCGCTCACGGTCGTGGTGAGCGCCCTGGTCTGTTACTGCCTGCTCGGCTTCCTCATCCTGCCTGGTGTCGCCCAGCGCATCGCCAACCAGCAGTTGGCGCGCTATGCCACGGCGCCGGCATCGCTGGAACGCATCGAGCTGAATCCCTTTACGCTCGAACTGACCGCCTTCAACCTGAGCATCGGCGAGCCCGGAGCGCGCCAGGTTGCGTTCGAGCGGCTATATCTCAATCTCTCCTGGGACAGCCTGTGGACACGTACCTTGCACCTGGCCGACATCCAGCTCGACAGGCCTGCGGTGCAGGCCGAATTCGATCCGCAAGGCACGCTCAACCTCTCCCGTCTGTTTGAGTTACCGCCCAGTCCCGAGCCCGCTGCCGAGGGCCCGCGCGAGGTCTTTCCCCTGCGCATCGACCGCCTGCGGCTGGCCGATGGCGACGTCGGCTTCCGCGACCTGCGACCGAGCGAAGCCATCGACCTGCGCTATGACGCGCTGAACATCGAACTGCACAACCTGGCGACCCGCTCCGATGGCAGCGCCGACGCCAGCCTGGTGGCTAACGGCCCGAGCGGCGGACGCATCGCCTGGCAGGGGCAGTTCGGTCTGGCGCCGATTACCTCCAGTGGCAAGCTGAAGGCCGACGGCCTGCTGCTCAAGGACATCTGGCCCTACGTGCACGATATCGTCCCGCTACAGCTGCAGGACGGTCGTCTTGACGTGAGCACCGCCTATCGTCTGGATCTGAGCGAAGGCACCCGACTCCTGCTCGACAACGCGAAAATCAAGCTTGCGCCGCTGGCCATCGATGATCCCGACGGCAAGGCGCTGATCCGTCTGGAAAGCCTGGAAATCGACGACACCGCACTGGACCTGACCGAACAGCGCATCACCATCGGCAACCTGCGCAGCAGCAAGCTGGAAACCTGGGCGGCACGCAACGCCGACGGCACGCTCGACTGGCAGGCGCTGTTTGCCCGGCCGACGCCATCGCGCGCCGCCACACCGGAGCCGCTGCCGGAAGCCGCTGCCGAAACGCCCGCTGCCGACAGCACCAACGATCCCACTTCCCGCCGCCCATGGCAGGTCTTGGTGCGCAACGCCGAACTGCGCGATTACCGCATCCACCTCGCCGACCGCGTACCCGAGCAGGATGTCGCGCTGGACGTAGGGCCGCTCGACCTGACCCTGCGCGATTTCGACAGCCTCGGCACCTCGCCCTTCCAGCTCGCCTTGCAGAGCGGCATCGGCCGCCAGGGCTCGCTGCAGGCCGAAGGCCAGCTGCAGCTCAGCCCGGCCAGCGGCACGCTCGCCATCAGCACCCGCGATATCGACCTGCGCATCGCCCAGGCCTACCTCAGCCCCTTCGTGCACCTGGAACTGCGCAGCGGTCTGCTCGACAGCCAGCTGAAGGCCGAACTGCAAAGTACCGAGCCGCTGGCATTCTCGGTCACCGGCCAAGCCGACATCACCCAGTTGCACACGCTCGACACCATCGGCAACCGCGATCTGGCGAAATGGGAACGCCTGCATCTTGAAGAGATCGACTACCGCCATCCGCAGAGTCTGAGCATCGCCAAGGTGCAGCTGCAGCAACCCTATGCGCGCTTCATCATCAATCCGGATCTGACCACCAACATCAACGACCTGCTGATCAAGCAACCCGAACCTGCCACCGCTAGCCCGAAGGCCGCGCAACCGGAGCCGGCCAGCGCGCCGCTGGCGCTGCACATCGGCGGAATCGAGATCGCCGACGGTTCTGCAAATTTTGCCGACCTCAGCCTGCGCCCGCCCTTCGGCACAGCGATCCAGGGTCTGAACGGCCGGATCGGCACCCTCGACAACCGCCAGCAAAAACCCGCTGCGGTCGATATCAAGGGCAAGGTCGATCGCTACGCGCCGGTCAGCATCAAGGGCCAGCTCACCCCCTTCGATCCGCTGCAGAGTCTGGATATCGCCACCAGCTTCAAGCAGGTGGAACTGACCACGCTGACGCCCTACTCCAGCAAGTTCGCCGGCTATCGCATCCGCAAAGGCCGGCTGAACCTGGACCTGCATTACCGCATCCAGCAGGGTCAGTTGAATGCTGAGAACAAGGTGGTGGTCGAGCAGCTGCAGCTGGGCGAAAAAGTCGACAGCCCGGACGCAGTCGACCTGCCGATTCGCCTGGCCGTGGCGCTGCTGAAGGACACCAAAGGCACGATCTCGATCGAGCTGCCGGTCACCGGCAACCTCAACGACCCACAGTTCAGCGTCATGCCGATCGTCTGGCAGACCCTGCGCAATCTGGTGCTGCGCGCCGCACAGGCACCGTTCAAGTTCATCGCCGGTCTGGTGGACGGCGATCAAGTCGATCTCAGCCAGATCGCCTTCGCGGCCGGCAGCAGCGAGCTGGATGACGAAGCACGCAAGGCACTCGATACCCTGGTCGATGCGCTGCAACAGCGTCCGGCGCTGCGTCTGGAAGTCGAAGGCATGGCGGCGGGTTCCAGCGATGGGCCGCTGCTGGCCGAACAGCGTTTGCAGCGCGAGTATCAGCAGACCCAGTACCGCATTCTCCAGCGCCGCGGCGACAAGGTGCCGGCCGATCCCAGCCTGCTGCAGGTGGAAGAAGAGGACAAGGCCGTGCTGCTCGAAGGCATCTACCGCAGCCGGCTGAAGCAGCAACCGCCAGCACAGTGGAAGGAACTGGAGGACGACGAGCGTGCCGCGCGACTCCGCGAAGCCGTCATCGCCTCCTGGGCACAGAGCAGCGCCCTGCTACGCACCCTGAGTCGCGATCGCGCAGCGGCAATCAAGGGCTATCTGGTGGATCACGGGCTGGACGCCGAGCGGGTGTTCCTACTCGACACCGGCACCACCGAACCGCTGGCCGACGGCCGCGTCGCCACCGCTCTACACCTGGGCAGCGAATGAAAATGGACATGTTTGGAAAATCCTTCCTGTACGGCTTGCTGCTACTCACCTGCTCCGGCGCGGGTGCCGATACGCTACGCTGCGGCAGCCAGCTGGTCAGTACGGGCGACCGGGCCTTCGAGGTCGAGCGCAAGTGCGGCCCGCCGGCCCAGCGCGACCTTGTCGGCTATGGCCTGAGCCCCAATGGTCGGCAGGAATTCGTGCTGGAGGAATGGACCTACGGGCCGAACAACGGCACGTTCAGTATCCTCACGTTCGAGGGCAACCGCCTGGTGCGCATCGAGTCGCAGCGTACGCGGTGAACAAATTTAGGAGTTCGCATGTCCCGCTGTTCCCTGTTTGCTCTGTTCGTCGTGCTGCTGGCCAGCGAGCCGGCAAGCGCCTCGTCCACCTTTCGCTGCAACAGCCGGCTGGTCAGCCTGGAGGCCAGCACGGCACAGGTTCGCGAGCGCTGTGGCGAACCCAGCAGTAAGGCGATGGTCGGCTACAAGGAAGTCGTCGACGAATACGGCTACCTGCAGGAAGTAGTCGTCGAGGAATGGGTCTATGGCCCCAGTCACGGCATGTACCACTACCTGCGCTTCGAGGGCAATCGCCTGCGCAGCATCGACAGCCAACGCGGCAACTGAATAAAAAACCCCACACAAGGTGGGGTTTTGTCGGACTCAGCGCCTCTTATTCGGCGACCTTCAGGCCGTCGGCGGACACGTCGGTCACGCCCTTGATCTGCCGAGCCTTGGCAACTGCGGCTTCCTTCTCTGCCTCGGTCGCGACGGTACCGGACAGCGACACTACGCCGTTCTTGGTTTCGACTTCGATATCCATACCCGGAGTAGCGTCTTCGGCCAGCAGCGTCGATTTCACCTTGGTGGTGATCCAGGTATCGGAAGCGGCGTCCTTGGCCTCTTCCACATTTTCATTGGCGGCGAGCATGACGGCTTCGGTTTTCTCGATAGCAGGCGTGCTGTCGGCCATTGCCACACCCGCCAGCGGCAGACTGAAGGCGGCAACAACGGCGGCGGCAGTGAGGGAAGTCTGAATCTTTTTCATGATGTCACTCCTGTTTCTCGTGGTTTCCGGGCATCGCTCCAACCCGGAGTCGAGAATAACAGCGCAAGTGCCATGCCAACCGAAGCGAAGGATTAATATCCTTTAAATTCAATAAGTTATGGAAAAATGAAAAACCCCGTAGACGTGCAGTATGCACGCTTGCCCTGTGCCACGCATGCATCTTGCAATCAGCTGCGCAACGAACCCGGGGTGATCCCAGATAACAAAAAAGGCCCCGAAGGGCCTTTTCTGTTCGACTGAATGTCAGGCTCAGACGCCCGACGCCTCTGCCGCTGCGACGTCCTTGATCGAGAGCTTGATGCGACCGCGGTTGTCCACGTCCAGCACCAGCACCTTCACTTCCTGGCCTTCCTTGAGCACGTCGGTGACTTTCTCGATGCGCTGATCGCTGATTTGCGAAATGTGCACCAGGCCGTCCTTGCCCGGCAGGATGTTGACGAAGGCACCGAAGTCGACGATGCGCTCGACCTTGCCGACGTAGATCTTGCCAATCTCGGCTTCGGCTGTGATGCCCAGTACGCGCTGCTTGGCCGCCTCGGCCGCTTCCTTGGTCTCGCCGAAGATCTTGATCGAGCCGTCGTCTTCGATATCGATCGACGCCTTGGTCTCTTCGCAAATGGCACGAATGGTAGCGCCACCCTTGCCAATCACATCGCGGATCTTGTCCTGATCGATCTTCATCGCCAGCATGGTCGGGGCATTGCTCGACAGCTCGCTACGCGACTGGGCAATGACCTGGTTCATCTGGCCGAGGATGTTCAGGCGCGCCTCCAGGGCCTGGCCCAGGGCGATTTCCATGATCTCTTCGGTGATGCCTTGGATCTTGATGTCCATCTGCAGCGCGGTGACGCCCTTGGCGGTACCGGCCACCTTGAAGTCCATGTCGCCCAGGTGGTCTTCGTCACCGAGGATGTCGGTCAGCACGGCGAACTTTTCGCCTTCCTTGACCAGACCCATCGCGATACCCGCGACCGGCGCCTTCATCGGCACACCGGCATCCATCAGCGCGAGCGAAGCACCGCAGACCGAGGCCATCGAGGACGAGCCGTTGGACTCGGTGATTTCCGAGACCACACGGATGGTGTAGGGGAACTCGTCGTCACGCGGCAGCATGGCGGAGACGCCACGACGGGCCAGACGCCCGTGGCCGATCTCACGACGACCGGCGCCGCCCATACGGCCACACTCACCGACCGAGAACGGCGGGAAGTTGTAGTGCAGCATGAAGGCGTCCTTCTTTTCGCCTTCCAGAGTATCGAGCAGTTGGGCGTCACGCGCGGTGCCGAGGGTCGCGACTACCAGAGCCTGGGTCTCGCCGCGGGTGAACAGCGCCGAGCCGTGGGTCTTGGGCAGCACGCCGACTTCGATCTTCAGCGGGCGCACAGTGCGGGTGTCGCGACCGTCGATGCGCGGCTTGCCGTTGACGATGTTCTCGCGAACGGTACGGTATTCCAGCAGACCGAAGGCCTCCTTGACTTCACCGACGCTAGGCTGGCCTTCGCCTTCACCGGCGAAACGGGCAACGACCTGATCGCGCAGCTCGTCCAGACGGCTGTAGCGTTGCTGCTTGATGGTGATGGTGTACGCCTGCGAGATCGCTTCGCCGAACTCGGCCTTGATCGCCGACAACAGGGCAGTATTTTCTACCGGAGCGCTCCACTCCCACGCCGGCTTGCCAGCCTCGGCAGCGAATTCCTTGACGGCCTGGATCACAGCCTGGAACTCCTGGTGGGCGAACAGTACCGCGCCGAGCATCTGGTCTTCGGTCAGCTCTTGCGCCTCGGACTCGACCATCAGCACGGCCTCTTCGGTACCGGCCACGACCATGTCCAGGCTGGAGGCTTTTAGCTGTTCGTAGGTCGGATTCAGCAGATAGCCGGTGCTTTCGTGGAAAGCCACGCGCGCGGCGCCAATCGGACCATCAAACGGGATACCCGAAATGGCCAGCGCTGCCGAGGTACCGATCATCGAGGCGATGTCCGGATCGGTCTTTTTGCTGGTGGAAACGACGGTGCAGACGACCTGCACTTCGTTCATGAAGCCTTCCGGGAACAGCGGACGGATCGGACGGTCGATCAGGCGCGAGGTCAGGGTTTCCTTCTCGGAAGGGCGACCCTCACGCTTGAAGAAGCCGCCCGGGATCTTGCCCGCAGCGTAGGTCTTCTCCTGATAGTGCACCGACAGCGGGAAAAAGCCCTTGCTCGGGTCAGCGCTCTTGGCACCGACGACGGTGACCAGCACGCTGACGTCGTCATCGACGGTTACCAGCACGGCACCGGAGGCCTGGCGAGCGATACGGCCCGTCTCAAGGGTAACGGTCGACTGACCGAACTGGAATTGCTTGATTACCGGATTCACGGTTCTTCCTTCTCTTTGTTGCCTTGGGGAAATCGGCGGGAAACTCGGGAGTCGGACCCGGGGTTTCCTGCAGAAAAGCCTGTCGCTTAAAGCCGAAAGCTGGAAGCAAGAACGATGTCCTGCTTCCAGCTTCCGATTTCCAGCGTACAGCTCGGGCGCGTCTTAGCGACGCAGACCCAGACGGCCGATGAGGGCGCTGTAACGAGTGGTGTCCTTACCCTTCAGGTAGTCCAGCAGCTTGCGGCGCTGGTTGACCATACGGATCAGACCACGACGGGAGTGGTGATCCTTGCCGTTGGCCTTGAAGTGGTCCTGCAGCTTGTTGATGTTGGCGGTCAGCAGGGCAACCTGCACTTCCGGAGAACCGGTATCGCCTTCAGCTTGCTTGTACTCGTTAACGATCTGGGCTTTCTCTTCAACGCTCAGTGCCATGATGGGCTCCTTGAGTGAACAGGCCGGGAACGGGTCCCGTGTTTAATAGAGAGGAATGACCGCGCCTGTTGACAGCCACCCTCTGACGCAACGCGCGAACGCGATGCGTACCGGTCATTCCGACCGAATCAGTCGACGCGGCGCGATGCGCCCGTCTTCGCTCACCTCACCGATACCGATGAAGCGTCCGGCGTGATCCTGTACGCGGACCATGCCGTATTTCGGCGCCTCCGGCGCCCGCACTGGCTGCCCGTGCAGCCAGTAATAAGCGCTATGTTCGGACAATTGCAGCAGCGGCCAATGTTCCAGTCCGCTGTCCACCGGTTGCAGGAACCGGTCCAGCGCCTCGGCACCGCCTTCTGCATGCGCTTGCTCCAGAGCCTCGAGCGTCACGGTCTGCGCAAGACTGAACGGCCCGGCCTGAGTCCGGCGCAGCTCGGCGACATGCGCTCCGCAGCCCAGCAGCTGGCCAAGATCTTCGACCAGCGTGCGGATATAGGTACCCTTGCTACACGCCACGGCCAAGCGCGCCTTGTCGCCCTCGAGTGCGAGCAGCTCCAGGCGCGCAATATTAACAGAACGCGGCTCGCGCTCCACCACCTCGCCGGCGCGCGCCAGCTTGTACAACGGCTGGCCGTCACGCTTGAGAGCCGAATACATCGGCGGCACCTGCTGGATGTCGCCGCGAAAGCGCGGCAGCAGCGCTTCGAACTGTTCACGCAAAACCGCCACCGGCTTGCGCTCGAGCACTTCGCCTTCAGCATCCGCCGTCGTGGTAGTGACGCCCAGCTGCATGACCGTCTCATAGGCCTTGTCGGCATCGAGCAGATACTGCGAGAACTTGGTCGCCTCGCCGAAGCACAGCGGCAGTACCCCGGTCGCCAGCGGATCGAGACTTCCGGTATGTCCGGCCTTCTCCGCATTGAGCAGCCAGCGAACCTTCTGCAGCGCCGCATTGGAAGTGAATCCGCGAGGCTTATCGAGCAGGATGATGCCGTTCACATCGCGTCGAACACGCTTGACCTGGACCACGCTTACTCTCCGCTTCCGTCGCTGTGCTTGCGATCTTCGGCGACCGCGCGCTCGATCAGCGAACTCAACTCGACGCCACGACGGATGCTGGCGTCATAGTTGAAATGCAGCTGCGGCACGCTGCGCAGCTTCATGCTCTTGCCCAACTGCATGCGCAGGAAGCCGGCAGCCTCGTTGAGAATGCGCAGGTTATCCCTGACCGCCTCCTCGTTGTCGTCCTGCCCCATGATGGTGATGAAGATCTTCGCGTGGGACAGATCCCGGCTGACGTCAACGCCGGTGATGGTGACCAGGCCCAGCCGCGGATCCTTGATCTCGCGCTGGATCAACTGGGCCAGCTCGCGCTGCATCTGATCGCCGATACGCTGGGTACGGCTGAATTCTTTGGCCATAAAAACTGCCTCTGGCTGCACGCTGCAGGCTTGAAAAATTCGTGATACCGCAAAGCCAAACGGCAAGCGTCAAGTGATCACACTCGACGCTTGCCGCTGGAAGTTTGCAACTCGGATTACAGTGAACGGGCCACTTGGACCTTCTCGAACACTTCGATCTTGTCGCCGACCTTGACGTCGTTATAGCTCTTCACACCGATACCGCATTCCATGCCGGCACGGACTTCCGAGACGTCGTCCTTGAAGCGGCGCAAGGACTCCAGCTCGCCTTCGAAGATCACCACGTCGTCGCGCAGAACGCGGATCGGGCGATTGCGGTGCACCATGCCCTCGGTAACCATGCAACCGGCAACCGCGCCGAACTTCGGCGAACGGAACACATCGCGCACCTCGGCGATACCCAGGATATTCTCGCGCACATCGCTGCCGAGCATACCGGTGAGCGCCTTCTTGACGTCCTCGATGATGTCGTAGATGACGTTGTAATAGCGCATATCCAGGCCTTCGGCCTCGACGATCTTGCGCGCGCCAGCGTCGGCACGCACGTTGAAGCCGAAGATCACCGCATTGGACGCCAGTGCCAGGTTGGCATCGGATTCGGTGATACCACCGACACCGCCACCGACTACGCGCACCTGCACCTCGTCGTTGCCCAGACCGTTGAGCGAGCCCTGGAGCGCTTCGAGCGAGCCGCGTACGTCGGCCTTGAGCACGATGTTGAGCGTCTTCTTCTCGTCCTGCCCCATCGTCTCGAAGATGTTCTCCAGCTTGCCCGCGTGGGCACGTGCCAGTTTCACTTCGCGGAACTTGCCCTGACGGAACAAGGCAACTTCGCGCGCCTTCTTCTCGTCGGCGACCACGGTGAGGTCGTCACCGGCTTCGGGCGTACCATCCAGACCGAGGATTTCCACCGGAATGGACGGACCGGCTTCCTTCACCGGTTTGCCGTTCTCGTCGAGCATGGCGCGCACGCGGCCGAAGTTCACGCCACACAGGACCATGTCGCCTTGGCGCAGCGTGCCGTCCTGAACCAGTACGGTAGCCACCGGGCCGCGGCCCTTGTCCAGGCGCGATTCGACGACCACGCCGCGACCGGGCGCCGACGGCGTAGCCTTGAGTTCGAGAATCTCGGCCTGCAGCAGAACGGCTTCCAGCAACTCGTCGACGCCGGTACCCATCTTCGCGGAAACCGGAATAAACGGCGTGTCGCCACCCCACTCCTCGGGGATCACATCGAGCGCGGCCAAGCCGTTCTTGATGTTGTCCGGATTGGCTTCCGGCTTGTCGATCTTGTTCACTGCAACCACGATCGGCACACCCGCCGCCTTCGCGTGCTGCACGGCCTCCTGGGTCTGCGGCATGACGCCGTCGTCCGCTGCCACCACCAAGATGACGATGTCGGTCGCCTTCGCCCCGCGGGCGCGCATGGCGGTGAACGCCGCGTGACCAGGGGTATCGAGGAACGTAACCATGCCACGCTCGGTTTCGACGTGGTAAGCACCGATGTGCTGAGTAATGCCACCCGCTTCTCCGACCGCAACCTTGGCTCGGCGGATGTAATCGAGCAGGGAGGTCTTGCCGTGGTCGACGTGGCCCATCACGGTTACCACGGGCGCCCGGGTCATCTCCTCGCCTTCGAACTTCAGCAGTTCGGCCAGCTGTTCCTCCAGCGCATTGTCGCTGACCAGCTTGACCTTGTGGCCGAGCTCCTCGGCCACAAGCTGCGCGGTTTCCTGGTCGAGCACCTGGTTGATGGTGACCGGCGAGCCCATTTTGAACATGAACTTGATGACTTCGGCAGCCTTGACCGACATCTGCTGGGCCAGCTCGGCCACGGTGATGGTTTCGCCGATTGAAACTTCGCGTACGACCGGTCCGGTCGGACTTTGGAAGCCATGCGCATTGCGTTTCTTGAGCTTGGACTTGCCGCGACCGCCACGACGGAAGCCGTCGGCGTCGTCCTCGCCACTGCGCACGGTGCGTGTCAGCGGCGCCTTGGTTTTGAGCGACGGGCGATGCTGTGCATGCTTGCGATCACGACGATCGTCGTCGTCGCTGCGCGGCTTCTCGGCACGGCGCGCTTCTTCTTTCTTGCGCTCATCGCTCGGAGCGGCCGCGATAGCAACTTCGACAGCTGCCGGCTCGACGGCAACTTCAGCGGCACTGGGCGGAACTGCGGCAACCGTGCTCTGCTCTTGCTGCGCCTGGCGACGGGCTTCTTCCTCGGCACGCACGCGCGCCTCTTCCTCTGCCTTCAGGCGAGCCGCTTCTTCGGCCGCGCGCTGCTCTTCCAGTTCGCGTTGCTTCTCGGCCTCGATCTCATCCGGGCTGCGCTTGACGAAGGTTTTCTTCTTGCGCACCTCGACGCTGATGGTCTTGCTGCCGCCGACCTTCAGCTTGGTGGTGGTCTTGCGCTGCAAGGTGATCTTGCGCGGCTCGTCCATCTTGGCGCCGTGACTGCTTTTCAAATGAGCCAGCAGGGCCTGCTTTTCGTTATCGGTCACCACTTGCTCGGCGCTGGTGTGCGGCAGTCCTGCCTCACGCATCTGCTGCAGCAGTCGCTCGACCGGTGTGTCGACCACTTGGGCCAGTTCTTTCACCGTGACTTGCGTCATGCATCTCTCTCCTCAGGCCGCTAATTACTTACTCGAACCAATGGGCTCGGGCGGCCATGATCAGCTTGCCGGCACGCTCTTCATCGATGCCGTCTATGTCGAGCAAGTCGTCGATCGACTGCTCGGCCAGGTCTTCGCGGGTAATCACACCCCGCACAGCCAACTCGACCGCCAGTTCTTTGTCCATGCCATCCAGCGCGAGGAGATCCTCGGCCGGTTGCGCGTCCGCCAGTTTCTCTTCGGTGGCGATAGCCTTGGTCAGCAGGCGATCCTTGGCACGTGTACGCAGTTCGTTGACGATGTCCTCATCAAACCCTTCGATGCCGAGCATCTCCTCCATCGGGACGTAGGCGACTTCCTCCAGGGAGGTGAAGCCTTCTTCGACCAGCACCTGGGCCAGCTCCTCGTCGACGTCCAGCTCTTCGATGAAGCTGCGCAGGATGTCGCCGGTCTCTTCCTGTTGCTTGGCCTGGATATCGGCCTCGGTCATCACGTTCAGCGTCCAGCCAGTCAGCTGGCTGGCCAGACGGACGTTTTGCCCACCGCGACCGATTGCCTGCGCCAGGTTGTCCTCGGCGACCGCGATATCCATCGCGTGCGCATCCTCATCGACAATGATCGCTGCCACTTCCGCCGGTGCCATCGCGTTGATCACGAACTGAGCCGGGTTGTCGTCCCACAGGACGATATCCACGCGCTCGCCGCCAATCTCGCCGGAAACTGCTTGCACGCGCGAGCCGCGCATGCCGATGCAAGCGCCTTGCGGATCAATGCGCTTGTCCTTGGAACGGACCGCAATCTTGGCGCGCGATCCCGGATCTCGCGACGCGCCCATCACTTCGATGAGACCCTCGGCGATTTCCGGCACTTCGATGCGGAATAGCTCGATCAGCATCTGCGGGGCAGTACGCGACAGGATCAGCTGCGGACCGCGGTTTTCCGTACGAATCTCCTTCAGCAGCGCACGCACGCGCGCACCGACGCGGAAGGTCTCGCGAGCGATGATGTCCTCGCGCGCCAGCAGAGCCTCGGCATTGTTGCCCAGATCAACAATCACGCTGTCGCGGGTAACCTTCTTTACCGTTCCGGAAATAATCTCGCCGAGACGATCACGATAGGCTTCGACCACCTGCGCGCGCTCAGCCTCACGTACCTTCTGCACGATGACCTGCTTGGCGGTCTGCGCGGCGATACGGCCGAACTCGATGGACTCGATCTTTTCCTCGAAAACATCGCCGAGCTTTGCATCCGCCTTGCGCTCCTGCGCCTGATCGAGCGCCAGCTGATAAGCCGGATCCTCAAAATGCTCGTCATCGACCACCGTCCAGCGGCGGAAGGTTTCATAGCTGCCGTTTTGGCGGTTGATCTCCACGCGCAGGTCGACTTCGTCCTCGTAGCGCTTTTTGGTTGCAGTGGCCAGAGCCAGCTCCAACGCTTCAAAAATGACACCAGCCGGTACGCCCTTTTCGTTGGACACCGACTCCACAACCAGCAGTACTTCTTTGCTCATCGTACGCCTCGCCTTTCGCAATCCATTGGGGTCCGCGGGATCCGCATTTAGTCAAAACGGGGGACTATGTTGGCCTTGTCGATCAGATCGACAGGCAATAGATACTCATGATCATCAACGAGTATCACCACATCCTGCTCCTCCACCCCGCGGAGAAGCCCTTGGAAATTGCGCCGCCCCTCGAAGGGGGAACGCAGTTTGATTTTTACCTGCTCGCCCACATGGGCGGCGTATTGTTCCAACTTGAACAATGGCCGATCCATACCGGGAGAGGACACCTCAAGGGTGTAATCGACACTGATGGGGTCTTCGACATCGAGCACGCCACTGAGCTGACGGCTGACCTTCTCACAATCGTCGATCAGAATACCGTTGGCGTGATCGATGTAGACTCGCAGCAGCGAATGCCTTCCCTGAGAGAGGAACTCGATACCCCAACATTGATATCCGAGCGCCTCTACCACCGGGGCCAACAAGGCCTGCAACTGTTCTAGCTTGCTCGACATCGAAGTCCCTCGCGCATGCTGTACAAACGAAAAATGGGCGAAACGCCCATCCCTGTGATCGCCTGAAATGCCGACGACCTAGCCTGAAGCCAATAAAAAGCCCCTATACAGGGGCTCTTCACCTTCACTGGTTGCGGGGGCTGGATTTGAACCAACGACCTTCGGGTTATGAGCCCGACGAGCTACCAGACTGCTCCACCCCGCGACAAACTGGGCACGAATTGTACGATCATCTTGACAATCGGTCAACCGAAACCCTGATAACAAGAAAGCCCGCACTAGGCGGGCCTACTTGTATGGTACCGAGGAGGGGACTCGAACCCCTACAGCCTATGGCCACTACCACCTCAAGGTAGCGTGTCTACCAATTCCACCACCTCGGCAAAAACCCTTTACTGCTTCTCTTGCAAAGAAGGAACGTCACCCGCCGGGTCACGCTCTTCCAGAACCGGAACATCATTTTCTGCAGGCTTGCTTGCCGGAACCTCAAGCACCGCTGGATCGGGCAGGCCCGCCTGCGAAATATTGTCAGCCTGCTCCTTGGCAAAAAACGCCAAGCCCAGACTTGTCACAAAAAAAACGCCGGCAAGTATAGCAGTAAACCGACTCAGAAAGGTAGTACTACCTTGACTTCCGAATACGGTAGCCGAAGCACCCGAACCGAATGAGGCCCCCGCATCCGCGCCCTTGCCCTGCTGCAGCAACACCAACACAACCACACCCAGGGCGACCAGCAGATGCACCACGATCACAACAGTCTGCAACATCTGATCACTTCCCCGCAGCACGACAGATCGCGCCAAATTCATTCGCTTTCAAAGAGGCACCGCCGATAAGCCCGCCGTCTACATCAGCCTGAGCAAACAATGCAACGGCATTGTCCGGCTTGACGCTTCCGCCATAAAGAATCCGCAAGTCACCGGCAATACGCGCATCCCGCTGCGCCACCACCGCTCGAATGGCCGCATGAACCTCTTGCGCCTGCTCCGGCGTCGCAGTCAGCCCGGTACCTATCGCCCAGACCGGCTCATACGCAACCACAGCCGACTCAAACGCCTTCACACCAACCACGTCGAGCACACTATTTAGCTGTTGCGACACCACATCAAGCGTCTTTCCCAGCTGACGATCTTCTAGCACCTCACCAACACAGAGGATGGGCTTCAATCCATTCGCCTGCGCTGAAGAAAACTTTCGACATACAACCTGATCGCTTTCGGCAAACAGCGATCGCCGCTCAGAGTGCCCAACCAGAACCCACGCACACCCCAAATCACGTAACTGGGCGGCTGACTCTTCGCCGGTAAAGGCCCCAAAACCGGGCTCTGTCGAACAATCCTGCGCTCCCACCGCGATAGCTTCACTCCGGAGATTACTTAAGACCTGCGCAAGATGAATAGATGAAGGCAGAATTACGACATCCACATCACCTGGAAGCTCTTCAAACCGAAGGGAGCCAATCAGCTCTGCGACGCTAGCGCGGGTACCGTTCATCTTCCAGTTACCAGCTACCATCTTGCGGCGCATGCTTTACCTCGTCGGTCAAAGTGGGCGCAGATGTTACTCAACCGCCCCCACCCTGGCAAGCAGATCACGCACAAACTTTTGCTACTACTTTCGCCAACGCCTCAGCATGCTCGCGCACCTGCTTCTCATCGTCGCCCTCTACCATGACCCGTACCAACGGTTCTGTACCGGACTTGCGCAGCAATACGCGCCCGCGACCAGCCATACGCTCAGTAACATCGTCGCAGGCTGCCTGCACGTCAGGATGTGAAAGTGGATCGATTCCGCCAGAGTAGCGCACGTTTATCAGCACCTGCGGACATTTATGCCACGCGAGGCGCTCCTGCGCGAGGGATTGGCCTCGGCGACGCAGCGCCAGTACGACTTGCAGCGCTGCAATGATGGCATCCCCGGTTGTCGTATGCTGAGCGCAAACGATATGCCCGGAATTCTCTCCCCCTAGCGGCCAACCACGCTCCAGCATCTCGGCAATGACGTAGCGGTCGCCCACCTTGGCACGCACGAACGGAATCTCGCGCGCCTTCAACGCCAGCTCCAGACCGAGATTGCTCATCAACGTACCCACCACACCACCGCTCAGGCGCTCGCGCTCCTGCAGGTCGGTAGCAATGATGTACAGAAGCTCATCGCCATCCACGACTGCCCCGGTATGATCGACCATCATCACGCGATCGCCATCGCCATCGAAGGCGATACCCATATCGGCGCCGTTCTCGACCACAGCCTTCTGCAACTGGCCGACATGGGTCGAACCGACATCTGCGTTGATATTCAGCCCATCAGGCTGCACTCCAATCACGACCACCTGCGCGCCGAGTTCGCGGAATACGCTCGGCGCAACCTTATAGGTGGCGCCATGCGCGCAATCGATAACCAACTTGAGGCCACTGAAATCGGTACTTGTCGGCACGCTGCTCTTGCAGAACTCGATGTAGCGCCCAGCCGCGTCGTTGATCCGCGACGCCTTGCCCAACTGAGCCGATTCGACAACCGTCATCGGCGCATCCAGCAACTCCTCTATCATCAGCTCGACCTCGTCCGGCAGTTTGGTGCCACGACCGGAAAAGAACTTGATGCCATTGTCGTGATGCGGATTGTGCGAGGCGCTGATCACGATACCGGCCTCGGCGTGGAACGTGCGCGTCAGATATGCCACTGCCGGCGTCGGCATCGGCCCCAGCAACAACACATCGGCACCCGCCGCAGACAGCCCGGCCTGCAATGCAGATTCGAACATATAACCGGAAATGCGGGTGTCCTTACCGATCAGGATGCGGCACTTGCCCTGCTTACGAAAAGCCATGCCTGCCGCCCAACCCAGCTTGAGCATGAAATCCGGCGTGATCGGAAACTGCCCGACATGCCCGCGAATTCCGTCCGTGCCGAAGTACTTTCTACCCATGAACACCGTCCCTTTATTCTGCAGATTGGACTGCAGCTATCATTCGAACCACGTCAATCGTCTCGGCTACGTCGTGCACGCGAATAATCTGTGCCCCCTTGGTAACCGCTAGCGCTGCCAGTGCGAGGCTGCCATAGAGCCGTTCATTCACCTCGCGCCCGAGCACCTTGCCAATCATGGTCTTGCGCGACACACCGACCAGCAGCGGCCGCCCAAGCGCATGCAGCCGCTCAAGATGCTTGAACAGACTGAGATTGTGTTCGAGCGTCTTGGCAAAGCCGAATCCTGGATCGAGCACGATTCGCTCAGCCTTGATGCCAGCGGCCACACACTCGGCCATTCGCTGTGCGAGGAAATCGCACACCTCGCTGGTCACGTCGGAGTACTGCGGGTCGTCCTGCATATCGCCAGGCTCACCCCGCATGTGCATCAGACAAACTGGCAAGCCAGTATCGAGCGCCGCATCCAATGCGCCGTCGCGACGCAGCGAGCGCACGTCATTGACCAGACCAGCACCAAGCCGCGCAACCTCTCGAATCACCGCCGGAGTCGACGTATCGACAGAAATCACCACGTCCAGCTCGCGCGCAATCGCTTCCACCACTGGCGCCACACGCTCGAGCTCTTCTGTCGGCGAAACCGCACGCGCCCCGGGGCGCGTCGACTCACCACCGACATCAAGCAGCGTTGCGCCGGCACGCACCATCGACTCGGCATGCTTCAACGCCGCATCTTTCAGCGCGTAGCGCCCACCATCGGAGAAAGAATCAGGGGTGACATTCAGAATACCCATCACTTGCGGACGGGTTAAATCAAGAACCCGGCTACCACAGGATAGCCGGGCCACAGACAACGTTTCGCTCATTTGAACGCCTTGAGGCTTAATGTTCGCCGGCCGGGCCTCCGATCGGCGTTTCTGGCCGCCCGCTCTCGGGCTGGGTTGATTTGCCCGACGCCCCCGAACCACCCTGCCAATCACGCGGTTCGCGCGGAGGCCGTCCAGCCATGATGTCGTCGATCTGCTCGGCATCGATGGTTTCGTATTTCATCAGCGCCTCAGCCATCATGTCCAGCCGATCGCGATTATCCGCCAGTATCTGTTTGGCAGTGCCGTAGCAATGATCGATGATGCTGCGCACCTCCTGATCGATCAGCTTGGCCGTCTCACCCGAAACGTTGGTGTGCTGGCTTCCGGCACTGCGACCGAGGAACACCTCGCCCTCTTCTTCGGCATACATCAGCGGTCCAAGCTTTTCCGAAAGCCCCCACTTGGTAACCATGTTTCGCGCGAGTTGCGTAGCCCGCATGATGTCGTTGGACGCGCCAGTGGTCACACCCTCGAAGCCGAGCGTCATTTCCTCGGCGATGCGCCCACCGAACAGCGAACATATCTGGCTGATCAATGCGCGTTTGGACAGGCTGTAGCGATCTTCTTCAGGAAGAAACATCGTCACGCCGAGCGCGCGACCGCGCGGGATGATCGATACCTTGTAGACCGGATCGTGCTCGGGCACCACGCGACCGACGATTGCGTGCCCCGCCTCGTGATACGCGGTATTGAGCTTCTCCTTTTCGGACATGACCATTGATTTGCGCTCGGCGCCCATCATGATCTTATCCTTGGCCAGCTCGAACTCCTTCATTTCAACGATGCGCTTGTTGGCTCGCGCGGCGAACAACGAGGCCTCGTTGACCAGATTGGCCAGATCGGCGCCGGAGAAGCCTGGAGTACCACGAGCGATCACAGCCGGTTCGACGTTATCGCCCACCGGAACCTTGCGCATGTGCACCTTGAGAATCTGCTCGCGACCGCGGATGTCCGGCAGTCCCACCACGACCTGGCGGTCGAAGCGACCGGGACGCAGCAGGGCCGGATCGAGCACGTCCGGACGGTTGGTGGCGGCGATGACGATGATGCCGTCATTCATCTCGAAACCATCCATCTCCACCAGTAACTGGTTGAGGGTCTGCTCACGCTCGTCATGACCACCGCCTAAACCCGCGCCACGGTGGCGACCCACCGCATCGATCTCGTCGATGAAGATGATGCACGGCGCATGTTTCTTAGCCTGCTCGAACATGTCGCGCACACGGCTGGCGCCGACACCGACGAACATCTCGACGAAGTCGGAACCGGAAATGGTGAAGAACGGTACCTTGGCCTCGCCAGCGATGGCCTTGGCCAGCAGCGTCTTACCGGTACCGGGAGGACCGACCATCAACACGCCGCGCGGAATTCGGCCACCGAGCCGCTGGAACTTGCCGGGATCACGCAAGAATTCGACCAGCTCATGCACTTCCTCCTTGGCCTCGTCACAACCGGCAACATCGGCAAAGGTGGTCTTGACCTGGTCTTCGGACAGCAGGCGCGCCTTGCTCTTGCCAAAGCTCATCGGGCCGCCCTTGCCACCCGCGCCGCCCTGCATCTGCCGCATGAAGAACATGAACACCGCGATGATCACCAGAATCGGGAAGCTCGCCACCAGCAGCTGCGTCCAGATGCTCTGCTGCTCCGGCTGCTTGCCTTCGATGATCACATTGTTGTTGATCAAATCGCCAATCAGGCCATTGTCCTGGATCGCAGGACGAATGGTCTTGAAGGTTTCGCCGTCGCTGCGCTTGCCGATGATCACGAAGCCGTCGACGGTCACACGCTCGACACGGCCATCCTTGACCTGCTCGATGAAGTCGGAATAGTTGAGCGTCTGCGGCTCGTTCGGGCTGGAAAAATTGTTCATCACCGTCACCAGTACAGCGGCGATGATCAGCCACAGGATGAGGTTCTTAGCCATGTCGTTCAAATTCACTACCCTCTGGAGCAGGCCCGTCAGACGGGATCTGCATGACGGCCGGATGCTTGCTCAGCCTAACTTACTACACAACGCGCACGAGCTGACAGCTCGTCTGTAACCCTATATGAAACGGCCCGACCGGCAAAACAGCCCCTGACTATCGCCCGGCCGACTTTCCTCAATCGCCTTCACTCGCCCTGCTGACCCTTGAAACCTCGCGCCAGCAGATATTGCTCACGCGAGCGGTCGCGGGAGGACAGTGGCTTGCGCATCTGCACCTTGTCGAAGTTCTGCCGCACATCCTTCAAATAGGTATCGAAGCCTTCGCCTTGGAATATCTTGATCAGAAAATCGCCACCGGGGCGCAGTACACGCGTGGCGAGATCCAGTGCGAGCTCGCAGAGAAACATCGCGCGCGGCTGATCGGACGCCCTCACTCCACTCATGTTGGGGGCCATATCGGAGATAACAAGGTCCACCGGATGCTCGCCGATGGCCTCGAGAATCTGCGCGAACACCTCGTCCTCGGTGAAGTCGCCTTGAATGAAGGTCACATCGGCGATGCTGTCCATCGGTAGGATATCGGAGGCGATGAGCCGCCCCTTGTCGCCGATAACTCGGCTGGTGACCTGTGACCAACCGCCGGGCGCCGCGCCGAGATCAACCACGGTCATGCCCGGACGCAGGATTCGATCCTTATCTTGAATCTCCAGTAGCTTGTAGCTGGCGCGGGAGCGGTAGCCGTCCCTCTGCGCCATCTTCACGTAGGGATCGTCGAAATGTTCTTTCAGCCAACGCGGGCTGGTCTTGGAGCGTGCCAAGCTGATACCTCATCTGTGCGGCCCCGAACCTGTCGGTTACACTAGCCGCCGTTTTTCAAGGGTTCTGACGCAAGGGTCGAAATATGCCGCTCACCAACGAGCAGAAGAAACACTACAAGTCCATCGGCCACCATCTGAAACCGGTTCTGATCGTAGCCGAAAACGGCCTCAGCGAAGGCGTGCTGGCCGAACTGGAGCGCGCACTGAACGATCACGAACTGATCAAGGTGCAGTTCCGAATCACCGAGCGCGAGGATCGTCACGCGCTGATGGAAGAACTCTGCAAGGCCGCCCGCTGCGAACTGGTCCAGAACATCGGCAAGATGGCGCTGGTCTATCGCAAGAATCCCAAGGCCAACAAGCAGCTCTCCAACATCCACCGCTTCCAGGCCTAACTCTCACAGGGCCTAGCCTTCGCGAATACTCAGCCCTCACGCCCCGGTGGGGGTTGCAGCACCAGCAACAGCCCGCAAAACGCCATCGCCAGATAGCTGAACAGCGACCAGTAATTCGATTCGAAAACACCGCTGCGCTCGATGAAGAAGCTGATGGCCAGTAGCAATGTCGCCAGCAGCAACTGACCGCGCAACTCGGCCGCAAATCGCGCGAGCCCTGTCAGCGGAAGCAGCACCAAAGCCTGCAAAACCACGCAGAAACCGGCGAACCCTACCAGCAACGGCCGCAGCGCCTCCGCCAGCTCGTCTACCAGGAGCGGCGCCAGTCCTACCTTGGCCAACGCGGGCAGCACGACGAAGTGCAGCAACCACAGGCCGCCGACCCAGAACGTCTGGACCAGCAGCCAGGCGATGGTACCGCCACGCACGGGACGAAGTTCAGATATGACGAACCTCGACGATTTCGTACTCGATCAGTCCGCTAGGCGTCTTCACCGCGACTACATCGCCTTCTTCCTTGCCGACCAACGCGCGGGCGATCGGCGAACTCACCGACAGCTTGCCTTGCTTGATGTCCGCCTCATCGTCGCCGACGATCTGGTAGGTCACCTGCTCGTCGGTTTCGACATTGGCGATATCCACCGTAGCGCCGAAGATCACCTTGCCGGTCGGAGTGATATTGGCGATATCAATGACCTGCGCATTCTGCAGGCGACCTTCGATATCGCGAATCCGCGCTTCGACCATCCCCTGCTGCTCGCGGGCGGCGTGGTATTCGGCGTTCTCCTTGAGGTCACCCAGTTCGCGTGCTTCGGCGATGGCCTGGGTAATCTGCGGGCGCAGTATGGTTTTCAGGTGTTTGAGTTCTTCTTCCAGGGCGCGAGCACCCTGGACGGTCATGGGGAACTTGGTCATGCGTGGATTCCTGCATGGAGATCCTGCAAGCGGCGCACGGTCTTCTCGGGACCGAACTTGAGCGCCTCACAGATCGCCTGACCACCGGCAATGGTAGTGGTGATGCAGATCTTGTGCTGCAGGGCATTGCGACGAATGGAATACGAATCGGCGATCGACTGCCGTCCTTCGGTGGTGTTGATGATCAGTGTGACCTCGTCATTTTTGATCATGTCGACCACGTGGGGCCGCCCCTCGGTCACCTTGTTCACGCGGCGCACCGGCAATCCGGCCGCCTCGATGATGCGCGCCGTACCGGCGGTCGCGACCACCTCGAAGCCCAGCCCGATCAGATCGCGGGCGACCTGCTCGACGTAGGGCTTGTCGTCTTCGCGCACGCTGATGAATGCGCAACCGGAAGTCGGCAGAATTTCGCTGGCACCCAGCTGGGCCTTCGCGAAGGCCTCGGCAAAGCTGTCGCCAACGCCCATCACTTCGCCGGTGGACTTCATTTCCGGGCCGAGGATGGTATCCACGCCGGGGAACTTGGCGAAGGGGAATACCGCTTCCTTGACGCTGAAGAACGGCGGGATGATTTCCTTGGTGAAGCCGATCTCGGCCAGCGTCTTGCCAGCCATGACGCGCGCGGCAACCTTGGCCAACGACTCACCGATACACTTGGAAACGAACGGCACGGTGCGCGAAGCACGCGGGTTCACTTCCAGCACGTAGATGTCTTCGCCCTGCACCGCCATCTGCACGTTCATCAGGCCGACCACGTCGAGCTCGAGGGCCATCTTGCGCACTTGCTCGCGGATCTCGTCCTGAATGTGCTGCGGCAGCGAATAGGCCGGCAGCGAACAGGCGGAGTCACCGGAGTGCACGCCGGCCTGTTCGATGTGCTGCATGATCGCTCCGATCACCACCTGCTCGCCGTCGCACACCGCATCCACGTCCACCTCGATGGCGCAGTTGAGGAAGTGATCGAGCAGCACCGGGCTGTCGTTGGACACCTGCACCGCTTCGCGCATGTAGCGCTTGAGCTCCTCTTCCTCGTAGACGATCTCCATCGCGCGGCCGCCGAGTACGTAGGACGGACGCACCACCAGCGGATAACCGATGGCCTTGGACGCCGCGATGGCTTCTTCCTCGCTGCGTGCCGTGGCGTTCTGCGGCTGGCGCAGGTTCAGGCGCTGCACCATCTGCTGGAAGCGCTCGCGGTCTTCGGCGCGATCGATGGCGTCCGGGCTGGTGCCGATGATCGGCACGCCGGCCTCTTCCAGGGCACGGCAAATCTTCAGCGGCGTCTGGCCACCGTACTGCACGATCACGCCCTTGGGTTGCTCGACGCGGACGATCTCCAGCACGTCTTCAAGGGTCACCGGCTCGAAGTACAGCCGGTCTGAGGTGTCGTAGTCGGTGGAGACGGTTTCCGGGTTGCAGTTGACCATGATGGTCTCGTAACCGTCTTCACGCATGGCCAGCGCGGCGTGCACGCAGCAGTAGTCGAACTCGATGCCCTGGCCGATGCGGTTGGGGCCACCACCGAGAATCATGATCTTGTCGCGGCTCGACGGGTTGGCTTCGCACTCTTCCTCATAGGTCGAGTACATGTAGGCGGTGTCGGTGGCGAATTCGGCGGCGCAGGTGTCGACGCGCTTGTAGACCGGCAGCACCTTGAGCTTGTGGCGGTGGCTGCGCAGGTTCTTCTCGGTCACGCCGAGCAGCTTGGCCAGGCGCGCGTCGGAGAAGCCCTTGCGCTTGAGTTTGTACATCAGATCGCGGTCGATGCTGGACAGCCCCAGGGTCTTGACCTGCTCTTCTTCCTTGACCAGATCCTCGATCTGCACCAGGAACCACGGGTCGATCTTGGTCAGGGCGAATACGTCCTCGACGCTTTTGCCGGCGCGGAAGGCGTCAGCGACGTACCAGATGCGCTCAGCACCCGGCACGGTCAGCTCGCGCTTGAGCGTGCTCTCGGCCTCGGCGTCGGCGAGGTTCAGCTTCGGATCGAAGCCGGTGGCGCCAACTTCCAGACCACGCAGGGCCTTCTGCATGGACTCCTGGAACGTCCGACCGATAGCCATGACTTCCCCCACCGACTTCATCTGAGTAGTCAGACGGGCATCCGCCTTGGGGAATTTTTCGAAGGCGAAACGCGGGACCTTGGTCACCACGTAGTCGATCGCCGGCTCGAAGGAGGCCGGGGTGCGGCCGCCAGTGATGTCGTTCTGCAGCTCGTCGAGGGTATAGCCGACGGCCAGCTTGGCGGCGATCTTGGCGATGGGGAAGCCGGTGGCCTTGGAGGCCAGCGCCGAGGAACGCGACACACGCGGGTTCATCTCGATGACGACCATACGGCCGGTGTTCGGGCAAATACCGAACTGCACGTTGGACCCGCCGGTTTCTACGCCGATCTCGCGCAGCACCGCCAGGGAGGCGTTGCGCATGATCTGGTATTCCTTGTCGGTCAGCGTCTGTGCCGGAGCCACGGTGATCGAGTCGCCGGTGTGCACGCCCATCGGATCGAAGTTCTCGATGGAGCAGACGATGATGCAGTTGTCCTTCTTGTCGCGGACCACCTCCATCTCGTATTCCTTCCAGCCGATCAGCGACTCGTCGATCAGCAGCTCGCTGGTCGGCGACAGATCCAGGCCGCGCGCACAGATCTCCTCGAACTCCTCACGGTTGTAGGCGATGCCGCCGCCGGTGCCGCCCATGGTGAACGACGGACGGATGATGCAGGGGAAGCCGACCTTATCGAGCACGCCGTAGGCTTCGTCCATATTGTGCGCGATGCCGGAAACCGGGCACGCCAGGCCGATGTTCTTCATCGCCTTGTCGAAGCGCGAGCGATCCTCGGCCTTGTCGATGGTGTCGGCATTGGCACCGATCATCTCGACGCCGAACTTCTCCAGCACGCCGTGCTTTTCCAGATCCAGCGCGCAGTTCAGCGCGGTCTGGCCACCCATGGTCGGCAGCAGCGCGTCGGGACGCTCCTTCTCGATGATCTTGGCCACGGTGGCCCACTTGATCGGCTCGATATAGGTGGCGTCGGCCATCGCCGGGTCGGTCATGATGGTGGCCGGGTTGGAATTCACCAGGATGACGCGGAAGCCTTCTTCCTTAAGCGCCTTGCAGGCCTGCGCGCCGGAATAGTCGAACTCACAGGCCTGGCCGATAACGATGGGGCCGGCACCGAGGATCAGGATGCTTTTGATATCTGTACGTTTTGGCATTTTATTACTCTCGAATCCTTTGGTCAGTCGGCAGGCTTAGCGGCGCTTGGCCATGGCTTCGATGAAACGGTCGAACAGCGGCGCGACATCGTGCGGGCCGGGGCTGGCCTCGGGGTGGCCCTGGAAACTAAAGGCGACCTTGTCGGTGCGCTCGATGCCCTGCAGGGTGCCGTCGAACAGCGACTTGTGGGTGGCACGCAGATTGGCCGGCAGGCTCGCCTCATCCACCGCAAAACCGTGGTTCTGGCTGGTGATCATCACCACACCGCTGTCCAGATCCTGCACCGGATGGTTGGCGCCGTGGTGGCCGTTCGGCATCTTCATCGTCCGGGCGCCCGACGCTAATGCCAGCAATTGATGGCCCAGGCAGATGCCGAACACCGGAATATCGGTCTCGAGAATTTCCTGAATCGCCTTGATCGCGTAGTCGCAAGGCTCGGGGTCGCCCGGACCATTGGCCAGGAAGATGCCGTCCGGATTGAGCGCCAGCGCTTCGCTAGCCGGCGTCTGCGCCGGCAGCACGGTGACGCGGCAACCGCGCGCGACCAGCATGCGCAGGATGTTCAACTTGACGCCATAGTCATACGCCACCACGTGGTAAGGCAGCTCTGCGGCGGGAACTTCCGGGTGACTGTCGGTCTTCAGATCCCACACACTGGAACGCCACTCGTAGCGCTCGGCGGTGCTGACCACCTTGGCCAGATCCATACCCTTGAGGCCCGGGAAGCTGCGCGCCAGTTCCAGCGCCTTCTCTTCGGTGGCATCCGCACCGGCCAGGATGCAGCCATCCTGGGCGCCTTTCTCGCGCAGGATGCGGGTAAGCCGGCGGGTGTCGATTCCGGCGATGGCGACAGTGCCGTTGGCCTTCAGATAGTCAGGCAGCGACTGCTTGTTGCGCCAGTTGCTGGCCAGCAGCGGCAGATCGCGAATGACCAGGCCGGCCGCCCATACCTGACGGGCCTCGGCATCTTCCGGCGTGGTGCCGGTGTTGCCGACGTGCGGATAAGTCAGCGTGACGATCTGCTTGGCGTAGGAAGGATCGGTGAGGATTTCCTGATAGCCGGTCATGGCGGTGTTGAAGACCACCTCGCCAATGGTTTGCCCATCGGCGCCGATGGATTCGCCGCGAAAGATGCTGCCATCGGCTAGGGCCAGAATGGCTGGCGTAGTGGCTGGCTTAGTCAAGAGACCTCCCGTAGATCAAGGCTGAAGCAGACGCAGATTGTAAAAAAGCGGGATGACGTGTGAAGGTCATCCCGCTTTTTATTTGATTCATTTCTGCGCAACTTTTAGTGGACACACTAAAGCGGGAAGCTTACAGAAAATCCCCTTTCCGGTCCAGCCAATATAGCCCGCAAGCCGAGCGCGGGCAGACGGGACGGCATCCGCGTGCGCAAAAAACTCACTTGAGCCCCAGCACATCCTGCATATCGTAGAGCCCTGCGGGCCGGCCCTCCAGCCAAAGCGCAGCGCGTACCGCGCCCTTGGCGAAGGTCATGCGACTGGAAGCTTTGTGCGTGATCTCCACCCGCTCGCCATCGGCCGCGAACAGTACCGTGTGATCGCCCACCACGTCACCGGCGCGCACCGTGGCGAAACCGATGGTCTCGCGCTGACGCGCACCGGTCTGACCTTCGCGGCCGTATACAGCCACCTTCTGCAGATCACGCCCGAGCGCCTCGGCTACCACCTCGCCCATGCGCAGCGCGGTGCCCGAAGGTGCGTCCACCTTGTGCCGGTGATGCGCCTCGATGATCTCGATGTCCACCTCGTCGCCCAGCACCCGCGCCGCGGTATCCAGCAGCTTGAGGCAGAGGTTCACACCAACGCTGAAGTTCGCAGCGAAAACGATCGGAATTTCCTTGGCCGCAGCAGCCAGACGCTCCTTTTCCTCTGGCGAGAAGCCGGTGGTGCCGATCACCATCGCCTTGCCAGCACGCCGACAGACCTCGAGATTCTTCAGCGTCACCGAGGGATGAGTGAAATCGATCACCACGTCGAACTCGTCCACCGCTCGCGCCAGATCGCCGCTGAGCGGCACGCCAATACGACCGATCGCCGCCAGCTCTCCCGCGTCGGCACCGACCAGGGTGCTGTCCGGCCGATCCACCGCTGCCGTCAGACCGGCGGCACCCGCCGTCTGTTGCACCGCCTCGATCAGGGTCTTGCCCATGCGCCCGGCGGCGCCCATCACTGCAATACGTCGCATAGCATCAGCTCCAAGCTGCAAGCCCCAAGCGGCGGGCGGTCTCATCTAGGCCACTCGCCGCCTGCAGCGATCAAACATCACCAAAAAAGCGCTTCACGCCCTCGAACCAGCCACTGGCCTTCGGCGAGTGCGATGTGTCGCCCTGCAGCGTGCTGCGGAACTCCTCGAGCAGCTCGCGCTGGCGCTTGCCCAGATTGACCGGCGTCTCGACCACCACCCGACACATCAGATCGCCTGCCGCGCCACCGCGCACAGGCGCCACACCCTTGCCGCGCAGGCGGAACTGCTTGCCGGTCTGCGTGCCTTCGGGAATCTTCAGCTTGACCCGACCATCGAGCGTCGGCACTTCCAGCTCGCCGCCGAGCGCCGCATCGGCGAAGCTGATCGGCACCTCACAGTACAGATGCTTGCCATCGCGCTGGAAGATCGGGTGCTCGCGCACGTTGACCACCACATACAGATCGCCCGCTGGCCCACCCTGAGTGCCGGCCTCGCCTTCGCCGGACAAACGGATGCGGTCGCCGGTATCGACGCCTGCCGGCACCTTGACCGACAGCGTCTTCTGCTCCTCCACCCGCCCCTGGCCGTGACAACTGCCGCACGGATCGGAAATCATCTTGCCGCTGCCGTGGCAGCGCGGGCAGGTCTGCTGCACCGAGAAGAAGCCCTGCTGCATGCGCACCTGACCGATACCGCCGCAGGTGGTACAGGTCACCGGACTGGTACCCTTCTTCGCACCGGAACCATCGCAAGTCTTGCACTCGACCAGCGTCGGCACGCGGATGGTGACCGTAGTGCCGCGCACGGCCTCTTCCAGATCCAGCTCCAGGGTGTAACGCAGATCGCTGCCACGCTGCGCGCCGCCCCGCGAGGCACCACGCGCACCGCCGAAGAAGTCGCTGAACACATCGCCGAAGATATCGGAGAAATTGGCACCACCGTAGCCAGCACCCGCGCCGGCCCCCATCTGCGGATCTACACCGGCATGGCCATACTGGTCGTACGCCGCGCGCTTGCTCGCATCGGAGAGCACTTCGTAGGCTTCGTTGGCTTCCTTGAAAGCCTCCTCGGCCGCCTTATCACCCGGATTGCGGTCGGGGTGATGCTTCATCGCAAGGCGACGATAGGCCTTCTTCAGCTCCGCCTCGCTGGCGCCGCGCTCGACACCCAGCACCTCGTAAAAATCACGTTTGGCCATATGTTTCCTGAACCCTCAAATTCGTGCCCTCCAGACACGCCGACGCGGGAGCAAGCCCCCGCGCAGCGGTTACGCCCGCCCGGCCGAAGCCGGAACGGGTTGGAGCGGAAGCAAGCCGGGGCTTACTTGTTGTCCTTGACCTCTTCGAACTCGGCATCGACCACATCGTCGCCCGCCTGGTCCTTGTCCGCGGCCGGCTGACCTTCGGCGCCCTGCGGCTGCTCGGCATACATCTTCTGCGCCAGCGGCGTGGAGGCCTGGGAGACCGCAGCGATCTTGGCCTCGATCTCAGCCTTGTCGTCGCCCTTGATCGCCAGCTCCAGTTCGCCGATGGCCTTCTCGATGGCCGTCTTGTCATCGGCACTGGCCTTGTCGCCGGCCTCGGTCAGCATCTTGCGAGTGGCGTGGACCAACTGATCGCCCTGGTTGCGGGCGGTCGCCAGCTCCTCGAACTTGCGGTCTTCCTCGGCGTTGGCCTCGGCGTCACGCACCATCTGCTCGATCTCCTCCTCGGACAGACCGGAGTTGGCCTTGATCACGATCGACTGCTGCTTGCCGGTGGCCTTGTCCTTGGCGGACACATGCAAGATGCCGTTGGCGTCGATGTCGAAGGTGACCTCGATCTGCGGCATGCCGCGCGGTGCCGGCGGAATGTCGGCCAGGTCGAAGCGGCCCAGCGACTTGTTCTGCGCCGCCTGCTTGCGCTCGCCCTGCAGCACGTGGATGGTCACGGCGCTCTGGTTGTCATCGGCAGTGGAGAACACCTGCGACTTCTTGGTCGGGATGGTGGTGTTCTTCTCGATCAGCGGGGTCATCACGCCACCGAGGGTTTCGATACCCAGGGTCAGCGGCGACACGTCGAGCAGCAACACGTCCTTGACGTCACCGGCCAGTACCGCGCCCTGAATGGCGGCACCCATGGCGACGGCTTCGTCCGGGTTGACGTCCTTGCGCGCTTCCTTGCCGAAGAACTCGGCGACCTTCTGCTGCACCAGCGGCATACGAGTCTGACCGCCGACCAGAATCACGTCATCGATCTTCGACACGTCGATACCGGCATCCTTCAGCGCGATGCGGCAAGGCTCGATGGTGCGCTCGACCAGATCCTCGACCAGCGACTCCAGCTTGGCACGGGAGATCTTCACGTTCAGGTGCTTCGGACCGGACGCATCGGCGGTGATGTACGGCAGGTTGACGTCGGTCTGCTGGCTGGAGGACAGCTCGATCTTGGCCTTCTCGGCGGCTTCCTTCAGGCGCTGCATGGCCAGCGGGTCGCCCTTGAGGTTCATGCCGGTTTCTTTCTTGAACTCCTCGACGAGGTAGTCGATCAGCCGGATGTCGAAGTCCTCGCCACCGAGGAAGGTGTCACCGTTGGTGGCCAGCACCTCGAACTGGTGCTCGCCGTCGACCTCGGCGATCTCGATCACCGACACGTCGAAGGTACCGCCACCCAGGTCATAGACGATCACGGTGTGGTCGCCCTTGGCCTTGTCCATGCCATAGGCCAGCGCCGCCGCGGTCGGCTCGTTGATGATGCGCTTGACGTCCAGACCGGCGATGCGACCGGCGTCCTTGGTGGCCTGACGCTGGCTGTCGTTGAAGTAGGCCGGCACGGTGATGACCGCTTCGGTGACCGGCTCGCCCAGATAATCCTCGGCGGTCTTCTTCATCTTCTTCAGCACTTCGGCGGAAATCTGTGGCGGCGCCATTTTCTGGCCCTTCACTTCCACCCAGGCGTCGCCGTTGTCGGCCTTAACGATGCTGTACGGCACCATCTTGATGTCTTTCTGCACGACGTCTTCTTCGAAGCGACGGCCGATCAGACGCTTGACTGCATACAGGGTGTTCTGCGGGTTGGTGACCGCCTGGCGCTTGGCGGACTGACCGACGAGGGTCTCGCCATCATTGGTGTACGCGATGATCGACGGAGTGGTACGGCCGCCTTCGGCGTTCTCGATGACCTTGACGTTGCCGTTTTCCAGAATGGAGACACAGGAGTTGGTGGTCCCCAGGTCGATACCGATGATTTTGCCCATTTAATCTCTCTCCCGAATTTCGATTGGTCCGCGCCTGTTTACCGGCTGCGGTAACACAAAAACGCTTGGCTACCAGATGGGGGTCGCCCGCCCGAATTCAAGCCTGCTCGTCGATCGAAGGCACCGCTTGCGAAGGCGCCTTGCTCACCACGACCATCGCCGGGCGCAACAAGCGGCCATTGAGCAAGTAGCCCTTCTGGAACACCTTGAGCACGCTGCCCGGCTCGGCATGGGTGCTCTCTTCCATCGCCATTGCCTGGTGATGCTCCGGATTGAAGGGCTCGCCATGCGGATCGATCTGCGTCAACTGGTGGCGTGCCAGCGTGTCGAGCAGCAGTTTGAGGGTCAGCTCGAGCCCCTCGCGCACCGGTTTGACCGCTTCGTCGTCCGGCTTCGACAGCTCGAGGCCCCGCTCCAGACTGTCGGCGACGGCCAGCAGATCGCCGGCGAACTTCTCCAGCGCAAACTTGTGCGCCTTCTCCACGTCCTGCTCGGCGCGCCGACGGATGTTCTGCATCTCGGCCGCGACACGCAGCGACTGGTCCTGGGCGGCCGCCAACTGCTCTTCGAGCGACTGCACGCGAGCAGCCAGATCGTCGCTGGCAGCAGCCTGATCCTGCTCGTCAAAGGTCTGGTTTTCCAGGTTCTGCTCGTCGGCCATGCGTCCTCCTCCTCTCGATACGATTGCGGGCGAGCGCCCGCGCTTGTGCCGCTATATGGGGGCACCCTCGCGCGGTTCAAGGGCAGGTCGCGCCGACACCGATTGACGCGCGCCAGCCAGTTGCACTCCGTTCACAAATCCAAATCCGTCGGAGGCATATTGTGGCCGCCCCAAAAAGCACTGTATAAATAAACAGCCTCACAACCCGGAGCGCCTCCATGCTGATTCATCTTTCGGTTCACAACTACGCCATCGTCGAACACCTGGACCTCGAACTGAAACGCGGCATGAGCGTGATCAGCGGCGAAACCGGCGCGGGCAAATCGATCATGCTCGACGCCCTCGGTCTCGCGCTGGGCGACCGTGCCGACAGCAGCGTGGTGCGCCTGGGCGCCGACAAGGCGGACATTCTCGCCAGCTTCGACCTGGACGACATTCCCGACGCCCGCACCTGGCTCGCCGAGCGCGACCTGGACAACGACGGCCCGTGCATCCTGCGCCGGGTCATCACTGCCGAAGGGCGCTCGCGCGGTTACATAAACGGCGCCCCCTGCCCGCAAGGCGATCTCAAGGCGCTCGGCGAACTGCTGATCGACATCCACAGCCAGCACGAGCACCAGTCGTTGCTCAAACCCGACACCCACCGACGCCTGCTCGACGAATACAGCGCCGGCCAGGAGCTTGCCCGCCAGGTGCAACTCGCGGCCCAGCGCTGGCGCCAGACGCAACAGGCGCTCGAACGGCTGAGCAACAGCAGCGACGAGCAACGCGCGCGCCAGCAGTTGCTCAGCTATCAGCTCGAAGAACTGGAAAATCTTGCGCTCGCCGAAGGCGAACTCGAACAGCTGGAACAGGAACACAAGAACCTCGCCAACGCCGGCCAGTTACTGGACGCCTGCCGCCAGGTGACAGAACTGTGCAGCGAGAGCGACGCCGGCAATGTGCTTTCCGCACTGACCTCGAGCCTGCAGCGCCTGGCCGCGTTCCAGAATCAGGCGGGGGCGCTCGGCGAGGCCGTCAACCTGCTGGCCAGCGCCCAGATCCAGGTCGAGGAGGCGGTCGGTGAGCTCAATCGCTTCGTCGATCATTTCGATGCCGATCCTCAACGCCAGCAAGCGCTGGAAGAACGCCTGGACACCATCTATACGCTGGCCCGCAAGCACCGCGTGCAGCCTGTCGACCTGGTCGCGCTGCAGCAGCGCCTGCTGGACGAACTGGAAGGCCTGAACGCGGACGACGAAGCCATTGAACGACTGAGCGAGGAGTTGGCGGCCTATGCTCGCCACTACGAGGAAAAAGCCACAGAGCTGAGCCGCATCCGCCAGGCGGCGGCCGGGGAGCTGTCGCTCGCCGTGGAAGCCGAAATCCAGCGTCTGGGCATGCCCGGCGGACGCTTCAGCGTGACGTTGAAACCGGTCGCCGAGGGCGACTACCCGCCCTACGGGTTCGAGCAGGTGGAGTTTCTCGTCAGCGCCAACCCCGGGCAGCCACTACGTCCGCTGGCCAAGGTTGCCTCCGGTGGCGAACTGTCGCGCATCAGCCTGGCGATTCAGGTCATCACCGCGCAGACCTCGCGCGTTCCAACGCTGGTCTTCGACGAGGTAGATGTCGGCATCGGCGGCCCAACTGCGGAAATCGTCGGCCAGCTGTTACGTCGGCTCGGCGAGCGCGGCCAGGTGCTGACCGTTACCCACCTGCCTCAGGTCGCTGCCCAAGGCCACCATCATCTGTTCGTGCACAAGGCCCGCGACAACGAGCAGACGCGTACCGCCGTCGCCGAGCTGCGTGGCCGCGACCGCATCGAGGAAATCGCGCGCATGCTCGGAGGCGTCGATATCACCGAGCAGTCGTTGGCACACGCGCAGCAGATGGTCACAGCAGCGCAGGCCTGACCGCAGGTACGTCACGCATGAAAAAGGCGACTCACGAGTCGCCTTTTTCATTTCGCCGAAGGAGCTCAGTCCTTCTTACGTACGTAAAGCACCAGATTGTGATCGACCAGCTCATAACCATGACGCTTGACGATCTCTTTCTGGAGCTTCTCGATTTCCTGATCGAAGAATTCGATGACCTCGCCACTGTCGACGCAGACCATATGGTCGTGGTGACCGCTATCGGCCAATTCGAATACGGCGTGCCCGCCATCGAAGTTGTGCCGAACCACCAGCCCCGCGGCCTCGAACTGCGTCAGCACGCGATAGACCGTCGCCAATCCGACATCTTCACCCGCCTCCATGAGCGCCTTGTAGACATCTTCCGCACTCATGTGCCGCTGATCCGCGGTATCCAGCATCTGCAGGATCTTGACCCGAGGCAGGGTGACTTTCAGACCAACTTTTCGTAGTTCGTTATTTTCAACCATGGGTGGCTTTCTCGCTGCTGCTGTTTCGCAGCCTCCTTCAATGCAGGTATGATCCGGGTTTCGTTGCCCAGCCAAGATAGTGGAAGTCACCCACCGATGCAAAACACCAAGCTCATGCTGACCAGCCTCACGCTCGTGGGCTTGTTCGCAATCGCCGGTTGTTCTTTTCCCGGGGTTTACAAGGTCGATATTCAACAGGGCAATGTCGTCACGCAGGACATGATAGACCAGTTGCGCCCCGGAATGACCCGCAAGCAGGTGCGCTTCATCATGGGCAACCCGCTGATCACCGACACCTTCCACGCCAATCGCTGGGACTATCTGTACAGCATCCAGCCCGGCGGCAGCGTCCGGCAGCAGGAGCGCGTAAGCCTGGTGTTCGATGGCAGCGATCAACTGGTCGGCCTGGCCGGCGACTTCATGCCAGGCGTCAGCCGCGACGAAGCCATTCTGGGCACCTCGTCGACCACCACCCAGACTCCTGCCGAGCGCGACAACAAGCCGCAACAGACGCAGGAGAAACCCGCGCCGGGCTCGCTGCTGGAACAGATCCAGCGCGAAGTCGATGCCGCCGAGCCGGTGCCGGTGCCGATTCCCGAGCCTCTCGACGTCGAGTGATAAAAAAAGCCCGGTTCATACCGGGCTTTTTTATTCCTTCATTTCGGTCTCGGCGTCGTCGCTTTTGCTCTTCGCCGCGCGGGCGGCGCGCTGCTTGCGCACCTCTTTCGGATCGGCAATCAATGGCCGATAGATTTCCACCCGCTCACCATCCTCCAGCACTCGCTCATCCGGCTTGGCCACGGCTTTACCGAATATACCCAGCGGTGCATTCGCCAAATCCAGGCCCGGAAAGAACGCCTCCATTCCTGACCCCAGCGCCGCGTCGCGGACGGTGGTTCCGGCCGGCACGGTCAGGCGCAGCAGTTTCTGCTTGTCGGCCAGGGCGTAAACCACCTCGATCGCGACTACCGGCTTATCCATATAGTTGTTTAGCTCGCTCGCAGAACGCATCGACCAAGGTATTGGCCGCCTGATTGAACAGCGGGCCCAGCGTCGCCTTCACCAGCGGACCGGCATAGTCGAAGGTCAGATCGAGGCTTATTTTGCAGGCTTTCTCGCCGAGCGCCTTGAATTCCCAGATGCCGTGTAGATGACTGAACGGCCCTTCCTCCAGCGTCATCTCGATGCGCTTGCCGGCCTGCAACTCATTGCGCGTCATGAACTTCTGGCTGAGGCCCGCCTTGGCCACGGTCATGCTGGCATGCATCTGCGTGGCGCTGCTGGCCAGCACCTCGGTCGCCGAGCACCAGGGCAGGAATTGCGGATAGCTGGCCACGTCGTTGACCATGTCGAACAGCGCGCCTGCCGGGTACGGCAACAGCGCCGATCGTTGAATATGCGTCGTCATGCAGACCTTCTACTTCTTCATGCGCCAGAAGCGCGACCCGCCGGACCGTCACACAGGAAAGCCGGACTCCCCCGCACCACGGCGCGCGCAAAAAACCGACACATTGTCAGGGATAAGCACGCGCCCCTCAAGTTTCCTGCCGCAACGCCGCCGCTGCTTGTCGCCAGCCGCGATGCGACTGCCTATAATGCGCGCCCTATGGCCAAACAGAAGAAACAGTCCCCCGGGACCATCGCGCTGAACAAGAAGGCGCTACACGATTACTTCATCGAGCAGAAGTTCGAGGCCGGCCTCGTTCTGGCTGGCTGGGAAGTGAAAAGCATGCGCGCCGGCAAGGCGCAGCTGGTCGACAGCTACGTGCTGCTCAAGGACGGCGAGGCCTGGCTGATGGGCGCGCATATCACGCCGCTGACCAGCGCCAGCACCCACGTGATTGCCGATCCGACCCGCACCCGCAAGCTGCTGCTGAACAAGCGCGAGCTGGGCAAGCTGTTCGGTGCGGTACAGCAGAAGGGCTACGCCTGCGTGGCGCTGTCGCTGTACTGGAAGAGGCACATGATCAAGTGCGAAATCGCCCTCGCCAAGGGCAAGAAGGAATTCGACAAGCGCCACACCGAGAAGGAGCGCGACTCCGATCGCGAGATCCAGCGAGCGATGCGCACCAAGGGCAAGGACGACTGAGCCTCTCCCAGTCGAAGCCCCCATCGCGCACCCATAAGGCGCGCCAAACACTCAAGCCTTGTGACCGATCACGCTCCGATCACCGTGTCGACGCTGCGCGCGCGCCAGGCGCTGGGCCTCCTGCTGCCCCTCCGCAAGCACCTCCTGCACATAGTTGATGTGCCGATGAATCACTTCACGCGCCTCGCTGGCGCGCCGGGCCATGATCGCCTCGTACAGCTCACGATGCTGACGCAACAGCATGTCCCGGGTTTCATCCCGTAAGGCGTACATGCCGCCGATGTTGGTCACCACATTGCGCTTGAGCAGATCGAACAGGCCGCGAATCGTATGCAACAGCACGGCGTTGTGGCTGGCTTCGGCTATGGCCAGATGAAACTGCGCGTCGGCAGCCCCCTCTTCGGCCCGGGTCACCGTGCCCTCGCGGTCATAGCAGTCCTGCAGAGCCATAAACGCTTCGGTCAGACGCTGCTGATCCACCTCGGTAGCGCGCAAGGCTGCGTAGTAGGCGCAACTGCCTTCCAGCGTGTGACGAAACTCCAGCAGGTCCCGCTGAGCGTCACGATTGTTTTCCAGTAGATGCAGCAACGGATCGCTGAAGGTTGAGCCCAACGACTCGGCAACGAAGTTCCCACCGCCGTGGCGACTGATCAGCAGGCCCTTGGCCGCCAGCTTCTGAATCGCCTCGCGCAGCGAGGGCCGCGACACGCCGAACTGCTCGGCCAGCGCACGCTCGGCGGGCAGCCGCTCACCGGCCTTGAGCGTGCCCTCGAGAATCATGGTTTCCAGTTGCGCAACGATGTCATCAGCCAGCCGCCGCTGGCGCACCACTCCAACTTCCATCGCGACTCGCTCTCGATTGGTTTGACCACTTTAAGAATTACGTCAGCCTAACGATCAAGGAAACGCCTCGCAACGTTGCCGCGTACTACCAATGTCTAAAGTTGGCGAATTGACGCACTTGAGCGCGAACTCTTACGCTGGCATCTCGCTGCTGTAAATTGGTATTACCACTTTACAGCGCGTTCCCAACAAGAAGAGGTGCACTCCATGACGCCGTATCGAATCCGCCAATTGCCGCTTGCCGGCCCCCTCCAGCGCCTCGTGACGGCGGGAGTCTGAATCCATGTCAAACGGTCTTCTCGCGTTTCTCGCCTTCTCCCCCATTCTGCTTGCCGCCGTCCTGCTGATCGGCCTGCGCTGGCCGGCCAAGCGCGCCATGCCGCTGGTGTACCTGCTCACCGCGGGTATTGCACTGTATGTCTGGGACATGAGCTTCAACCGCGTACTCGCCTCGACCGTACAAGGTCTGGTGATCACCGCGGGCGTTCTGTGGATCATCTTCGGCGCGATCCTGCTGCTCAATACGCTCAAGCACTCCGGCGGCATCACCGCCATCCGCGCTGGTTTTACCACTATCAGCCCTGATCGCCGCATCCAGGCCATCATCATCGCCTGGCTGTTCGGCTGCTTCATCGAGGGCGCCTCCGGCTTCGGTACGCCGGCGGCCATCGCCGCACCGCTGCTGGTCGCCATCGGCTTCCCAGCCCTGGCTGCGGTCATCCTCGGCATGCTGGTGCAATCGACGCCGGTGTCCTTCGGCGCCGTCGGCACGCCGATCATCATCGGCATCAACGGTGGTCTGGACACCGCTACACTCGGCACCCAACTGACTGCCCAAGGCTCCAGCTGGGCAGCGTTCCTGCAACTGATCACCAGTGAAGTGGCGATTCTCCACGCGCTGACCGGCACCATCATGCCGCTGATCATGGTGCTGATGCTGACCCGCTTCTTCGGCAAGGAAAAAAGCTGGAAGGCCGGCTTCGAAGTCCTGCCGTTCGCCATCTTCGGCGGCCTGGCCTTCACCGTGCCCTACGTCGCCACCGGCCTCTTCCTCGGCCCGGAGTTCCCCTCCCTGCTGGGCGGCTTGATCGGCCTGGCCATCGTCACCAGCGCCGCGCGCGTCGGATTCCTGGTGCCGAAGAAGTCCTGGGATTTCGCTGATGCCAAAGACTGGCCGAGCGAGTGGCTCGGCAGCATCGAGATGAAGCTTGAGGATCTGACCGCCAAGCCGATGAGCACCTTCCGCGCCTGGCTGCCTTACGTGCTGGTCGGCGCGCTGCTGGTGATCAGCCGCACCATTCCGGAAGTCGGCGCCTTCATGAAGTCCATCGTGCTGGTGTTCCCGGATATCCTCGGCGAGGCCGGCATCAAGGCCGACTTCATGCCGCTGTACCTGCCGGGCGGCATTCTGGTCGCCGTGGTTCTCGCCACGTTCTTCCTGCACGGCATGAAGGTTCGCGAGCTGGCCGCCGCCGTCGGCGAATCGAGCAAGGTGCTGGTCGGCGCCGGCTTCGTTCTGCTGTTCACCGTTCCCATGGTGCGCATCCTGATCAACTCCGGCGTCAACACCGCGGAACTGGCGAGCATGCCGATCACCATGGCGCGCTACGTGGCCGACAGTGTCGGCTCGGTCTATCCGCTGCTGGCGCCGAGCATCGGGGCACTGGGTGCCTTCATCGCCGGCTCGAATACCGTCAGCAACATGATGCTTAGCCAGTTCCAGTTCGGTGTCGCGCAGAACCTCGGCATCTCCGGTGCACTGATCGTCGCCGCTCAGGCGGTAGGCGCCGCGGCGGGCAACATGGTGGCGATCCACAACGTCGTCGCCGCTTCCGCTACAGTCGGACTGCTCGGCCGCGAAGGAACTACGCTTCGCAAGACGGTATGGCCGACGCTGTACTACGTTCTGGTCTCGGGCCTGCTGACGCTGATCGCGATCTACGTGGTCGGCGTGACCGACCCGCTGGTCGGAGTGTGATTCAACCGTGAAGTCTTGCCCCGCCTTGCGCGGGGCAAGAGCGTTTCCAACATCCCGCAGTTTGCGGATAACCGGGCCCACCCGGAGACCAAGCCGATGAGCGAACTCTTCTACAACGCCGCGCCGAACGCCACCCGCGTCGCGCCGCCGCTGCCCAAGCCACGCGAGTACCCGGCCAAGCCGACCCAGGTCTACCTGTTCGGTACCTGCGTGGTGGATCTGTTCTATCCCGAGGCTGGCCTGGACGCCATCCGTCTGCTCGAACGCGAAGGACTGACCGTACACTACCCGCAGGGCCAGACCTGTTGCGGCCAGCCGGCCTACACCACCGGCTACACCGACGAAGCACGCAAGGTCGCCCGCGCGCAGCTGGCGCTGTTCGCCAACGACTGGCCGGTGGTAGTGCCCTCCGGCTCCTGTGCCGGCATGCTGCGCCACCATTATCTGGAGCTGTTCAAGGACGAGCCGGAAACGCTGAAGAACGCACAGGCACTGGCCGAGCGCACCTTCGAGCTGGCCGAGTTCCTGCTCAACGTCTGCCAGGTCGAGTTCAAGGATGCCGGCACGCCGACCAAGGTCGCCCTGCACACCTCCTGCTCGGCCCGCCGCGAGATGAACACCCACCTGCACGGCCGCGCCCTGCTCGCCCAGCTGGGCCAGGTCGAGCGCGTCGAGCATGACCACGAGAGCGAATGCTGCGGCTTCGGCGGCACCTTCAGCGTGCGCATGCCCGACATCTCCGGCGCCATGGTGCTGGACAAGACCCGTGCACTGAAGGAGTCCGGCGCGCATCAGGTGGTCAGCGCCGACTGCGGCTGTCTGATGAACATCAACGGCTCGCTCGAGAAGCAGCGTGAAGCCCTGCGCGGCCAGCACCTGGCGAGCTTCCTCTGGCAACGCACCGGAGGTGCCCGATGAACGCCGAACAGCGTATTCCCGCGATCCAGATCGAGAACGCCGGTGACCCGGATTTCCGCGCCCGTGCCCGCAAGTCGCTAAAGGACGAGCAGCTGCGGCGCAACTTCCGCACCGCCATGGACTCGCTGATGACTAAGCGCGCCGCGGCGTTCAGCGATGCCGACGAACGCGAGCGGCTGCGCGAGATGGGCAACCATATCCGCGCCCGCGCACTGTCCAAGCTGCCCGAACTGCTCGAGCGGCTGGAAACCAACCTGACCCGCAACGGTGTGCACGTGCACTGGGCGGAGACGGTGGACGAGGCGAACAACATCGTCCTCGAGATCGCCCGTGCTCACGAGGCGCGACAAGTGATCAAGGGCAAATCGATGGTCAGCGAGGAGATGGAGATGAACCATTTCCTCGAAGGCCATGGCATCGAATGCCTGGAATCGGACATGGGCGAGTACATCGTCCAGCTCGACCACGAGAAGCCTTCCCATATCATCATGCCGGCCATCCACAAGAACGCCGGCCAGGTCGCGTCCTTGTTCCACGAGAAACTTGGCGTGGAATACACCAAGGACGTCGACCAACTCATTCAGATCGGCCGCCGCACCCTGCGCCAGAAGTTCTTCGAGGCCGATATCGGCGTCTCCGGCGTGAACTTCGCGGTAGCCGAAACCGGCACCCTGCTGCTGGTGGAGAACGAAGGCAACGGCCGCATGAGCACCACCGTGCCGCCGGTGCACATCGCCGTCACCGGCATCGAGAAGGTGGTGGAGAATCTGCGCGATGTGGTCCCGCTGCTCTCCTTGCTGACCCGCTCCGCGCTGGGCCAGCCCATCACTACCTACGTCAACATGATCTCCGGCCCGCGCAAGGCCCATGAGCTGGATGGCCCGCAGGAAGTGCACCTGATCCTGCTGGACAACGGCCGCAGCCAGGCCTTCGCCGACAGCGAGCTGCGCCAGACGCTCAACTGCATCCGTTGCGGCGCCTGCATGAACCACTGCCCGGTGTACACCCGCGTCGGCGGCCACACCTACGGCGAGGTCTATCCCGGGCCGATCGGCAAGATCATCACGCCGCACATGGTCGGCCTGGACAAGGTGCCGGACCACCCCAGCGCCTCGTCGCTGTGTGGCGCCTGCGGCGAAGTCTGCCCGGTGAAGATTCCGATTCCGTCCATCCTGCGGCGCCTGCGCGAGGAGAACGTCAAGGCGCCGGACGATCCGCACAAAGTCATGCGCGGCCAGGGCAGCAAATACTCGAAGCAGGAACGACTGATCTGGGCCGGCTGGCGCCTGCTCAACACCAGCCCGACGCTGTACCGCGTATTCGGCTTCTTCGCCACCCGCCTGCGCGGCCTGACGCCATCGAACATCGGCCCCTGGACGCAGAACCACAGCGCACCGAAACCCGCCGCCCGCTCGCTGCACGAGCTGGCCAAGGAACACCTGGAGGGCAAGCGATGAGCGCCAAGGCCAATATCCTCGCCAAGCTGAAGAAAAGCCTAGAAGGCACCACGCCGATCGTCGATGACTACGACGAGTCGCTGGTCACCCAGCCCTGGAGCTATGCGCCGGGGCAGCGCATCGCCCGCCTGCGCCAGCTGATGGAAGCGGTGCACACCGAAATCCACCTGACCACCGACGCCGGTTGGCCCGCCCTGCTGGAACAGCTGCTGCACGACCGCCAGCTACCGAGCCTGCTGATCGCCCCAACCACGCCGTACGGCCAGCGCTTCACCGCGCATTGCGCCGGCCGTGAAGGCCTGCCGGCGCTGAAGGCCTACGATCGCCCGGTCGAGGAGTGGAAGGAAGAGCTGTTCAACGACACCCCGGCGAGCCTCACCGGCACCCTCGGCGCCATCGCCTCCACCGGCAGCCTGATCATGTGGCCCACCCGCGAGGAGCCGCGCCTGATGAGCCTGGTGCCGCCGGTGCATTTCGCCATCCTCAAGGCCAGCGAAATTCACGACAACTTCTACGAAATCCAGCAGAAGTTCCAGTGGGCCGCCGGCATGCCGACCAATGCGCTGCTGGTTTCCGGCCCATCGAAGACCGCCGACATCGAGCAGGTGCTGGCCTATGGCGCCCACGGGCCGAAGGATCTGATCGTGCTGATCCTGGAGGACGCATGAACGCCGCCCTGCCCCTCGAACGCACTCCGCTGCCGGCGGCGTTCCTCGCCGAGGTCGAGCGGCTGATCCCCGCCGAGCGCCGCTTCGATGATCCGCTTTCCACCCTCGCCTTCGGCACAGACGCGAGCTTTTACCGGCTGATCCCCAAGCTGGTGGTGCGCGTCGAATCCGAAGCCGAAGTGGTCGCGCTGCTCAAACTGGCCCACGCGGAAAACGTCCCGGTGACTTTCCGCGCCGCCGGCACCAGCCTGTCCGGCCAGGCGATCAGCGACTCGGTGCTGATCGTGCTCGGCGACAACTGGAACGGCCGCGAGATTCGCAACGGCGGCGAGCAAATCCGCCTGCAGCCGGGCGTGATCGGTGCCAATGCCAACGCCGTGCTCGCACCCTTCCAGCGCAAGATCGGCCCCGACCCGGCCTCGATCAACGCGGCGAAGATCGGCGGCATCGTCGCCAACAACTCCAGCGGCATGTGCTGCGGCACGGCGCAGAACAGCTACAAGACCCTCGCCGGCCTGCGTGTGGTACTGGCCGACGGCACCGTGGTCGACAGCGAGGATGCCGCAAGCGTTGCCGCGTTCCGCCAGAGCCACGCGGCGCTGCTCGAGCAGCTGGCCGAGCTGGGTCGAGAGACCCGCGCCAATACCGAACTGGCCGCGAAGATCCGCCACAAGTACCGGCTGAAGAACACCACCGGCTTTTCGCTCAACGCGCTGGTCGACTACGACGAGCCGCTGGACATCCTCAACCACCTGATGGTCGGTTCCGAAGGCACCTTGGGCTTCATCAGCGCGGTGACCTACGACACCGTGCCGGACCATCCGCACAAGGCCAGCGCGCTGGTCGTGTTCCCCGACGTGGAAACCTGCTGCCTCGCCGTGCCGGTGCTCAAGCAGCAACCGGTGTCCGCGGTGGAGCTGCTCGACCGCCGCAGCCTGCGCTCGGTCGAGCACAAGGCCGGCATGCCCGAGTGGGTGAAGGAACTGTCGCCGACGGCCTGCGCGCTCCTGATCGAATCACGCGCCGCCAGTCAGTCGCTGCTGCACGAGCAGATCAACCTGATCATGACCTCCATCGCGCACTTCCCGGTGGAGAAGCAGGTCGATTTCAGCGAGGACCCGGTCGTTTACAACCAGCTGTGGAAGATCCGCAAGGACACCTTCCCGGCGGTCGGCGCCGTGCGCCAGACCGGCACCACGGTGATCATCGAGGACGTGACCTTCCCGGTCGAGCGCCTGGCCGAAGGCGTCAATCGGCTCATCGAGTTGCTCGACAAGCACCGCTACGACGAGGCGATCCTCTTCGGCCATGCCCTGGAAGGCAACCTGCACTTCGTCTTCACCCAGGGCTTCGATGATCCGGCGCAGGTCGCCCGTTACGAGGCCTTCATGGGCGAAGTGGCGCAGCTGGTTGCCGTCGAGTTCGGCGGCGCGCTCAAGGCCGAGCACGGCACCGGGCGCAACATGGCGCCCTTCGTCGAGCTGGAATGGGGCAGCGAGGCCTATGCGCTGATGTGGAAGATCAAGCGCCTGCTCGACCCCGCCGGCATCCTCAATCCGGACGTGGTGCTCTCCGAAGACCCGGACATCCACCTGAAGAATCTCAAGCCGCTGCCGGCCGCCGACGAGATCGTCGACAAGTGCATCGAATGCGGCTTCTGCGAGCCGGTCTGCCCATCCAACGGGCTGACCCTGACGCCACGCCAGCGCATCGTCATCTGGCGCGACATCCAGGCGCGCAAGCGCGCCGGTGTCGACACCACGGAAATCGAGCGGCTCTACCACTACCACGGCGTCGAGACCTGCGCCGCCACCGGCCTCTGCGCCCAGCGCTGCCCGGTGGGCATCAACACCGGCGACCTGGTGCGCAAGCTGCGCGGCCGTGAGGCGAACCGCACCGGCACCGCCAACTGGCTGGCCGATCATTTTTCCACGGCCGTGCAGGGCACCCGCTTCATGCTGCATGTGGCCAACGGCGCGCACCTGGTCATGGGCACCAAGAATCTGGCCAAGCTGTCGGCGACCATGACCAATGCCAGCAAAGGGCGCGTGCCGCAGTGGACGCCCGCAACACCGCAGCCCCTGCAACGCCTGCACCTGCCTAAGCCGCCTACGGGCGACGAGCGCCCGCGGGTGGTCTACCTCGCCGCCTGCGTATCCCGCGCCATGGGCCCGGCGGCGCGCGATCAGGAACAGGAGCCGCTGCTCGACAAGACCCGCAGTCTGCTGGAAAAGGCCGGCTACCAAGTGATCTTCCCCGATGAGTTGAACGACCTGTGCTGCGGCCAGCCGTTTGCCTCCAAGGGCTATGCCGAACAGGGCGAACGCAAGCGGCAGGAAATGCTCGACGCGCTGCTCAAGGCCAGCCGCGGCGGGCTCGACCCGATCTACTGCGATACCAGCCCCTGTACCCTGCGCCTGGTCCAGGGCCTGACCGATCAACGCCTCGACATGTACGACCCGGTGCGCTTCATCCGCACGCATCTGCTCGACAAGCTGGATTTCGTCCCGCAGGACAAGCCGATCGCCGTGCACGTCACATGCAGCACCCAGCATCTTGGGGAAGCACAGGCACTGATCGATATCGCCCGCCGCTGCGCAAACGAGGTGGTCATTCCGGAAGGCATCCACTGCTGCGGCTTCGCCGGCGACAAGGGCTTCACCACGCCGGAGCTGAACGAGCACGCACTGCGCAGCCTGAAGAACGCCGTGCAGATCTGCGAGGAAGGCATCTCCACCAGCCGCACCTGCGAGATCGGCCTGTCGCGGCATGGCGAGATCGACTATCACGGCCTGGTCTACCTGGTCGACCGCGTCACCCGGCGTAAGGCGGCCACGCCGGCCTGAATGGCGAAACGGCCCCGCGCGCAATGCCGGGGGCCGTTTCGTTTATGGCATTTCGATGAACGCTCATGCGCAATCGCAGTCGGAATTTCAGAGCCCCTGACGGGTTCGATTCGACTCGGCGCCGCCATTTCCGCAGTTTTCAGGCAGGCCCGGGAAGTCCACAAGACTGGAGGACCCACCATGAAAATTCATGCACTGCTCGCATCCGCCGTACTGCTCGCCAGTCCCGCCGTCTTCGCCGCTCAGGACCTGTGCCAGACCAATCTTCAGGAGATCGAAGACAACATGGCCACCCAGAGCACCACACTCGGCGAACCAGCCAAGAGCCAGGTCGAGGAACATGTCATGCAGGCCAAGCAGGCCCAGCAAGCTGGCGACACCGAGGGCTGCATCGCTCACTCCACCAAGGCCCTGCAGGAACTCAAAGGCCCCGGCAGCTCCGGCAGTGGCGGCTCCAGCGGCTCGGGTTCGGGCGCCGGCAACTGAGGTACCGCGGCGGGTCCGCCCTGGCGATCCCGCCGCGTCCAGCTGTACATTCTGTAACCATCATGATTAAAAAGTGATCGACACCGTGTAACGATCACCGTACACTCGTCGCCAGCACCACAAGCGACACCAGGGGCCGATTAGGATTCGACGCCGGTAACGAAACTTGAGGGGCATGCCGAGTTGGTAACAGAACTCGTAAATAAACTGTTGCAAACCTATAGTTGCCAACGACGACAACTACGAAGGGTACGCGCTAGCCGCCTAACCTTCATCTGGTCGCTTCGGCGCCAGCGGTCACTAGGGGATGCCTGTAAACCCGAAATGACCGTCAGACAGAACAGGATCGCCGCCAAGTTCGCTGTAGACGTAACGGCTAAAACTCATACAGCTCGCTCCAAGCACCCTGCCAATCGGGCGGCGCGGAGTTAACTCAGTAGATTTGGCTAAGCATGTAGAACCGATAGCGGAGAGCTGGCGGACGGGGGTTCAAATCCCCCCGGCTCCACCAATTGAAGCAAACATAAACCCCTGATTTTCCTAGCGAATTTCAGGGGTTTTGTGTTTTCAGGGGCTTCGACTGTCCCGAAAGTGTCACACCTGCCAACGGGCTAAGTTTTACCGCTTCCGCCAGATGCTCCGGTGCCAAATGCGCATAGCGCATGGTCATGGCCAAGCTGGAGTGCCCCAGGATTTTCTGTAGCGTCAGGATGTTCCCGCCCTTCTGCATGAAGTGGCTGGCGAACGTGTGTCGGAGAGCGTGACTAGCCTGCCCTTTCGGCAGCACGATGCCCGACCGGCTCAACGCTCGACGGAAGGACGTGATAGCCCCGGTGAACTGGCCGTGACGCCTCCAGTGATCACGAATGAACGCTTCCAGCTCTGCCGGGATCGGTACGGTTCGCACCTTGCTGGATTTGGTCTTGCTGTACGTGACAGCACCATTGCGCAGCCTGGACGGTGTGAGCCCTTCCGCTTCCGACCATCGAGCACCAGTCGCCAGACAGAGCAGCACGATAGGTTCGACATGCGGGTTGTCGCAGCCTTCACGAATGGCTGTCAGCAGCTCGGCTATCTGTTCCTGAGTCAGCCAGGACAGTTCCTGTTCTTCAATCCGGTAGGGCTTCATCAACTCCAGCGGGTTCGCATAGTCGATCTGGCCCAGGCCTCGCAGCTCATTGAACACCGCCCGGATATAACCCAACTCGTTGTTCAGCGTCTTGGGCGTGATGCCAGCTTCTGCCCGCAAGCGGCGTTCATGGGCATAGGTGGCCGGGTCGAGCTTTATCGCAATCGGGTCACGCAGACGCACACACAGAGCATCGAGCTTGGCTTTTCGGCGTTCGCCATCCTTGAGCATATGGCCGTGCAGATCGAACCACAGGCCAACCAACTCAGACAGTCGGCGACGATCCTTGGCCTTTGGATTCCAGGCAGCGTCAGCCGCTTTGTTGGCGATGATGTACTGCTCGTAGCGCTGGGCTTCCGCCTTGGTTGTGAACAGCTTGCGGAAACGCTGGCCACGGATAGGTTGAACATCTGCCAGCCATCGACCATCAGGGCGCTTCTTGACCGTCATACCGCCCTGCCCCACCTCACATGGCGTTCCTGCAGCAGATCCTTGATGTGCTTGTAGAGGTCGCGCTCGCTCATATCCTTGGCGGCGTAGTGATCGCGGATCACCGGCCAGCAATCCCATTGCTTCAAGGTCTCGAATGCTTTCTTAGCGCCCACTCGCTCCCGTGCCAGCAGGCTTACGAAGTTTCCCAGGAACAGCTCCACGTTCTTCCCCGAGAAGCCTCGAGAGGTCTTGTAGTAGCGCTTGTACTCGGTTTCATCGACCAGGGAATCGACCGGCAGATCGACCCGCGCATCGTCGCGCATCAGTGTCCAGATCGGATCGAAGTAACCGGGCCGGGCGAGCAACTTGAACTGGCTCAGGCCATAGCGCCACAGGCCGTCGAGGTGTGCCGAGAAGGCGGCAAAGGAGTCCGTATCGATGGCTTGGCCGGTCTTCACGTCTACCGAGCCGCTGGCGAACTGCTGGATGATCGAATGGTGATAACGCAGCTCGACGCGCCATACCTCCTGGGCCGGGTTGTAGTTCTCCGGGTCTTTTGCATCGAACGAATCCCGGCGACGCCAGACGCTTTCCCAGTAGTCGAGCTTGTCCGTTGCCCGGGCCTGTTCGGTCTTGTTGTAGATACAGAGCTGGACGCCGCCAGCGGAGCCGAACATGGACGTTTCCCCGCGACCGTAGACGCTGGACTTCGTCGCCCACTCCACCTGATTGATGCCTGAGATATCCCGATGTGTTCTGGCCCGGCAGTGCAGGCGTGCTACCAGATCCACCGGCGGTTTCCAGCCCTGGAGGTCCAACGCCAGATGGACCGCACACTGGTTGCGTTCGCGGTGAGTCATCACGGCTGCAGCGTAGTAGTCCATCCGCTCTTGCAAGCGCTCAGGCGACAACGCGTCGATGGCGTGCGGTGACACTTCGATTTTCAGGTGCGGCCCGATCTGCTCCAGCTTGGCGTTGAAGTTCTTGATCAGCAGCACGAAGCCGAGATCGGCGTTCTGCAGCTTGTACTGGTAGCCCGAGTCCCGGCCCACTCGCCCCGAGTGCCAGATCTCCCCGGCGAACTCGACCATCGCGCCCGGCTTCTCAAACAGCGCCATGATCTCGGGACGGATCAGCCCGCGGTAAAGCTGGCGGACCGTATCGACGCCGCAACGCAGCAAACGGACCTTGGACAGATCGACGATTGCCGCCGTGCCCGGATCGACGAACAGACGCCCGTTGCGATCCTCACGGGCAAGCATATCGAGACGAAGAAAATCTTTTGGTTTGGCCATTTCGTTCACTTCCTAATGCTGATTAATGCGGTTCTCAACCTTCGTTTATCTGACGTGTTACAGGGACGTCAGCGAGGGGGCGCGCGCACGCCGGCACAGGCCACGCGCCCGCTACGCTCCGCGTAGAGCTGTGCAGGCGTGCGCGCGCTTTTGGCTGGCCATGCCGTAACCACGTCGGAGAACACGTCGGTCGGATCGTCCGGGCAGGGTTGTTCCTGGATGAAGGCGGGCAGGTAGGGATGCTCGGGCGGCGGCGTACCGTCCAGGGCGATGCAGAGCGCAAGGCAGGCCAGGCCGAGAAGCAGGTGCGGCAGGCAGAGATAGGCGCGGCGCGACAGAGCGAAGAACACCAAGGGCGCCGCCCTTGTCATCCCGCTCTTGCCGCCGAGGGCTCGGGAGCGTGGGGTGGAAAAGCTACCCCACACTCCCCGCGATAGGCTGGTCATGATCGTGCAGGGTCAAGGGTGCGCTGCGCCCGTGCTTCCGTTCGACGGGACGGTGAAGCTGTCCCGACGAGCCGGGAGCGCGGCCCCTGACCTTTCAGCGTTAGGGAGGGCGACGCGGCCCAGTACGTTGCCGGAACCGTGCCGGTCGCGGTACCGCATCGCCCTGATGGTAAGAATGTCCACGAAGGGGATTTCGCTCGGCGTGCGCCCGTCGTCGACGAAGCTCACCGCCATGAAGTAGGGGTAATCCCAGACGCCTTCCTTCGCCAGCACCACGCCGACGATGTGCACGCAGCACCAGTAAGGCGGCTCGTCTTCGTCCATATGCAGCTCCAGCAGCACGGACTGGCCGATGTAAGCCTTGGCAGCTTCAGCATCCAGGGTGACGGGCTTACGCATGGCTGTAGTCTCCTTCCTTGAACTCCTTCTTGCCTTTCTTCAGGTCGGCCCGCAGCCGCGCGAGGTTGACCATGCGGAAGTCCGCGAGGCGCATCGTCGGGATGGTGCCGGTGGCGGCCCAGTCGGCGGCCTCTTCGACGGATACCCCGCTCATTTCGGCGAAGGTCTTGAGGCTGCACAGGTCGAGGCTGTCGTCTGCCTTACTCATAGCGTCCACTCCTGTTCGAGAAGCTGCTGATGCAGCAGGGCCACGTTGACCATCGTGCGCTTGCCGACCTTCTGCGACGGCAGGTAGCCGCGCTCCAACCAGGTGCGCACCACGATGGGTTCGTCGCCCATGCCGATCCATTCGGCAAACTTCGGCCACGGCATCAGGGGCGGGGCGCCGTGCAGCTTTTGCGGGTCAAAACCTTCCGTATCCATCCGCTTTACTCCACTATGCTCTGCTGTATCTCCCCAGCGGCAACTGGGAAACTATTAACCACCGAGGAATTATTTACCATCTACTGGCGATGGTCAATAATTTCCCAATGATGATCGTCTATCGAATGACAGCGGCTGATAGGGCTAGGCTTCTTCTCAAGAAGCTAGGGCCGAAAAAAACGAGCGAGCACGGCGGGGACTACGAGCGCTGGAGAAGCGTTAGTAAGGGAGTGGTGCGAGTAAGCACAGAGGAGATAGACGTATTGGTGAAGATCTTCCCCCAGTACGCTCTTTGGTTGGCAAGTGGGCAGATCGCCCCAGAAGTAGGCCAGACCAGCCCCGATTACGACGAAGCCAACCGAAACTTGAGCCAACCCAGCGCGGGATAGCAATCACACGGAAAGTAGCTAGGCGATGGTATGCCCGAGGACAGGGAACAAAGTAGAAGCAAAACGTTGGTTAACGGTCGGACTTAGCGTTTCTCCTGAGTGGAGCGAACGCATTGAGCACAACGCTAGCGGCTACGCTCAAGGTCGAGCGAGGTGATATGAAATCCTAGCTCAGAGCGTAGTATTTGTAGCTTATACGCACCTTTTTGTGGAAGGCGAGCAAACCCGGCTTCGGTAATACACACGTGATTTGGAAATGCATTATCGATGTCATGACCTTTAAGGCGGAAATCGCAACCTTTTCTGCTGTGCTCGTAGTGTTTAGAAAGATTGCTTATTAGTTGATCTTCACGGCCAAGCACTTGCGTCGCAATGTCGCCAACGCCATGCATTATCGACAGAGAAAAAAGCATAAAGAGTAAGATAGGCCCAAAAAGAACAACAAGTAGTTTCATTGGTGCTGAGGTGCCTGGGCGGAATGCCGTTCGCCCTGTTAGCAAAGCCCAGTAGAAGGCAGCAGCACAGAGGACTGTAGCTGCCATTGCAAGACTAAAACCCGTGTCGATCCACGCCGCTGATGGCACAAAATCTGTCCACAATCCATATACGCTAATCAGTGTTACTACTAGAGCGACATTAGTTATGATGACTCGGCTTTTCGAAACATCAGCAGAACCATAGAACGCTGCCTTCCATGACACAGAGCGGCTCCTTAAAGCTTAATTAAGGGGCAGGCCTTGACCCGCCCCAGAGGGGTTAAAGTTAAGCCGTTAATCGGTACGCTGCGGCGAGTAGTGCTGGCACAAGCACAGATTTCGCAATGGCAATATAGCCAAAAATTAGAGCAGAAAAGGGGACAGATTTATTTTCCCTCCCACTTAAGAATAAACAAACTGGATGGACATCCGTTGATGGAAGGGCTAGGCCCTTGGATCGTCATGTTCACAGTTGCAGTAAAGATCGAAGTCAACAGATAGACCAAGCGCCGCGATTCGAGAGATTAATTGACTATCCATATGGAACCCTGGGTTTTCATTCGTGTAGTAGCCAACGCCCTGAAGACCACACTTGTACTTGGAGACTGCGTCAAATACCTGTTCTCGCCGGCCTTCTAAGGCTTCAAGCAGCGTAACAAGATGGCGATCTTGGAACGCCTCAGTCCGCGGGAGTGAACTATGCAACTCCCAGTTGCTGAACTTCCTCGGGCGATTAGCCGGGCCTAGCTCGCCCTTCATCCATGTGAGCGTTGGTGTCAGCTTAAGCAAGTCAGTCACTTGCTCGGCCTTGCCCTCGAAATCGCGGACATAGAAGTAGGCATATGTGTCGAATGGCATACGAGAGAAGCCTAACGTTTGGTTAAGGGGACGCTTTAGCTCATCCCCGATGAGCTGAAGATCATTGCACAGTCAGAGCCCCAAAAGTGTCACAGACACAGCAAGGTACAGCAGATCAATGCGTCAGAGATAAGATGGCGACAGGCCGAACTACCTAGGGAAGCAGGCTACAGCGGCACAATGCAGAGTCCTCGACATGGGTTCAAATCCCCCCGGCTCCACCAAACACGAAGCCCCGAGACTCGAAAGAGTCTCGGGGCTTTTTCTTTGCCGTGTCGAAAGCTGAGCGAAGACGCTCAGGCCGCTATTGTCGACGGTTTCAACCGCGATCTAGCCGCAGGCAGCATGCTTGGCCGCAAGATGTGCCAGCTCTGGCCCTACTCCAATCAGTCCTACCGTCGTATCCCAGCTCACCGCAACCCCGACTGTTTCTAGCTAGCAATTCACCCATATATCGCCGGCTCCCGGTAATGCCGCGCACACGCCTCGCCGTTCGCGCGGAACAGGTGGCACTTGTCGGCCTTGAGGCCGGCAGCGAAGGTATCGCCTTCGGTGACACGCAGGTTGCCGTCGACGCAGAGGGTGATCACATCCTGCAGGCGTTCAAGGGTGAGGTAGAGCAGGTTGTACTGGCCCAGACGCTCGGCCACGGTGATCTGGCCATGGAAGGTGAAGTCGGCTTCGTCCGGCATGACGAAGTGTTCGGGGCGGATGCCGAGGGTGAGCAGGTCGCCAGCGCTGACGGCGCTGCCATCCACCGGCAGGGTCAGTGGATAACCGCTGGGCAGTTCCACGGTGACGGCTTCCGGGCTGGCGGAGACGGCGCGCACCTCGACGAAGTTCATCTGCGGCGAGCCGAGGAAGCCGGCGACGAAACGGTTCTGCGGGTAGTGATACAGGTGCAGCGGCTGGCCGACCTGAGCAATTTCGCCGGCGTTCAGCACGACGATCTTGTCGGCCAGGGTCATGGCTTCGACCTGATCGTGAGTCACATAGATCATGGTGGAGCGGATGCGCTGGTGCAGACGGGCGATCTCGATGCGCATCTGCACGCGAAGGAAGGCGTCGAGGTTCGACAGCGGTTCGTCGAAGAGGAAGACCTTGGGCTCGCGGACCATGGTGCGGCCGATGGCGACGCGCTGGCGCTGGCCGCCGGAGAGGTCCTTGGGCTTGCGTTCGAGCAGCTTGTCCAGTTGCAGGATCGCCGCGGCCGCGTCGACACGGCGCTTGATCTCCTGTTTGTCGACGTGGGCGAGCTTGAGGCCGAAGGCCATGTTCTCGGCCACCGTCATGTGCGGGTAGAGCGCGTAGGACTGGAACACCATGCCCACCGAACGGTCCTTGGGCGGCAGGTCGTTGACGCGCTGGTTGCCGATGAACAGGTCACCGGAGGTGATGTCCTCCAGCCCGGCGATCAATCGCAGCAGAGTGGATTTGCCGCAACCGGATGGACCGACGAAGACGACGAACTCACCGTCCTCGATATCCAGGTCGATATGCCGGGTGATCGGCGTACCGTCGTAACTCTTGCAGATGTCGCGCAGCGTGACACTGGCCATCGTTGTTGTTCTCCGTAGATGTCGCCATGCACTTCGTTCGTTCGCAGCGGCGGGCCGCCCCGCCGCTGCCGGCTCCCTACCGCGCTAGCCGCACGTAGCCGAAGCCATGGGCCGGCAGCCGCGCCCAATGGTCATCGTACTCGGCGAAACTCGCCGGCACGTCCATCAGCGGCACCGCTTGCGCCGGCAGCTCGTAGCTGCGTGGCAGGGCGCCGAGGTTGAACAGGCACAACCAGGCTTCTTCGCCCAGCCGGCGCTCGAACACCAGCAAGGCGTCGTCATGGTAGACCATGCGGATATCGCCCTCGATCAGCAGACGCTGCTCGCGCCGCCAGCCGAGGAAGCGCCGGTAGCAGTTGAGCATCGAATGCGGGTCGGCATCCTGCGCGGCCACAGATAGCGAGCGGTGCGAATCATCCACCGGCAACCACGGCTGGCTGCCGGTGAAGCCGGCGTGATGCGCCTCGCTCTCCCAGGGCATCGGCGTGCGGCAACCGTCGCGGCCCTTGAATTCCGGCCAGAAGGTGATGCCGTACGGATCGACCAGATCCTCGTAGCGCAGTTCCGCTTCCGGCAGGCCCAGCTCCTCGCCCTGATAGAGGCAGACGCTGCCGCGCAGGGACAGCAGCAGTGCCATCAGCAGCCGGCCGCGTTCTGGGTCGGGCCGACCATTGAGGGCCCAGCGGGTCATCACCCGCACGACGTCGTGGTTGCCCATGGACCAGCAGGACCAGCCATCGGCCAGTTCGCGCTCGATGCCTTCCACCGTGCGACGGATATAGGCCGGGCTGCACTGCTCGGTCAGCAGGTCGAACGAATAGGCCATGTGCAGCGTGTCGCCGCCGCTGGTGTAGGCGGCCATGGTGCGCAGCGATTCGTCGCAGCCGATCTCGGCCACCGAGGAGGCACCGGGATAGCGCTGCAGCAAGGCACGCAGACGGCGGAGGAATTCCAGATTTTCCGGCCGCGTCTTGTCGTAGATATGCCGCTGGTAGGCGTAGGGGTTGTCCACCCGTACGCCGATGCTGCCTTCGCGGACCTCCGTGTTCGGCGGGTTGTCGCGCAGTTCGAGGTCGTGGAAGTAGAAGTTGGCGGCGTCCAGGCGGAAGCCGTCCACGCCGAGCTTGAGCCAGAACTCCATGTCATCGAGCAACTGATCCTGCACGGCCGGGCAGTGGAAGTTCAGGTCCGGTTGGCTGGCGAGGAAATTGTGCAGGTAGTACTGCCGGCGCCGGCTGTCCCAGCTCCAGGCCGGGCCGCCGAATACCGACAGCCAGTTGTTCGGCACGCTGCCGTCCGGCTTGGGGTCGGCCCAGACGTACCAGTCGGCCTTGTCGTTGTCGCGGCTGGAGCGGCTCTCCACGAACCAGGGGTGCTGGTCCGAAGAATGATTGAGCACCTGGTCGATCAGCACGCGCATGCCGCGTTCGTGGCAGGCCTCGACCAGGCGGACGAAGTCATCCAGCGTGCCGAACAGCGGGTCGACGCCGCGGTAGTCAGCCACGTCGTAGCCGAAATCCTTCATCGGCGAGGTGAAGAAGGGTGACAGCCAGATGGCGTCGACGTTGAGGCTGGCGATGTAGTCCAGCTTGTGCAGCACGCCGGGCAGGTCGCCCACGCCGTCGCCGTTGCTGTCGAAGAAGCTGCGCGGGTAGACCTGATAGATCACCCCGCCGCGCCACCAGTTCTGAAGTTGCTCGGACATACCACGTACCTTGAGTGAGCGTGAAGACGGGGTCACTCTAGGTGCGGCAAGCGGTCGCAACATCCTCCGGCGGCGGGCTCCTGCAGGCGTAAGGGCCGGGCGTAGACCGCCTGCTGGCCGAGGGCGTAGACGGCAACAGCGAGCCGGTCAGCGCACCCGCGCCGGGTTGCCGACCACGGTGGCGCGGGCCGGCACGTCGCGGGTGACCACACTGCCGGCGCCGATCACCGCATCGTCGCCCACCGTCACACCCGGGAGGATGATCGCCCCGCCACCGACCCAGACGTTGCGACCGATATGGATCGGCCGGCCGAACTCCACGCCCGAACGACGCGCCTCGGGGTCACGCGGATGGTCGGCGGTGTAGAGCTGCACCGCCGGGCCGATCTGCGCACCGGCGCCGATGTGCACCTCGACCACATCGAGAATCACACAGTTGAAATTGAGAAAGGCGCCTTCGCCCAGGTGGATGTTGTAGCCGTAGTCGCAGTGGAACGGCGGACGGATCACCGCGCCGGCACCGACCGAGGCCAGCCGCTCGGCCAGCAGCGCCCGGCGCTCGTCCGGCGAGGCCGCCAGCGCTGCGTTGTAGCGCACCATCCAGGCCTTGGCCGCGGCCTGGTCGGCGAGGATTTCCGGGTCGCCGGGGCGGTACAGCTCGCCGGCCAGCATCTTCTGCTTTTCGCTCATCGTCATCGTGGCGCCTCCATCGCGGGAAGCCTCGAAGGTGCCACAGACGGGCGCCGCCCTCCTCCTCCCCGGGCGTCCACTCGCGGGGAGGACGACCGGCGGTCAGCCAAACCTGCTAGTCGCCCTGAATCTTGCTCAGCAAGTCGCGCGCCAGCTGCACCGCTTCGCTGCGGTGGGTGATGTTGAGCTTTTGGTAGAGGCTGCGGATGTGCGTCTTGATGGTGGTCGGCGCGACGTTGAGGTGATCGGCGATCTGCTCGTTGGACTGCCCGGCGTGGATCAGGCTCAGCACCTGCCATTCGCGCCGGGTCAGCGGCGAACGGCGGATCAGCTCGGGCACGTCGGGGCGGTTGATGATGTCCTGGATCACCGCCTCGTCCAGGGTGATGCGAATGGCGCGGCTGAAATCGCGCTGCTGCTGCGCCAGCTGGATCAAGCGCGCGGCGCGCTGGGCCTCGGCCTCATCGAGGCTGCGCTCGTGCAGCAGGCACTTGAGCATGCCGATGATCGGCTTGCCGACGCGCAGGAAGCTGCCGATGGCGCCACTGCCGCTGGCCAGGGTCATGGCCCGCTGCAGGTGATCCAGCGCCTGCTGGCGCTCCTCGCGCAACCAGTGCAGCTGCGCCAGGAGGATGTGGTTGCGGTTGCGATCCATCTCCAGGCCGTGACGCTCGGCGTCGGTCAGCAGCTGGCGCAGGATCGGTAGCGCGCGCTCCAGCTGCCCCAGCGCCAGGTGGGCACGGGCATGGTTGCGCGCATTGAGCTGGGCGAAGTGGTTGGCGCCGCCGCTCACCGGCGGGGCACTTAGCAGCCACTGGCGGATCGCCTCGCGATCCTGGCTGGAGTCCCAGTAGGCAAGCATGATCGCGTGGGCATTGGCCAGCCAGTCGATGTGGTAGCGATCGTCGGCGAGCATCGTCTGCAGCTGGGCGATGTAGTCGGCACAGGCATGCTGCTGGCCGCGGGCGTAGGCGACGCCGGCCAGCAGCGCGTAACTCTGCAGGCGCCAGCGTGGGTCGTCCAGTTCGTCGAGTATCTGGATACCCTGCAGCGCGCACTGCTCGGCAGCGTCCAGCTGGTGCCATTCCAGCAGCACCTGGCCGCGCACCCGGTAGATGAACTCGACGATGGGCGTGGCCTGCAGGTTCTGCTGCTCGATGTACTGGATGGCGCGCTCCTGCAGGGTATAGGCCTTCTGCAGATGGCCCTGGGCGATGGCGATTTCCGACAGCTGGCCGAGGCTCCAGACCACCAGGTGCGAGGCATTGATCTCCCGCGCGCGGCGCTCGGCTTCCTCGTACTGTTTCTGCGCCTGCGGCAGTTCGCCCTGAACGAAATGCGCCTCGGCCAGGCCCGACATCGCCGCCACCCGTGAGGTGCGCATGATCAGCGGCTCGCGGGTCAGCGCCTCCTGGGCCAGGGCGACGGCGCGCTGCTCGTCGCCCTGGTTCATCGCGACCTGGGCGCGGACGGCATTGAATTCGCAGACGATGCGCGCCCAGTCCTGCTCGGAGCAGCTGCGCTGCAGCGCCAGCTCGCCGGCCTTGAACCAGCGCTCGACATGATCGAATTGATAGGAGTTCTGCGACACCCACGCCTGCAGCAGGGTGAGCAGTGGCGAGCCGGCGATCACCGCTTCCGGCAGGGTTTCCAGGCACTGTTGCAGCAACCCGAGACGACCCTGGCGATAGAACGCCCGGCCGTGGCGCTGCAGGATCTCGTCGACCTGCTGCGGGTCGCCGGCCTGTACGGCATGGCGCGCAGCTTCCTCGGGCATGTTCTCGGCCAGCAGCGCGGAGGCTGCACGCAGGTGCAGCTGGTTGACCCGCTGCGGCTGGTGGGTGCGCAGCTCGCCCTGCAGGAACACGGCGAACAGCGGGTGATAGCTGTACCAGCGGCGCAGGCTGTCCAGCGGCTGGATGAACAGGCCGCCACGCTCGAGCCGTTCGAGCATCTCGCGGCCGTGACAGGCTTCGGTCAGACGATCAGCCAGGGCGGCGTCGAAGCGGTCGAGCAGGCAGGTCGCCTCGAGAAAACCGCGCAGGTCCTCGGGCAGCCCCTCGATCACCTGTTCGCGCATGTAGTCGCGGATGTCCGGGTGGCCGAGCTGCAGGTTCTCCAGGAACAGGTCCATGCCGCGGCTGGTCTGCACCTCCTGCAGGGCCAACTGCAGCGCGCAGGGCCAGCCACCGATGCGGCGGTTGAGACGCTCGACCTGCTCGCGGTTGATGCTTGCCGGCACACCCAGTTCCAGCAGCGCCTGTACCTCGTCATCCTCGAAGGCCAGCTGGCGCGCGTCGAGCAGCAGCAGCTGATGCTTGACCCGCAGCTCGGCGACACCCAGTTCGGGCAGGCGCCGGCTACACACCAGCAGGGTCATCCAGCTCGGCATATGGCGCAGGAAGAAGCGCAGCCCGGCGATCAACTCGGCGTCGTGCAGCACCTCGAACTCGTCGAGCACGATCAGGATGGCCTCGTGCTCGCCCGGCAGTTCGGCCAGTAGCTGAGTGAACAACGCATCCAGCGACACCCGGCCCTGCTCGGCCAGCGCCACTGCCAGCGGACAGCCGGCGTCCAGCTGGCGGTCCAGCGCCTGGGTCAGGTAGCGACCGAACTGCAGCCCCAGGTTGTCGTTGGCATGCAGCTGGAACCAGGCGATACGCCCATCGAAGGCCCGCGCCCACTGCGCCGCCAAGGTGGTTTTGCCGAAACCGCTGGCGGCATGCAGCACCGCCAGGCGCACCTGCGGCAGGCGCTGCTGCCACTCGTCCAGGCGCGGCCGTTCGAGCAGGCCCGGCGGCAGCATGGGAATCGCCAGCTTGGTGGGGATCAATGGCAGCAGTGGTGGCATCGCGGCATTCATGGGCGGTTCCCTGTTCTTGTTCTGCTCTTCTTATGGGGCCTGGCGCACCGGTTCGCATGGCATCCGCTCCCCGGTCTCGCGCCTCGTTTCAACTCACACGTCAGCCCTTCACCCCGCCGGCGGTCAGGCCACCGACGATCCACTTCTGGCAGTAGAGGAACACGGCGGTGATGGGCAGCCCGGAGAGTACCGCGGCGGCGGCGAAGTCGCCCCACAGGTAGTTCTGCGGATAGAGGTACTGCTGCGCGCCGACTGAGAGGGTGAGCTTGTCCACGTCCATCAGCAGCACCGAGGCGATGGGGTATTCGGTGACGCTGGTGATGAAGGCGAGGATGAACACCACCGCCAGGATCGGCACGCTCATCGGCAGCAGAATATGGAAGAACGCCTGCCAGGTGGTCGCCCCATCGACGATGGCAGCCTCCTCCAGCGAGGCGTCGATGCTCTCGAAGTAGCCCTTGATGGTCCAGATGTGCAGCGCCATGCCGCCCAGCGAGGCAACGATCACCGCGCCGTGGCTGTTCACCCCGAGCCAGCTGACGTGCTGGCCGAGCTGGTCGAACAGGGCGTAGATCGCCACCAGCGAGAGCACCGGCGGGAACATCTGGAAGATCAGCATGCCTTTGAGGATCGGCGCCTTGCCGCCGAAGCGCATGCGCGCGAAGGCGTAGGCGCTGGTGGTCGACAGGAGCAGGATCAGCGCCGAACTGACCAGGGCGATCTTCACCGAGTTCCACAGCCACAGCAGCACCGGGAACGGCGGGTTCGTCACGCTGCCGTCCTCGTGGGTGTAGGGAATGCCGAGGGCCAGCGACCAGTGCTCCAGCGTCGGGTTCTCGGGAAACAGGCTGCCGGTGGCGAAGTTGCCCTCGCGAAAGGAGATCGACACCACCATCAGCAGCGGGAAGAGGATTGCCGCGACGAAGGCCAGCAGCGCCGCGTGGGTCGCCCAGAGCCGGTAACGCGCGGATTTCGGTTGCACCATGGCCATGACCGTCTCCTTATACCTTCACTTTCGAGAGTTTGAGATTCAGCAGCGCCATGGCACCGACGAGGATGAAGATCATCGTGGCGATGGCCGCGGCCAGGGCGAAGTCCTGCCCGGAATCCTGGAAGGCGATGCGGTAGGTGTAGCTGACCAGCAGGTCCGTGGTGCCGGCCGGTGTGGTCGCGCCGATGATGTCCGGTCCGCCACGGGTCAGCAGGGTGATCAGCACGAAGTTGTTGAAGTTGAAGGCGAAGCAGGCGATCAACAGCGGCATCAGCGGCTTGATCAGCTGCGGCAGGGTAATGCGCAACAGGTTGTCCAGCGGACTGGCGCCATCGATGGCCGAGGCCTCGTACTGATCCCGCGGGATGGCCTGCAGCAAGCCCATGCACAGCAACAGCATGTAGGGGTAGCCGAGCCAGGTGTTGACGATCAGGATCATCGTGCGTGCCAGGGTCGGGTCGCTGAACCAGTCCGGTCGGATGCCGAACAGCCCTTCCAGCAGCAGGTTGATCTCGCCGAAGTTCTGGTTGAACAGGCCGCGGAACACCAGGATGGAAATGAACCCCGGCACCGCGTACGGCAGGATCAGCATCAGCCGGTAGAAGGCCTTGCCGCGCACCAGTTCCCATTGCAGCAGGCTGGCCAGCACCAGCCCCACGGCGAGGGTGAAGACCACGGTGAGCCCGGCGAAGGCGAAGGTCCAGGCGAAGATCTGCACGAAGGGTTCACGGATGCTCGGCTCACTCAGCACCCGGGTGAAGTTGGCGAAGCCGGCGAACACGGTGAAGCCCGGCGGCACCGCTTTGCCCGTCTCGTCGACATAGAAGCCGCGCTCCATGTCGGCGGTCAGACGAGTACCGCTGCGGGTATCGACCAGCACGCCGGGGCCATCCTGCCGGTAGACCGGTTCCACCGCGGCGACCTCACGCAGGCCGTACAAGCGCAGCAGGCTGCCGTCCGGCCCCTGCATGACCCATTGTTCCAGCGCCTTGCGCCGCTGAATCACCTCGCGCAACGGCAGCGCCTCGCCCAGCCCTTCGACGCTTTCAGCCGGCTGCAGCACCAGCGGCGCTTCCGCGTCCGGCTCGCCGGTCAGCGGCGGGCTGACGAACACGCCCTGTTCGCCCTTGTCGATGCGCAGGCGCTCGCCATCAGGGCTTGGATGCAGGCTGAAGCGGAAGCGCTCGCCGGCCAGGTAGGTCTGGCTCAGGTGATAGCGCTCGACCTGGGTCTGGCTGAGCAGGTGGCTGCCGCTGTAGTTGGTGAAACCGATGCCCACCGTGTAGAGCAGCGGAAAGATCACGAACACCAGCATGCCCGCCACCGACGGGAAGATGTAGCGCTGCGCGTACATGCGCCGGTTGATGAACAAGTAGCTGGCGATCGCGGTGATCACCAGCCCGAGCAGGGCGAAGGCCATCTGCTTCTGGACGTAGAGGGCGACCACCAGGTACAGCGCGAAGGCGTTGAAGGCGAGCCACGCCAGCCAGCGCGCGCCAGTGGTCAGGGAGCGGGGCAGGCCCCGGGAGGTCGTACGGGTCATGGCTGGGCTGGGCAACTCGGCACGGGCATTCACGGGAGCGAAACCTTTGAGAACGGAGCATAGTCCGCCGGCGCGCCCGAGGCGGCGGCCGGCGACGGGGTCAACGGACGATGCGCTTGGCGGCGGCGTCCAGGGCGGCATCGACGTTCTGCCGGCCGGATGAGATGTTGGTCAGCGCGGCTTCCATCGCCGACCAGAACGCGCCCATCTCTGGCACGTTGGGCATCGGCTCGCCCATCTGCGCGTTCTCGAAGGTCGCCTTGATGTGCGGGTTGGCGGACAGCTCTTCCATGTAGGCGGTGTTGGCCACCGCACCCAGCGGCACGTCGGCGTTCACCGTCTTCAGGCCGTCGACCTCGAGCAGGTAGTTCTCGAGGAATTCCACGGCCAGGTCCTTGTTCGGGCTGGCCGCGTTGAGCAGCGCGGCGGCGACACCGACGAAGGGCTTGCTCGGCTCGCCATCGACCGCTGGGATCGGTGCCACGCCGAAGTCGATACCGCTTTTCTCGATGTTCGACCAGGCCCAGGGGCCGCTGATCATCATCGCGGAATCACCTTTGTTGAAGGCTGCCTCGGCCACGCTGTAGTCGGCACCCTTGGGCATCACGCCCTTGTCGATCAAGTCGCGCAGCACCTGTGCACCGGCCTTGGCGCCGGCGTTGTTCACCCCGGTGGATTTGACGTCGTAGCCGCCGTCGGTCTGCTCGAACACATAGCCGCCCTTGGCCGACAGCAGCGGCCAGGTGAAGTAGGTGTTGTTGTAGTCCCAGAGGATGGCGCGCTTGCCCTGGGCGGCGAGCTTCTCGTTGAGCGCGAGAACGTCGTCGAAGGTCTTGGGCGGAGTATCGACCAGCGCCTTGTTGTAGATCAGGCCGATGGTTTCCACCGAGATCGGGTAGCCCCACAGCTTGTTGTCGTAGGTCACCGCCTGCCAGGAGAAGTCGGCGATACCGGACTTGGTTTCGGCGCTGGGGGTGACGGGGGTGAGCAGGCCGCTCTTGGCCCATTCGCCGATGCGGTCATGGGCCCAGATGAAGATGTCCGGGCCGTTGCCGGTGGCCGCCGCCTGCTGGAACTTGTCGGTGGCGCTGTCCGGGTGAGCCACCTCGACCGGGATGCCGGTCTCGGCGGTGAACCGCTTGCCGACCTCGGCCAGGCCCTTGTAACCCTTGTCGCCGTTGATCCAGACGACCAGCTTGCCTTCCTCGATCGCTGCCAGCGCCGGCAGCGGCAGGCTGAAGGTGGCCGCCAGGCCAATGGTGGCGAGACACCAGAATTTCGTGTTCATGCTTCGCGTTCCTCGTGGCTTCTTATTAGTTGTTCCACCTGCTGCCGGCCTGAGGCTCTGACAGTCGTTCCATCCTCGGCATGTCCTGCGCCAAGTGCATCCTCCTCCTCTAGGGGGCGAAGGGCGTAGAAGCGGGGCGTAGATCGCCGCTGGCGACATCGCAAAATACGCTGCCAAGCCTAGCGCTTACGCCTGTTGCGGGCCGCCGATGCGCAGTCAAATGCAGCGAAATCATCACGGAGCCGCCTCGATGCCTGCCAATCTCTCGTTCGACCTGCTGCTAGCCCGCATGGAGCCGGATACTCGCCGCACCAGCCACGCACCAGGCACAGACAGCTGCCACCGCAACGAAGTGCCGCAAGCCGGTGAGCGCGGCGAGGCACGCCGCCGATGAGCGCTGCCTCGCTGAGCGCTTGGGCGCGGCGCCAGACCCAGCTCACCTTTCTCGCCAGCGGCACCGAATTTCGTCTGGGCCGTGCCGAGGATTGCCCGCTGCCACCGGCCGCGCTGGCCGCCGTCAGCGGCGATGAGCCCTGGGTGCGCGCCTGCCTCGATGATGGGCTAACGGCTCGCGTCTACCGCCTCCGGCTGGCTGGCCGCGACTGGGCGCTCAAGGTTGCCCGCCGCCCCTGTCGGGTGCAGAACCCCGACGGCCAGACGAGCTTTCTCAACGAACTGCAGCGCCGCCGCGACTTCGTCCGCTTGATGCGCACGCCGGAACAGGCCGAGCGTCTGGCCGGCATCGTGCCGACGCAATACGCCTCGCTGCAGCAGGGCATCATCCTCTCGCCGTGGGTCGAAGGCCGACGCATCGAGCGCTGGGACGAGCGTCAGCTCACCGAGCTGTTCGACCTGCTGATCGCCCTGCTGCTCGCCGGCCTGTTCGAGTGGGACCTGGCCGCCGGCAACACGCTGGACGACGGTCGCATCCGCCTGTTCGATTTCGGCTACCTCTACCCCTTCGACCCACTGCGCCAGTACAACAGCGACGGCCTGGCCTCGCCGGGCTTCCACGTCGCCGAACGCTTCGAGACGCGGCAGCTGTTCGCCTGCCTGCTGCGGCTGGAACGCGAGAGCGAGGCGCAGGCACTGGCCGATTTCGAGCTGGAGAAACGCATCGCGCTGGATGCCTACCAGCGCCTGCAGCAAGAACTCGCCACCCGCGGCGCCAGCCAAGGGGTGCTGGACTGGCTGGACGACATCATGCGTCGCTGGCGCGCGGCGCTGACCGGCAATCTGGGCGCGCTGTACCTGCAGGAGGCCTGGCGCTCGCACTGGCTGGACGTGAAGGACGACCTCAGCGGGCAGAGCTGCACGCCGCTGACCCTGCAGCGTCTGGCCTGGCTCAGAGACAAAGCCACCACCCAGCATACCGAGCTGCTCGCCGGCGGTGCGCTGGCCAACGAACGACGACCCGACCGCGAGGCGCTGCTCGACGACCTGCGCCAGGCCGAAGCGCAGGCGATTCGCTGGCAGCTGCGCGATACGCGGAGCGCCGAAGGGGTGTGAGCGGTGCGCAGATTGCGCCCCGGCGGAAAGGTATTGCGGTGGTGGGCTGAAGCCCACCACAACGGCCCCGGAAACAGCCGCGACCTTATCCACAACCCGCCGCTGCGCCCATGAGGCCCAAAAAAGCCCGCCTCCTATCGGCGAGGCGGGCCATCGCTACCGCTTAAGGCTAGAACCGCCCGGCCGTGGTGGCACCTTCGCTCGGCGTCAGGCTGTTGTTCGCCCCGCTCTGCCATTGCCGCACCTGGGTGGCGTTGGCCTCGTCGCGGATCAGGCATTTCCATTCCACCGTCTGCCCGGCCGGCACGGCGATACGGCCCTTCCAGGTCGGATAGCTGCTGGTGTCGATCAGCCGTACCGCGGAGGCCGGGCTCCAGTTGCCGAGCTGGCTGACGTTGCCTACCGCGTAGACGCTGTCACCGGGTTGCGTCACGCCGTTGTCGCAGCGGAAGTTCACATTGACCAGACCTCCCTCGCCACCGTCATTCCCGCCACCATTGCCGGTGCCGCTGCGCCATACGCGCACCTGGCCATTGCTGGTATTGACTGCTTCGCTGAAGCTGCCGCTGGCGACCTGGCCGGGATTGCCCAGGTCGGAGTTGAGCGCCACCACCAGGGTCTGCTGGCTGCCGGTGACGGTGGCGACCAGGCCACTGAAGCCGCTGTGGAAGCTGATCGCCGAATCGGCGCGCACGCCGGCGGCGCGACGCACCTGGATCAGTTGGCGGATGAAGTCGCCGTAGCCCCAGTCGTACATGTGCGACCAGTACACCACCGGCGTGCCGGGGCTGGTGAGGATGTAGGCGTAGGCCTGGCGGATCAGCCCGTCCTGCAGCGGCCAGTGATGCTGGCCACCGTTCTGCCCGGGCGAGTAGTCGGTGTCGTGGTTGTCGACGAAGGTCACCGCCACCTCGCGCCAGCGCGGATCGGGGTTGCCGTTCAGGCCGTGCTTCCAGTCGGCGACCGAGCCGTTCTGCATGCGCTCCTTGAGGGCGAAGTCGAACACCGGGCATTTGGCCCGGTCGGACCAGTCCTTGATGATTTGCTGCCAACTGGCGGTGTTGCGCCAGTCCCAGCTCGGATATTCAGAGGGGCCTTTCCACAGCTCGCCGACGCAGAAGCTGCTGTCGGCGCTGTCGCTCATCCAGCTGTCGACCCGCTCGGGCGCGTAGCCGCGCACGAAATCGAAACGGAAGCCGCCAGCGCCGTACTGACCGCGCAGGTTGGCGAGTTCGTCGCGGAACATGCCGTAGACCTGCGGATGACTGGTATTGAGGTCCGCATCGCCGCCGATGAAGCGGTCGCCGTCGTCGCAGTCATTGGGGTAGTTGCCCGGGTCGGCGCAGTCGTTGCGCCAGAAGCCCTGGCCGGCCGGCAGGTTGATTTCCTTGTTCGGGTAGCCGCGGTTCATGTGGTTGGGCACCACGTCGTAGAGCACCTTCACCCCGGCACCGCCGAGCGCGCCGGCGGCCTGGCGCAGCTGGACGTCGCTGCCGTAGCGGCCGTTCTTGTTGAAGTCGTGCCAGAAGTAGCCCTCACCGCCGCCGGACTTGCCGCCGTCGGTCCAGCTGGAGAAGTCACGCCAGGGCACCGGCATCCAGATTGCCGAGAAGCCGTCGGCGGCGATGGTCGCGGCCTGCTGGCGGAGGATGTTGTACCAGTCGTTGGGCGCCTCGCGGACGACATTCCAGTGGAAGCCCTGGAGGATGATTTCGTCGCCGCCGTGGTAGCGCACGGCGTTGGGGCTTTTGCCGGCCTGATCGGCCATTGCCGGCAACGGCAGCAGGATTGCCGCCAATACGGCGGCACGCAGGATGTGGCTCATCGCAATACTCCGGTTCTTGTGCTTGTACGGGTAGCCGACGGCAGAGCCGCCGGACGAGGATGAACGCCGGTCGGAGCATCGACCGGCCCGCGCAGGCTGCTCCTGCACGCCACCGTCACCAACCTCCCCCGCCCAGTTGCCGGCGGCGTAGTGGCCAGGCCGAAGGCGGCTGGCAATCATCTGCGCCCCTCTCGTCCCAGCCCCGCCCCGGGGATTACGCCGCTCTCATCCTGATTACGCCCTGGCGCTGCGCCAGCGAAATCCGCGCCGCGGAGGATGCCGCCCCCGGTGCCATCCCCGAGGCTTTCGCCACCGCGCTGCACCGTCACCGGCCGACAGCGAAGGCGTGAACGTTCGGCATTAACAAGAAAAACAAGGACCTCGTCATGAAGCACACCGCGCACCCAAGCTTTGTTCTCAAACCCGCCTGCCTGCTCGCCGCCCTGCTGGTCGGCGGTCCGGCCCTGGCGGTCGATTTCCACGGTTACCTGCGTTCGGGCGTCGGCGCCACGGCCGGCGGCGGCGATCAGGCCTGCTTCCAGGCCGCTGGCGCACCGGCGAAATATCGCCTGGGCAACGAATGCGAAACCTACGCCGAGATCGGCCTCGGCCAGGAGGTGTGGAGCGAAGGCAACCGCAGCTTCTACGTCGACAGCATGATCGCCTACCGCTCCGATCAGGGTAACGACTGGGAAGCCGGCGGCACCGATACCGATGGCGACGAGAACAACCCGTTCGACGAGGCCGGCACCACCTCCATCCGCCAGTTCCACGTGATCGGCAAGAACCTCATCCCGAGCCTGCCGGGCGCGGCGATCTGGGCCGGCAAGCGCTACTACAAGCGCCACGACGTGCACATCAACGACTACTACTACTGGGATGTCTCCGGCCCCGGCGCCGGCATCGAAGACATCGACCTGGGCTTCGCCAAGGCCAGCGTGGCGTGGATTCGCAACACCGACGGCGACTGGGTCTACCAGGGCTCGGGCACCGGCACCAACCTGGCCAACGACACCCTCGACTTCCGCCTCGGCGGGATCGACGTCAACCCGGGCGGCAAGCTGGAGATCGGCTACGACTACGGCAAGGCCAACCTCACCGACGAGCAGGAACGCGACCCCGGCTACGAGGACCAAAAGGGCCATCTGGTCACCCTCGAGCACACCCAGAGCAACTGGTTCGGCGGCTACAACAAGCTCGCCCTGCAATACGGCACCGACGGCATCATCGGCAGCAGCGGGCGCAACAGCACCGGTAACAGCGACGGCAAGATGTTCCGCCTGGTCAACCAGGGCGTGGTCGGCCTGAGCGACAACATCGAGATGATGTACGTGCAGATCTACGAGGACCGCGACTTCGATAACGACTCCGGGCAGACCTGGGCCAGCTTCGGCGTGCGCCCGGTGTACAAATGGAGCGACGTGATGAGCACGGCGCTGGAGTTCGGCTACGACCGGGTCGATCCGCAGGCCGACGGCGAACGCACCCGCGACCTGAAGAAGCTCACCCTGGCCCAGCAGTGGTCGGCCGGCAACAGCTTCTGGGCACGCCCGCAGATCCGCGTGTTCGCCACCTATGCGCAGTGGGACGGCGGCCGTTACCAGGCCGCCAGCGAATCCATCGACGCCGGTGACGACGACGGCATCACCTTCGGCATCCAGGCCGAGGCCTGGTGGTAACCCGCGTCGGCTGAACGCCGTTGCAGGCAACGGCAGCCTTTCCGCTCCCACCGTCCAGACGGTGCCTTTTGCCCCGGCTCTGGCAGGTCGGGGCATTTTTTATCCGGAGAATCGCCATGCACCCGTTATCTCTTCTCGCCGCCGGGCTGATCGCCCTGGCGCTCGCCGGCTGCGGCAGCGAGCCGCTGCGCCGGGTCGACGCCCTCACCACCAGCCCCAAGCCACTGGAACGACCGATCGAACAGGCCCGTGCCGCACTGGCCGCCGCGCCGTCCTGCTGCAGCGGCCTCGACCAGCTGCCGTACGAGCCGCTCGAAGCCGGTTTCGCCGGTGACGTACTGATCGACAGCCAGGCGCCGGCCTACCGCTTTGAGACCGGCAAGAGTTTCCTGCGCGCCTTCAAACTGCCGGCCGGCGGCCCGTCGTTCGAGCTGCGCCTGTACAGCCAGGCCGGCAGCAGCGTGCTGGCACCCAATGCCATGCTGCTCGACAGCCGCATGCGCCCGACCCGCCTGCTGGATGCCGACGACTTCGTCTACGTGCCGCCAACCGGGCTCAAGGGCGACAGTCTGGACGCGCGCCTGCGCATCGACCGCTCGCAGCCCGAGCATCCGGGCAACGAGCGCTACCTGATCCTCTACACCAGCGACGCGCAGATGGCCGGCCAGACCACGCTCGAACACCCGGCCAAGGCCTACGCCAAGGCGCTGGGCAACGAGCCGCCGAGCATCCCCGATCCGGTGGCGCAGCACTCGCCCGTAGGTGTGATCAAGCTGGTGATGATCCCCGACAGCACCGCCGGCTCGAGCGCCAAGGGCTATGTGCCGGGCTACAGCATCGGCCAGGAGATGGGTAACGAACTGCCCGCCACGCCGGCACCGGCGGTACTGCCGGAGACCTCGGCCTACTACCGCCAGGCCATCGATGCGGCGCTGGTGCAGAAAGATCTGGAGCGCGCACTGCGTCTGGCCGACGAAGCGGCACGGGTAGGCGACAGCACGGCGAAGCAGCACCTGCTCGAACGCATCGAGATTCGCTGATCGGTCAGGCGTCGCCGGCTGGGTAACGGTGCAAGGCCACAGCCGCCGGTGGCTGTGGCCTGACGTTCATTCGCCGCGGATGTACTGTTCGAGCTGCTGGATCAGGCTGTCCTGTTCGGCCATGGTTTCCTTGACCACGTCACCGATCGACAGCAGGCCGACGGTGCGGCCCTCGTCCAGCACCGGCAGGTGGCGCAGGTGCTTCTCGGTCATGATCTCCATGCACTCGCGGATGCTCTGGCGCGGCTCCACGGTGATGACCTTGCTGGTCATGATGGCGCTGACCGGGGTGACGAACGAGGAGCGCCCCTGGAGCACGATCTTGCGCGCGTAGTCGCGCTCGCTGACGATTCCCACCAACCGCCCCGAAGCATCGGCAACCGGCAGGGCTCCGACGTTCTTCTCGGCCATCAGCTTGAGCGCGTCGAATACCGAATCCTCGGGGGCGATCATCACGATGCCTTGTGTCTGCTTGGCACCAATCACCTGCGCAACCGTTTTCATGGGACAGCTCCTTCCTGTTGGTTTTGGCGGAAATGCGGCCCATGCATCCCCGCTTCGAGCAAGCCTGAGACAGAACATATAGCGTGGCCGCGAGCGCGGCAAAGCGTTTCCGCTCGCGCCGCGGCAAGCCTGTATGCAAATGCTTCCGCCGAGTCAGGCGCTCAGCTTCAGGCCGACCAGCCCGGCGAGCAGCAACAGCGCGCTGAGCAAGCGCACGGGCGAGGCGCTTTCGCCAAAGATGACGATGCCCAACGCGACAGTGCCCAACGCACCGATGCCGACCCATATCGCGTAGGCCGTACCAACCGGCAGCACCTGCATGGCGCGGGCGAGGAGGAAAAAGCTGCCAGCCATGGCCAAGACGGTGAGCACACTGGGCAGCGGACGGGTGAACCCTTCGGAAGCCTTGAGGCCAATGGCCCAGCCTACTTCCAGAAGGCCGGCAATGATCAGCATGATCCAGGCCGAATGCATGAGGATGACTCCATCAAAACGGCAGGGTCGTCCCCGCATGATCCGACACACCGGCGGGTCGTCCCGCGGCGAATGCGACCCTAGCACAGCGGCGCACGGTGTTGGGCCGTTCAAAGCGGCCGTTGACCGTTGGCATTAGCGGCGTGACTGCGAAAGCACGGGCACGAACGAACATCGATGGATGGTACTTTTGGATCGGGTAAACGCCGACTCTCATCCCGGCGCAAATGCCATGCGGTGGATGGGTGGAGCGTCATCCACCCTACGAACCGCTCGCGTAGGGTGGAAAACTGCGAAGCATTTTCCACCGTTCCGCCCTCGCCAGCAGAGGGACGCCCTCTCCGCAAACAGTCTCAGGCCACAGCATGCCCGCGGGCCGCTTCGCTGAGGTAGAACCAGGCGGGACGCTCCAGCTCCAGTTCAGCGCCCAGCAGCGCCTCCTCGATTCGCTCCCAGCGCAGGCTGCCGAGGATCGGCAACGGCCGGCCGGGTAACTGCCGCAGCCAGGCCAGCGCCACCTGGTTGGGCGTCACGCCCAGATCGGCGGCGACCTCACTGAGTGCGCTGCACAAGCGTTCACCAAAGCGTCCACCGCCCATGGGCGACCAGGCCAACACCTGCAGGCCGGCCGCCTGCAGCGCATGCAGACTGCCGTCCCATACCCAATGCTGAGCCTGCAGAGACAGCTCGATCTGGTTGCAGCGCAGCGGCACGCACTGCGCCAGGGCCTGGCAGTGCAGGATGCCGGCGTTGGACAGCCCCACCCAGCGGACCTTGCCGCTGGCGACCAGCCCGTTCAGCGTCTCGGCTACCTCGTCGACCTGCAGCAGCGGGTCCGGGCGATGCAGCAGGAAGCCATCGAGTCGTTCCACTCCCAGCCGCGCCAGGCTGTCGTCCACCGCTCGGCGCAGGTAGCGAGAACTGGAGTCGTAGTGCTTGACCCGCCAGCGCGAACGGTCCTGCCCCGCCGGCACGATGTCGGCCTTGCCGATGATCTGCAGGCGCTGGCGCAACCCGGGTGCCTGGCGCAGGGCCGCACCGAAGTGCGCCTCGCATTGCCCGCCGGCATAGATGTCGGCATGGTCGAAGCCGTTCAGCCCGAGCTCGATACAGCGTTCGATAAAGCCCAGCAGCGCCTGGGGTTCGCCCAGCTCGGGATATTCCAGCAGGCGCATCATGCCCAGCAACAGCGGCTGGGCGAGCACGGGTGCGGCCATCGTGGCGCTCCGTCAGAAGATGTAGTCGGTGGTCAGGAAGCTCGACTGGCGGTCACGAATGATCCGGTCGACCAGCTCCTTGTTGGCCTCGTTGAAGCGCGTCGCCACCAGGGTACGGATGGAGAACACGCGCAGGGCGTCATGTACCGACAGCGTGCCCTCGGCGGAATTCTTGCGGCCGTTGAACGGATAGCTGTCCGGCCCGCGCTGGCACTGGGCGTTGATGTTGATGCGCCCGACCTGGTTGACGAAGGCATCCACCAGCCGGCCTACCTGCGCCGGGTCGTTGCCGAAGATCGACAGCTGCTGGCCGTAGTCGGAGGCGGTGACGTAGTCGATCACCTCCTGCAGGTCGCGGTACGGCACCACCGGCACCAGCGGGCCGAACTGCTCTTCGTGATAGACACGCATGGACGAATCCACCGGGCTCAGCACTGCCGGCTGGAAAAAGGTCTGGTGCGACTCGCCGCCGCCGGCGTTGATCACCCGCGCGCCCTTGGCTACGGCGTCTTCGAGTACGGCATGCAGGTAATCGGTCTTGCCCGGCTCCGGCAGCGGTGTCAGCGCCACGCCCGGCTCCCAGGGCATGCCCGCCTTGAGCGCGTTGACCCGCGCAGCGAAGCGTTCGAGGAAGCCATCGAGCACCGCCTCATGCACGAAGAGGATCTTCAGTGCGGTGCAGCGCTGACCGTTGAACGACAGCGCGCCGGTCACCGCCTCCTCCACGGCATTGTCGAGATCGACCTGCGGCAGGACGATGCCAGGGTTCTTCGCATCCAGCCCCAGCGCGGCGCGCAGGCGGTGCGGACGCGGGTGCAGTTTCTTCAGGTCGGCGGCGCCCTTGTGCGTGCCGATAAAGGCGAACACGTCGATCTTGCCGCTGGCCATCAGCGCGCTGACCGTCTCGCGACCGCGGCCGTAGATGACGTTGATGACCCCCGCCGGGAAGCTGTCGCGGAAGGCTTCGAGCAGCGGGCGGATCAGCAGTACGCCGAACTTGGCCGGTTTGAACACCACGGTGTTGCCCATGATCAGCGCCGGGATCAGCGTGGTGAAGGTTTCGTTCAGCGGGTAGTTGTACGGCCCCATGCACAGCGCCACGCCCATGGGCACGCGGCGGATCTGCCCGAGGGTGCCCTGCTCCAGCTCGAAGCGGCTGGAGCTGCGGTCCAGTTCCTTCAGCGCGTGGATGGTGTCGACGATGTAGTCGCAGGTGCGGTCGAATTCCTTCTCCGAATCCTTGAGGTTCTTGCCGATCTCCCACATCAGCAATTTGACCACCGCCTCGCGCTGCTCGCGCATACGCGCCAGGAAGGCTTCGACATGGGCGATACGCTCAGCCACGCGCATGGTCGGCCAGGCTCCGCGGCCGTAGTCATAGGCGGCAACGGCGGCGTCCAGCGCACGCAGCGCGGCGTCGGCATCCAGCAGCGGCGTGCTGCCCAGCACCACCTGACGCTCGCTGCCATCGGCCTCGCGCAGAAACACCGGGCTGCGAACTTCCGCCAGCGGGCCGTCCCAGTGCATCAACTCGCCATCGACCAGATAGTCGCGCTGCTCGACCGGAGCATCCGGCTGATAGGCAGCGGGAATCTCATCGAGACGGGGAAACAGGTCGGCAAGCGGGGGCGCAGTAGTCATGGAACCTCCAGGTAGCGAATCGGGGCGATCACGGCAGGCCCCACGCCCACCGCGATGGGTCGGACGGATTACAGCTCGCGCTGTTCGGCACGCTCGGCGCGCAGGTCGAAGTCGCGCGGCAGTTCGGCTGGCGCTGCGCTGTCCAGCGCCTGCAGGGCCTGGCACGTGGCGCTTTCGATGGCGGCCCAGTCGCCGGCACGCACGGCCTTGGCGTCGACCATCCAGGTACCACCAACGCACATCACATTGGACTGCGCCAGGTAGTCCCTGGCGTTGCGCGCGTTGACGCCACCGGTCGGGCAGAAACGGATATTGCCGAACGGCCCGCCCAGCGCCTTGAGTGCGGCGACGCCGCCACAGACTTCGGCCGGGAACAGCTTGAAGCGGCGGTAACCCAGGGCGTAACCGAGCATGATTTCCGAGGCGCTGGCCACGCCCGGCAGCAGCGGCAACGGGCTGTGCAACGCGGCATCCAGCAGCTCGCCAGTGCTGCCCGGAGAGACGATGAATTGCGCACCGGCCGCCTCGGCCTGGGCCAGCATGGCGGCATCCAGCACGGTACCGGCACCGACGATCAGTTCGGGGCGCTGCTCGCGCAGCAGGCGGATGGCACTCAGACCCAGAGCCGAGCGCAGGGTGATTTCCAGCACCTTGAGGCCACCGGCGGCCAAGGCGTCGGCCAGCGGCAGGATGTCCGCCTCGCGCTCGATGGTGATCACCGGCAGGATGCGTGCGGCACTGCACCACTGGTCGATCAGGGCGATCTTGTCGGTCATGCTGACGGCGCGGGTTTGGGTAGATGTCATGGAAGATTCCTTGCGGCCTCAGGGGCACCAGTAGATTTCGAGGGGACGGGCGAGGAAGGCGCGGATCGGCATCGCTTCATAGGATTCGCCGGCCAGGGCCTGGTTGAGCGTGGCCAGCTTGCCCGGGCCGTGCAGGGCGAGCAGGGTCAGCCGCGCGCTGGCCAGCAGCGCCAGGGACATGCTCAGGCGCTGGCGCGGTACGCTCGGCGCCTGCATCGGCAGGCAGCGCCGCGCACCACGCGGGTCGAGCGCCGCTTCCAGGTTCGGGCTGTCGGGAAACAGCGAGGCGGTGTGGCCGTCCTCGCCCATGCCCAGCACCAGCACGTCGATCGGCGGCAGTTCGGCCAATACGGCATTGGCGCGGTCAGCTGCCTCGTCGAGACTGGCCGCGCTCTGATAAAGGCCGATCAGCCGCGCCGCGGCCGCTGGTCCCTGCAACAGGTGTTGGCGCACCAGGCCTTCGTTGCTGTCGGGATGGCTGACCGGCACCCAGCGCTCGTCGGCGAGGCTGATGGTGACGTTGGCCCAGTCCAGCTCCTGCTGCGCCAGGCGCTCGAAGAACGCGATCGGGCTGCGGCCGCCGGACACCACCAGGGTCGCCGCACCGCGCTCGGCGATCGCACTGCGCAGGGCGTTGCTCACCGTCAGCGCCAGTTCGCCGGCCAGCTGGTCGGCGTTGCCGAGGCTGAAACCGAGGGTCTGCACCGGCAGATCGAGATTAGAGATCGTCATACCAACTCCTGCCGTCACGGCTGATCAGGGCAATCGAGGCAGCCGGTCCCCAGCTGCCTGCTGCGTAGGGTTTGGGAGGCGCGCCGACGCGTTGCCAGCCGTCGATCAGCTGGTCGCACCACTTCCAGGCGTATTCGATTTCGTCCTTGCGCACGAAGAGGTTCTGGTTGCCCTTCATCACTTCCAGCAGCAGACGCTCGTAGGCGTCGGGGATGCGCGGGCTCTTGTAGGTTTCCGAGAAGTTCAGCTGCAGCGGGCCGCTGCGCAGCTGCATGCCCTTGTCCAGGCCCTGGTCCTTGGTCATCACCAGCAGCGAGATGCCCTCCTGCGGCTGCAGGCGGATGATCAGCTTGTTGCCGATCAGCTGGCGCTGCTCGGGGGCGAAGATGTAATGCGGCGGCGCCTTGAAGTGGATGACGATCTGCGACAGCTTCTGCGGCATGCGCTTGCCGGTCCGCAAATAGAAGGGCACACCCGCCCAGCGCCAGTTGCAGATTTCGGCCCGCAGGGCGACGAAGGTCTCGGTGTCGCTCTGGGTGTTGGAGTTTTCCTCCTCCAGATAGCCCGGCACCTGGCGCCCGAGGATGCTGCCGGCCACGTACTGGCCGCGCACCAATTGCTGACCGAGGTGCTCCGGAGCAATCGGCGCCAGCGCCTTGAGCACCTTGACCTTCTCGTCGCGGATGCTGTCGGCTGAGAGGTCGCTGGGCGGGTCCATGGCGATCAGGCAGAGCAGCTGCAGCAGGTGGTTCTGGATCATGTCGCGCAGCTGGCCGGCCTGGTCGAAGTAGCCCCAGCGGCCCTCGATGCCGACGGTTTCGGCGACGGTGATCTCCACATGGGAAATGTGGTTCTGGTTCCACTGTGTCTCGAACAGGCTGTTGGCGAAGCGCAGGGCGATGAGGTTCTGCACCGTGTCCTTGCCCAGGTAATGATCGATGCGGTAGGTGCGGTCTTCCGGGAAGAAGCGCGCCACCGCGTCATTCACCTCGCGGGACGACCCCAGGTCATGGCCGATGGGCTTTTCCAGCACGACGCGGGTGCGCTCGGCCAGCCCCGCCTCCGCCAGCCCGGCGCAGATCGCGCCGTAGACGGAAGCCGGCGTGGCGAAGAAGGCGACGATACGCTCGGCCTGGCCGGCCTTGTCCGCCAGCGCGGCGTAATCCTCGCGGCGGCCGAACTCCATGCTCAGGTAGTCCAGACGGGCCAGGAAACGCTGCAGAACGCTTTCCTCGAGTTCGCGCTCGGCCACATGGCGACGCAGGTGCTCGGCGATCAGCGCCAGATGCGAAGCAGGCTCGCCGTCATCGCGGGCGAGGCCGAGAATGCGGGTGTCCGCCGGCAGCAGGCCGGCACGGTCGAGCTGATAAAGCGCGGGAAACAGCTTGCGCAGGGCCAGATCACCGAGGGCGCCGAACAGCGCCAGGGTGCAGGGTTCGACAGATAGTGGCGTCATGATGTTTGTTCTTCTACTAACACTGCCCTATGAATACACGCGAAGCCGCGTTTATTCAAGGAGTATGTAGTAATAAAAACAACATTTAGCCAGAAAAGGAGATTCCGGTAGTCGCTCCGCAGCCCGCTCAGTAGCATAGGGCACCTCTGACCCGCCGCATCAGGATCGTCATGGACCGCGTACACAACCTGCTCGAGCAGATCCAGCGCCGCCTCGAAGACCTCAACAAGGCCGAGCGCAAGGTGGCCGAAGTCATCCTGCGCAACCCGCAGCAGGCCACCCGTTTCAGCATCGCCGCCCTGGCGCAGACCGCACAGGTCAGCGAGCCGACGGTGAATCGCTTCTGCCGCTCGTTCGGCGTCAGCGGCTACCCGGAACTGAAGATGCAGCTGGCGCAGAGCCTGGCCAGCGGCGCCGCCTATGTCAGCCAGGCGGTAGAGCCCGACGACGGCCCGGCGGAATACACACGCAAGATCTTCGGCTCGGCCATCGCCTCGCTGGACAGCGCCTGCCAGAGCCTCGACCCGCAGCTGGTCAGCCGCGCCGTGGACCTGATGATCCAGGCCCGCCAGATCCACTTCTTCGGCCTCGGCGCCTCGGCCTCGGTGGCGCTGGATGCGCAGCACAAGTTCTTCCGCTTCAACCTGGCGGTAACCGCCCATTCGGACGTGTTGATGCAGCGCATGCTGGCGTCGGTGGCGCACACGGGCGAGCTGTTCGTGATCATTTCCTACACCGGGCGCACCCGCGAGCTGGTGGAAGTGGCGCGCATCGCCCGCCAGAACGGTGCCTCGGTGCTCGGCCTGACCGCCGCCGGCTCGCCGCTGGCCCAGGCCAGCACGCTGAGCCTGAACATTCCGCTACCCGAGGACACCGACATCTACATGCCGATGACCTCGCGCATCATCCAGCTGACGGTGCTCGACGTGCTCGCCACCGGCATGACCCTGCGCCGCGGCGTGGATTTCCAGCCGCACCTGCGCAAGGTGAAGGAAAGCCTCAATGCCAGCCGTTATCCGGCGGATGAAGAGCCGGACTAAGAGAACGGAACCGGCGCGAACGCGGGATGTTGCTATAACAACATCCCGCCAACACACCCGATCAGCGTGCCAGCGCCTGTTCCAGCGCCACACCGGCACCCTCCAGCCCCGGATAGTCCGCAGTCACCAGCCACACCGGCACATCGCCGAGATAGCCGCTCATACAGCCCTTGCTGGTAAAGCCGCGGGCGAAACCACTGGCCGCGAAGAAATCGGCGAAACGCGGCACCACACCACCGACGATATACACCCCACCGCGCGCACCGAGCGTGAGCACGTTGTTGCCGGCAACCCGCCCGAGCCACACGCAGAACTGTTCCAACGTCGCCACCGCCACATGATCACCCGCGAGCGCGGCCGCGGTGACCTCGGCCGGCGACGCCAGTCGCGGCGTCAAACCGGCCAGGGCGCAGACCGCGCGGTAGAGCAGCAACAGGCCACCGCCACTGAGCACGTCTTCGGCACGCACATGGCCAAGCTGGGCGAAGAGCATCTGCCACAGCGCCGTCTCATGCGTATCCGCCACGGGCAGGTCGACGTGCCCGCCCTCCCCCGGCAATGCACGCCAGCTGCCACTGCCCAAGGGCATCAACGCGGCGACGCCTAGCCCGGTGCCGGGCCCGATCACCAGCGCTGGCGCATCCGGCTCTGCCTCGCCAGCACAGATTACGCGCCGCCCCGCCTCGCCTATCCGCGTCATGCCCAGCGCCATGGCCGCGAAGTCGTTGATCAGCAGCAGCTCATCCAGCTGCAGGGCACCACAGAAATCCCTGCGCCCCAACCGCCAGTGGTTGTTGGTGAACACGAACTGCTCGCCCTTGACCGGCCCGGCACAGGCCAGGCAGGCCGCACCGACGCTGCCCGGCGCAAGACCGAGCGACGCTAGGTAGTACTCGACCGCCAGCTCGGGCGTGGCGAAATCCGCCGTCGCCAGGACCCGCACCGACTCCAGCCGCGAGTCGCGCCACAACGCGAAGCGCGCATTGGTGCCACCGATGTCACCGACCAGCGCCAGCCTCATCGCAGCACCTCCAGCCCGGCGGTGAACACACTGGCACCCTGTTCCGCCGAACTGAACGCCGCACGCATAAAGCCGAACAGCTCGCGGCCGCAACCCTGCACGTTCGCCGCCGGCGCCGCTGCCGGCAAGCGATCGGCCAGCTCGGCGGCATCCACCAGCACCTCGAGCACGCCGCCCTGGCCATCGACGCGCAGCAGATCGCCATCGCGCAGCCGCGCCAGCGGCCCGCCATCGATTGCCTCCGGGCAGACATGGATCGCCGCCGGCACCTTGCCCGACGCACCGGACATGCGCCCGTCGGTGACCAGCGCGACCTTGAAGCCGCGATCCTGCAGCACGCCGAGATAGGGCGTCAGCTTGTGCAGCTCCGGCATGCCGTTGGCGCGCGGCCCCTGGAAGCGCACCACGGCGACGAAATCACGCTCCAGCTCGCCAGCCTTGAACGCCTCCACCAGTTCCAGCTGATCGGAGAAGATCCGCGCCGGCGCCTCGACCACGCGATGCTCCGGCGCCACGGCGGAGACCTTCATCACCCCACGTCCGAGGTTGCCGCTCATCAGCCGCAATCCGCCCTCGGCGGAGAACGGCCGCGCCACCGGCCGCAGGATGCTTTCGTCCAGACTCGCCGCAGCCCCTTCACGCCAGGTCAGCCGGCCATCTTCGAGGAAGGGCTCCTGGGTATAGCGATAGAGGCCTCGCCCCATCACGGTATGCACATCCTCGTGTAGCAGGCCGGCGTCGAGCAGCTCGCGTACCAGCAGTGCGACGCCGCCAGCGGCATGGAAGTGATTGATGTCCGCCGAGCCGTTGGGATAGACGCGGGCCAGCGTCGGCACCACCTCGGAGAGGTCGGCCATGTCCTGCCAGGTCAGCTGAATGCCCGCCGCCTGGGCGATGGCCGGCATGTGCAGGGTGTGGTTGGTCGAGCCGCCGGTGGCATGCAGCGCGACGATGGCGTTGACCAGCACGCGCTCGTCGACCAGCTCACCGAGGGGCGTATGGCAGCCCCCCTGAGGCGTGAGCCGCGTGACCTGGCGCGCCGCCTCGATGGTCAGCGCATCGCGCAGCGGCGTCCCCGGATTGACGAAGGACGAGCCCGGCAGGTGCAGCCCCATCACTTCCATCAGCATCTGATTGGTGTTGGCGGTGCCGTAGAACGTGCAGGTGCCGGGACTGTGATAGGCCTGCATCTCGGCAGCGAGCAGCTCGTCGCGACCGGCCTTGCCTTCGGCGTAGCGCTGGCGCACCGCGGCCTTGTCCTTGTTGGCCAGGCCGGAGGGCATCGGCCCGGCCGGCACGAACACAGCGGGCAGATGACCGAAGCGCAGCGCACCGATCAACAATCCGGGGACGATCTTGTCGCAGATGCCGAGCAGCAGCGCCCCATCGAACAGGTTGTGCGACAGCGCCACCGCGGTGCTCATGGCGATCACCTCGCGACTGGCGATGGCCAGCTCCATGCCGGGCTCGCCCTGGGTGACGCCATCACACATCGCCGGCACGCCGCCGGCCACCTGCCCCACCGAGCCGATCTCGCGCAGCGCCTGGCGCAGGCGCTCCGGGTAGTCCTCGTAGGGCTGGTGCGCCGAGAGCATGTCGTTGTAGGCGGTGACGATGGCGATGTTCGCCGCATCGGGCAGGCGCAGGCGCTGCTTGTCCTGCGCGCCACAACCGGCGACGCCGTGGGCGAAGTTCGCGCACTGCGCGCCGCTGCGCGCCGGTCCCCGCGCCGCCGCTCCTCGAATCAGCGCCAGATAGCGCTCTCGGGTTGGGCGACTGCGGGCGATCAAGCGCTCGGTAACGGCGAGAACACGAGGATGCATGCGGCTGACTCCAGATTATTTTTGTTGGTTTTATACCAACATAAGCCGTATACAACAACGATCTAGCGCATTAAAAAGTAAATATATTGTTTTTATAACAAGATCACCGATTCAGCAGTTCGAGCTTTCGACGCAACTGCGCCGCGTGGGCCTTTTCCGCACGCAGCCCCGCAAAGAACTCGGCCTTCTCCCGCTCAAGGCGCTCGATGATCGCGCCAACGTTCATCAGCAGTTCGCGCAACACACGCAACTCGCTCTGCTGCCGGCGATAGCCGAACCCGAGTGCGCAAAGCGCGATCAGCACTACCAGAACGACACACAGCGACACTCCCATCACCAGCCAGGACATGCTCAGCGCTTCCATCTCTCCACTCCTTGTGCATTGGCAAAACGCCATCTTCGAGCGAGACGATATGTAGTCTCACAAGACAGGTCGATAATGTTTACTTGCACAGGTAAAGGAATGCAGCAGGTTAGCCAGGCCCTGGCGTGCCATCAGGCCCAACCCTGGAAGTCGCCGGCCGGCGGACGGCGCCGGCTGCCGGCATCAACGCCCACGCGTCGGCATACGCACGGATATGTCAGGAAACCGGACAGATGATTGACCGCCGCAGTGCCGTGCCTAGTCGCCCATCGGCAGCGCGCCGCGCCCCTCGCGGGGCTGGCTGCCGTCATGCCGCTTCAACTGCAGGAAAATGCCCGCGCCCGCCAGGCTCATGCCGCCGAGGCAGAGGAACGTCAGCTCGAAGGCATGCAGCACCTCGGCGCCCTGCGCACCCGGCACGGTGAAACCGCCCAGCAGCGCGCCTGCGGTCGCGACCCCGAGACTCATCGACAACTGCACCACCACCGAAAGCAGGCTGTTGCCGCTGCTGGCGTTGGCGTTGCTGAGGCCGATCAACGTCACGGTGTTCATCGCGGTGAACTGCAACGAGTTACCCACACCGATCAGCCCCAGGTGCGCCAGCAGCAACAGGTAGGGCGTATCGGCATCCACCGTCGCCAGCCCGGCGATCAGCATGCCGAGCAGCGCGGTGTTGCCGATCAGCAGGTTGCGGTAGCCCAGGCGGTCGAGCAGCCCCTTGGCCAGCGGCTTGACCAGCATCGCGCCCACCGCCAGCGGAATCATGCTCATCCCCGCCTGCGCCGGCGAGTAGCCCAGCGCGACCTGCAGCAGCAGCGGCAGCAGGAACGGCAACGCACCGCTGCCCAGGCGGGCGAACAGATTGCCGCAGATGCCCACCGCGAAGCTGCGCGTATGGAACAGCCGCGGGCTGAACAGCGGCGCCGGGATGCGTGCGGCACGCAGCCAGTACGCCGCCAGGCAGGCAGCGCCGGCGAACAGCAGCACCAGCACCCGTGCGTGCGGCATGCGCAGCTCGCCGAGCCCTTCCAGGGCGATGGTGATCAGCAGCATCGCCGCGCCGAACAGGATGAAACCGAGGGTATCGAAGCGCATCCGCTTGTCCGCGCGGAAATCAGGCATGAAGCGGAACGCCGCGATGCAGCCGATCACCCCGACCGGCAGGTTGATCAGGAAGATCCAGTGCCAGGAGGCGTACTGCACCAGCCAGCCGCCGAGCGTCGGCCCGAGCAGCGGCCCGACCATGCCGGGCAGCGCGATGAAGGTCATCACCCGCACGAACTCGCTGCGCGGGAAGGCCCGCAGCACCACCAGCCGTCCGACCGGCAACATCAGCGCGCCGCCGATGGCCTGCACGACGCGGGCGCCGATCAACTGATCGAGGCTCACCGACAATGCGCAGAGCAATGAGCCGAAAGTGAACAACACCACCGCAGAGAAGAACGTCTTGCGCGTGCCGAAGCGGTCGGCGATCCAGCCGGATGCCGGAATCAGCAGCGCCACGGTGAGCATGTAGGCGATCACCACGCCCTGCATGCGCAGCGGGTCCTCGGCCAGATCACGTGCCATTGCCGGCAGCGCGGTGTTGAGGATGGTGCCATCCAGCGTCTGCATGAAGAAGGCGATGGCAACCAGCCAGGGCAGGACACGGGCGGTGCGGGCGTCCAGAACGGAGGTCGGCAGCATGGCGGGCTCTAGGGCGAAGGGTTCGTCATCTTAGAGGATTCGTCTGGGCAAGGTGCGCCGCGACCGGCGCCCGACGGCCGCAACGCGGTCACCCGCGCGGCGCTGCGACAACCGGACGCGGACCGGCGCCAGCACCCGCCGCTGCTGGGATCCAGGCTGGCAGCAGCTCGCCGAGCGCGCCCGTAACAAAATATTTCTTCGGAAATTGACACGAATCATTATCATTAGAAGCCGCAAGTGCGAGTCTGTTTCCGTACTTATCCCTACCGGAGGCTTCCATGCGTATCCCCGCCACCCTCGCTATCACCACCCTGCTGCTCACCCCGCTCGCCCAGGCCAAGGAATATCCCATCGGCGAGCCGCAGCAATGCGGTGGCATGGAAGTCGGCGCGGTCTATCTGCAGCCGGTGGAAATGGACCCCGCCGGCATGATGCTCGCGGCGGCCAAATCCGACGTGCACCTGGAAGCGGACATCTCCGCCACCGAAAACAACCGCAACGGCTGGCAGGAAGGCAGTTTCGTGCCGTACCTGAGCATCCACTACACGCTGCGCAAGAAGGGTTCGAGCGAAGTCATCGAAGGCGACTTCCATCCGATGGTCGCCAACGACGGTCCGCACTACGGCGACAACGTCAAGCTGCTCGGCCCGGGCAAGTATCAGCTGACCTACAAGATCCTGCCGCCGGGCTCGGGCCACGCGATGTTCGGCCGCCACGTCGACAAGGAAACCGGCGTCGCCCCGTGGTTCGAAGGCTGCGAGCTGAACTACGAGTTCACCTACGCCGGCATCGGCAAGAAAGGCGGTTACTGAGGCGGAGAAGGCCCATGCGTACATTCCTGCTCGGCGCCCTGCTGCTGACCGGCGCTGCCGGCAGCGCCCAGGCGGCACTGCCGACTTACGAGCTGACCATCCGCGACGGCCACTTCGAACCGGCCTCGATCGAAGTGCCGGCGCGCCAGCGCTTCAAGATCGTGGTGCACAACGCCGGCAGCGGCCCGACCGAGTTCGAGAGCACGCCGCTGCGGGTGGAGAAGGTGCTGTCGCCGGGAGTGACCTCGTTCGTCGTGATCCATCCGTTGAAGCCGGGGCGCTACCCGTTCTTCGACGAATTCCATCTGGACCTTCCCGAAGGCGAGATCGTCGCCAAGTAGTTCGCAGGAGCTAGTCATGGGCCAATCCATGTTCATCGTCTGGCGCGAGAGCGTCGAGGCACTGCTGGTGATCGGCATCCTGCATGCCTGGCTGCGCCAGCAGCCGGGCGCGGGCCACGCGCTGCGCATGCTCTGGGGCGGCGTCGCGGCCGGTCTGGGGCTGGCGGTCGCGCTGGGCTGGGGCGTGCTGCGCGCCGGCGACTGGCTGGCCGGCAGCGGCGGCGAGTGGTTCCAGTGCGGCATGCTGCTGGTGGCGAGCATGCTAATCCTGCACATGGTCGGCTGGATGCATCACCACGGCCGCACCCTCAAGAGCAGCCTGCAGAACAGCGCGGCGCAGAAGCTCAGCCAGGGCAGCGGCTTCGGCCTGCTGCTGCTCGCCATGCTCGCGGTCGGGCGTGAGGGCAGCGAAACGGTGGTGTTCCTCTACGGCATCGGCAACCAGCAGCAGGGCCACGACCTCACCGGCTTCGTCATCGGCGGCGTGCTGGGCTTCGTCCTCGCGCTGCTCAGCTACGCGGCGCTGCAGGCCGGTAGCCGTTTCTTCAGCTGGCGGCGCTTCTTCCAGGTCAGCGAAGTGCTCCTGCTGTTGCTCGGCAGCGCGCTGTTGATGGCCGGACTGGATCGTTTCAGCGGCCAGCTGATGGGCATGGACGTGCCGGAGCAGTTCTACAGCTTCTTCGGCGATCCGCTGTGGGACACCTCGGCGTGGCTGGACGACGGCAGCGCGTTGGGCAGCACCATCGCCGGCCTCACCGGTTACCGTGCGATGCCGTCGCTGGCCGCGGCGCTGACCCTGCTGCTGTACTGGCTGGCGGTGTGGACCTGGCTGCGTCCGGCGCGGCCGGTGGCGCTGGCGACGAGGCCGGCATGATCGCCCAGGCGCCCTGGCTGGCGCGCGTCGGTGACTGGCTGCGTGAGCACGCCAGAATCATCCGCGCGGTGCAGTGGCTGGTGGTGGGGTTCTACCTGGTGCTGCTGGTGATCCCCGCCGTGCTGCCGCTGCCGCCCGCCCAGGCGGGCATGCTCGACAACCTCACGCTGCTGGCGCAGTTCGTCTTCTGGGGCCTGTGGTGGCCGTTCGTGCTGCTGTCGATGGTGCTGTTCGGCCGCATGTGGTGCGGCGTGCTCTGCCCGGAAGGCTCGCTGAGCGAGTGGATCAGCTGGCGCGGGCTGGGCCGCGGCACGCCGCGCTGGATACGCTGGGGCGGCTGGCCGACCGTGGCGTTCATTCTCACCACCGTCTATGGCCAGCTGATCAGCGTCTACGACTACGCCCAGGCCGCGCTGCTGATCCTCGGTGGTTCAACCGTCGCGGCGATGCTGGTGGGCTACCTCTACGGACGCGGCAAACGCGTCTGGTGCCGCTACCTGTGCCCGGTCAGCGGCGTGTTCTCGCTGCTCGCGCGCCTCGCACCGCTGCATTACAAAGTCGATGAACAGCGCTGGCTGGAAAACAGCGGTCCGCACCTGCCTACCCCCAACTGCGCGCCGCTGCTGGACATCCGTCGCATGCAGGGCGCCAGCGACTGCCACGCCTGCGGTCGGTGCAGCGGCCAGCGCGGCGCGGTGCAGCTCAGCGCCCGCTCGCCGAACCAGGAAATTCTCATCGTCGGCAACCAGCCGCAGCACAGCCACTGGGACAGCACCCTGCTGCTGTTCGGCATGCTCGGCCTGGCGATGGGCGCCTTCCAGTGGACAGTCAGCCCGTGGTTCATCGCCCTCAAGCAGGCCGCCGCCGAATGGCTGGTCGATCGCGAACTGTTCTGGCCGCTGGAAGCCGATGCGCCCTGGTGGCTGCTGACGCACTATCCGCAGGTCAACGACGCGTTCAGCTGGCTCGACGGCGCGGCGATCCTCGCCTACATCGGCGGCAGCGCCGTGCTGCTCGGCGGCGCACTGTGGCTGCTGGTGCAGGCGGCCGTGCGACTGATGGGACGCAGCGGCAACGTGTTCCACCATCTGGCGCTGAGCCTGACGCCGCTGGGCGGCGCGGGGCTGTTCCTCGGTCTTTCCGCCACCACGGTCAAGCTGCTGCGCTACGAAGGCCTGCTGCTGAGCTGGGTGCCGCTGGCACGCGCGGCGCTGCTGGTCGGCGCGATCATCTGGAGCCTGTACCTGGCCTGGAAGGTCATCGGCCGCCACGGCGCCAACGGCCTGCGCCGGCTGCTGGCATTCAGCTGCATGAGCGGCGCCGCCGCGTTGATCGGCTATGGCTGGTGGCTGCAGTTCTGGGGCTGGAACTGAGACGCGCGACCGGCATCCGCCTCAGCGCGCCGACAGCGGCGCGTTGCCAGGAATGCCCTGCACCGGCGTGCCGAGCCCCAGCGCCCGCTCGGTGAACCAACCGCGGTTGGTTTCCAGCGCGTAGCGCGCCGGGGCCTGGGCGCAACGCATCTCCCGGCTGAACGGCTCGAGGTCGATCAGGTCGACGATCACCCCCCGCTCATCGAGGAACGCCGCGGACAGCGGCAGCGGCGTGTCCTTCATCCACAGGCAGTTGTGCCGCACCTCGTCGAAGCGGAACAGCATGCCGCTGTCGGTGGCCAGCTCGCGGCGTCCCATCAGGCCGAGCTGGCGCTGCTCGGCGGTCAGCGCGTACTCCGCAGACAACTCATGTTCTCCCAGGCGCAGAGCCAGCGGTTCGGCCGCCTGTACCAGCGGCGCCAGCAGCGACAACACAAGCGCAACACGCATCGAACATCCTCCCAAACCCGTAACGAATCGGCCGTGCCTGCCGACGCCAGCATCCATCGCAGCGCGGCCGATAATGGCCAGCATAGCCAGTGCGCAGACGCCCTGCGCCGCCCACACCGGCCAGCGCATGTCCATCACGGCGGACACATGGGTCCAGCCCGGCGGACATCAAGACCTGTCCGGATAACTGAACACTTGACTGAAAAGCCAGCCGGATCAAACAGTTAGCGATCTGGCACGGAACTCGCTAAACCGTCCGGGCGGCATCGTCCGCACGCCGAACAATAACAACAACATGCCTGTCACCGCCGCGAGACTCCCGAATGCCCCGGCAGCATCCGATCGCACGGCAACAGGTCAGGAGATCGTCCCGATGAGCGTCGTCATCGCCCTTGCCGCACTGGCTCTGCTGATGCTGGCTGCATACCGCGGCTACAGCGTCATCCTCTTCGCCCCCATCGCCGCCCTCGGTGCGGTGCTGCTCACCGATCCATCCGCCGTGGCCCCGGCCTTCACCGGCGTGTTCATGGAGAAGATGGTCGGCTTCATCAAGCTGTACTTCCCGGTATTCCTGCTCGGTGCCGTGTTCGGCAAGTTGATCGAGCTGTCCGGTTTCTCGCGCTCGATCGTCGCCGCGGCGATCCGCCTGCTCGGCACGCGTCAGGCCATGCTGGTGATCGTGCTGGTCTGCGCGCTGCTGACCTACGGTGGGGTTTCGCTGTTCGTCGTGGTGTTCGCCGTGTACCCGTTCGCCGCCGAGATGTTCCGCCAGAGCGACATGCCCAAGCGGCTGATCCCGGCGACCATCGCGCTCGGTGCGTTCAGTTTCACGATGGATGCCCTGCCCGGCACCCCGCAGATCCAGAACATCATTCCCACCACCTTCTTCGGCACCACGTCGTGGGCGGCGCCCTGGCTGGGTGTGATCGGCACGCTGTTCGTGTTCAGCGTCGGCATGTTCTATCTGCATCGCCAGCTGCGCAAAGCCAAGGCGCGCGGCGAAGGCTACGGCACGGAGCTGCGCAACGAGCCGGAGACCGCCGAGGACATCGCCCTGCCCAATCCCTGGCTGGCACTGTCACCGCTGATTCTGGTGGGCGTGGCCAACCTGCTGTTCACCCGCTGGATTCCCGAGGTCTACGGCAAGACCCACAGCCTGCAACTGGCCGGCATGGCGCAGCCGGTGACCAGCGAAGTGGCCAAGCTGACCGGCATCTGGGCGGTGCAGGCGGCGTTGCTACTGGGCATTCTGCTGGTGTTGATCTGTGGCTTTCGCGCGATCAAGGCCAAGCTCGCCGAAGGCACCAGAACCGCGGTCGGCGGCGCCCTGCTGGCGTCGATGAACACCGCGTCGGAATACGGCTTCGGCGCGGTGATCGCCTCGCTGCCGGGCTTCCTGGTGCTGGCCGACGCGCTGAAGAACATCCCTAACCCGCTGGTCAACGAAGCGGTCACCGTCACCCTGCTGGCCGGCATCACCGGCTCGGCCTCGGGCGGCATGAGCATCGCCCTGGCGGCCATGTCCGACACCTTCATCGCCGCCGCCAATGCCGCCAACATCCCGCTGGAGGTGCTACACCGAATAGCGTCGATGGCGTCCGGCGGCATGGACACCCTGCCGCACAACGGCGCGGTGATCACCCTGCTGGCGGTGACCGGCCTGACCCACCGCGAGGCCTACAAGGACATCTTCGGCATCACCCTGATCAAGACCCTGGCGGTGTTCGTAGTGATCGGCGTGTTCTACGCCACCGGAATCGTTTGAGCCCGCGCGGCGAGGAGAACAACACATGAATCTGCAAGGCAAGACCGCCCTGGTCACCGGTTCCACCAGCGGGATCGGCCTGGGCATCGCCCTCAAGCTGGCCGAGGCTGGCGCCAACCTGGTCCTCAACGGCTTCGGCGACGTCGACGCGGCGCTGGCGGCGGTCCGCGCATGCGGCGGGCAGGCCATCCACCAGCCGGCCGACGTGAGCGATCCCGAACAGATCGCCGCGATGTTCGCCGCGGCCGAGCAGCAGTTCGGCGGCGTCGACATTCTGGTCAACAACGCCGGCATCCAGCACGTCGCACCGGTGGAGCAGTTCCCGGTCGAGCGCTGGGACGCGATCATCGCCATCAACCTGTCGTCGGCCTTCCACACCACGCGGCTGGCGCTGCCGGGCATGCGCCAGCGCGGCTGGGGGCGCATCATCAACCTCGCCTCGGTGCACGGTCTGGTGGGGTCGGCGCAGAAGGCCGCCTACGTGGCGGCCAAGCACGGGCTGGTCGGTCTGACCAAGGTGGTGGCGCTGGAAACCGCCACCACGGCGATCACCTGCAACGCCATCTGCCCCGGCTGGGTGCTCACGCCGCTGGTGCAGCAGCAGATCGACGAACGCGCCCGCGCCGATGGCGACACCCAGCGCGCGCGCCACGACCTGCTGGCCGAGAAGCAGCCGTCGCTGGACTTCGTCACCCCGGCGCAGCTCGGCGCACTGGTGCTGTTCCTCTGCAGCGAAGCCGGCGAGCAGGTGCGCGGCGCGGCGTGGAACATGGACGGCGGCTGGGCCGCGCAATAGCCGCTTTTCGCTGACCTGCGACAACGTCGTGGCGGGCCAGGCCCGCTGCGGCTTGGCAAGCGCCCGGCGGCTGAGGCTAGATAGCCAGCATCTCCCAGCGAAAGTCCGCGCATGACCACCATTACCAGCGAAACGCCGAACAGCGGCAAAGCTCCGGTGCACCTGGCACTGCGCCGGGTCGCCATCGACACCTACCGTGAGAACGTCGCCTACCTGCACCGCGATTGCGCGGCCTGCCGCGCCGAAGGTTTCCAGGCGCTGGCCAAGGTCGAGATCCGCGTCAACGGCAAGCGCATCCTCGCCAGCCTCAACGTGGTGGACGACTCCGCCATCGTCGGCTGCAACGAACTCGGGCTGTCCGAGGACGCCTTCGCCCAGCTCGGCGCGGAGCCCGGCGTGCCCGCGTCAATCTCCCAGGCCGAGCCGGCACCCTCGATCCCCGCGCTGCACCGCAAGATCGCCGGCGAGCGCCTGCGCCGCGAGGACTTCCACGCGATCATCCGCGACATCGCCGAGCACCGTTACTCGAAGATCGAACTGACCGCCTTCGTCGTCGCCTGCAACCAGGGTGAGCTGGACCGCGAGGAGGTGTACTTCCTCACCGACGCGATGATCCAGGTCGGCCGCCGCCTCGACTGGCGCGAGCATCCGGTGGTGGACAAGCACTGCATCGGCGGCATCCCCGGCAACCGCACCTCGATGCTGGTGGTGCCGATCGTCGCCGCCCACGGCATGCTCTGCCCGAAGACCAGCTCGCGGGCCATCACCTCGCCGGCCGGCACCGCCGACACCATGGAAGTGCTGGCCAACGTCGAGCTGCCCTTCGAGCGCCTCTGCGAAATGGTCCGCGAGGAACGCGGCTGCCTGGCCTGGGGCGGCAGCAGCGACCTCTCCCCGGCCGATGACGTGCTGATCGCCGTCGAGCGGCCACTGTCGATCGACTCGCCGGGACAGATGGTCGCCTCCATCCTGTCGAAGAAGATTGCCGCCGGTTCCACCCATCTGCTGCTGGACATTCCCATCGGCCCGACCGCCAAGGTGCGCTCGATGGCCGAGGCGCAACGCCTGCGCAAGCTGTTCGAGTTCGTGGCCACGCGCCTGGGCCTGACCCTGGACGTGGTCATCACCGACGGTCGCCAGCCGATCGGCAATGGCATCGGCCCGGTACTGGAGGCGCGCGACGTGATGCAGGTGCTGCAGAACGACCCGGCGGCGCCGATCGACCTGCGTCAGAAGGCCCTGCGCCTGGCCGGACGCATGCTCGAGTTCGATCCCGATGTGCGCGGCGGCGACGGTTATGCCATTGCCCGTGACATCCTCGACTCGGGGCGGGCGCTGAAGAAGATGCACTCGATCATCGCCGCGCAGGGTGCCAAACCCTTCGACCATAACCAGCCGCCGTTGGCACGGCTCAGCTTCGACGTGCTCGCCGACCGCGACGCCGTGGTCACCGGCATCGACAACCTGCAGCTGGCGCGCATCGCGCGGTTGGCCGGCGCGCCGAAGGTACAGGGCGCCGGCGTCGACATCCTGCGCAAACTCGGCGAACCGGTACAGGCCGGCACCTGTCTGTATCGCGTCTACGCGGACTTTCCCGCCGACCTCGCCTTCGCCCGTCAGGCCACCGAGCGCGCCAGTGGCTTCAGCCTCGGCGGGGCCGACGAGGTTCCCAGTGTATTCGTGGAGTTCTGATGCAAAGCCAGCTGCTGTATTTCGATGACGAACGCGCCGCCGCCCTGCGCCTGGCCGAGGCCTGCGGCCTGCCTGCGGCGCAGATCGAACGCCACCGTTTCCCCGATGACGAGCTGCGCCTGCGCCTGCCGCTGACCGAAGGCGAAGCGATCGCCGAGCAACTGGTGCTCTACCGCGGCCTCGATCACCCCAACGAAAAGCTGGTCGAGCTGCTGCTGGTGGCCGGCGAAGCGCGCCGCCTGGGCGCCAAGCGACTGATCCTGGTCACGCCCTATCTGGCCTACATGCGCCAGGACATCGCCTTCAACCCGGGCGAGGTGGTCAGCCAGCGGGTGATCGGCCAGCTGCTGGCCGGCCAGTTCGACGCACTCATCACCGTCGACCCGCACCTGCACCGCGTCGCCACCCTGCAGGAGGCGGTGCCGCTGGCCGATGCCGTCACCCTCTGCGCGGCCCCGGCGCTGGCGCGACTGATCGCCGAGCGGCATCCCGATGCCCTGCTGATCGGCCCGGATGCCGAGGCGCTGCAATGGATCGAAGCGGCGGCCGCCGAACATGGTTTCGACTACGGCGTGTGCCGCAAGGTACGCCACGGCGATCATCAGGTGGACATCGCCCTGCCCGATCTGACGTTCGCCGGACGCCCCGTGGTGCTGCTCGATGACGTCGCCAGCTCCGGGCGCACCCTTGCCGAGGCCGCGCAGAAACTGCTGGCCGCCGGCGCCGCCTCGGTGGACGTGGCCGTGACCCACGCGCTGTTCGCCGGCGATGCGCTGCAGGTGATCCGCGCCGCCGGTGTCGGGCACGTCTGGAGCACCGATTGCATCGCCCATGAAAGCAACGCGGTGTGCATGGCACCGCAGCTGGCCGAGGCGCTCAGGCCGCTGCTGCGCTGACGCAGGGTGGAAAACGCGCGCAGCGCTTTTCCACCGGAACCCGGCTAACCACCTCGGCGGCGGATCAACCGCGTGGACAAGGCTGCGCCGTTGTCCACCCTACGCCTCATCCAAGGCCCTCGGTTCGTCGGCGCCGACCTGCGCGGAATCGCCGTAGCGCTTCTGGCAGCGCTCGCAGAAGAACGCCCGGCGCCGGCTGCGCCCCAGTTCTTTCACCTTCACCAGCGCAATCCGGCAGCGCACGCAGGTGCGCTTGCCGTGCGCCAGCCAGTTGGCCTTGAGCACGCCGGCCCGCTTCCAGTCGAGGAACTGGAAGCTGTAGGTACGCGCCTCGCGCACCAGTTCGCGTAGCTTGGCCGGCGGCAGTTCGCCGATCAGCGACAGCGGGTGCACGCGGATGCGGTAGAGCACCTCGTTCTTGATGATGTTGCCGGAGCCGGCGAACAGCGTCTGGTCCAGCAGCGCATCACAGGCCAGCAACCGCGGGCGTTCGCGCAAGCGCTTGAGCGTCGTGCGCGGGCTCCAGGCCTCGCTCATCACATCCATGCTCCAGTCGTACGTCGCATCCAGCGGCCCGTCGATGAACTGCACCGAACAGGCATAGAAGTTCAGCTCGCCGTTGGCGAAGCCGAGGCTCAGGCGCGGCGTGGAGTCCTTGCGCTCGTTGATGCGGTAGCTGCCGAACAGCAGCAGATGGATGCGCACGGACACATCCTCCAGTTCGATCAGCAGATGCTTGCCCCAGCTGTGAAAGCCACGCACCACCTGGCCGGCCAGCCGTGCCTTGTCCACCTTGGCACTGCCTTCGGCGCGCTCGATGCGTTGACCGGTGAACGCCGCGACTTGCTCGCGGAGAATGACGATGGATGGACCTTCGGGCATGGAGGCACCAGTGGCTGGCCTGTCTCGGTTGAGACTCGCCCCGGCGCTGAAGGTGCGTCCGCCGCCGTCACCACTCCAGCTGCAGGGTGCTCTCGAACTCGCGAGGTTCACCACTCAGTGGATCGCGAAAGCGCAATCCGCGCGCCAGTAGCTTGAGCGGCCGCGCGTAGTCGTCGGCCTCGCGCGCGCAGCGTTCGAGCAACTCGGGATAGAACGGATCGTTGCAGATACCGGCACCGAGGGTCGCCATGTGCAGACGCAGCTGATGCTTGCGCCCGCTGATCGGCGTCAGCCCGTAGCGCCAGAGATCGCCGCGGCGCTCGAGCACCTCGATCAGCGTTTCGCTGTTGGGCTCGCCCTCACCTTCGCGCATGAGGAAGAACGGCTCGCCCGGCACCATGCGCAGGCGTCGGCGCAGCGGAAATTCCACATGCGGCAGCGCCGGGCAGATCGCCTCGTAGCGCTTGGCGATCTCACGCTCGCGGAACAGCGCCTGGTAGGCGCCGCGGCTGTCGCGATTGGCGGAGAACAGCACCAGCCCGGCGGTGAGGCGGTCGATGCGATGAATCGGCACCAGATCGGCATTGCCCAGGCGTTTGCTCAGGCGCGCCAGCAGGGTTTCGTTGACGTATTCGCCGGCCGGCATCACCGAAAGAAAGTGCGGCTTGTCCGCCACCACCAGGTGCTCGTCGACATGGAGGATGCGCTCCTCGAACGGCACCGGCGTCTCGTTCGGCACTTCGCGAAAGTAATGAATGCGCATGCCGACCCGGTAAGGCTGGTCGAGCGCAATCGGCTGCATGTCGGCGTCCAGCACCCGCTGACGGTTTATGCGGTCGATCCAGGTGTCACGGTCGATGGCCGGGAAGTGTGCGCACAGACAATCGAGCACGCTGCGCCAGTCGCCCTGGGGCAGATGCAGTGTGCTCGGTCGGAAATGGCAGGCGGGCATGATGTGCGGCGCGGCAGTCGGGGGGTGCAGATGATACCCGCTGCGCGCGCCGCACGAGGGCTGGATGCGGCTGGAATCACTCCTGCTTGTCGCGAGTCACTTCACCGGTCTTGCCGTCGATGCTGAACTCGTACTTCTTGCCATCCTGCTTCATGCCCTCGCCTTCCCAGCCATCGTCGTCGGCCTCGATGCCGTGCAGCTCGGTGTAGCCGGCGGCCTTGGCCTTCTCCACAGCCTGCTCGAGGGTGATCCAGTCGGCGCCCGGCTTGTCGGCGGCAATCGCGACGGCGGAACCCGAACCGAGAACGGCGATGGCCAGGGCGGCGGTGAGTTTTTTGTTGTACATGGCGCTCTTCCTTCAGTAGTGACGGACACTGAATCCGAGCCCAACCGCCGCGCCGAAGTTCAACCCGCGCGCCCGGCTACTGTTTGCGAATCGTGACAATGCGCGGGTCCATCTCGCCGTTGGTGAACTCGAACTCCACCGCATCGCCGACCGCCAGGCCCTCGAGCTGCCGCGCATCGATGCGAAACGGCATGACCATCGCCGGCCACTTCAGCTCGACCACCGGGCCGAGGGCGATGGTCACGCTGCCCTGCGTCGCGTAGATAGCGCGCAGCGTGCCGCTGGCGTGGTGCGTGACTTCGGCCTCCAGGCTGCCGCTCGCGGCCCTGTCGTCGATGGGCGGCGGCACGGTCTCGGGTTTGAGCAGGTCTTCGGCCAGCGCCGGCTGCATCAGGCAGAGAGCGGCGAGCGTCGCGACGAGGTGATTCATGATCAGGCTCCAGTGACCGAGGCAACAGCAAGCCTAGTCCTTGCGCCTGCGTCTGCCCTCGCCCGAACGATGCAAAAAACCGCCGTGGATGACATTCAGTTTCATTTAAGCCAGGGCGCATAACCTGTGAACCGTCGAAACCAACCACAGGAATCCAGACATGAAAACCCTGACCACTCTGTTCACCGCTGCCACCCTCGTCTTCGGCGCCAACCTGGCCATGGCCAAGGATCTGGGCCCGGACGAAGCCCTGAAACTGCGCGACGCCGGCACCATTCAGTCGTTCGAGAAGCTCAACGAAGCGGCGCTGGCCAAGCACCCGGGCGCTACCATCGAGGACACCGAACTCGAAGAAGCCTACGGCCGCTACGTCTATCAGCTTGAACTGCGCGACGACAAAGGTGTGCAATGGGACGTAGAACTCGACGCCAAGACCGGCGAAGTACTGCAGGACCAACAGGACGACTGAATCCAGCCATGCGTGCCCCTCTCCTCATGACGCTCCCCTTGGCACTGCTGCTCGCCGCCAACCCGGCGGCGAGCCGCGACCTGGATCAGGACGAAGCCCTGCGCTTGCGTCGGGACGGCCTGATCCAGCCGCTGGAAAACCTCCTGCAGCAGGCGCTGCAGCGGCATCCCGGCGCCAGCCTGCTGGAGGCGGAGCTGGAGGAAGAGGAAGGCCGCTACGTCTACGAAATCGAACTGCTGACCCGCGACGGCGTGGCCCGCGAACTGGAACTCGATGCGCGCGACGGCACGCTGCTCAAGGATGAGGTGGACTGATGCGCCTGCTACTGGTCGAAGACAGCGTACCGCTGGCCGACGAACTGACCGCCAGCCTCACCCGCCAAGGCTACGCCATCGACTGGCTGGCGGACGGTCGCGACGCCGACTACCAGGGCACCAGCGAACCCTATGACCTGATCATTCTCGACCTCGGTTTGCCCGGCAAGCCGGGGCTGGAGGTGCTGCGCGACTGGCGCGCACGCGGCCTCGCCACACCGGTGCTGATCCTCACCGCGCGCGGCTCCTGGGCCGAGCGCATCGAAGGGCTGAAAGCCGGTGCCGACGACTACCTGACCAAACCCTTTCATCCCGAAGAACTGCTGCTGCGCATCCAGGCGCTGTTGCGCCGCGCGCATGGCGTGGCCAATCAGCCGCTGCTGCAGGCCGGTGGCCTGGCGCTGGACGAAGCGCGCCAGAGCTGTCGCAAGGATGGCCAGGAGATCGAACTGACAGCCGGCGAATTCCGTCTGCTGCGCTATTTCATGCTGCATCCCGGCCAGCTGCTGTCCAAGACGCAGCTGACCGAGCACCTGTACGACGGTGAAACCGAGCGTGACTCGAACGTCATCGAGGTGCACATCAACCGGCTGCGCGGCAAACTCGGCCGCGAGCTGATCGAAACCCGCCGCGGCCAGGGCTACCGCTTCGGCAGTGCGCCTTGAAATCGATTCAGCGCAGTCTCAGCTTCGGTCTGGTGGCGATCCTGGTGATCGTCGGTCTGCTGCTGTTGCAGACCAGCCTGTGGCTGTTCGAGGCCGGCCTCAAGCGCAGCCTGGAAACCGACCTGCGCGAGGAGGCCGAAGGGCTGCTGATCGCCGTGGTGCGCGGTCCCGACGGCATTCAGCTCGACACCAAGCGGCTCAACCCACGCTACCACCGGGCCTTCTCCGGGCACTACTTCCAGATCGAACTGCCGGGTCGCTTGTGGCGCTCGCGCTCGCTGTGGGACGCCGCTCCGGCATGGCCAACCGAGCCCGGCATGGCCGCGGACCTGCTCGACGGCCCGCAGGAGCAGCGCCTGCTCGCCTACCGCGCCGAGTATCAGCGCGACGGCCAGCCGATCGTCATTGCCGTGGCGCAGGACTACACGCCGATCCTCGACAGCTTCGCCCGCGTACGCCTGAGCGGCCTGGGCCTGGTCGGCGTGGCGCTGCTGGTGTTCCTGCTGCTGCAACGCTACGCGGTGAGCCTGGCGCTGCGGCCGCTGGAGCGCGCCCGCCTGCAGATCGCCCAGCTGCAACAAGGCCAGCGTCAGCAGCTCGAAGGCAACGTGCCACTGGAGCTGCAACCGCTGGTCGAGCAGATCAACCATCTGCTGCAGCACACCGACGACACCCTCAAACGCTCGCGCAATGCCCTGGGCAACCTCGGCCACGCGCTGAAGACTCCGCTGGCGGTGCTCGGCAGCCTGACCCAGCGCGATGAATTCGCCGCCCATCCGGAACTGCAGGCCGCGCTGCAGGAACAGCTCGCGCAGATCCAGCAGCGCGTCAGCCGCGAATTGGGCCGTGCACGGCTGGCCGGCGACGTACTGCCCGGCGCGCATTTCGATTGCGACGTCGAGTTGCCCGCGCTGTTCGACACCCTGGCGACCATCCACCGCGCCGATCTCGACCTGCGCTGGCAGGCACCGGCAAGCTGCCGCCTGCCGTGGGACCGCGAGGACATGCTGGAACTGCTCGGCAATCTGCTGGACAACGCCTGCAAATGGGCCGGCCACACCGTCACGCTGAACATCACGCGCAGCGCCAGCGACTGGCAGATCGAAGTGAACGACGACGGCCCCGGCATTCCCGCGCCGCTGCGCTCCAAGGCAATGAGCCGCGGCATGCGGCTGGACGAAGCAGCACAAGGGCATGGTCTGGGATTGGATATCGTCGGCGACATCATCACCGCCTGGCGCGGCAGCTGGGAACTGGGCGAAAGCCCGTTGGGTGGCCTGCGGGTGACGATTCGTCTGCCGGCCGCGCAGCCACCGGGCCGTAGCGGCTGACGGCGCACCTCAGCCCGAGCGGGCCAGCTCGTTGCGAATGTCTTCGAGCAGCGTCTCGACCAGCAGAGTGTTCTGCACCTGCCGCCCGGCAATCACGCGAATCGCCTCGACGCCATTGATGGGATAGGAAACCCGTACCAGCAGTTGTCCATCGGATTGCGGCTCCACGCGCGTGCGGTATTGCGCGGAAAAATTCTCTGCCAGGTGGCGCGACATCGTTTTCATGCAGCATCTCGACACGGGTAGCCTGCAGACAAAGACCACGCGTTCTACTCGGAATCTCCCGCCACTCATCGGGAAGCCGCGACCACTCGTTCAACTGTCACCTAATGGCTCTAGGCGGGTGCTATCCGCCCTCGCGCTCGGCATATGCCAGCCAGGCCAGAAGCACCATCGCGACCAAGGCGACGGATGACATTCCCACGGCTTGCCACAACAGACTCATCGCGACCTCCTCGGCTGAATCAGCTTGAATCACGCCCCGAATATATGTAGCGTCCGACGACACGTCGAGCATGCAGACATAGGCATGTAAAGTTTTCGAACGGAACCGCCGCCATGAAAAGGGAACAATCGCTCAGCCATATCCGCTGGGACCTCGCCCTGCGCTACCGCCTGATCGAGACGGTCGCCTGGTGGGAAGGCCGCCTGACCACGGGCCATCTGATGCAGAGCTTCGGCATCAGCCGGCAGCAGGCGTCGAAGGACATCAACACTTATCTGAACGAGCATGCGCCGAAAAACCTGACATATGACCGTCACCTGAAGGGCTACAAGCCGGCGAAGAACTTCCGCCCACGCTTCATCGATGCCAGCGCCAGCGCCTACCTGCACCTGCTCGACCAGAACCGCATGCGCGCGCCGCACATCGAAGGCCTGGCGCTGGCCTATGCGCATACCGAGGTCCTGCAGGTGCCCGACCGCAGCATTCGCCCGGAAGTGCTGCGGCCGATCCTGCAGGCCTGCCGCGAAGGCCTGCGGCTGGAGACCGAATATGTATCGCTGGCCAACCCGGCGGTGGAAATCCGCGTGATGGCGCCACACACGCTGGTGTACACCGGCATGCGCTGGCACGTGCGCGCCTACTGCGAGAAGAACCGCGAATACCGCGACTTCGTCCTCAGCCGCTTTCGCGGCGAGCCGGACCTGATGGACGCAAGCGAACACACCCGCGAGCAGGACGAGGCGTGGAACACGCCGGTGACGGTGCTGATCGAGCCGGACGCACGGCTGAGCCCGGCGCAGAAGGCGATCATCGAGGTTGACTACGGCATGGCCGACGGCCAGCTGCCGGTGGAGACGCGCGGCGCGCTGGTGCAGTACGTGCTGCAGCGCTTCGGCATCGATCCGAATACGGTGCAGGCGAATGCGGCGGCGCAGCAGCTGCAGGTGGGGAATCTGCAGGCGTTGAAGGGGTGGTTGTACTCGTGAGGGGCTGGCTTGGCTCGGCAGCGGCCACAGAGTGCGCCTTGTACGGCGCCTCACTTTTTCCAGTCGCGGAAGAGGCCGTAGGGTGGAAAACCGCAGAGCGTTTTCCACCGGGGGTGGCGCGCACGCTTGTGGCTGACGTGGCGCTTTCCTCGGCTCGGGCTACAGGTTGCGCCTGGAACGGCGCCTCACTTTTCTTTGCACGCGCAAAGAAAAGTAAGCAAAAGAAAGCGCGCCCCTTCATCCGGGTCCGGGAGCTTCGCCCCCGGACTCCCCTCCTTCCGCCAGCACTCCGGGGGCCGGCGTACAAGGGCCATCCTTGGCCCTTTACGCCTCTCGCGGCATCCATGCCGCTCGTCCCCCTGCGCGCTGGCTCCACTCGGCCATCTGCAAGGAGAAGGGTGATATCGCCTGTTGGGGTGTGCATGGAAAAGCAGAGCGAAGCTGGCTTTCGATCCTTCAGGCAACTCGGACTTCCTTCCCCTTCAGGAGGCCGAACGCAGGCGTTGTGCAGGGGGACGCGAGGCATGGACGCCGAGCGAGGAACGAAGGGGCAGGGATGCCCCTTCGTGACATGCCCCCGGAGCAATGCCGGAGTGAGGGAAGTCTGGTCGTGTAGCGGCCAGACCCGGATGCAGGGGGCGCCTTCTCTTTGGTTACTTTCTCTTGGCGAGACAAGAGAAAGTGACGCGCCGTGCAAGGCGCAACCTGTAGCTCCGGCCGAGGAAAGCGCTGCGCCGTTCGCAGGCATAGGCGCCCAACAAGGTGGAAAACGCTGCGCGGTTTTCCACCCTACGGAAAGCGCCACACCCAGACACCGGGCATTGCGCTCCGCCCCACCAAAATCTCCAAACAAATTGCGTCCCGTCCCAACGTCACGGCGCGCCCACCTTCGCTCAACGAGAGCCCAAAGCCCATGCGCCTGATCCACACCTCCGACTGGCACCTCGGCCAGACCCTCCACGGCCAGGACCGCGACCACGAACACGCGCAGTTCCTCGCCTGGCTGCTCGACCAGCTGATCGCCCGCCGCGCCGACGCCCTGCTGATCGCCGGCGACGTGTTCGACACGGTCAACCCGCCACTCAAGGCCCAGGAGCGCCTCTACGACTTCATCGTCCGCGCCCACGAGAAGCTCCCGCAGCTGGACATCGTGATGATCGCCGGCAACCACGACTCGGGCGGGCGCATCGAGCTGCCGGCGCCGCTGATGAAGCGCCTCAATGCCCATGCCGTCGGCCGCATCAGCTGGGTCGCCGAGCGCCAGCTGGACCACCAGCGGCTGCTGGTGCCGCTGCACGACGCCGCTGGCAACACCGCCGCCTGGTGCCTCACCCTGCCCTTCCTGCGCCCGGCCGAGGTCACCGGAATGACGCTGGGCGACGACTACATGGCCGGCATTCGCCAGGTGCATGAACGCCTCATCGCCGCCGCCGAGGCCGTGCGCCAGCCCGGCCAGGCGCTGGTTGCCATGAGCCATGCGCACATGGCCGGCGGCGTGGTGTCGGAGGAGTCCGAGCGCAATATCGTCATCGGCAATGCCGAGGCCCTGCCGGCCAGCCTGTTTCCCGAGTCCGTCGCCTACGTCGCCCTCGGCCACCTGCACAAGCCGCAGCAGGTCGCCGGGCAGGCGCGCATCCGCTATAGCGGCTCGCCGCTGCCGCTGTCCTTCGCAGAGGTCAACTACCCGCATCAGGTGCTGCTCGTCGAACTCGACGGCGAGCAGCTGGCGCAGGTCGAAAGCCTGCCGGTGCCGCGTGCGGTGGAGATGATCCGCATCGGCCGCGCCCCGCTGGCCGAGGTGATCGCCGCGCTGGAGGCGCTGCCGCCCACCGGCCTGTTCGACGAACACCTGTCCTGGCTGGAGGTACGCGTGCTGCTCGACGAGCCGCTGCCGGACCTGCGCCAGCGCATCGAAACTGCGATAACCGGCAAGGCCTGCCGACTGGTGCGCATCGCCAGCGAGTACGCCGGCAAACGCGGCGAGACGGAATCGGACGTGCTGCTCGGCCTCGACCAGATCACCCCGCAGGAGCTGTTCGCCCGCTCCTGGGAAGAACAGTACGGCAACCCGGCAGACGAGCAGGCGCTGGACGATTTCGCCACGCTGCTGCAACGGGTCGAGTTCGCCCATGAGGAAGATGACCGATGAGAATCCTCGCCATCCGCCTGAAGAACCTGGCATCGCTGGCTGGTGAGCAGGTCATCGACTTCACCGCGGAACCCCTGGCCAGCGCCGGGTTGTTCGCCATCACCGGGCCCACCGGCGCCGGCAAGAGCACCATTCTCGACGCCCTGTGCCTGGCGCTGTTCGGCAGCACGCCGCGACTCGACAGCGTTTCGCCGCTGAACAAGGTGCCCGAGGTGGATGCCGAGATCGGCGGTGGCGACGAGCGCAACCTGCTGCGCCGCGGCTGCGGCAGCGGCTACGCCGAGGTCGATTTCGTCGGCGTCGACGGCCACCGCTACCGCGCACGCTGGGAGGTCAAGCGCGCCCGCGAGAAGATCGACGGCCGCCTGCAGGCCAGCAGCCAGAGCCTTACGGATCTCGACAGCGGCACGCTCCTGGCCAGCGGCAAGAAACGCGAATTCAAGGAATTGCTCGAAGCCCGCCTTGGACTGACCCTGGCCCAGTTCACCCGCGCCGTGCTGCTGGCGCAGAGCGAATTTTCCGCCTTCCTCAAGGCCGACGACAACGAGCGCGGCACCCTCCTGGAAAAGCTCACCGATACCGGCCTCTACAGTCGCCTCGGCCAGGCCGCGTTCGAGGCCGCCAAGGAGGCGAAGGAAGGCCTCGCCCGTCTGGAACAGCAGGCCGGTGGCCTGCAGCCACTGGAGCCGGAGCAGCGTGACGAATTGGAGCGCGAACATCAGGCCCAGCTCGACGAACTGAAAGCGCTGCAGCAGCAGCTCAAGGCGCTGGAAGCGCAGCGGCAATGGCTCAGCGAACTGCAGCGTCTGGAAAACGAGCACGAAGCCGCACGCCAGCAACTGCAGGACGCCGAAGATGAGCGCGACAGCCTTGCCGAGGCCCGGCGCATCCTCGACCTGTTCGAGCAACTGGCGCCGCAACGCCATCGTTTCCTGCGTCTGCAGGATCTCGGCCCGCTGCTGGACAAGGCCGCCGACAGCCTGGCGCGCCTGCAGCATGAGGAACAGGCCGTGCAGCAGCGCCTGGCCGAGCTGCAGAGCCAATGCAGCGCCGCCAGCGAGCAACTGCGTTCGGCCGAACAGGCGCGCCAGGACGCCGAGCCGCGGCTCGTCCAGGCGCGCCGTGAGGAGGAACGCCTGCAGCATCTGAACGCCGACCTGACCACTATCCGCGAGGACAGCACCCGGGCCGATGCCGAGGTGACTGCAGGCGCAGCGACGCTCACGCAGCTCGCCGAGCGCCAGCAGCGCGCCGCCGCGGAACTTGCCGCGCTGAGCCAGCAACTGGACAAGAGCGCCGCGCTGCAACCGCTCTGCAGCGCCTGGGACGGCTACCGCCCGCGTCTGCAACAGGCCGTCCAGCTGGCGGCACGTCTGCAGCAAGGTCAGGGCGAGCTCCCCGCGCTGGAAGCGCAGGCCCAGGCCGCCGAAACCCAGCAGAATGTGGCCCGCGAGGCACTGGACAACTTGCAACGCGAGCGCGACAGCGACGTCGGGCTGGCCGAACAGCTGGCCCGGCTGCATCGACAGCTCGACGACTGGCGCCAGGCCGAGCGCGAAACCGATGCGCTACAGCAGCTCTGGGCGCAGCAGCTGACGCTCGTCGCCAGCCAGCGCGAACTGGCCGACGCCGCCACCGTCCAGCAGACCGAGCTGGACAACCTTGTCCCGCTGGGCAAACAGGTCCGCATCGATCGAGATGCGGCCGAGCAGGCGCTCACGGTCACCCTTGCGCTGCTCGAACGCCAGCGTCTGGCACGCAGCGAGAATGTCGAGGCGCTGCGCGCGGCGCTGATCCCCGGCGAGCCCTGCCCGGTCTGCGGCAGCCACGAGCATCCCTGGCAACAGACCGATGCGCTGGTCGCCAGCCTTGCTCGGCACGATGACAGCGAGGCCGAGCGCGCGCGTCAGGCACTACAAGAACAGGACCAGCGCCTGCAGGAGCTGCGCGATCGCCATGTCGCGCTCAGCACACAGTTGCGCCAGACCCAGCAGCGCCAGAGCGAAGTCGACGCGCAGCTGCAGGCCCTGGCGCCGCGCCTGCTCGCCCTGCCCGCGCACGCACGATTGCTTGAGCAGCCTGAAGCCGAGCGTTCGCAATGGTTGGAAACGCAGCTGACGACTCTCAAAGGCCAGATCACCAGCGCCAGCCAGCGTCAGCAGCAATTGCTCGCCCTGCAACAGCGCAGCGAAACCCTGCAGCAAGCCTGGCAGACCGCGCGCGAGGCCTGTGTCGAGGCGACTCAACAGCTCGCGCGCCAGCGCGATGCCTTGGCCCGCGACAGCCTACAACTCGACGAGGAGCTGGCGGCCTTTGCCGAACTGCTGCCCGTCGAGCAACTGCAGCGCTGGCGCGAAGATCCGGCGCAGACCTTTATGCAGCTGGACGCCAGCATCGCCACGCGATTGCAGCAACTGCAGACGCAAGCCGAGCTGGCCGAGGAGCTGCGCCAGTGCGAGCAGCGCCGCAGCGACGAACAGCTGCAGCAGCGCCATCGCCAGGAGAAGCAGGCTGGCTGCAACGCGCGACTGGCTGAGCGCGAAAAGCTTCTGCTCGCCTGCCAGCAGGCGCTGCGGACCAGCCTTGGCGAGCATGGCAGCGCCAGCGCCTGGCAACAGCAGCTGGACGCAACCATCCAGGCTGCGCGGCAAACCCAGGCCGAGATCGACCAGCAACTCAACGAGAGCAAACTTGGCCTGACGCGCCTGCACAGCGAGCAACAGAACTGTCGCCAGCGCCACGCCGAATTGCAGCAGGAACGCGACGCGCTGAACGCGGAACTAGCGACCTGGCGCGTCGGCCATCCGCAGCTGGATGACGCCACCCTCGCGCAGCTGTTGCACATGGACGACCAGCTGATCGCCGAGGCGCGACAGCGCTTGCGAGAGAACAGCGAAAACCTGACCCGCTGTCGCGAACGTCTGGATGGCTGCCTCAATCGCCTGAACCTGCACAACCAGCAGCAGAGCGAAACACCGGATGCCGAGCAGCTGCAGCAGCGCCACGCCGAACAACTGCAGCAGTGCGAGCTGGCCGACCAGCACTGCGCGGAAACCCGCGCCAGGCTGATCGACGACGACAAACGCCGCAGCCAGAGCCAGGCGCTGCTCGCCGAGATCGACGCGGCGCGCGCCGAGCACCAGCGCTGGGGGCGTATCGCTGCGCTGATCGGTTCCAGCGACGGCGGTGCCTTCCGCAAGATCGCTCAGGCCTACAACCTCGATCTGCTGGTGCAGCACGCCAACGTGCAGCTGCGCCAACTGGCGCGGCGCTACCGGCTCAAGCGCGGCGGCAGCCCGCTGGGGTTGCTGGTGATGGATACCGAAATGGGTGACGAGCTGCGCTCGGTGCATTCACTGTCCGGCGGCGAGACCTTCCTCGTCTCGCTGGCGCTGGCGCTGGGCCTGGCCTCGATGGCTTCGAGCAAGCTCAGGATCGAGTCGCTGTTCATCGACGAAGGCTTCGGCAGTCTCGATCCCGAGTCGCTGCAGATCGCCATGGATGCGCTGGATTCGCTGCAGGCCCAGGGCCGCAAGGTGGCGGTGATCAGCCACGTCGCGGAGATGCACGAGCGCATTCCGGTGCAGATCCAGGTGCAGCGCCAGGGCAACGGCCAGAGTGCGCTGAAGATCGTCGGTTGAGGGGCGCCGGCGCGGTAAGCCGGCTAAGTTTCGCTTAAGTTTCGCCGCCTAGAATCACCCTCCGTTACCCCTACGTGGAGCAGGTGAAATGAACGGTAAAACGGGTGTGGCAAGCTACGGACGGCTGTCCATCGGCTTGCACTGGTTGATGCTGCTGTTGATCGCGGCGGTCTACGCGACCATCGAGCTGCGGGTCAACTTCGCCAAGGGCAGCGAGCCGCGCGAGCTGCTCAAACACTGGCACTTCATGCTCGGCATGGCAGTGTTTGCACTGGTCTGGCTGCGACTGCTGGCGCGCTGGCTGCACCCGGCGCCGAAGGCAGTGCCGGGCGCCGGCTGGGAACAGGCGCTGGCGAAGCTGATGCACCTGGCGCTGTACGCATTGATGATCGGCCTGCCGCTGCTGGGCTGGCTGACGCTGAGCGCGGCCGGCAAGCCGATTCCGTTCTTTGGCCTCGAGCTGCCGGCGCTGATCAACGCCAACAAGGACCTCGCCGGTCAGTTTAAGGAGCTGCATGAAACCCTGGCGGTTGCCGGCTACTGGCTGATCGGCCTGCACGCCGCCGCCGCGCTGTTCCACCAGTACGTGCGCCGCGACGGCACCCTGCAGCGGATGCTGCCGCAGCGCCACCGGGCCTGACCCGCCGACGCCAAAACGCCCGGTCGACTCGTCATCGACCGGGCGTTTTCGTGTCTCAGCCGAGCAGTGCGCTGAACGGCAGGTACTCGACGGTTTCGCCCTCCTCCAGCGTGCGCTCGCGCTCGACGATGGCCAGGCCATCCGCCCAGCTGGCGGAGGTCAGCATCGCCGAGCCCTGACGCGGATGCAGGCAGACGCGCAGCTCGCCATCGACCTGCTCCAGCCGCGCGCGCAGGTACTGGCGACGGTTGTTGCGCTTGCGCCAGGCGAAGCCGGCGGTCAGGCGCAGCGGGGTCGGCAGCGCATCGCGGCAGCCCTGCGCACGCAGCAGGAACGGCCGCGCCACCACCAGCGAGGTGATCAGCGCCGCCGCCGGATTGCCCGGCAGGCCGATCCACGGTTTGCCGTTGACTTCACCGAAGGCCAGCGGCTTGCCCGGCTGGATCGCCAGGCGCCACAGGTGCAGCTCGCCGAGTTCGCGGATCGCCTGCTTGAGGTGATCCTCCTCGCCCACCGAAACGCCGCCGGAGGTGATCAGGATGTCCCACTCGGCTGCCGCCTGCGCCAGGGCCTTGCGACTGGCGTCGAGGTCGTCGACCAGCACTTCGTAGTCGTGCACTTCCAGCCCGAGGCTGCGCAGCACGCCGAGCAGGCAGTAGCGGTTGGAGTTGTAGATCTGCCCCGGTGCCAACGGCTGGCCGGGTTCGCGCAGTTCGTTGCCGCTGGACAGCAGGCCGACACGCAGGCGCCGGTAGACCGCCACGCGGGCGACGCCGAAGCTCGCCAGCAGCCCCAGCTCCTGCGGACGCAGGCGTTTGCCGGCTTCCAGCACCGGCGCACCGGCTTGCAGTTCCTCGCCCTGGCGCCGTACATGGGCGCCGAGGCTGACGCCGGGGAAATGCACGCGCTCGGCCTCGATCTGGCAATCCTCCTGCGCCACCACAGTGTCGGCACCCGGCGGCAGCGGCGCGCCGGTGAAGATACGCACCGCGTGGCCGGCCGGCAGTTGCTGGTCGGCGGCATCACCCGCGGCGATGCGCCCGGCGAGCGGCAGCCAGCCACCTTCGGCCGGCAGATCGGCGGCGCGCAGGGCGTAACCGTCCATCGCGCTGTTGTCCCACGCCGGCACCGGGAACGGAGCGGCGAGCGGCTCGGCCAGCACCCGACCGAGCGCATCGGAAAGCGCCACGTGCTCCACCGCCGGCAGCGCCGGCACCCGCGCCAGCAGCGCCTCGATGGCCTCGTCGACCGGCTTCAGTCCGCTGGTGTCGCAGCCGCAGGCGCTCATGAGCGTGGCCCGCAGTAGGCGACCGCCGAGGCCTTGAGGTGCGGCACGAAGTTGCACGGCTTGGTCCGACTGTCCAGCTGCTCGACGAGAATCTTGTTCCAGGCGGTGCGGCAGGCGTTGGTCGAACCCGGCAGGCAGCAGACCAGCGTGCCGTTGCTCATGCCGGCCAGCGCGCGCGACTGCACGGTGGAGGTGCCGATCTCACCCAGCGAGAAGTGGCGGAACAGCTCGCCGAAACCATCGACGGACTTGTCCAGCAGCGGCTGCACCGCCTGCGGGGTGTTGTCGCGGGCGGTGAAGCCGGTGCCGCCGGTGATCAGCACGACCTGCACGTTCTCGCTGGCGATCCAGCTGCAGACGCGGGCACGAATCTGCCAGATGTCGTCCTTGACGATGGCGCGTTCGGCCAGGGTGTGGCCAGCGCTCGTGAGGCCGTCGATCAGCGCTTGGCCGGAGGTATCGGAATCGATGTTGCGGGTGTCGCTCACCGTGAGCACGGCGATGTTCAGCGACTGAAACTCGGTGTTGGACAGGTGAGCCATTGCTCGAAACTCCATAAAAGAAGAGGTGGCGCAGGCCAGGCCTGCGGCTGCCCGGGGACCGTTCCCCGTGGCGGGTGGTTCGTGTCGCCGGCCTCGTTCGCGGGCCACGCGAGGTGTCGCTCAGCCGCCAGTGACCGGCGGAAAGAAGGCGATCTCATCGCCATCGTGCAACGTCTCGGCGCTGCTGCACAGCGCCTGATTGCGCGCACACAGCAGATTGCGTTCGGCGAGCAGCGCCCAGGCGTGCCCGCGACGCTGCAGGTAGCGACGCAGGTCGTCGATGGTGGCGAACTCCGGCCGCCAGGGCAAACGTTCGAACTCGCAGCCAAGCAACTCACGATAACGGGCGAAGTAGCTGATGCGCAGCATGGCACCCTCAGCCGCCGCTGGCGTTCATGAAGCGCAGCACCTGCACCTCGCCGCTGCTGGCGAACTCGTGGCGCAGCGGTTTGCGCTGCAGCGCGGCGTGGATGGCGTCGATGATCGGCTGGTCGCTGGTCGGATGGCGCCGCAGCAAACCGCGCAGGTCGATGGAATTCTCGTGGCCGAGGCACAGCAGCAGGCGGCCTTCGACGGTCAGCCGCACGCGATTGCAGGTGGCGCAGAAGTTGTGCGAATGCGGCGAAATGAAGCCGATGCGCGTCTGCGGATGCGCCGGCAGGCGCACGTAACGCGCCGGCCCGCCGCTCTGCTCGGCCGAGTCGATCAGCGCGTGGCGTTCGGCGATCAGCGCGCGCACCTCGTCGCTGGAGCAGAAGCTCTCGCCGCGCGAGCGACCGACGTCGCCCAGCGGCATTTCCTCGATGAAGCTCAGGTCCAGCCCGCTGGCGATGGCGAAATCGACCAGATCGGCGACTTCTTCGGCGTTGCGGCCCTTCATCACCACGGCGTTGAGCTTGATCCGCTCGAAGCCGGCGGCACACGCTGCATTGATGCCGTCGAGCACCGGCTGCAGTTCGCCGGTGCGGGTGATGGCGTGGAATTTGTCGGCATCCAGGCTATCCAGGCTGATATTCAGCCGCTTGACCCCGGCGCGGGCCAGTGGTTCGGCGAGCTTGACCAGCTGCGAGCCGTTGGTGGTCATCACCAGTTCACGCAGGCCGGGCAAGGCCGCGATGCGTTCGCAGAGGCCGACGATGCCCTGGCGCACCAGCGGCTCGCCGCCGGTGAGGCGAATCTTCTTCACCCCCAGGCCGACGAAGATCCGCGCGATGCGCTCCAGTTCCTCCAGGCCGAGCACCTGCTGGCGCGGCAGGAAGGTCATGTCCTCGGCCATGCAGTAGACGCAGCGAAAGTCGCAACGATCGGTCACCGACATGCGCAGGTAGTCGATCTGGCGGTCGTGGGCATCGCGTAGTTGAGTCATCGCCAAGCTCTCTGTACGTCGTGGGGGATGGCGCGTCGCGAGACGGTGGATGGTCGAAACGCCATCCACCCTACCCGCCGTTACTGCATCAACGGCGTTTCCGCACCCTGGATGCGAATGCCTTCGATGTTCGCCGCGGCCACCAGGTTCTGCAGGTATTGGCTGACGCCGATCTGCCAGACGCGCTGGTTGAGCTCCGCGCGGATGGTGCCGGCTACCGCCTCGTAAGGCAGTTGCTGGCCCTCGATGCGCTGGTCGACGAACACCAGATGGAAGCCGTAGCGGCTCTCCAGCGGCTGACCGCACAGCCCCTGCGGCAGGCGGAACAGCTGGCGCTCGAACTCGGGCACGGTCTGGCCTTTGCTGATCTGACCGAGCGCACCGCCCTGAGCCTTGGATGGGCAGGCCGAGTGCGCCTCGGCCAGTTCGGCGAAGCGCTGCGGCGCCTGCGCCAGTTGGTCGAGCAGTGCCTGCGCCTGTTCGCGCGCCAGGCTGCGGGCTTCGTCGTCATCCGCCGGGCAGGCGAGCAGGATGTGCCGCACGGCCAGCAGGGGGGCGCTGAAGAAGCGCGACTGGTTGCTCTGGTAATACTGCTGGCAGGTCGCATCATCGGCCAGCGGCAGCGGAATCTCTTTTTCGATCAACGCACGGGTAGCGGCTTCTTCTTCGCTCTCGCCGTTCTCCGCAGTCACCTGCAGGCCCAGCTCGGCGATGCGTTGCTGCAGCAGCTCGCGCAGCACCAGCGCCTGGGTGGCGAGGAATACCGCTTCGTTGCGCGTATCGGCCGGGTGGTACTGCAGTTCGCGGGCGATCGCCTCGGGGCTGATCGCCACGCCGTTGACCTTGGCCCGCGGCCACTCCTGTTCGCTGGTGGCGATCAGCACCGGCGCGGCTTGCTGCACCTCATCGGTCTGTTCGTCGCTCTCGTTGGGCAGCTCCTCGAACAGGGGCGCCTCCACCGGCAGCTCTACCGCCGGCCGCGTTTCACCGCCGCAGCCACCGCCACCACCCGTACCGCCGCATCCACAACCCATGATGGTTACCTCACTCAAGCTCGAAATTCGGTTCAGTCGCGGCGGCCGGTGTCAGGCACCGGCCGCCCATCGACTCAGTTCACGCCATCCTTGAGTTTGCCCGCGGCGAAGCCCGGCTGCGGAACAGCCACACCGCTGGTTGCTGCCGGAGCCTCATAGCCACGCGGCCGCTGCGGGCGCGGCATGGCCGGCTTGACGCCCTTCTGCCGGACGATCTGGTAGCGCCGGCCCAGGTACCACACCGGCGCACTGACGATGTGTACCAGGCGGGTGAAGGGGAACAGCACGAACAGGGTCAGGCCGAGGAACACGTGCAGCTTGTACACCACGTTGACCGTCTCGATGGCGCCTGCGGCCTTGAGCGGCTGCAGGGTGACGATGCTCTGCGCCCAGGTGCCCAGCAGCACCATCACCGAGCCGTCGAGGTGGCCGAGCGAGGCAACGATGGTCAGCAGGCCGAGTACCAGCTGGGCCAGCAGCACGAAGAGGATCGCGATGTCGGAACGGCTGGACGAGGCGCGCACGCGCGGATCGCCGAGGCGGCGCTGGATCAGCAGGACCAGGCCGATCAGGCAGAGGATGCCGAAGAAGCCACCGGAAACCATCGCCACCACCTGCTTCTGACCGCTGGTGATGAAGGAGTGGTACAACGCTTCAGGCATCAGCAGGCCGACGAAGTGGCCGCAGAGGATGAAGATCACCCCGACGTGGAACAGGTTGCTCGCCAGACGCATGCCCTTGGGCTGGAGCATCTGGCTGGAGCCGGCCTTCCAGCTGTACTGCGACAGATCGAAACGCGCCCAGCTGCCGATCAGGCAGATCGCCAGGGCGATGTAGGGATAGACCCCGAACAGCAGGAAATTGAAGTTAGACATTAACGCACCTCCTGGGCCAGCGCGGCTTGCCCGTCATGCTTGAAATCGGTCCAGTGCAGCGGCACCGGGCTTTCCTCGCGAACCTTGCCCGGCCCGCTCGGCATGGATGGACACCGGTCCTGCTGCTCGGCCTGGAGGAAGTTGACCTGCTCCTCCTCCCAGACCTTGTCCAGCGCTTCCAGCGAGTCGTCGCGCTCCTCCGCGGCGACCTGCTCGCGCAGCTCGCCGACGGCCTGTTCGACGGTCTCGCCGGCGATCTGCAGCAGCGCGTGGAAGCACGCCGCGTGCGGGCTTTGGCGTTCTTCCAGACGCGCGGCCAGCAGCGCCAGCAGGTGCGCCACGTCGGCCAGCCCCTCGCGGGCCTCGAGGTCCTCGCGGGTGGCGAGGTACTCGAGGTACAGCGGGATGTAGTCGGGCAGCTCGCGCACACCGATGGCGAACCCGGCGGCCTCGTACTGCGCCATCAGATCGACCATCGCCTGGCCACGATCACGCGACTCGCCGTGCACGTGCTCGAACAGCAGCAGCGACAGCGTGCGACCGCGGTCGAACAGCTCGGTGTAGCGCTCCTGCACGTCCATCAGATCGCCGGCAGCCAGCTCGTCGAGCAGGCTGCGTAGCGCGGCGCGCTGCGCCGGACTGATCTCGCGAGCCGCGGCGATGGCCTCGGCCAGTTCGGCATGGCCATCGCGCAGCGCCTGCTCGGGATAGTCGAGCAGCAGGGAAATCACCTTGAGGATGCGCATGCTCAGTCCTCCCACAACTGGACGGTCTTGATCACGTCGCGACGGTTGGCCTTCTTCGCACCGAACATGTTGGTGTCCGAGGCGCCGGAGCAACCGCTGCCGAAGCTGAAGCCACAGCCGGAACGCTCGGCGAAGGCGTCGCTCATGGCTTCCTCGCGGTGTGCCGACGGGATCACGTAGCGGTCTTCATAGTTGGCGATGGCCAGGTAGCGGTACATGTCCTCGACCTGGGCGACCGACAGGCCGACGCTCTCCAGCACCTTGAGGTCCTGCACGCCGTCGACCTGCTCGGCGCGCTTGTAGGCGCGCATGGCGAGCATGCGCTTGAGCGCCAGCTTGACCGGCTTCTCGTCACCGGCGGTGAGCAGGTTGGCCAGGTAGCGCAGCGGAATGCGCAGGCTGTCGACGTCCGGCAGTACGCCGTCCATGCTGACGTGGCCGGCGCTGGCGGCGTTCTGGATCGGCGACAGCGGCGGCACGTACCACACCATCGGCAGCGTGCGGTATTCCGGGTGCAGCGGCAGGGCCAGCTTCCAGTCCACCGCCATCTTGTACACCGGCGACTTCTGCGCGGCCTCGATCACCGACATCGGCACGCCGTCGGCCTGGGCCTGGGCGATGACCTTCGGATCGAACGGGTCGAGGAAGATGTCCAACTGCTTCTGGTAGAGGTCCTGCTCGTTGGGCGTGCTGGCCACTTCGAGGATGCGGTCGGCGTCATACAGCAGCACGCCGAGGTAGCGGATGCGGCCCACGCAGGTCTCGGCGCAGACGGTCGGCATGCCGGCCTCGATGCGCGGGAAGCAGAAGATGCACTTCTCGGATTTACCGCTCTTCCAGTTGAAGTAGATCTTCTTGTACGGGCAGCCGCTGATGCACATGCGCCAGCCGCGGCACTTCTCCTGGTCGATGAGGACGATGCCGTCCTCCTCGCGCTTGTAGATCGCACCGCTCGGGCAGGCCGCCGCGCACGCCGGGTTGAGGCAGTGCTCGCACAGGCGCGGCAGGTACATCATGAAGGTGTTCTCGTACTGGCCGTAGATGTCGGCCTGCACCTTGTCGAAGTTCTTGTCCTTGCGGCGCTTGGCGAACTCGGTGCCGAGAATCTCCTCCCAGTTGGGACCCCACTCGATCTTCTCCATGCGCTGGCCGGAGATCAGCGAGCGCGGGCGTGCCACCGGCTGGTGATCGGAGATCGGCGCGGTGTGCAGGTTCTGGTAGTCGAAGTCGAACGGCTCGTAGTAGTCGTCGATCGAGGGCAGGTCCGGGTTGGCGAAGATGTTCGCCAGCACGCGGAACTTGCCACCGATGCGCGGGTTGATGCTGCCGTCGCTGTTACGTACCCAGCCGCCCTTCCACTTGTCCTGGTTTTCCCACTCTTTCGGGTAGCCGATACCGGGCTTGGTCTCGACGTTGTTGAACCAGGCGTATTCCATGCCTTCGCGGCTGGTCCAGACGTTCTTGCAGGTGATCGAGCAGGTGTGGCAGCCGATGCACTTGTCCAGGTTCAGGACCATGCCTACTTGTGAACGAATCTTCATGGCCTTTTTCCTCAGATATCTTGCGGCAGGGGTTGCGGCAGTGCATCGCCGTTCGGGCCGTCGAGCCAGTCGACGTTCTTCATCTTGCGTACCACGACGAATTCATCGCGGTTGCAACCGACCGTGCCGTAGTAGTTGAAGCCGTACGCCAGCTGGGCGTAGCCGCCGATCATGTGGGTGGGCTTGAGCACCACGCGGGTCACCGAGTTGTGGTGGCCGCCGCGGGTCTTGGTGGTCTCGGAGCCGGGCACGTTCACGATGCGTTCCTGGGCGTGGTACATCATCACCATGCCTTCCATCACGCGCTGGCTGACCACCGCACGGGCGGTCAGGGCGCCGTTGGCGTTGAAGCACTCGATCCAGTCGTTGTCCTCGATGCCGACCTTCTTCGCGTCGATCTCGCTCATCCACACGATCGGGCCGCCACGGCTGAGGGTCAGCATGATCAGGTTGTCGGTGTAGGTGGAGTGGATGCCCCACTTCTGGTGCGGGGTGATCCAGTTCAGCGCGATCTCCGGGTTGCCGTTGGACTTCTTGCCCTGCACGTAGCCGGTGGAACGGGTGTTGATCGGCGGCCGGTAGCTCATCAGCCCCTCGCCGAACGCCAGCATCCACGGGTGATCCTGATAGAACTGCTGGCGGCCGGTGATGGTGCGCCATGGGATCAGCTCGTGAACGTTGGTGTAGCCGGCGTTGTAGCTGACGTGCTCGTCTTCCAGGCCGGACCAGGTCGGGCTGGAGATGATCTTGCGCGGCTGCGCCTGGATGTCACGGAAGCGGATCGCCTCGTGCTCCTTGGGCAGCGCCAGGTGGCTGTGATCACGGCCGGTGAATTCCGACAGCGCGGCCCAGGCCTTGACGGCGACGTGGCCGTTGGTTTCCGGCGCCAGCGAGAGGATCACTTCCGCCGCGTCGATGGCCGTTTCGATCTTCGGCCGGCCCTGGCTGACGCCCTCCTCGCGCACCTTGTAGTTCAGCTCGCCGAGGAACTCGACCTCGTGCTCGGTGTTCCAGTTGATGCCCTTGCCGCCGTTGCCCAGCTTGTCGAGCAGCGGGCCGAGCGAGGTGAACTTCTTGTAGGTGTTCGGGTAGTCGCGCTCGACCACGGTGATGTTCGGGCAGTTCTTGCCCGGCACCGGGTCCTTGCCCTCGGTCTTCCAGTCGGTGCCGCCGAACGGCTGCGCCAGCTCACCGGGGGTGTCGTGCAGCAGCGGCACGGTGACCAGGTCCTGCTCGACGCCCAGCTGCCCTTCGGCCATCTTGGAGAAGGCCTTGGCGATGCCCTTGTAGATTTCCCAGTCGGACTTGGCTTCCCAGGCCGGGTCGATCGCCGCGGACAGCGGGTGGATGAAAGGGTGCATGTCCGAGGTGTTCATGTCGTCCTTCTCGTACCAGGTCGCGGTCGGCAGGACGATGTCGGAGTACACACAGGTGGAGGACATGCGGAAGTCGAGGGTGGTGACCAGGTCGAGCTTGCCGATGGCACCGTTATCGACCCACTCGGCCTCGGTCGGCTTGAAGCCGTCGGCGCGCTTGCCAAGGTCTTCGTTCATCACGCCGTTCTTGGTCCCCAGCAGGTACTTGAGCATGTACTCGTGGCCCTTGCCGGAGGAACCCAGCAGGTTGGAACGCCAGACGAACATGTTGCGCGGGAAGTTTTCCGGGCTGTCCGGCTGCTCGCAGGAGAAGCGCAGCGTGCCGTCCTTCAGCGACTTGGTGACGTAGTCGACCGGCGACATGCCGGCGGCCTTGGCGTCACGGCAGATCTGCAGCGGGTTGCGGTTGAGCTGCGGAGCGCTCGGCAGCCAGCCGGCACGTTCGGCGCGGATGTTGTAGTCGAGCATGTGCTCGGGGAACTGCGACTTGTCGGCCAGCGGCGAGAGCACTTCGTGGATGCTCATCTTCTCGTGACGCCACTGCGAGCTGTGGTTGTAGAAGAAGCTGGTGCCGTTCATCTGGCGCGGCGGACGGCTCCAGTCGAGGCCGAAGGCCAGCGGCAGCCAGCCGCACTGCGGACGCAGCTTTTCCTGACCGACGTAGTGGGCCCAGCCGCCACCGGTCTGACCCACGCAGCCACACAACATCAGCATGTTGATCAGGCCGCGGTAGTTCATGTCCATGTGGTACCAGTGGTTCATCGCCGCACCGACGATGATCATGGAACGACCCTTGGTCTTGTCGGCGTTGTCGGCGAACTCGCGGGCGATCTGGATCGCCTTCTCGCGCGCCACGCCGGTGATTTTCTCCTGCCAGGCCGGGGTACCCGGCACGCTGGCGTCGTCGTAGCTGGCAGCGACGTTGGCGCCGCCCAGGCCACGGGCGATACCCAGGTTGGCGGCCATCAGGTCGAACACGCTGGCGACCTTGGCGCTGCGGCCGTCGGCCAGGGTGACGCTGAGTACCGGCACGCGGCGCAGCTGGACTTCGTCGCCCTCGACCGCGGTGAAGTGCTCGTGAACCTGCCCGCCGAAGTAGGGGAAGGCAATCTCGGCGGTTTCGCCGCTGTCGATCTGGCTGAGTCGCAGATCGACGTCACGACCGGCGCCGCCCTCACGCGCCTCGATGTTCCACTTGCCCTTCTCGCCCCAGCGATAGCCGATCGAACCCTGCGGCGACACCAGCTCGCCGTTGGCGTCGACGGCAATGGTCTTCCACTCGGGGTTGTTGTCCTGGCCGAGGTTGCCGGTCAGGTCGGAGGCGCGCAGGAAGCGGTCGGCGATGAAGCTGCCGTCCTTCTCGTTGAGCAGCACCAGCATCGGCATGTCGGTGTAGCGCTTGGCGTAGTCGGTGAAGTAGGCGCTCGGCTTCTCGAGGTGGAATTCCTTGAAGATGACGTGGGCGAAGGCCTGTGCCAGCGCGGCGTCAGTGCCCTGCTTGGGGTTCAGCCACTGGTCGGTGAGCTTGGCCACCTCGGAGTAGTCCGGGGTGATCGACACGGTCTTGGTGCCCTTGTAGCGGACTTCGGTGAAGAAGTGCGCGTCCGGGGTACGCGTCTGCGGGACGTTGGAGCCCCAGGCGATGATGTAGTTGGAGTTGTACCAGTCGGCCGATTCCGGCACGTCGGTCTGCTCGCCCCATACCTGCGGCGAGGACGGCGGCAGGTCGCAGTACCAGTCGTAGAACGACAGGCACACGCCACCGATCAGCGACAGGTAACGGCTACCGGCAGCGTAGGAAACCATCGACATCGCCGGGATCGGCGAGAAGCCGACCACGCGGTCCGGGCCGTACTGCTTGACGGTGTAGACGTTGGCGGCGGCGATGATCTCGTTGACCTCGTCCCAGCTGGAGCGGATGAAGCCGCCCATGCCGCGCTTGCTCTTGTACGATTCAGCCTTGGCCTTGTCCTCGACGATGCTGGCCCAGGCATCCACCGGCGCCATGTTGCGGCGTGCCTCGCGCCAGAGTTTCAGCAACGGCTTGCGCACCTTGGGGTACTTCAGGCGGTTGGCGCTGTAGATGTACCAGCTGTAGCTCGCGCCACGCGGGCAGCCGCGCGGTTCGTGGTTGGGCAGGTCGTTGCGGGTGCGCGGGTAGTCGGTCTGCTGGGTTTCCCAGGTGATCAGGCCGTTCTTCACGTAGATCTTCCAGGAGCACGAACCGGTGCAGTTCACCCCGTGGGTGGAACGCACGATCTTGTCGTACTGCCAGCGCGAGCGGTAGACGTTCTCCCAGTCACGCGATTCGATGCGGGTTTCGCCGTGTCCGTCGGCGAACTCTCCTTGCTTGCGATTGAAAAAGCGCAGCTGGTCGAGTAGGTAACTCATCGTTTCTTTCCTCTCAGACTGAGCGCAGGTCGTGCCTGCGCTCTACTTTTAATCTCGAAGTCGACTCAGCAGGGGGTCTCGGCGCCTTTGCGCGAGTACCACCACCAGGTCACCAGAATGCAAGTCACGTAGTAGGCAACGAAGCCGTACATGGCCATCTCCGGGCCGCCGGTGAGGGCGATGGAGGAGCCGAACGACTTGGGAATGAAGAACGCACCGAAGGCGCCGATCGCCGAGCTGAAGCCCAGAACCGCAGCCGATTCCTTGCCGGCGGCACGCAGCGCTTCCTCACGGGCGGCGGCGTTCTTGCCGGCACGACGCTCGTGCAGCGTGCGGAAGATCACCGGGATCATGCGGAAGGTGGAGCCGTTGCCGATGCCGGTGGTAACGAACAGCAGCATGAACATGGCGAGGAAGCCGTAGAAGCTGCCGCCCTGTCCGGCCTCGGGCAGGAACTGCAGCACGCCGAACACCGCACCGATCATCACCACGAAGTTCCACAGGGTGACGCGCGCGCCGCCCAGCTTGTCCGCCACGAAGCCACCCAGCGGACGCACCAGGGCACCGACCAGCGGGCCGAGGAAGGCGAAGCTCAGTGCGTTGACTTCCGGGAAGGAGGTCTTGATCAGCATCGGGAACGCGGCGGCGAAGCCGATGAACGAACCGAAGGTGGCCAGGTACAGCCAGCACATCAGCCAGTTGTGCTTGCGCTTGAAGATCACCGCCTGCTCGCTGAACGAGGCGCGTGCCGACGACAGATCGTTCATGCCGAACCAGGCCGCGACGGTCACCGCGAGGATGAACGGCACCCAGATGAAACCGGCATTCTGCAGCCACAGCTGGCCGCCATCGGCCAGTTCCTGCGGCTGGCCACCGGCGGCGCCGAACAGGCCCATGCCGATCAGCAGCGGCACGCTGAACTGCATCACCGACACGCCAAGGTTGCCCAGGCCGGCGTTCAGGCCGAGCGCGGTGCCCTGCTGTGCCTTGGGGTAGAAAAAGCTGATGTTGGACATCGACGAAGCAAAGTTGCCGCCGCCGAAGCCGCACAGCAGCGCGATGATCACGAACACGCTGTAGGGCGTCTCCGGGTTCTGCACGGCGAAGCCCATCCACAGCGCCGGGATGGCCAGCGACGCGGTGCTGATCGCGGTCCAGCGGCGGCCGCCGAACACCGGCACCATGAACGAGTAGAAGATGCGCAGCGTCGCGCCAGACAGCCCCGGCAGCGCCGCCAGCCAGAACAGCTGGTCGGTGCTGAAGCCGAAACCGATGGCATTCAGCCGCACGATAACCGTGCTCCAGACCATCCACACGGCAAACGCCAGCAGCAGCGCGGGGATCGATATCCACAGGTTGCGCGTGGCGATGGCCTTGCCGGTGGCGGCCCAGAACTGAGCGTCTTCCGGGCGCCAGTCATGGATGACCGGTCCCTGTTTGGGCGGCCGTTTGGCCGCGGATGAATCGATGGCTGTCATGGACATGCTCCAGGTGGGATCAGGACGCGGAGGGCTGCTGGCCTTGGCCGGCCTTGCCCATCAGAGGGGTTTTGCGCACTTCGCTGAAGTACATCCAGATCAGGGAGACCCAGACCACGCCGTACAGCAGCATGAAGGCGGAGGAGCGCACGCCGGTGAGGTCCACCAGGGCGCCGAACATGATCGGCAGCACGAAGCCGCCCAGGCCGCCGGCCAGGCCGACGATGCCGGAGATGACGCCCATGTTTTCGGGGTAGTCATCGGAGATGTACTTGAACACCGAGGCCTTGCCGAAAGCGAAGGCGATGCCGACGATGAACATCAGCGCGGTGAACACCCAGGCGTTGAGCCCGATGTGGAAGGTGCGCGAGCCCTCGACGGTCTGGATGGTGAAATCGGTCTGCGGGTAGGACAGCAGGAACAGGCACACCCAGCTCACCCACATCACCCACCAGGTCACGCTCTGCGCGCCCCATTTGTCCGACATCCAGCCGCCCACGGCGCGCAGTACGCCGCCGGGCAGCGAGAAGCAGGCGGCCAGCAGCGCGGCGGCCTGCAGGCTGAAGCCATACTCCTGCACGTAGTACTTGGTCATCCACAGCGCCAGCGCGACGTAGCCGCCGAAGACGATTGAGTAGTACTGGCAGTAGCGCCACACGGCCGGATCCTTCAGCGCCTGCAACTGGCTCTTGAGGGTGACGGTGCTGGCCACGCGGTGCGCCTTGTTCTCGCTGGTCAGGAACCAGAACAGCAGCGCGGTGATGAACATGATCGCCGAGTAGACCTTGGGCACCATCTGCCAGCTGCCAGCGGCGATGATCGCCGGGGCGATGAACTTGGTCAGCGCCGAACCGGCGTTGCCGGCGCCGAAGATGCCCATCGCCAGGCCCTGGTTGCTCTTGTCGAACCATTTGGCGACGTAGGCGATGCCGACCGAGAAGGAGCCGCCGGCCAGGCCGACGAACAGGCCCAGCACGAGGAAGTGCCAGTAGGCGGTCGCTTCGCTGATCAGGTAGATCGGCAGCACGCAGATCAGCATCAGCATGAAGAACACGATGCGCCCGCCGAACTTGTCGGTGAGCATGCCCAGCGGCAGACGCACCAGCGAACCGGTAAGCACCGGCGTCGCGGCGAGCAGGCCGAACTGCGTTTCGTTGAGCTGGAAGATCTCCTTGATCGGCACCCCGAGCACGGCAAACATCATCCAGATCATGAAGCAGATCGTGAATGCGACGGTGCTCATCCCCAGCACCAGCCCCTGTTGCATGTTCAACTTAGCCATTGTCGGACTCCCCCGAACGCTCGACCTGGCTTGCAAGCTATTAACGCGCGGGCCGGATTCCGTTGACTTGGATCAAGACGAAATTCCCGACCAAAAGAGTATGATTTGCCCGCTACCACCTTGGAGGTAGTTAGTTTTTTTGGTTTTTTTCCTTTCAAATTCAGCTAGTTATTCAATCAGAGCCCGAACCGGCAGGCGAAGCGGCGGTCCTGGAACTCTTTGGAGGTAGCGTGCGGATATTCCACTGGTTCCGTGGGTCGCTGCCGGCAAGGGCCGGGGTCGCGGTCCTGCTGATCGGCACCCTCGCGCTGGGCAGCGCCGTCAGCGCCGGGCTGATCGCCTGGCTGAGCGAGGACGATGCCGCCGCGATCAATACCGCCGGTTCGCTGCGCATGTCGGTATACAAACTGAGCTGGCGGCTGCAGGCTGGCACCGACAACGCGGAAATCCAGCGCCAGGGCGACAACTTCCGCCACCGCCTGGAAAGCATCAACCTGACCCGCATCCTGCGCAGCGATCAGCAGTCGCCGCTCAATCAGGCCTATGCCGGCCTGCGCGAGCGCTGGCACAACCAGCTCGCGCCCGCGCTCGAGCGTGGCGATGTCGCGGTCTTCCATGCCAATGCCGACGATTTCGTCGAACAACTCAACCAGTTCGTCCTGCTGCTGCAGCGCCAGAGCGAGCGCAAGCAGAGCTGGCAGCTGGCGATCCAGGGCACCGCGCTGTTCGTCACGGTGATGGTGCTGATGGTCGGCATGTACAGCCTGCAGAGCAGCGTGCTCAGCCCGCTGCAGGAGCTGGTGCGCGCCACCGAGCGCTTCCGAGCCGGCGATCTCAGCGCGCGCGTGCAGTACCGCTCGGAGGACGAACTGGGGCACATGGCCAACAGCTTCAACGCGATGGCCGAGGCGCTGGAGCAATCGCATCACACCCTTGAGAGCCGCGTCGCCCAGAAAACCGCGCACCTCGCCCAGGCCAACGCCGCGCTGCAACTGCTCTATCAAGGCAGCCGCAGCCTGGCCAGCGGGCCGGCCAGCGCCGAATCGCTGGACAAGCTGATCGACAGTTTCCAGAACCGCCTGCCGGGCCTGCGCCTGACCCTGTGCCTGCACGGCGATCCGCGCGAACCGGCCGAGCAACTGATCGCCCTGCACGGCAGCGAGCTGCGCGAAATCTGCTCGCCGGGCGACTGCGCCACCTGCACCCTGCACCAGCGGCGCAATATCGTGGCCAGCCCGGTGGTCAACCAGGGCAGCGAGCTGGGCGAGCTGCGCGCCGCCTTCGCCGACGGCCGGCCGCCGCAGCAATGGGAGCTGGAGCTGATCGAGGCACTGGCCAACCTGATCGGCACCGCGCTGTCGCTGGAGCGTCGCCGCGAGCAAGACCACCGCCTGCTGCTGTTCGAGGAGCGCGCCATCATCGCCCGCGAACTGCACGATTCGCTGGCCCAGGCCCTGTCGTACATGAAGCTGCAGGTCAGCCGCCTGCAGACGCTGATGCACCGCGGTGAGCCGCCGGAGCAGCTGGAAAAGGTCACCGAGGAAATCCGCGACGGGCTGAACAACGCCTACCGCCAGTTGCGCGAGCTGCTCACCACCTTCCGCCTGAAGATCCAGGAAGGCGGGCTGCGCAAGGCGCTGGACGACACCGCGCGCGAATTCTCCGAGCGCGGCCAGTTCCCGGTGCAGCTGAACGTCAAGACGCTGCCGTTCGGCCTGTCGGCCAGCGAGCAGATCCACCTGCTGCAGATCGCCCGAGAGGCGCTGTCCAACTGCGCCCGCCACTCCGGCGCCAGCCATGTCTGGCTCACCGTGCAGCAGATCGGCTCGGAAGTGGAAATGCTCATCGAGGACGACGGTTGCGGGGTTTCCCTGGATTTCGACCCGCGCCTGCACCACGGCCTGACCATCATGCTCGAGCGCGCCCGCAATTTGCACGGGCGCCTGCGCATCGAACAGCGCGAGCCCAACGGTACTCGCGTGCAACTGAACTTCGCGCCGCAGTTCCTCGGCCGCGACCTCGAGAGAGACACCGCATGAACGACTTCCGCCACAGCATCCTGCTCGTCGACGACCACCCCATGATGCGTCGCGGCATGCGCCAGCTGCTCGAACTGGAAGACGACTTCGTCATCGTCGGCGAGGCCAGCGATGGCGAGGAGGCCCTGCGCCGGGTGCCGGAACTGCAGCCGGCGCTGATCCTGCTGGACAACAACATGCCCACGCTCAACGGCATCGAGACGCTCAAGCGCCTGCGCCAGGATGGCTACGACGGCAAGGTGCTGCTGTTCACGGTGTCCGATGCCGAAGAAGACGTGCGCGACGCGCTGCGCTTCGGCGCCGACGGCTACCTGCTCAAGGACATGGAGCCGGAGAAACTGATCCAGCAGATCCGTGAGGTGCTGCAAGGCGACCTGGTGGTCAGCCCGGCACTGGCGCGGGTCATGGCGCAGGCGCTGCGCGTCGGCCAGCCGGTTGCGCCGGAGGTGGAGTTGACCGAGCGCGAGCGTCAGGTGCTGAAGATGATCGCCGGCGGTAACAGCAACAAGATGATCGGCCGCAAGCTGGGCATCACCGAGGGCACGGTGAAGGTCCACGTGAAGAACCTGCTGCACAAGCTCGGGCTGCGCTCGCGGGTCGAGGCCGCCGTGTGGGCGCTGGAAAACGAGCGCCAGCGCGGCTGACACGGCGTCGCACGCCGGCTGCCCCGGCGTATCCCCAAAGACATAGTCGCCCGGCAGCCGCGCAAGGCCCGCCAGCCCTGCCTCGCAGCGCGGCAGGCAGGGCGTGCATGCGCTGGTCGCGCCCGTCTCCGCCGCACCGGGGAATACCTCCTTCGACCCCGTACCGCTTGACTCGCATCATTGGCCAACGGGCAAAGGCTCCTATCGTTCGCGCCGTCTCGCACGCCGGTCCGCTGTCGCGGATACGGCAGCGACAGCCGAATCCACATGGAAGGAGACCACATGTTTCAACACCTGCTTCGCGGCACGCTGCTGCTCGGCCTGCTGCTCGGCGCCCTGCCCGGCCAAGCCGCCATCAGCGATGCCGAAGCCATCAACCGCGCCGGCCAGCAACGCATGCTCGGCCAGCGCATCGCCAAGAGCTACCTGATGATCGGCACCCAGACCCGCAGCGAACTTGCGCAGGCGCAGCTCGATGCCAGCGTCGCCAGTGTCGAGGAAAACAGCCAGCTGCTCGGCGACTACGCCCCCAGCGCCGCGATCCGCGGGGCAGTCGACGAGGCCGGGCTGACTTGGCAGCAGCTGCGCGAACAGGCGCTTGCCGCGCCGGACAAGTCGCGCTCGCTGGAGATGCTCAAGCTGGCCGAACGCTTCCTCGCACAGAGCGAGACGCTGGCGCTGCGGATCGAACAGCACAACGGCAGCCAGCCCGCGCATCTGGTCAACCGCAGCGGCCGGCTGCGCATGCTCAGCCAGCGCATCGCCATGCTCTACCTGGCACTGAGCTGGAACCTGCCGGACGCCGAACTGCGGAGCAAATTCGATACGGCGGTGGAGGAATTCGACCAGGGCCTGGACGAACTGCACGCGGCCAAGCAGAACACCGAGCAGATCAACGATCGCCTCGAACACATCAGCAACCAATGGCGTTTCGCCCGCGTCGGTTTCAAGCTGACGGAAGACGGTCGCTACGTGCCGACGGTGATCGTCACCACCGCCGAATCGCTGCTGCAGAAGCTGGAAGCGTTGACCGCCGACTACGCCCAGCTGGCCCAGGCGACGCGCTGACTCAGGGCTGGGGATCGCCGCGGCGGAACGCTTGCGGCGCCGCGGCGTCCGCCGCCGGCGGCTCGGGTCGCGCATCGCCCACACGGAACGGCTGCGGCGGCTCGTCGACCAGCCGCCGCGTCGGCGGTTCGATCCGCTGCGCCGGGGCTTCATCGGCCTCCACCGCAGCCGGCTCGCGCAGCAACCACAGGGCCAGCGCCGCCAAAGCAGCAGCCAGCAGACGGTAGAGCAACGAGGCCAGGTCGAAGCCGATCAGCTCGCCGCCATCCAGTGCCAGCGCACCGAGGCGTCCCCCCACCAGCGCCAGCATGGTGATCACCAGCAGCACCAGTGCCGCTCGCGCGCGCTCGGGCCCGCGCATGGCCCAGAACAGGAACAGCGCCAGCCCCAGCTGCAGGCCGCCGTAGTACACCCGCATATGGCTGATCGACGCCGACTCCATCAGCAGCATGCCGTTGAGATTGGCCATTTCGTAGGGACGCAGCCAGTACGCCAGGCTGAGCGCGAACATGATCAGCGCCTGGATCGCCAGAACCAAACGGGCAAAACGCATCGAAAACTCCTGCTGTGCGACTTGGACTCCCGGTCGCCATCGGACCGTCCATCGGGCCTTTCGTTCGCCCTGCGGTGCCGGCTGGCGCATGCGCGAAGCACGGCAAGCCTGACGTCCGCGTGCAGCTATGCTCTAGTCCAGCCGGTCTGATACCGGTAGTCGTCCAACAGAGGAAACATCACCATGCGCTGGAACCGGGCTCGTCGCAGCGACAACGTAGTGGATGCCAGAGGCCGCAGCGGCATGCGCCTCGGCGGTGGGCTGGGGCTGGGCGGCATCGCCATCGTGGTGGTGCTCGGCCTGCTTTCCGGCCAGGACCCGTTGCAGATTCTCGGCCAGCTGGCCAGCCAGGGCGGTCCGGCGGTGTCGCAGCAGGGCGAACAGCCGGCCGCTGACGACCCGCAGGTGGAATTCGTCCGCGCCGTGCTCGGCGACACCGAGGACACCTGGCGCGCGCTGTTCCAGCAGAGTGGCGCACAGTACCGCGACCCGACCCTGGTGCTGTTTCGTGGCGGGGTGAACTCGGCGTGCGGCTTCGCCAGCTCGGCGGTCGGCCCGTTCTACTGCCCCGGCGACCAGCAGGTCTATCTCGACCTGCAATTCTTCGATGACATGGCCCGGCGCTTCGCCGCCGCCGGCGATTTCGCCCAGGCCTACGTGATCGCCCATGAGGTCGGTCACCATGTGCAGACGCTGCTCGGCGTCTCGCAACGGATGCAGACGGCCCGCCAGCGCGGCGCGCAGATGGAAGGCGACAATGGCCTGCTGGTGCGCCAGGAGCTGCAGGCTGACTGTTTCGCCGGCGTCTGGGCCTATCACGCGCAGCAACGCCTGGACTGGCTGGAGCAAGGCGATCTGGAGGAGGCGCTGAACGCCGCCAATGCCATCGGCGACGATCGCCTGCAGCAGCAGAGTCAGGGTCGCGTGGTGCCCGACGCCTTCACCCACGGCACCTCGGCGCAGCGCGTGCGCTGGTTCCGCGCCGGCTTCGAGCACGGCGAACCGGGACGCTGCGACACGTTCAAAACGGCGCGCCTGTAGCGCGAACGGCCGGCAGAACTAGCGGCTGGCGCTTTCCAGCAGCGCGTGCAGCGCGCGGCAGTCGCGCACGTACAGGTCGGCCAGCTCCGGCCAGGGATTCTCCGGCAGGTTGACCAGCACGCTGCGCGCCCCCGCGGCGCGGGCACACTCCAGATCGAAGCGATAGTCGCCAACCATCATCATCGCGCACGGCTCTATACCCCAGCGCGCGGCCAGCTGCAGCAGGCCGCCGGGATGCGGCTTGGGTGGTGCCTCGTCGCGGCCGAGGATGTCTTCGGCGCTGAAAAAATCGCCCAGGCCGACCGTTTCCAGCGTCACCAGCGCCAGCTCGTGGGCATTGCGGGTGAGCACGCCGAGGCGGCAATCGCGCTCGCGCAGTGCCTGCAACAACTCGAACGCACCCGTGGCCGGACGCGCCGCGCAGGCCAGCTCGCGCTCGTGCGCGAGCAGCCAGGCGCGCTTGGGCGCGGCCTGCTCCGGCGGCAGCGCAGCGAGGTGATGGAGGATGTCGTCGCTCTCGGGAATCTGCAGCGCGCGGCGGATCGCGGCGAAATCGTGCACGGCGATGGTCAGCGTGCCGTCCATGTCGAACACCCAGTAGCGCGCACCGGCGAGGTTCACATCCAGTCCTCGCGCACGCGGATCAAGCCTTCCTGCGCCACCGAGGCGACCAGCTGGCCCTGACGGTTGAAGATGCTGCCGCGGGCGAAGCCACGGGCATTACCGGCCCAGGGGCTATCGATGGAATACAGCAGCCAGTCGTCGATCTTCACCTCGCGGTGGAACCAGATCGCATGATCGAGGCTGGCCAGCTGGATGAACTTGCTCCACGAACTGACCCCGTGCGGCTGCAGCGCGGTGCCGATGAAGCTGAAGTCCGAGGCATAGGCCAGCAGGTACTTGTGCAGCGCCGGGTTGGCCGGCAGCGCGCCGTCGGCACGGAACCACAGATGGCGCACCGGCTCGATCGGCTGCGGGTTGGCCGGGTCCTGCACGGTAACCGGGCGGATCTCGATCGGCTTGGGCCGGCGCAGCTTTTCCATCACCCGCTCGGGCACCAGCGGCGAGAGCTTGTGCAGCAGGTCCCACTCGCTGGGCAGCTCGTCCGGGCCGACCACGTCGGGCATCGCCAGCTGGTGTTCGTAGCCGTGCTCGTCGGCCTGGAACGAAGCGATGCCGGTGAAGATGGTCTGGCCTTTCTGGATCGCGCTGACGCGGCGGGTCGAGAAGCTGCCGCCGTCACGCACGCGGTCAACGTCGTAGACCACCGGCTGATGCGAGTCGCCCGGGCGCAGGAAGTAGCCGTGCAGCGAGTGCACGTGGCGCGCGGCGTCGACCGTCTGGCTGGCGGCGGAAATCACCTGACCGAGTACCTGACCACCGAACAGCTGAGGAAACCCCAGATCCTGGCTGGCGCCACGGAACAGATTTTCCTCGATGCGTTCCAGCGTCAGCAGGTTGACCAGGGTATCGAGTGTCTGGGTCATGGCGGGTCCTGGATATGCGTTGATGCGGGTCGGCGATATTACGGACTTCGCCGTCAACGCTCCACCAATAGCCGACATCTACGCCCATCGCAACGACCTGCCGCGAACCGCGCAATCCTTGAGCCGCGCACCGGGCGCCACGCATACTCATTCGCCACCGCCGCCCGATTGCATCGTCCATGTCGCTCCCGCTGGTCTTTCACGACGACTACAGCCCGCCGCTGCCACCCGGGCATCGCTTCCCGATGGAAAAGTTTCGCCTGCTGCGCGATCACCTGGTCGACAGCGGCCTGACCACCGACGCTGCGCTGCGGCGCCCGATGCTGTGCCGCCATGACGTGCTCAACCTCGCCCACGACGCCGATTACGTCGCGCGCTACTGCAGCGGCGACATGAGCCCGGCGGAGCTGCGCCGGCTCGGCCTGCCATGGAGCCCGGCTCTGGCGCAGCGCACCGTGCGCGCCGTGGGCGGTTCGCTGCTCACCGCCGAGCTGGCGCTGCAGCATGGACTGGCCTGTCATCTGGCCGGCGGCACCCACCACGCACATCGCGACCATGCCTCGGGCTTCTGCATCTTCAACGATCTGGCGGTGGTGGCGCTCTATCTGCTGGAAAGCGGGCGAGTCGGCCGCGTGCTGATCTTCGACTGCGACGTGCATCAGGGCGACGGCACGGCACGCATCCTCGACGGCGTGGCGGACGCGGTGACGGTGTCGTTGCACTGCGAGAAGAACTTCCCGGTGCGCAAGGCCACCAGCGACTGGGACATTCCGCTGGCGCCGGGCCTGGGCGATGCGGAATACCTGCGGATCGTGGACGACACGCTGAACTACCTGCTGCCGCTGTATCAGCCGGACCTGGTGCTGTACGACGCCGGCGTCGACGTGCACCGTGACGATGCCCTCGGCCTGCTCGCGCTCAGCGATGCCGGGCTAGCCGCGCGCGACAGTGCGGTACTCGAGCATTGCCTCGGTCGCGACATCCCGGTGGCTGGGCTGATCGGTGGCGGCTACGACAAGGACCGCGCCCGGCTCGCCCGCCGCCACGCGCAGCTGCACATCAGTGCAGCGCAAGCCTGGCGGCAGTTCGGTCTGGAATGAAACCGCGCCGGTAAAGACCGGCGCGCTGCAAGAGATCGCTGCTACTGGCGCAGCCACGGCGGAGACGGCGGCTCGTCGCTTGGCGCATCGTCGGCGTTGCGCAGCGCTTCGCGGCGCGCCTGCTCGGCCAGGGTGGCCTTGATCTCGCGCATCACCGCATCCAGATCGGCGGCGTCTTCCGGCTCGGCGAACTCGCCGGTCAGCTCGCTCTCCGGCGTCAGCTTGCCCTGCTCGTAGAGCGCCCACATCTCCTTGGCGTAGCGGGTGAATTTCAGCTCCGGCGCGAAACGCCCGAAGTAGGCCGCCATGTTGCCGACATCGCGCTCAAGCATCTCGAAGGCGTGGTTGTTGCCGGCCGCGTCCACCGCCTGCGGCAGGTCGATGATCACCGGGCCGTGCTCATCGAGCAGCACGTTGAACTCCGACAAGTCGCCATGCACCAGCCCGGCGCAGAGCATCTTGACGATCTCGTGGATCATGAAGGCGTGAAACTCGCGGGCATCGTCCGGGTGCAGCTCGACGTCATTGAGACGCGGCGCGGCATCGCCATCCTCGCCGGCGATCATTTCCATCAGCAGCACGCCGTCGAGAAAGTCATACGGCTTGGGCACCCGCACGCCGGCGTCGGCCAGACGGAACAGCGCGGCCACCTCGGCGTTCTGCCAATTCTCTTCCTTCTCCTTGCGGCCGTGCTTGGAACCCTTGGCCATGGCGCGCGCATCGCGGCTGCTGCGTACCTTGCGGCCTTCCTGATACTTCACGGCCTGGCGGAAGCTGCGCTTGTTGGCTTCCTTGTAGACCTTGGCGCAGCGCAGTTCATCGCCACAGCGCACCACATATACCGCTGCTTCCTTGCCGCTCATCAGCGGCCGCAGCACCTCGTCGATCAGGCCATCCTCGATCAGCGGTTCGAGTCGTTTAGGCGTTTTCATCAGCGGCTTGCAGGTCCTTCTCGGTGAATGCGGGGCTGCAGGTTACGGTAAACCCCGGCGGGCTTCCATGCTCGCCCGGCAGTTTGAAAGCGCGCTGCGGATTGGCGCTCGCACAGCGAAGGCGGACAATCCCCCCAACTCTCATCGGAGCACCGCCATGCTCGACCATGACCGCTGCTGGGAAGCGCTCTGCGCGCGCGACGCCCGCTGTGACGGCGAGTTCGTCTTCGCCGTACGCTCGACCGGCATCTACTGCCGCCCCAGCTGTCCGGCGCGGCGACCGCGACGCGATCGCGTGCAGTTCTTCGGCACCGCCGAGCAGGCCGAATCCGCCGGCTTCCGCCCGTGCCGGCGCTGCTGGCCGCAGGCGCAAAGCCCGGCCGAGCAGCTCGACACGCTGGTGGCAGCCGCCTGCCGCCTGCTGGACGAAGCGCCTGAGCCGCTGACGCTCGCCCAGCTGGCGGCGCGCATCGGCCTGTCGTCCTCGCACCTGGCGCGTGCGTTCAAGGCACGCACCGGCCTCACGCCCCGCGCCTGGGCCGCCGCGCGCCGGCGCGAGCGCCTGCAGGCACAGCTGCCCGTCGCCGATAACGTGCTCGATGCGGCGCTGGCCGCCGGCTACCCGAGCACCCGCGCGCTGTATGCCGAAGCGCAGGCGCTCAGCCCGGCACAGCGCCTGCGCAAGGGAGCCGGCGAGACCTTGCGCTACGCCATCGCCCCTTGCCCGCTGGGCCTGCTGCTGCTCGCCGCGAGCGAGCGCGGCGTCTGCGCGCTGCTGTTCGGCGACGACGAGCCGGCGCTGGAACAGGAGCTGCGCGAACGTTTCGCCGCCGCTCGCCTGCAGCGCGATCAGGCCGGTCTAGGCGACTGGCTGCAGGCCGTGGTCGGCCAGCTCGAAGAACCGGCGCGCGCGGCGAAGCTGCCGCTGGATCTGCGCGGCAGTGCCTTCCAGCAGCGGGTCTGGCAGGCCTTGCAGGCCATTCCGCCGGGGCAGACGCGGCGCTATGGAGAACTCGCCCACGCACTCGACAGTCATGCCCGCGCCGTCGCCCGCGCCTGCGCGAGTAATCCGGTTGGCCTGCTGGTGCCCTGTCATCGTGTGGTCGGCGCACAGCAGGCGCTGACCGGCTACCGCTGGGGGCTGGCGCGCAAGGCCGCGCTGCTCGCCGGCGAAGCGCGGGAGAAGCCGGGAGACTGACGGCGTTTTTGCGGTCCGATGTTGTGTCGAGGCTTCTCGCCGCCGCACCGGACCCGCGCCATGACCGACCTTAAACGCTACCGCATCCATTACCGCATCAACGGCGCGCCCGCCTCGCTGCTGCTGAGTGCCTTCGAGGAACCGAGCCTGGAACAAGCCGAACTGGAAATCCTCCTAGCGCACGTACGCAACCCGCAGGCGGCGGTCGACGCGCCGTGGGAATCGCCGCTGCGCGCCAGTGAGCACAGCCGCATGGCCGAGCTGGGCGTCAGCGATATCCAGATCGAAGAAGAGTGCCGCTGAGCGTTAGCATGAGCGCCGAACCCGACTCCATCGAGCGCAGACCGTCCGTGCCACTGATCGACACCCACACCCATCTGGACTTCGAGGACTTCGACGCCGACCGCCAGGCCGTGCTGGCGCGCTGCGCGGCGCTCGGTGTCGAGCGCATCGTCGTGCTCGGCGTGCACGCGCAGAACTGGCAGCGCGTCTGGCAGCTGGCCGTCGAGCAGCCCGCCGTCTACGCCGCGCTCGGGCTGCATCCGGTGTATCAGCGGCAGCACCGCGACGAGCACCTCGCGGCGCTGGGCGAATGGCTGCAGCGCCTGCGCGGCGAAGCGAAACTGTGCGCCATCGGCGAGATCGGCCTGGACTACTACATCGACGCGCCGGACCACGAACGTCAGCAATACCTTCTCGAGCGCCAGCTCCAGCTGGCCAGCGACTTCGAACTGCCGGTGCTGCTGCACGTGCGCCGCGCCCATGCGGCGATGATCGCCACGCTCAAGCGCCATCGGCTGCGCCGCGGCGGCATCGTGCATGCCTTCAGCGGCAGCTGGGAGGAAGCGCGCGAATATCTGAAGCTGGGTTTCAGGCTGGGCCTCGGCGGCGCCGGTACCTGGCCACAGGCCCGGCGCATGCAGCGCGTGCTCGAACAGTTGCCGCTGCACGGCATCGTGCTGGAAACCGACGCGCCAGACATGCCTCCGGCGGGCCACGCCGGCGAGCGCAACAGCCCGGAGCTGCTGCCGGAAATCTGCCAGCGGCTGGCCGAACTCAAGGGCATCAGCGCCGCAGAACTCGCCGCCGCCAGCTATCGCAACAGCTACGAACTGTTCGGTTGGCCGCTCGGCGAGTCCTAGCGCCCCGCTAGACGCGGAAGGCGCCAATCAGCCGCTGCAACTGGCCCACCAGCTGAGTCAGTTCGCGGCTGGCCTGCTCGGTATGCCCGGCGCCCTCGGCGGTGCGCTTGCCGGCTTCGTTGATCGCCACGATGTTGCGGTCGATGTCGTGCGCCACGGCCGTCTGCTGCTCGGCCGCCGCGGCGATCTGCTGGCTCTGGTCGACGATGCTGCCGACCGCGCCGAGGATGTGCTCCAGCGCCTGCTCCACCTGCGCCGACTGGCTGACCGTGCCCTCAGCCAGCGCATGGCTGGCGTGCATGGTCTTCACCGCCGCGCCGACGCCGCCCTGCAGGCGCGCGATCATCTGCTCGATCTCCTCGGTGGACTGCTGCGTGCGCCGCGCCAGGTTGCGCACCTCGTCGGCGACCACGGCGAAGCCGCGGCCCTGCTCGCCGGCGCGCGCCGCCTCGATCGCGGCGTTGAGGGCGAGCAGGTTGGTCTGTTCGGCGATGCCCTTGATCACGTCGAGCACCTGGCTGATCGCCGCGCTGTCGTCGGCCAGGCGGTTGATAACCTGCACCGACTGCTCGATTTCCTCGGCCAGCCGCTGGATGCCGCTGACCTGCGCGCTGACCAGGCCACGACCGCTGACGGTTTCGGCGTTGACGTCCTGCGCACTGCCCACCGCCGCCTCGGCGCTGGTGGCCACCGCCTGGGCGGTGGCGGACATCTGGTTCATCGCCGTGGCGACCTGTTCGATCTGGCTGCGCTGCTCGGAGACCGTCTGGTTGCTCTCGCCGGAGACGTTCTCCACGCGCCCGGCCTGACGCTCGACTTCGCCGACCGTCAGGCCGACCCGCTCGATCAGCTCGCGAATCCGTGCCACACCGTCGTTGAACAGCTGGCCCAGCTCACCCAGCTCGTCGCGGCTCTGCACCGTGTAACGCGCGGTCATGTCGCCCTCGGCGACGCACTCCATGACCCGCCCGAGCCCCCGCAGCGAGGCCCGCGTCGAAACGTAGAAGCCGCCGTAGAGATAGGCCACCAGCAGCAGCACGACGCCCAGCGCGCTCAGCAGCAGGGTCATCAGCAGGCGCTTCTGCGCCAGCCGCTCGGCGAGGTCGCCTTCGAGCAGCTGCAGGATCCGGTCATTGAACTGGTAGGTCTTCGCCATCTCGGCGCCGATCCGGTCGTAGAACTGCGCCCAGGGGCGATCGAAGGCGTCGGCCATGATCACCTCGTCCTGCAGGATCTCGCTGGCAAGCCCCAGCGAATCGCGACTGGCACTGGCGTACTGGTCGAGCTGCGCGCGGGCCTCGGCGCTGCCGGCGAGGCTGTCCTGAAGCTGCGCGGCGTACTGCGCCTGCAGCCGCTCCAGCTCGAGCACCAGATTATCCAGCGTGTTGCTGGCATCGGAGTTCAGGTAGCCCTGGCCGAAAGTGTAGGAGCCCACCGCGCGCCCCTGCCCGAGCGTCGCGGTGATGGTCGGCGTCACGCTGGTCAGCAGTTCGGCCAGCTGGCGCACTTCGCGCTGGGCGTCCTGGCTGAGGCCGGACTGCCCGGCGATCAGCCGGATCATCACCTGCACGCGCCCCAGCAGGCTCGCCGCCATCGCGGCCTTGGACTGCAGCGACTGCTCCGCCTGCGCGCGGCCTAGCGCCGTGTTCAGCTCATCGCGGCGGGCGCTGAATTCGGCGATCTGCTCGGGATCGTCGCTCACCGGTTGCAGCGCCTGCAGGCGCGCCGACAGCTGGGATTCGACCTGGCCGCGACGCTCGTCGAGTACCGCGGCATTGCCGGTCTGGCCGATGATCGCCTCGATCTGCACCAGGTCGTGCCAGTCCTCCACGTCGCGCCGCAGCTGCAGCGCGGAGCCGAGCAGCGCAAGGCTCTGCAGTTCGTTGCGGGTACCGACGAACTCCCGGTACGAATCACGCACCAGGTAGAAGTTGGTCAGCAGCATGGGGACGAAGAACAACAGGCTGACAAGACTGAACTTCATGCCGAAGCTCAGCCGGTTCATGAACGCGACTGCGGGATACAACAGAGTTTTCACACGACGTCTCCCAATCTTATTGGTATGTGCTTGCGGCTGTTGCAGCCGCAGCGGGGCTCGTCAGAGAGAAGTAGCGGATCGAGTTATACGGGATATCGGTAGGCGCTTTTGTAACTTAAGGTAATGGCCTTATGGCATCGCAGCGCTGCTAGCCCGCGATGCAGCGGCCCGCGGGTATCCGCGGGCGGTTATGGCGCATCATTCAGCCAGGCGGGGTGGTTCAAGCGAGCAGCGTCCACAGCGCGAGCGCCGCGTACCAGAGCACGCGCGCGCGCACCAGCAGCGCGCCGAGGGCGTCGAGCCGGGCGACCCCCGCCTCACCGGCAATCTGCGGCTCGAGGTCGGCCGCCTGTGGGCCGACCTCGGCGAGCAGCTGGCGCGCCGGCATGTCCCAGTCGAGCAGCCGATGCAACAGCGCACGGTTGAGCGCGACGAAATTGCCGACCAGGGCGAAGCTGGCCAGCAACACCCGTACCGCCAGCCAGTCGAAGGCGTGACGCACCTGCGCGGCGCGTTCGCGCAGCGGCTCCAGCTGGGTGTGCTCGACGGTCAGCGCCAGCAGCCGATAGGCCAGTGCCGCCATCGGTCCGAGCAGCACATACCAGAAGATCACCGCAAAAAACCCCTCGTAGCTGCGCCACAGCAGCAGGCCCTGCGCCGCCTGCAGCAGGCTCGCCGGTTGCGCCTCGCGCAGCTTCAGATCGCGCTCGGCCACCAGCGCCGCGGCCTCCTCGTCGCCACGCCGCCAGGCATCGCGGAACGGCCCGAGCTCGCGCTTCACCGCACCGCGTCCGAGGCTGTACAGCACCACCAGCACATGCAGCGGCAGGCTCAGCCAGCCGTAGGCCAGCGGTTCGAGCAGCCACAGCACGCCGCCCAGCAGCAGTACCGGCAGCAGCACCAGCAGGGCGAGTGCCAGCCAGGGCGACGCGGCCTGCGGTGGCCGCGCCTCGAGCCGACGCAGCTGGGTGAGCCAGGCGCCATCGTGCTGCAGCCGATGCCGCCAATCCGAGAATTTCTCGATCAGCAGCACCAGCAGAATCACCAGAAAACTCATCGTCACGTCTTCGCTTCCTCGTTAACAGGTGATGGCGGCGGCACGCAGCCGCAGCCAGTCGAATGCGGGACCGGGATCGGTCTTGCGTCCCGGTGCGATGTCGCTGTGGCCGCAGATCCGTTCGCCGGTGATCGCCGGATAGGCCCGCTGCAGCAGCCGGCACAGCTCGATCAGCGCAACGTACTGCGCCTCGCTGTACGGCTGACAATCGGTACCCTCCAGCTCGATACCGAGGGAAAAATCGTTGCAGCCCTCGCGCTCGCCGAAGCGCGACACCCCGGCGTGCCAGGCGCGATCGAGGCAGGAGACGAATTGGGTGATCGTGCCGTCGCGCTCGATGAGGAAATGCGCCGACACACGCAGCTCGGCGATCTCGGCGAAGAACGGATGCTCGCCGCACGGCAGGCAGTTCTGGAAAAACTGCTGGACACGGCCGGTGCCGAACTGGCCGGGCGGCAGGCTGATGTTGTGAATGACCAGCAGCGAGATCTCGCCGTCCGGGCGCTCGTTGAAGTTCGGCGATGGGCAATGGCGAACGCCCTCGCACCAGCCGGTCGCGCGATCCAGATACATGGGGTGACCTTGGTTGACGGCAGGCTGGCAGGCTAGCCGCAGCGGCCCCGCCGCCGCAAGTCGGCCTGCTACCGTCGCAGCCGCGCAGCAGCCGCCTTCTCATCCCTGCGCGAGGCCAGCCGATCGGCCAACCGGGTGGGTTCGGGCAGCCGGTAGCGGGTGACATACTGCATCACCAGCCGCGGTGCACTGGCCAGGCTGACGCGGTTGCCGGGCGACACGATCAGCGGACGCACGCGCTCCTTGCTGCGCAGCACCGTACCCAGCACCTCGCCGGTCTTGCGATCGCGCAACGGCACCTGCGCGCCGCGCGCCTCGCCCAGCTCCTCGTGTTCGCCAGTGAGAATCTTCTTCGCCACGCCGATGGTCGGCAGCCCGGTCACCACGCCCAGATGCGCGGCGATCCCCAGCCGGCGTGGATGAGCGATGCCGTGGCCGTCGGAGAAGATCAGGTCGGGTACCGCCGGCAGCGCTTGCAGTGCCTGCAAGACTGCCGGCAGTTCGCGAAACGACAGCAGCCCAGGTATGTAGGGCATCGAGGTGGGAATGCGCGTCAGGCTCTGCGCGACCACCTCCAGCGTCTGCGCATCGAGCAGCACGACGGCCGCCCGGGTGATCTGTCCCTGCTCCTCGAAGCCCACGTCGACACCGGCGATTAGCCGTAGTGGCGGGAAGTCGTCCACCAGCCGCACCTGCGCCGCCAGCGTCTGCTGCAGCGCGCGCGCGGCGGCGGGCGTGCCATCCCAATCGGCGAACGGTTGCGACGGATAGGGGCTGCTCATCGTTTTCTCCTCGGTGAAAATCGTGCGCACGATCAGGCGACGGACGGCAATGGCGGCTGGACAGTCAGGGAAAAACAGACGACGCTTGCGCCGCACGACGGCAGTTTCATCCTACAGCCGGTTTACCACACAACAATCAGAAACGCCCATGAACTCGCCCGCCCTCAGTCGCATCAGCATCCTGGCCACCGAAGGGGTCTTCGCTTCGACCCTCATGCACGCCAAGGATTTCTTTCACATGGCCAGCCTGCGCCGCGGCCGGCAGCGCGGTGCGGACCTCGCGCCCGCCTTCGAAACCCGCCTGGTCAGCCCCGACGGCCAACCGGTGACCACTTTCAGCGGCACCACTATAGCCGTCGATGGCGCGCTGGAAGACGCCGACGTGGTGATCCTGCCCGCCTTCTGGGGCGACTTCGATGCACTCTGCGCGCGTTATCCGCAGGTGCTGACGTGGCTGCGGCATCGCCATGCGGCCGGCAGCACGATCTGTGGCGAGGCCACCGGGGCGTTCTGGATGGCTCAGGCCGGGCTGCTGGATCATCGCGAGGCGACGACCCACTGGCGCTTCGCCAGCGAGTTCGCCGAGCGTTTCCCGCAGGTACAGCTGAGCCCGGACAAGCACCTGACCGACAGCGATAACCTCTACTGTGCCGGCGGCACCACGTCGTCGTGCGATCTGTATCTGTACCTGGTCGAGCGCTTCTGCGGAGCTGCCGTCGCGCAAGGCATGGCGCGCGATGTGCTGTTCGAGGTGCAGCGCAGCTACCGGCCGGGGCGGCTCGGCTTCGGCGGCCAGAAGCTGCATCTTGACAGCCGCGTGCTGCAGATTCAGGAATGGCTGGAAGACCACTTCGCCGAGAAATTCCGCTTCGAGGACGTCGCGCTGCAGCACGGCATGAGCATCCGCAATTTCATGCGGCGATTCCAGGCCGCCACCGGCGACAAGCCGCTGCATTACCTGCAGCGCCTGCGCATCGAGACAGCCAAGAGCCTGCTGTCGACGACGCGCAAGAGCATCAAGACCATCAGTTATGAGGTGGGCTACGACGACGCCAGCTTCTTCGCCCGCCTGTTCCGCCAGCACACCGATGTGTCGCCGAACCAGTATCGGCAGCAGTATCGGCACAAGAGCAGCTGACGTCGGGAGGCTGTCCGAGCGGTCCGCCTCCCGCGCAAGGAACGCCCGTTCGCGTTAGGGCTTGTGCGGCCGCGCGAGGTATTCGTGCGACTGCATCTCCAGCAAACGGCTGAGGGTGCGCTGGAACTCGAACTCCAGACGTCCGCCGGCATACAGGTCCTTGAGTTCGACCTCGGCGGAAAGGATCAGCTTGACGTTACGGTCGTAGAACTCGTCGACCATGTTGATGAAGCGCCGCGCCATGTCGTCCTTGGCCACGTTCATCTGCTCGATGTTGGATACCAGCACCGCCTCGAAGATCTTGCCCAGCTCGATGTAGTCGTTCTGGCTACGCGGACCGTCGCACAGGGCACGGAACTCGAACCAGGCAACATCATTGGCTACCCGGCGCGCCATGATCTCGCGGTTCTCGATCAGCAACGCCTCGTTTTCCAGCACCGTACAGTTTTCCGTCAGCAAGCTGCGGAAGCTCTTTTCCAGGCTCAGCTCGGCCTCGGCATCCAGCGGGAAGTGATACAGCTCGGCCTGTTCCAGCGCGCGCAGGCGGTAGTCGATGCCGCTGTCGACGTTGACGATCTCGGTGTGCTTCTTCAACAGCTCGATGGCCGGCAGGAAGCGCGCGCGCTGCAAACCGTCCTTGTACAGGCCGTCCGGGACGATGTTGGAAGTCGCGACCAGACTCACACCGTTCTTGAACAGCTCGTCGAGCAGGGTCGCGAGGATCATCGCGTCGGTGATGTCGGAGACGAAGAACTCGTCGAAGCAGATCACTCTTGCCTCATCGGCAAAACGCTTGCCGATGATGGTCAGCGGGTTCTTCTCGCCCTTGAGCGTGCGCATTTCCTCGTGCACGCGCTTCATGAAGCGGTGGAAGTGCGTGCGCATCTTCTGCTTGAACGGCAGCGCATCGAAGAACGTATCGACCAGGTAGGTCTTGCCGCGACCCACGCCACCCCAAAAATAGATGCCCTTGATCGGCCCCTGCGGTTTCTTGCCGAAGAGCTTGCCGAACAATCCACTGCCGCCACGCTCGTCGGCTACCAGATCGTCGTACAGCCGCTGCAAATGGCGCACCGCGTTTTCCTGGGCGGCATCGTGGAAAAAGTCAGGACGTTGCAGGTCGGCCCGATAGCGCTCAAGAGGAGTCATGGCGGAGTCTGGGTAGTGAAACGGGGCCGACACTTTAGCGGCGCCCTCGGTCGTTGGCAATTTGCTCAGCTTGGTCAAACCTCTCGCCCTCCTCTATGGATCGGTCTCACAACGCACCGGCCGGACGCCGCGTGGTCCCGCTTACTCGGCCAGTGTCGCCAGCGCCGCGCGCACGCGCAGCATGGCTGCATCCATGGCCTCGGCGGTGTCGTAGCTGGGGCTATCGGCGATGCACTCGTCGTCCAGCCACAGGGTGAACTGGCTGCCTTCGTCCTCGCGCAGCTCCAGCGCATCCGGCCCACCGGCGATCAATCGCTGCGTCAACTGGCCGATCGCCTTCGGATTGCTCAGCGGCCGCGACAACAGCAGCTCCTCGCCATCGGCGGCGAAGAAGCGGAAGCGGAAGGCGCCGTCGGCCTCGCGAAAACTGGCGAAACGCGCGACCTTGCCGGCTTTTTTCTTCGCCGGTGCCGCGCTCTGCGTTTGGCTGGAGAAATTGCGCAGGCCTACTGCCTCGCGCAGCTCGCCGAGGAACGGCGTAGCGATCCGGCGCGCCTTGGCGGCGCCGGCCTGGAGAATTTCCTCGAGCTCGGCGGGCTTGGCGATCAGCTGACGATAGAGTTCGCGCGGCTCGCTCAGTTCATTGTCGAGCAGCTCGAACAGTCGCTGTTTGGCCTCGCCCCAAGCCAGACCGTCACTCAGCTCGGCCCTGAACGTGGCCAGTTGCGCCGGGGTGGCGAAGGCCTGGTAGAGCGTGAACAGGTGCGAGCTGTCCGGATCCTTCGGCTCGCCCGGCAGCTTGGAGTCGGTGACGATGCGCGCTACCGCAGCCTTCAGCTCCTTGGCGCTGCCGAACAGCGGGATGGTGTTGTCGTAGCTCTTGGACATCTTGCGTCCGTCAAGGCCCGGCAGCGTTGCCACGCTCTCTTCGATCACGGCCTCGGGCAGCGTGAACAGCTCGCGGCCCTGGCCAAACAGGTGGTTGAAGCGCTGGGCGATGTCACGCGCCATCTCGACATGCTGGATCTGGTCGCGACCGACCGGCACCTTGTGCGCGTTGAACATGAGGATGTCCGCCGCCATCAGCACCGGGTAGCTGTACAGCCCCATCGTCACGCCGGCGTCCGGGTCTTCGCCGTTCTCGACATTCTTGTCCACCGAAGCCTTGTAGGCGTGCGCGCGGTTGAGCAGACCTTTGGCGGTGACACAGGTGAGCAGCCAGGTCAGCTCGGGGATTTCCGGCACGTCGGACTGCCGGTAGAAGGTCACGCGCTCGGCGTCCAGACCGCAGGCCAGCCAGGTCGCGGCGATTTCCAGACGCGAGCATTGGATGCGCAGCGGGTCGTCGCACTTGATCAGCGCGTGGTAGTCCGCGAGGAAATAGAACGAGTCGGCCGAGGCCGCACGGCTGGCGATCACGGCCGGACGGATGGCGCCGGCGTAGTTGCCCAGGTGAGGCGTGCCGGTGGTGGTGATGCCGGTGAGAATTCGGGTCTTCATCGCGTTGATCTCGTATCGATGCGATGCAGGCACGGACAAGGACGTGCCTGCGCGTGGCGGGCGAAAAGCTACAGGCGGGGTGCCACCAGCTCCTTCAGCTCCACCAGCTTGGCGTGGAAAAAGTGGCCGCATTCTGCCACTTTCAGCAGCTCATGGGGGCGCGTAAGCGCGGCCGAATAGGCGTACACCGAGGCGGGGTCGATCACTTCGTCCTGCTCCGGCTGGATGATGGTCAGCGAGCCCTGCGCGGGCTGTGCCTGGCCGGCCAGGCGCGACACCGCTGGCGCCACCAGAAACAGCTTATCCGGCGCCCTGCCCTGTGCCTCGAGGCGTACAGCCAGAGCAGCTGCGACGAACCCACCGAAGGAAAACCCCAGCAGGCAGAGCGGCAGATCGGGACGCTGCGCCGCCAGCCAGCGCAATGCGGCTTCGGCGTCGTCCACCTCCCCTTCCTGCATGTCGTGCTCGCCGGCGCTGCCGCCGACCCCGCGATAGTTGAACCGCAGCGTGCTGTAGCCCTGGTCGCGCGCCGTACGCTGCAAGGTCGAGACAACCTTGTTCAGCATCGTGCCGCCCTTGACCGGGTTGGGATGGCAGATCAGCGCCAGCCCCCGGGCCTGCGGTTGATCGAAGTACAGGGCCTCGAGCGCACCGCATGGGCCGTCGAGAGAGAGGGGGGTTTCGCGTTTCAGCAAGGGAAGGAACTCCGTGACCTTGGGACGAGTCGACTCGTCTTGCTTTACCAGTTGCCGAATGCCGCGGGCTTGCCACGGTGTACAGCGCAGGTATGAGAAGTTAACGTAAGCACAGCCGTTTTACATAGAAGGAAGGACTCGTGGAACAGACCCTCGCGACCTGGTTGCTCCCGATCGTCGGCCTCATCGCCGGCATCGCCATTGGCTACCTGGTGGCTCGCAACAGCGCGCCCAACCGTACGCAACGCCAAGTGGACGACCTGCAGGAGCGTTTCGATACCTACCAGAGCGAAGTGGTTACCCACTTCAACACGACTGCTGCCCTGCTGCGCAAGCTCACCAGCAGCTACCAGGACATTCAGGACCACCTGAGCGAAGGCGCCGACCGCCTGGCACTCGACGAGCAGACCCGCGAACGCCTGCTCGCCGCGCTGCGCAATGATGACCATTCCAGCCCGCGCGAACGCCTGAGCTCGCCGGCGTTCACCGAACCACCGAAGGACTATGCGCCCAAGGACGACGACGCGCCCGGCACGCTGCACGAGAACTTTGGTTTCAAGCAGCGCCACTGAGGCGTTGGCGGGAGCACCATGGCGTTCCCGCACCCCTCCTTTTTTTACTGCCGCAGACGCATCGACAGATCCACCGCGCGCACGTGCTTGGTCAGCGCACCGATGGAGATGTAATCCACTCCAGTCTGCGCCACCGCAAGCAGCGTCTCCTCGCCGATACCGCCAGACGCCTCCAGCTTGGCGCGACCACGCGCCAGGTCGACCGCCGTGCGCATGTCGTCGAGACTCAGCTCGTCCAGCATGACGATATCGGCGCCAGCCTGCAGCGCCTGCTCCAGTTCGTCGAGACTTTCGACCTCGACCTCGACCGGCTTGCCCGGGGCAATACGATGCGCCGCCACGATCGCCTGAGCGATACTGCCGCAGGCAGCAATGTGGTTCTCCTTGATCAGGAACGCATCGTAGAGGCCGATACGATGGTTATGGCAGCCACCACAGGTCACCGCGTACTTCTGCGCAAGACGCAGGCCAGGCAGCGTCTTGCGGGTGTCGAGCAGTTTCACGCCGGTACCCTCGACCAGATCGGCATAGTGCCGGCAATTCGTCGCGACGCCGGATAACGTCTGTAGAAAATTCAACGCCGTGCGCTCGCCGGTCAACAGCGCGCGCGCCGGTCCTTCGAGATTAAACAGCACCTGATCGGCCTCGACTCGCTCGCCATCGGCCACTTGCCAGTGCACCGCGACCCGCGGATCAAGCTGGCGGAACACCGCATCGACCCATGCCACACCGCTGATTACCGCCGCTTCCCGGGTAATGACCGAGGCATGCGCGAGGCGCTCCGCCGGGATCAGCTGCGCGGTGATGTCGCCGCTACCGACATCTTCCGCAAGCGCCCGACGAACGGTGGCATCAATTTCAGCGGAAAGATCGGCAAGTGTCAGGTTAGGCATGGCAGACTCCACATGGTTTGATCCGAAGTATAAAGGCGGCCCGCAAAGTAGTGCGACCTCCGACATAGACCGCCTGCGCTGACCGTTCGGCAGAAACTCGCCGGGGATCTGTGACCTGGATCATGCCGGACAAAAATCCGGATTCGATTAGCCACAATGGTGGTCGATAATCGGCTTAATTATTCTGGCGCCACATAAATGACGCCATTCAGCTCCTTTTGTTACCCTTGACGCCCACGAAGCGTACGTGACCGCCCGACCGGCCGGCGACCACAGGAGAGTCTCGATGCGAACCGATGCCAAAGTGGTGCACCTGAACAAGGCCACCCCTGAGCTCAGACCAACGTCACCGGCCGCCAAGCTGCCGGTGGCGCTGATCAGCGTGCGCGACAAGGCCGCCCAGCAACTGCGTCAGGCGTTGCAAACGCTGTTCGACAATGCCGACGATTCGCTGTTCGAGATCGCCGATCGCGCCACCAGCAACACCGAACAAAGCGCGTTCTTCGAAGCCATGCGCGACCTGCGCATGAAGCGACGCACCATCGAGCGCAGCTTCCTGCATCAGCTGTTCGAAGCCTTCGCCACGCTCAACCAGTACGAGATCGGCAAGCCCCAGCCGCTGGAAGGTGTGTCCTTCGACAGCCTTAGCCTGGTGCAGAATGACGAACTGGAAGAGTCCGTTGCGATCGACACGATGGTGACCAAAGTGACCGGGCGCACCATTCCTGCGCTCGGCCACCTGACGACGCGCATGAACGCGCTGGTCAGCAGAAAGCTCGACGACAAGTCCAACCCGCTCGGCCCGAGCGCGATCTGCGACTACTTCCTCGCCGCCTGCAGCAGTCTCGGCGTGCCGATCAAGGTCAAGCTGATCATTCTCAAACTCTTCGAAAAGTACGTACTGACCGAACTGGATCAACTCTACACGGAAGCCAATCTAACGCTCGCAGCAGCCGGCATCCTGCCCGAACTGCAGTCGACCGCTCCACATCGCTCTCACCGGCCGAGCACTGGCGCCAGCACCAGCAGCTCCGCAAGCACGCATGCCAGCCAGACGAACATGCACGAGAGCGGCCAGCAGGAAGCCGTCTTCAGTGCACTGCTTGACCTGCTTTCCGAAGCTCGCAACAGCAGCGCACTGACCCCACGCAGCGCGCCCAGCGATGCAATCCCGATTTCCAGCAACGACCTGCTGCGCCTGCTATCGCACATGCAGGCGCGCGCACCGCAAACCGTTGACGAGCACAACCTGCAGGGACAGCTCGATCAGCTACTCCAGCGCGTGAGCGCCAAAAGCGGCAGATCGCGCGTGGTCGGCGAAGTCGACGAAGACGTGATCAATCTCGTGTCGATGTTGTTCGAGTTCATTCTCGACGACCGCAATTTGCCGGATTCGCTCAAGGCGCTGATTGGCCGCCTGCAGATACCGCTGCTCAAAGTAGCGGTACTGGACAAGACGTTCTTCAGCCGCGGCAGTCACCCGGCTCGCCGCCTGCTCAACGAGATCGCCTCGGCAGCTTTGGGCTGGAGCGACCAGGATGAAGCGCAGCGCGATAGTCTGTATCAGAAGATCGAGCAGATCGTGGCGCGCCTGCTGAACGATTTCACCGACGACCCGAGCATTTTCTCCGAGTTGCTGGCGGACTTCCTCGCCTTCATCGGCGACGAGCGCCGGCGCAGTGAACTGCTCGAGCAACGCACCCGCGATGCAGAGGAAGGACGCGCCAAGGCCGAGATCGCCCGCCAGGCCGTTGAACAGGCACTCAATCAGCGACTTCTCGGCAAGACCCTGCCTGAAGTGGTGGTACGCCTGCTACAGGAGGCCTGGAGCAAAGTCCTGCTGCTGATTTGCCTGAAACATGGCACGCAGTCGACGCAGTGGGACGATGCGCTGATGACGATGGATGAACTGATCTGGAGCGTGACGCCGCATGCCGACGAACAGTCGCGCGAGCAGCTCATGCAGCTGGTGCCTAACCTGCTCAAGTCCCTGCGCGAAGGTCTGACCAGCGCTGCATTCGATCCGTTCTCCACCGGAGAGTTCTTCACCCAGCTGGAGGCTCTGCACGTTCAGACGCTGCAACGTTTTGAGCAGCCTGTAACCGAAGCGGCCGTGAGCATGGACGCTGCCCAGCCCGCGACCCTACCGGAAACCACCACTCCGCCAACGCCTGTCATGGTTGAAGTGGTCGAGGAGATTCAGCTGCTGACGCCCGGCGAAAGTCGCGAGCGCCAGCCCGAGGCCTGCCTGCCCGAGCACGACGAGGCACTGAACCAGGTCGACAACCTGCGTGTGGGTAGCTGGGTGGAGTTCCAGGAAGATGAAGAGCACAAGCTGCGCTGCAAATTGGCTGCGGTGATCAAACCGACCGGCCGCTACATCTTCGTCAACCGCACCGGCATGAAGGTCCTGGAGAAAACCCGCATGGGCCTGGCCAGCGAGTTCCAGCGCGGCGCCATCCGCCTCCTCAACGACACGCTGCTGTTCGACCGCGCGCTGGAGTCCGTGATCGGCAACCTGCGCAAATTGAAGAACAACTGACCCTCCTCCCCCGCGACGCGAGCCCTTTGCGGGCCTCGCGGCCACGCGCTTGGCATTTCACCCGGTACGACTAGACTCAGCGCATGCCATTCGAGGTGCTTATGTCCAGCCGCCTGAATCCCGAAGACCAGCAGCGCGTAGACGACTATCTCAGCGCACCACAGCATCAGGTCGAGCGTCAGCCGTTCCGCCCGTGGCTCCTGCTCGCATTGGTACTGAGTGTGGTTCTCGGCCTCGGCCTGCTGAGCCGCCTGCTTGGCCGTCTGGTGACATGAGGCAAGGCACTAGCGCGAGCGGGATCCGTCTTCACAAAAACGAGCCATAAAAAAAGCTGGATGCCATTTCTGACATCCAGCTTTCTATGACTTCTTGCGAAGCCTTGTATGGTGGGTCGTGTAGGATTCGAACCTACGACCAATTGGTTAAAAGCCAACTGCTCTACCAACTGAGCTAACGACCCAAAAATGGTCGGGGTAGGGGGATTCGAACTCCCGACATCCTGCTCCCAAAGCAGGCGCGCTACCGGACTGCGCTATACCCCGATTGGAATTTGGCTCCGCGACCTGGACTCGAACCAGGGACCCAATGATTAACAGTCATTTGCTCTACCGACTGAGCTATCGCGGAACAACTTACATTCCAGCTCTTCGGCGGTACTTATGTTCCCGCTTCAGAGGCGCGCCATTTTACGGTTCCCGATAACGCTGTCAAGCCTGGAAATGCGATTCAGGACAATGTGTTGCACTCACACGAGCTGACCCTAGCGTCGCTCGACGACTCATATGCCCGCGCAGCACCTCCGAGGCACCGCGCAGGCCTGTTCCGTCACCTCAGGCGAAAACCACCTGATCCCCCTCCACCCGCGCCTTGATCGTGCTGCCCGGCGCGAACTGGCCGGCCAGGATCTGCTGCGCCAGCGGGTTCTCGATCCAGCGCTGGATCGCACGCTTGAGCGGCCGCGCACCGTATACCGGGTCGTAACCGACGGCAATCAGCTTGTCCATCGCCTCTTGCGTCAGCTCCAGGCTTAGCTCGCGCTCCGCCAGACGCTTGCGCAGGCGCGCCAGCTGAATTTCGGCGATACCGGCGATCTGTTCGCGTGCCAGCGGATCGAATACCACGACCTCATCGATACGGTTGATGAACTCCGGACGGAAATGATGCCCCACCGCATCCATCACCGCCGCACGCTGGGCGTCAGGATCGCCGACCAACTCCTGGATCTGCATCGAACCGAGATTGGAGGTCATCACGATCACGGTGTTCTTGAAGTCCACGGTACGCCCGTGGCTATCGGTCAGGCGGCCATCCTCCAGCACCTGCAGCAAGACGTTGAACACGTCCGGATGGGCCTTTTCCACCTCATCCATCAGCACCACGGAGTATGGCTTGCGCCGCACCGCCTCGGTCAGGTAGCCGCCCTCCTCGTAGCCGACGTAGCCCGGCGGTGCACCGATCAGCCGCGCCACCGAGTGCTTCTCCATGAACTCGGACATGTCGATGCGGATCATTGCCTCCTCGGTATCGAAGAGGAACTCGGCCAGCGCCTTGCATAGCTCGGTCTTGCCCACACCGGTCGGACCGAGGAAGAGGAACGAGCCGCTCGGCCGATTCGGATCGGCCAGACCGGCGCGCGAGCGGCGCACCGCATTGGCCACCGCGACCACCGCCTCGTGCTGACCAATGACGCGCTGGTGCAACATATCCTCCATGCGCAGCAGCTTTTCGCGTTCTCCCTCGAGCATTTTCGACACGGGGATGCCGGTCCACTTCGAGACCACCTCGGCGATCTCTTCGTCGGTCACCTTGTTGCGCAGCAGCTGATTCTCGGTCTTGCCGTGCTGATCGACCATCTGCAGGCTGCGCTCCAGGTCGGGAATGATCCCGTACTGCAGCTCGGCCATGCGCGCCAAGTCGCCCTTGCGCCGCGCCGCCTCGAGATCGGCCTTGGCCTGCTCGATCTTCTGCTGCAGCTGCGCCGAGCCCTGCACCTCTGCCTTCTCCGACTTCCAGATTTCCTCGAGGTCGGCGTACTCCTTCTCCAGCTTGGCGATATCGTCTTCCAGCTTGGCCAGGCGCTTGCGGGTCGCCTCATCGTCTTCCTTCTTCAGCGCCTCGCGCTCGATCTTCAGCTGGATCAGCCGGCGGTCCAGACGATCCAGCGCCTCGGGCTTGGAATCGATTTCCATGCGGATGCGGCTGGCCGCCTCGTCGATCAGATCGATGGCCTTGTCCGGCAGCTGGCGGTCGGTGATGTAGCGATGGCTGAGCTTGGCCGCGGCGATGATCGCTCCGTCGGTGATGGTCACACCGTGGTGCACTTCGTAGCGTTCCTTCAGGCCACGCAGGATGGCGATGGTGTCCTCCTCGCTCGGCTCGTCCACCAGCACCTTCTGGAAGCGCCGCTCCAGCGCGGCGTCCTTCTCGATGTACTGGCGGTACTCATCCAGCGTGGTGGCGCCCACGCAATGCAGCTCACCGCGCGCCAGGGCTGGTTTGAGCATGTTACCGGCGTCCATCGCCCCCTCGGCCTTGCCGGCGCCGACCATCGTGTGCAGCTCGTCGATGAACAGGATCACCCGCCCTTCCTGCTTGGACAGCTCGTTGAGCACCGCCTTGAGGCGCTCCTCGAACTCGCCGCGGAACTTGGCACCGGCGATGAGTGCGCCCATGTCCAGCGCCAGCAGGCGCTTGTCCTTCAGGCCGTCAGGGACCTCGCCATTGACGATGCGCTGCGCCAGCCCCTCGACGATGGCCGTCTTGCCCACGCCCGGCTCGCCGATCAGTACCGGGTTGTTCTTGGTGCGCCGCTGCAGAACCTGGATGGTGCGACGGATCTCGTCATCACGGCCGATCACCGGATCGAGCTTGCCGTCCTCGGCACGCTTGGTCATGTCCACCGTGTACTTGTCGAGCGCCTGACGTGATTCTTCGGCGTTGGGATCGTTGACCGCCTCGCCCCCGCGCAGGTTGGCGATGGCGTTTTCCAGCGCCTTCTTCGATACGCCTTGTGCCAGCAACAGTTTGCCGAGACGGGTGTTCGCATCGAGAGCAGCCAGCAGCACCAGTTCGCTGGAGATGTACTGGTCGCCCTTCTGCTGCGCCAGGCGATCAGCCTGGTTGAGCAGGCGCGCCAGATCCTGGGACATGTTCATGTCGCCAGTCGGGTTCTGCAGCTTGGGCAGCTGATCGAGCTCTTTGGTCAGCGCCTGGCGCAGCGCGGCGATATCGAAGCCGACCTGCATCAGCAATGGCCTGATCGAGCCGCCCTGCTGCTCCAGCAGGGCCTGCATCAGGTGCAGCGGTTCGATAGCCGGATGATCCAGGCCAACCGCGATGGATTGTGCATCGGAGAGCGCAAGCTGGAGCTTGCTGGTCAGACGATCGATACGCATGAACGTTCATCCTCAAGTGAAGCGGGCCGGCACACCGAATCGCGCCATGAGAAACGCCCGCGAGATGCAGAATAGATGAGGATTATTGTTGGCGATTCAAGCCAGGCGGCATTGATGCATGTCATGCGGCAGGGCAAACCGGCGACAGGCCAGCGCTTCGCTCAGCCGTCGATCCATACCAGACTGGCGAAGCGGCCGGTACGCGCGGTTCGGCGATACGAATAGAAGCGAGCGTCGCTGAACGTGCACAGACCGCCGCCATAGACGGCGTCGACGCCGACCGCAGCCAGCCGAATGCGGGCCAGCTGGTACAGATCGGCCATGAAGCGCCCGGCATTGCGGCTCGGCACAAACGCCTCGGTTGCATCGGCATGCTGCGCCACGAATGCCTCGCGCACCTCGGGGCCGACCTCAAACACCGCCGGACCGATGGCCGGCCCGAGCCAGACCAGCAGCTCCGCAGCCGGTACCGCCAGCGCGCCGAGCGTCGTCTCGAGCACGCCGCCGGCCAGCCCCCGCCAGCCCGCGTGCGCCGCCGCGACGCGCGTGCCGGCGCGGTTGCAGAACAGTACCGGCAGGCAATCCGCCGTCAGCACAGCGCAGGCCTCACCCGGCACATCGCTCCAGCTGGCATCAGCCGTCGCGCAACTGTCGGCCATGGCCTTGATCGCCGTACTCGAATGCACCTGGCTCAACCAGGCCGGTCGGCAGCCAAGCAGGTCCTGCAAATGCTGGCGATTCCAAGCGACCGCCGACGGATCGTCGCCGACGTGATCACCAAGGTTGAAGCTGTCGAACGGCGGCACGCTAATACCGCCCGTACGAGTGGTCACGCAGGCGCGGATCATCGCCGGGGCCGGCCAGTCCGGCAGCAGCCAGCCATGCGGCCAGCTACTCACCCGACGAACGCCTCGCGATCTTGCTGCAGCAGCGTCAACAGCCAGACGAAGTCATCCGGCAGCGTCGACTCCCACTTCATCCGCTCGCCGGTGGCCGGATGATCCAGCTCGAGGAAACGCGCATGAAGCGCCTGGCGCGGAAACTCGCGCAGGGTCTGCACCAGCGTCGGATTGGCCGCCGGGGGAATACGGAAGCGTCCGGCATATAGCGGATCGCCCACCAGCGGATAGCCGATATGGGTCATGTGCACGCGAATCTGGTGGGTGCGCCCGGTTTCCAGCTTGACCCGCACATGGGTGTGCGCACGGAAGCGTTCGAGCACGCGGAAATGGCTGACCGCCGGCTTACCGCCCTCCACCACCGCCATGCGCTGGCGCTGCTGGCCGTGGCGACCGATCGGCGCATCGACGGTGCCGCCGGTGATGACCACACCGACCACGATCGCCTCATAGATACGACTGACGCTACGCGCCTGCAACTGCTCGACCAGCCGCGTCTGCGCCTGCAACGTCTTGGCGACCACCATCAGGCCGGTGGTGTCCTTGTCCAGACGATGCACGATGCCGGCGCGCGGCACGTTGATCAGATCCGGCACGTGGTGTAGCAACGCATTGAGCAGCGTGCCGTCGGCATGTCCGGCAGCTGGATGCACGACCAACCCGGCCGGCTTGTCGATGACCAGGATGTGCTCGTCTTCGTAGACGATATCAAGCGGAATCTCCTGTGCCAGCCACTCGCCCTGCGCCTGCTGCTCGGCGTTCAGTTCGAGGATCGCGCCGGCGTGCACCGTATCGCGCGGGCGCAGCACGGCGCCGTCGACCCTAAGCAGGCCGTCCTTGATCCAGGCAGCCAGGCGCGAACGCGAATACTCGGAAAACAACTGTGCTGCGACCTGGTCGAGACGTTGGCCGCCGAGGTCGAACGGCACCTCGGCACGCATATGAATAGCCTGTTTGGAAATCTCGGACATAGGGGCACTGCGGCGGGGGCGCAGGCTTTGGTTTCGCCTGCACGCTTGTGTTTAAATACGGCGTCTTTGTCCCGGCTGACCGGGGCGCTCATCATAACAGGACGGCTCCGTGCGAGACAGCCAGCCGTCACAGGGACGCAAGCCGCCATGCAAGTGAAACACCTGCTGCTGATCGCCATCCTCGCACTTACCGCCGCCTGCTCCTCCACCGAGACCGTCGACGAAAACCTGGGTGAGGTCGAACTGTATCAGCAGGCCCAAGCCGACCTGGACAACAAGGCTTACACCAGCGCCATCAGCAAGCTCAAGGCCCTGGAATCGCGCTATCCGTTCGGCCGCTTCGCCGAGCAGGCCCAGCTGGAACTGATCTACGCCTACTACCGCAACCTCGAACCGGAAGCCGCGCGCTCCTCGGCGGAACGCTTCATCCGCCTGCACCCGCAGCATCCGAACGTCGACTATGCCTACTACCTCAAGGGGCTGGCCTCGTTCGATCAGGATCGCGGCCTGCTCGCCCGCTTCCTGCCGCTGGACATGACCAAGCGCGACCCTGGTGCCGCCCGCGATTCGTTCAACGAGTTCGCCCAGCTTACCAGCCGCTACCCCAACAGCCGCTATGCCCCGGACGCCAAGGCGCGCATGATCTACCTGCGCAACCTGCTGGCGGCCAACGAGATCCACGTGGCGCATTACTACCTCAAGCGCCAGGCCTACGTCGCCGCTGCCAACCGTGGCCGCTACGTGGTGGAAAATTTTCAGGGCACGCCGGCAGTCGCCGACGGCCTGGCAGTGATGACCGAGGCCTATCAGCGTCTGGGCCTCGAGGAGCTGGCGGCGACCAGCCTGCAGACCCTCGAGGCCAACTACCCGGACCACGAGACGCTGGAAGACGGCACCTTCACCCCACGCGAAACCGAGGCCGACACCCGCGGCTGGTTGAGCCAGGCCACCCTCGGCCTGATCGAAAGCGAAGCGCCGCGCCCGGACACCTCGCGCGCCAATCGGGACGTGATTCGGCAGTACGAAGCCGCCGCGCAGGACCTGCCAGAAGAACTGCGCCCCGTACTCAAGGAAGCCGAACAACCGAGTGGAGAACGCTCCTGGTGGAGCTACCTGACCTTCGGCCTGTTCGACTGACACCCGCGTCAGCAACCGTCAGGCCCGGTGAGCCCCAACGCCGCCGGGCGTTATGCAATCTTGTTGCGCCTGTCAGGAAGAGATAAATGGGCCTGATTCGTCTACTGTTCTGGATCGCTCTGATCGCAGCGGCCTTCTGGCTGTGGCGACGCATGACGCGCAAGCCCAAGCGCAGCCCCGAGCCGAGCGCGCAGCCGATGGTGCGCTGCGCTCATTGCGGAGTGCACCTGCCGCGCTCGCAGGCGGTACAGGGCAAGGAGCGCTGGTACTGCAGCCAAGCGCATCTGCAGGATGGCGAGGCTGGTGGGCACTGAGAACCTGGCCTTCCTGGGCGACCAGGGCCGGCGCATCCTGCGGCTGTATCATCTTTATCGCCTGACCATTGGTCTGGCGCTGGTGCTGCTGATCAGCAGCGATCTGCACGACAGCCTGCTGCAGATGAGCAACCCGGCGATGTTCAGCAACGGCGCCTGGCTCTACCTGATCCTTAACATCGTCGTGTCCGTGCTGGTGCAGAATCCGAAACGGGATATGCCGGTGCTGGGCCTGGCGCTGATGGATGTGATCCTGCTATCGGGCCTGTTCTATTTCGCCGGCGGCACCCCCAGCGGCATCGGCAATCTGCTGATCGTCGCCGTCGCCATCGCCAACATTCTGCTGCGCGGTCGGGTGGGCTTCTTCGTCGCGGCGGTCGCGGCCATCGGCCTGATCTACCTGACCTTCTATCTCAGCCTGAGCAGACCGGAAGCCGCGCGCCAGTTCGTCCAGGCCGCAGCGCTGGGCACCCTGTGCTTCGCCGCCGCCCTGCTGGTTCAGGGGCTAACCCGCCGCCTGCAGGCCAGCGAACACCTGGCACGGCAGCGTGCCGAGGATGTCGCCAACCTGGAAGCACTGAACGCGCTGATTCTGCAACGCATGCGCACCGGCATCCTGGTACTCGACCCGCAACGACAGGTGCTGCTGGCCAACCAGGGCGCGCAACAGCTGCTCGAGCAGCCGGAGACCGGCGGGCTGCCGCTCGCCGAATACTGCCCGGACCTGCTGAATCGCCTGCAGCAATGGCAGAGCAACCCGACCCTGCGCCCGGAGCCGCTGAAGATCGGCCAGAGCGGCCCGATCGTGCAGCCGAGTTTCGCCTCGCTGCAGCATGGCGAGAAACGCAACACGCTGGTGTTTCTCGAGGACAGCTCGCACATCGCGCAGAAGGCCCAGCAGCTCAAGCTCGCCTCGCTCGGCCGCCTGACTGCCAGCATCGCCCACGAGATCCGCAACCCGCTTGGTGCCATCAGCCACGCGGCCCAGCTGCTGCACGAGTCCGAATCCCTGGATGCGGCGGACCGCCGTCTGGCGCAGATCATCCAGGATCATTCGCGGCGCATGAATCTGGTCATCGAGAACGTCCTGCAGCTCTCGCGCCGACGCCAGGCCGAACCGCAGCTACTGGATCTCAAGTATTGGCTGCACCGCTTCGTCAGCGAGCTGCGCAACACTCTGGCACCGCAGCAGAGCGTTCACCTGGAAGTCATCGGCAGCTCGCTGCAGACGCGCATGGACCCCAATCAGCTCACCCAGGTGCTGACCAATCTCGTGCAGAACGGCCTGCGCTACAGCGGCTTGCGCCATGCGTGCGCCCAGGTATGGTTGCGCCTGTATCGCGACCCGGCCAGCGACCTGCCGGTGGTGGAGGTCCTCGACAATGGCGACGGAGTGGCCGCCGAGCAGCTGCAGAACATTTTCGAGCCCTTCTTTACTACCGAGAGCAAAGGTACCGGACTGGGCCTGTATATTTCTCGCGAGCTGTGCGAAAGCAACCAGGCGCGCCTGGATTACCGCGAGCGCCCGGAGGGTGGCAGCTGCTTTCATATCGTCTTTGCGCATGCGAGCAAGACCAGCTGAGCGCACCGATCACGGGCGCACCCGATCACACAACGACCAACCCGGTCTCCGCCAGGCCGAGCCGGGGCGTTAACATGACCCACCGCCGCCATCGGCGAACCGAACCAACGAAGCAGGACCCATGAGCGCCCGCCAGAAAGCACTGATCATCGATGACGAGCCCGACATTCGCGAACTCCTGGAAATCACCCTGGGGCGCATGAAGCTCGACACCCGCAGCGCCCGCAACCTCAAGGAGGCCCGCGAGTGGCTGGCGCGCGAGCACTATGACCTGTGCCTGACCGACATGCGCCTGCCCGATGGCAGCGGACTGGAGCTGGTGCAGCTCATCCAGCAACAGCACCCGCAGCTGCCGGTTGCGATGATCACCGCCTACGGCAGCCTGGACACCGCCATCAGCGCGCTCAAGGCCGGCGCCTTCGACTTCCTGACCAAGCCGGTCGATCTCAACCGTCTGCGCGAGCTGGTCAGCACCGCACTGCGCGTACGCAGCGCCCCCACCGAAGCGGCACCTGTGGACAGCCGTCTGCTCGGCAGCTCACCGCCGATGAAGGTGCTGCGCAAGCAGATCGACAAACTCGCCCGCAGCCAGGCGCCGGTCTACATCAGCGGCGAATCCGGCAGCGGCAAGGAGCTGGTGGCGCGGCTGATTCACGAACAGGGGCCGCGCAGCGAGCGGCCGTTCGTACCGGTCAACTGCGGAGCGATTCCCTCGGAACTGATGGAGAGCGAGTTCTTCGGTCACAAGAAGGGCAGCTTCAGCGGTGCCATCGAAGACAAACCCGGACTGTTCCAGGTAGCCAATGGCGGCACCCTGTTCCTCGACGAAGTAGCCGACCTGCCGCTGCCGATGCAGGTCAAGTTGCTGCGCGCCATTCAGGAAAAAGCCGTGCGCGCGGTTGGCGGCACTCAGGAAGTGCTGGTCGATGTGCGCATCCTCTGTGCCACCCACAAGGATCTCGCCGGCGAAGTCGCCGCCGGGCGCTTCCGTCAGGACCTGTACTACCGCCTCAACGTCATCGAACTGCGCGTGCCGCCGTTGCGCGAGCGTCGCGAAGACATCGCCCTGCTGGCCGATGCGATGTTGCGCCGCCTGGCGCAGGAATGCGGCGACAGCCCGGCGCACCTGCACCCCGACGCCTTGGCAAAATTGCTGGCCTACCGCTTTCCAGGCAACGTGCGCGAACTGGAGAACATGCTCGAACGAGCCTACACCCTGTGCGACGGCGACGAGATCAAGGCTGCGGACCTGCGCCTGGCCGACAGCCCCGGCCCAGGAGAAAGCGGAGAAGTCAGCTTGGCGCAGATCGACAGTCTGGAAGACCATCTGGAAGAAATCGAACGCAAGCTGATCATGCAGGCGCTCGAGGAAACCCGCTGGAACCGCACCGCCGCGGCACAGCGCCTGGGGCTGACCTTCCGCTCGATGCGTTATCGACTGAAGAAGCTCGGCCTGGATTGAGCCGCCAGCAGGTCACGCATCGCGCCGATCCTCCGGCGCGATGCCGCCTGCCGTAGTCCTTACCCCTGCGAGAGCAGGTTGCGCAGATCGATGATCGCCGCGTTGGCACGCGAGATGTAGTTGGCCATCACCAGCGAGTGGTTGGCGAGCATCCCGTAGCCGCTGCCATTGAGCACCATCGGACTCCACAGCGGCTCCTGCACCGCCTCCAGTTCGCGAATGATCTGCCGGACGCTGACGGTGGCGTTTTTCTTGGCCAGCACGTCGGCAAAATCCACTTCGATGGCCCGCAGCAAGTGCGACAGCGCCCAGGCCTGACCACGCGCCTCGTAGAACACGTTGTCGATCTGCAGCCAGGGCGTCTCGACCACCTGCTCGCGGACCTCGGGCACGACGCCGGCGCGCTCCTGCTCGGGCGCCAGGTTGGTATCCAGACGCACGCGACCGACGCTGGCGGACAGACGCTGCGACAGCGAGCCAAGTCGTGTCGCGACATCGCCCAGCCAGTTGTTCAGATTGTCGGCGCGGGTATAGAACAGCGCTTTCGGCGCCGGATCGCTCAGGCGCGCCAGATAACGATCCAGCGCGCGGATGCCGTTGCGGTATTCGGACTCGGACGCCGGCAATGCCCAGCTACGATTGTCGAAATTGAACAGCGGCTCGCTCTTCGACAGATCAGGGTCTTCGGTGGACTGCGACTGCGAGCGGGTGAAGTCCTTGCGCAGCGCGCGGCTCAGGTCGCGTACCTGAACCAGCACGCCGTATTCCCAACTCGGCATGTTGTCCAGCCAGAGTCCCGGCGGCGCGACGTCGTTGCTCAGGTAGCCACCCGGCTTGTCCAGCAAGGTGCTGGCCACACGCTTGAGGGTTTCGACGGTGGTATAGCCATTGACCAGCTGGCGTTGCGAGTTCGCCGCCGCCTCGCGTGCGTGCTGCGGGACCTGGAACAATGCGGGCTCGCGGCTCCAGTACCAGCCCACGATCAGCGCCGCCAGCAGAAGCAGCCCGACCACCACGGCAAGTGCCGACCACAGCGGGCTTCCCGCGCGCGAAGCGGTTGCCGTCGCACCGCCGCTCGAGCGGCCGAAACGGGCAAAGCGGTTCTTCCAGTCCAGCATGGGCAAAATGTCCTTCTCTTGGATTCAGAGGGTCTGACCGCCTGAGGCGGGCCGCGTTGCGGTAAGGATGCTCACTATAACGTAGCTCCCAGGCATCCTCTGCCGCAATTTGCGAACCACTACCGCCTGCGGCAGCCTCCAGACCCGCACACCGGTGATAGCATGGCGCCACCACAAAACGGCGCCGCCCCCGAATGGCCAGCGCAACGGAAAGGCTCATGGCGGACCAGGAAGAACTCAAGCAACACTTTGCCCAGCGCGTGATTCATCAGGCTCGCGAAGTGCTCGACGTCTGGCAGCAATTGCAGCGCGGCGAATGGAGCGAGCGGCACCACAGCGCGCTCGACGACGCCACGCAACGCCTACGCCGCTTCGCCGAGCGTTTCGAGCAGCCCGAGCACAGCGCCCTGGCGATCGGCATCGAAGATTGTCTGGGCGATATCCGCGACAATCGCGGCCGGCTGTCCAGCGAGACCATCGCGACGCTCAGTCAGCTGATTTACCGCCTGGCGCGCACCGGTCTGCGCCACAATGACCCGCTGACACAGCCTTTCCTGCCACCGCTGAGCAAACCGGTCTACCTGGCGCTGCAGAACGGCCAGCGAGCGGACTACCTGATGCGTCAGCTGGAGTTCTTCAGCATGTCGGCCCAGGCTTTCGACAGCGAGGCGGCGTTTCGCGCCGCCATGCACCAGCGCCATCCCGCCGCGATCGTCATGGACGTCGACTTCACCGGCCCCGGCGCCGGACTGCGACTGGCCGAGCAGGTCCAGCAGGGGCTGGAAGACAAGCTGCCGATCCTGTTCTTCAGCCACAGCGAAACCGATACCCCGACACGCCTGGCGGCCGTGCGCGCCGGCGGCCTGGAATTCTTTACCGGCACGCTGGACGCCTCGACCCTGCTGGAGAAGATCGAAATCTTCACCCGCACCGCGCACAGCGAACCGATCCGCGTACTGATCGTCGACGACTCCCGCGCCCAGGCCACGCACACCGAACGGGTGCTGAACAACGCCGGCATCATCACGCGCATGCTGATCGAGCCGATCCAGGCCATCGGCGCACTAGCGGAGTTTCAGCCGGACCTGATCATCCTCGACATGTACATGCCCGACTGCATGGGCACCGAACTGGCCAAGGTGATTCGCCAGCATGAACGCTACGTCAGCGTGCCGATCATCTACCTGTCGGCCGAGGACGATCTGGATAAGCAGCTCGATGCGATGGGCGAAGGCGGCGACGACTTTCTTACCAAGCCGATCAAGCCGAGCCATCTGATCGCCACCGTGCGCACCCGCGCCGCTCGTGCCCGCAGCCTCAAGGCACGCATCGTGCGCGACAGCCTGACCGGCCTGTACAACCACACCCACAGCCTGCAACTGCTGGAAGACGCGCGCTTCCAAGCCCGCCGCGACAATCGCCCGTTGAGCTTCGCCATGCTCGACATCGACCACTTCAAACGGGTCAACGACACCTACGGCCACCCGATGGGCGACCGGGTGATCCGCAGCCTGGCGCTGTTTCTCAAGCAGCGCCTGCGCAAGACCGACCACATCGGCCGCTATGGCGGCGAGGAGTTCGCCGTAGTGTTGCCGGATACGCCGGTGGAAGCGGCGTGCAAGGTGCTCAACGACATTCGCCAGCGCTTCGCCGAGCTGCGCTTTCCCGCACAGCCGCAAGACCTGAGCTGCACCTTCAGCTGCGGAATCAGCGAACTGAGCGCCGACACCGACGTCAAGACGCTCACCCAGCAGGCGGACGAGGCGCTATACCGCGCCAAACGCGGCGGCCGAAACCGGGTCGAACGCTTCTAGCCGACCAGCCGCGCCTACCGGTTCACAAAATCACGAGGCGGGCGCGGCTGTCACGCGAATGACATCAAATCGCCATATCTTGCTAGCCTTCCTGGCCTGCTCGAAGAGGCGATGATGCGCCTGAAGTCGCTCACCACGCTCAACACCCTCCTGCTCATCGCGGTTTGTCTGGCTCTCGGAGCGACCCTCTGGTGGTCAGAGCGGGCAATGGAGCGACCCTACCAGCTCATGGCGCGTTACCTGGGATTGTCCCAGCAGTTCCAGCACCAAGCCGCGGAGAACATTAGCGCCTACCTGGCCAGCGGCGATGCCCTGCGCCACAGCCAGGCGCAAAAAGCACTGGAAACGCTGCAGCAGGACATCGCCGGATTACCGGCCGGGTTCGCCGAGCGGCTGCAGCCCAGTCTGGACGAGCTGAGTCGTTTCACCTCCAGCGATCTGCTCGCCGCTGGCAAGCTGGCGGGCGATCCACAGGGTTTGCTGCTGCAGGCCGAGCGCGAGATGGCCGGCGCACTATCGCAGCTCGATCAGTACCGCAGCGTCGCCAACCATCCGAACGCCGCGGACTATCAGCCGCCGTTGTTTGCCGCCAGCCAGCAGCTGCTGCGCCTCAGCCACGCCCGCGGCAAGCTGGTCGGCAGCGGTCGCGACGAACTGGCCGGCGAGGTCGAACAGGCATTGCAGGGCTTGCAGCAGGAGGTCGGCCGCCTTGACGCGCTGCCGCTGCTGGACGTCGCCGCCGAACAGAAATCCGCCGCCAGCAGCTTCGCCGCGCTACTCGAACTCGACGGTTCGGCGAACCAGCAGCAGGCCGAAGACCGCGGCATCGCGCTCAAGCGCGAACTGGCCAGCCTGACCAAACGTTACCCGGCCGAGCTGCAGCGCACCCGCGAACTGATCCGCCAGCGCAGCGAGCTGCACGACAGCAGCGCGCGCAAAGTCGCCGCCGTGCAACAGGCGCTGGCCGAGCTGGAGCCGGCGGTGCGCGCCGAACATGGGCGCATCCAGAGCGAGGTGCGGCTGATCCAGGGCGCGATCATCGCGCTGATCCTGCTCATCGCCCTGGCCGTCGACCGCCTGCAGCGCCAGCTCACCCGCACCCTCGGGCAGCTGGTACCGGCCCTGTCGGCATGGGCCGAAGGCGACTTCAGCCGGGACGCGCGGATCGACTCGAAGATTCGCGAAATCATCGATATCGAGACCTCGCTCAACCGTCTGCGCAGCTACCTGCTGCAGCTGGTCGGCACCCTGCGCCAGCAGGCCGAACAGGTCGCCGCCAGCAGTCGCGATCTGGACGAAATGAGCAGCGACCTGCACGACGGCGCGCAACGTCAGACCGGCGACACGGCACAGATCCGCGATTCGCTCGGCGAGCTGGAAGCCACCATCCAGCAGGTGGCCGACGGTGCCGGCGAAGCGGCCGAGGCCAGCCGCGCCGCGGCGCACGCCGTGCAGCAGGGCCAACGGGTGATCGGCCAGAGTCTGACCGGGCTGCATGATCTGGTCAGCGAGGTGCAGGACAACGCCGTGGCCATCGAACGCCTGGCCGCCGAAACCACCACCATCGGCAACGTGCTGACGGTGATTCGTTCCATCGCCGAGCAGACCAATCTGCTGGCGCTCAACGCCGCCATCGAAGCGGCCCGCGCCGGCGAGCACGGCCGCGGCTTCGCCGTGGTGGCCGACGAAGTGCGGTCGCTGGCGCAGCGCACCAGCGGCGCCACCGCGGAAATCCAACAGCTGATCGGCGACCTGCAGCAGGCAGCCACGCACTCGGTCGAAGCCATGCGCAGCCAGGTCGCCCACGCCGAAGGCACCGCCAGCCTGGCGCAGAGCGCCGATCAAGCGCTGGGCGAAATCGTCGCCACCATCGCCACCATCAGCCGCATGGCCGAGCAGATCGCCCAGGCCACCGCGCAGCAGGGCGAGGCCGTCAGCGAGATTCGCGGGCACAGTGAGCGCATCCATCAGCTCGGCGATGCCAACCTGACGCACATCAGCCGCGGCCGCGAACAGAGCGCGCAGATGCTGCGCCTGGGGGGCGAGCTGGATCAGGCGACTCAGGCGTTCAGGTTCTAGTTTCGACGGGCGCACCGCCGCGCAGCGGCCATCATGCCAGAGCGACTGAGCGCTCGCGGAAGCGGCTGACGGCGGGCGTACCGGCGCAATGCGGCAGGCTCGCGCGTCAGCAATACGCGATCAGCGCGGCGCCACCGGCCGTTGCGGTTTGCGCCCCTTGCCGGCCGGCTTGCCGCTGCCATTGGCCGCCTTGCGCCGCGCCTCGGCGGCGGCCTTGGCCTGCTCGCGCTTGTCCCAGGCATTACCGTCGTGACTGCGCGGCGGCAGGCCGGTGTGCTGGGTAAGAATCTTGCCGCCCTGCCCGGCCTTCTTGCTGCCCGCCGGCGTTGAGTTCTTGCGTCGTGCGCTCTGATAACCGTCCACCGCCGGCTGATGCGCCGGAATCAGCTGGTGCTTGCCGCTGCCGATCAGGTCGGCGCGCCCCATGCGGATCAGCGCTTCGCGCAGCAGCGGCCAGCCCTTGGGATCGTGGTAGCGCAGGAACGCCTTGTGCAGACGGCGCTGCTCCTCGCTCTTGACGATGGTGACGCCCTCGCTCTTGTAGGTCACCTTGCGCAGCGGGTTCTTGCCGGTGTGATACATGGCGGTCGCCGAGGCCATCGGCGACGGATAGAAGGCCTGGACCTGATCGGCGCGGAAGCCATTGGCCTTCAGCCACAGGGCGAGGTTCATCATGTCCTCGTCGGTGGTGCCCGGATGCGCGGCGATGAAGTACGGGATCAGGTACTGCTCCTTGCCCGCCTCCTTGGAGAACTTGTCGAACATCCGCTTGAACTTGTCGTAGGTGCCGATGCCCGGCTTCATCATTTTGTCCAGCGGGCCACGCTCGGTGTGCTCCGGGGCGATCTTCAGATAGCCACCGACATGATGGGTGACCAGTTCCTTGACGTATTCGGGCGACTCCACGGCGAGGTCGTAGCGCAGGCCGGAGGCGATCAAAATCTTTTTCACGCCCGGCAGCGCGCGCGCCTTGCGGTACAGCTTGATCAGCGAGCTGTGGTCGGTGTTGAGGTTCTCGCAGATACCGGGGAATACACAGGACGGCTTGCGGCAGTGCTTTTCGATGTCATGGCTCTTGCAGGCCAAGCGATACATGTTGGCGGTCGGCCCGCCCAAATCGGACACCACACCGGTGAAGCCGCGCACCTTCTTCATTTCCTCGATTTCGTGGAGGATCGATTCGTGCGAGCGGCTCTGGATGATGCGTCCCTCGTGCTCGGTGATCGAGCAGAAGGTACAGCCGCCGAAACAGCCGCGCATGATGTTGACCGAGAAACGAATCATCTCGTACGCCGGAATCTTCGCCCCGCCGTACACCGGGTGCGGCACGCGCTGGAAAGGCGCGGCGAACACGTAATCCATCTCCTCGGTGGTCAGCGGAATCGGCGGCGGGTTGAGCCACAGCTCGCGGTCGTCGTGGCGCTGCACCAGCGCGCGCGCGTTGCCGGGATTGGTTTCCAGATGCAGCACGCGGTTGGCGTGGGCGTACAGCGCCGGGTCGTTGCGGACCTTCTCGAAGGACGGCAGACGGATCACCGTGCGCTCGCGCGTGAGCTTGGGATGCGGCAACAGCTCGACCGGCTTGGCTTCCTCGGGATCGTCCTGCGGCCCCTTCTGCTGTTCGATGGAACAGGCGGACAGGTCCTGCGTGTTGACGTAGGGATTGATGATCTGATCGATCTTGCCGGGCCGATCGATGCGCGTGGAGTCGATCTCGAACCAGCCTTCCGGCGTGTCCTTACGGATGAAGGCAGTGCCGCGCACGTCAGTGATGCTCTCGATCGGCTCACCACGCGCGAGCCGCTGCGCCACTTCGACGATGGCACGCTCGGCATTGCCGTAGAGCAGGATGTCGGCGGTGGCGTCCATCAGGATCGAGCGGCGCACCTTGTCCGACCAGTAGTCGTAGTGCGCGATGCGCCGCAACGACGCCTCAATGCCGCCAAGCACCACCGGCACATGCTTGTAGGCCTCCTTGCAGCGCTGGCTGTACACCAGACTGGCGCGATCCGGCCGCTTGCCGGCCAGTGCGCCGGCGGTATAGGCATCATCCGAACGCACCTTGCGGTCAGCGGTGTAGCGATTGATCATCGAGTCCATGTTGCCGGCGGCGATGCCGAAGAACAGGTTCGGCTCGCCGAGCTTCATGAAGTCGTCTTTGCTGTGCCAGTCCGGCTGGCTGATGATGCCGACACGAAAGCCCTGGGCCTCCAGCAGACGGCCGATGATCGCCATGCCGAACGACGGATGGTCGACGTAGGCATCGCCGGTGACGATGATCACGTCGCACGAATCCCAGCCGAGCTGATCCATCTCCTCCCTGCTCATCGGCAGGAACGGCGCCGGACCGAAACACTCGGCCCAGTACTTGGGATAGTCGAACAGCGGCTTGGCGGCAGGCATGGCGGGAAACCGGGCTACGAAAACGGGCGCGGAATATAGCACAAAAAATGATCAGGAAGGCCGAGTGCACAACTCGGCCTTTGCCTGGCGGACGAAGGGAAATTTGCTCCGGCGGTCAGCCGCCGATGTAGCGACGCGGCACGCGGCCGGTGACCTTGGTCAGCAGCTCGTAGCCGATGGTGCCGCAGGCCGTCGCCAGTTCATCGATCGGCAACTGCGCGCCCCACAGCTCCACCGCGTCGCCAAGCTGCGCTTGCGGCAAGTCGGTCAGATCGACCGCAAGCATGTCCATCGATACGCGCCCGGCCAGCGGCACGCGCTGCCCGCAGATGACCACCGAGGTACCGGACGGTGCGCTGCGCGGATAACCGTCGGCATAACCACAACTGACGGTGCCGATGCGCGACGGGCGCTGCGCCACCCAGCTGGCGCCATAGCCGACGCTGTCACCGGCCGGCACGTCGCGAATAGCGATCAGCGCGCCGGTCAGCGTCATCACCGGCTTGAGGCCGAGTTCCTGCGCGCTCAGCGTGGCGAACGGCGTGGCACCGTAGAGCATGATGCCGGGACGAATCCAGGCCATGTGCGCCTGTGGCAGCGTGAGCACCGCGGCGGAGTTGGCCAGCGAGCAGTGGTCGAACGCCAGCTCCAGCAGCCGGCCGTAGCGCTCGAGCTGACTCTCGTTCAGAGAATGGCCACGCTCGTCGGCGCAGGCGAAATGGCTGATCAGGTTCAGTTCGCCGACCTGCGCGGCGCCCTTCAGTCGCGCATAACACTCTCGCAGACCATCGACCGTGAAACCGAGCCGGTGCATGCCCGAGTCGAGCTTCATCCAGACATTCAGCGGCCGCTCAAGCTCGGCATCCAGCAACCAGTCGGCCTGACGCCGATCCTGCACGGCGACATCCAGACCGAGCTCGGCGGCACGTCGGTACTCGCAAGGTTCGAAACAGCCTTCAAGCAGCAGGATGCGCGCGTCCGGGGCACCAGCGCGCACCACTTCGGCCTCTTCCAGACAGGCCACGGCGAAACCATCGGCCACATCGCGCAGCGCTGTCACCACTTCGTGCGCGCCATGTCCGTAGGCATTGGCCTTGACCACGGCGAAAGCCTTGCGCTGCGGCGCGCATTGCTTGGCGAGCAGATAGTTGTGGCGAAGCGCAGTCAGATCGACCGTGGCAACCAGCGGACGCATGGGATTTTCCTGTCGGCGGAGGTAAGGCGCAAATCTTAGGCCGATCCGCCGGACGCGGGAAGCACGCGGACTGCCGTTCGCCCGCCGCGCTTACTCGTCGTCGAACTGATAGCTGCCCGGCGCGAGGTTCTCGAAGCGCGAATACTTGCCGAGGAATGCCAGGCGGGTGGTGCCGATCGGGCCGTTCCGCTGCTTGCCGATGATGATCTCGGCGACACCTTTGTATTCGGTTTCCGGGTGATACACCTCGTCCCGGTAGACGAACATGATGATGTCGGCGTCCTGCTCGATGGCGCCCGACTCGCGCAGGTCGGAGTTCACCGGACGCTTGTTGGGGCGCTGCTCCAGCGAACGGTTGAGCTGCGACAGCGCGATGACCGGACAGTTGAATTCCTTCGCCAGGCCTTTGAGCGAGCGGGAAATCTCGGAAATCTCGTTGACCCGGTTGTCACCGCTGGAACCCGGAATCTGCATCAGCTGCAGGTAGTCGACCATGATCATGGCGATCTCACCGTGCTCGCGCGCCAGTCGGCGGGTACGCGCCCGCATCTCGGAGGGGCTGATACCGGCGGTATCGTCGATGAACAGCTTACGGTCATTGAGCAGATTCACCGCCGAGGTCAGCCGCGGCCAGTCGTCATCGTCCAGCTTGCCCGCGCGGACCTTGGTCTGGTCGATGCGCCCGAGCGAGGCGAGCATACGAATGACAATGGAGTCGGCGGGCATCTCCAGGGAAAACACCAGCACGGCCTTGTCGGTACGCAGCACGGCGTTTTCCACCAGGTTCATCGCGAAGGTGGTCTTACCCATCGACGGACGACCGGCAACGATGATCAGGTCGGCGGGCTGCAGGCCGCTGGTGGCTTCGTCCAGATCGGTGAAGCCGGTGGACAGGCCGGTGATCGCCTCGCCGGCATTGAACAGCGTATCGATGCGGTCGATGGCCTTGACCAGGATGTCGTTGATGCCCACCGGGCCGCCGGTTTTCGGCCGCGCCTCGGCGATCTGAAAGATCAGCCGCTCGGCTTCATCGAGAATTTCCTCGCCGGTGCGCCCTTGCGGTGCGTAGGCGCTGTCGGCAATCTCGTTGCTGATACCGATCAGCTGCCGCAACGTGGCGCGTTCGCGGATGATCTGCGCGTAGGCCTTGATGTTCGCCACCGACGGCGTGTTCTTCGCCAGCTCGCCCAGATAGGCCAGACCACCGACCTGCGGCAGTTGCCCTTCCTTGTCCAGCTGCTCGGACAGCGTCACCACGTCGAACGGCGAGTTGCGCTCGGCCAGCTTATAGATGGCCCGGAAGATCAAACGATGATCGTGGCGGTAGAAATCGCCATCGGAGACCTGGTCGAGCACGCGCTCCCAGGCGTTGTTGTCCAGCATCAGACCGCCCAGCACGGCCTGCTCGGCCTCGATGGAGTGCGGCGGCACCTTGAGCGCGGCGGTTTCCAGGTCGTACTGCTGGGGCACACTGATGTCGTTCATGATTCTTTCGCGATTCGAAACAGCAGAAAAACAAAGGGCACGTCCCGCTCGCGCGGAAACGTGCCCGATGTTACGCGTCAGGCACCGGAGGTGCCAGACGACACCTTAGGCGGCGACGACGATGAGCTTGACGGTCGCTTCGACGTCGGTGTGCAGGTGCACGGCCACGTCGTATTCGCCGGTCTGGCGGATGGTGCCGTTCGGCAGGCGAACTTCGCTCTTGGCCACTTCAACGCCGGAGGCGGTCAGGGCATCGGCGATGTCGTGGGTACCGATGGAACCGAACAGCTTGCCTTCATCGCCCGCGGTTGCGGTGATGGTGACTTCCAGTTCGGCAAGCTGCGCAGCGCGAGCTTCGGCCGAAGCCTTCTTCTCGGCAGCAGCCTTTTCCAGCTCGGCGCGGCGTGCTTCGAACGCTGCGATGTTGGCAGCGGTCGCGGCAGTGGCCTTGCCTTGCGGCAGCAGGTAGTTACGGCCGTAACCGGATTTGACGTTTACCTTGTCGCCCAGGTTGCCCAGGTTGGCGATCTTTTCCAGCAGGATGACTTCCATTTGAGTCTTACCTCTTAACTTTTAACCTTCACCGTTCGCAGGTCCCGCGCCGTTCTTGCCGGCCGCGCGACCACGAAAATCAAACAGACTGTCGACGATGGCCAACACGGCCAGCAACGGATAGATCAACTGCATGAACAGCACCAGCGTAACGTACAGCCCCACCAGCCAGAACCGCGGCAGACGCCCCTGTGCCACCAGACCGTGCATCAGCGCAACCCCGGCGAACACCAGCGGCACGCTGCACAGCGGCGTCAGCACCGCGAACTGCGCACCGAGACTCGGGCCGAGCAACATGCCCACCAGCAGCATGATTGCCACCACCGGCGGAAAACGCAGCGCTCGAAACTCGCCCCCGAATCCGCCCGGGTTGTACAGCGCCGCTTGCCAGTAACGCGCCAGCATCAGGCTGAGCAGCGTGACGATTTGCAGCAGCGCCGCCAGCAGGCCGGTCAGCACCGGAGCCAGCAGCGCGCCCAAACGCGCACGCTCCTCGTCAGAGAACTGCTCGTAGGCGCCCGACAACGTCTCGGGCAATACCTTCTGCAACTCCCCGGCCAGCGCCGCGATGGGCTCGCCGAATACCGCTGCGAGCCCCCAGACATACAGCAGTCCGAGGCCCACGCTGCACAACATCACCCGCGCCCAGGACGCCTGGTTGCGCAGCAGAAGCGCCAGTCCCAGCGAACCGAGCAGCACCAGCAGCGTGCGCGGATCACCGAAGTACCACCACGCCAGCGCCGGCACAATCGCCCAGACCAGTACGCTCAGCGCGTCGTTGAGCCCTCTGCGAAGCAGCACCAGGCTGCCCGCGGCGGCACTGAGCCAGAACAGCATTGGCAGCGCGGCGGCAACACCAACCACCAGGATGGCCTGCATACGGCCACGCATGATGAATTCGGCCAGCGCACGCATACGCTCTATCTATCCCTTACGTTCGTCGACCAGCCCGATCAACGGCCGTGGCTGTCGGTGTAGGGCAGCAGGGCCAGGTAGCGGGCGCGCTTGATAGCGGTGGCCAGCTGACGCTGATAGCGGGCTTTGGTTCCGGTGATGCGGCTAGGAACGATCTTGCCGGTCTCGGAGATGTAGGCCTTCAGGGTGTTGAGATCCTTGTAATCGATCTCTTTCACGCCTTCGGCGGTGAAACGGCAGAACTTACGACGACGGAAAAAACGTGCCATGAAATAGGCTCCTCAATAGATCCGTGGATTACTCGTCAGCGCTGTTGTCGCTGTCGCTGTCACTGTCGGCGGAGCCGTCGGTGTTTTCAGGACGATCACGACGCTCGCGGCGCTCGCTACGGTTTTCCTCAGCCTTGAGCATCTCGGACTGTTCGGTCACGGCTTCGTCGCGACGGATGACCAGGTTACGGATGACGGCGTCGTTGTAGCGGAAGTTGTCTTCCAGCTCGGCCAGTGCCTTGCCGCTGCACTCGACGTTCAGCATCACGTAGTGAGCCTTGTGCACGTTGTTGATGGCGTAAGCCAGCTGACGACGGCCCCAGTCTTCCAGGCGGTGGACCTTGCCACCATCTTCTTCGATCAGCTTGGTGTAACGCTCCACCATGCCGCCGACCTGCTCGCTCTGGTCCGGGTGCACCAGAAAGATGATTTCGTAATGACGCATAACTGCTCCTTACGGGTTGCAGCCTGCCGACAATGCGGTCAGGCAAGGAGTGAATGACTTGTTGACCTTGCCGGCACGAAGGCGCGCGAGCGCCTGCCATGCAGGCAAGGGGCGCCATTCTAGAGAAGGGCCTGGACCGGCGCAAGGCGAAGTGGTGAAATTTTAACCACCCTCTCCCGCATGGTCGCGGCCCCGTTCGTGCGCGATCGTGTCCAGTAGCTCGCGCACCTGATGGATGTCGTAGGGCTTGAGCATGACCCGCAGCGAGTCGATACCCTCCTCACGCGCATCCACCGCATAGCCGGAGGCGATCACCAGGGCCAGCCCCGGGTGTCGCTGCTGCGCCTGACGGACCAGCTCGATGCCGCTCATGCCGGCCAAACCAACGTCGGTGAGCAGAACATCGAAGGGCTGCGCCGCCAGCTGCTCGAGCGCATCCTCGGCCGACTCGCTGAGCACGACCTGATGGCCGAGCTCAGCGATCACCTCGCCGGTAAGCATGCGCAGCGTCGGGTCATCCTCGACGAAAAGCACTTTCAGCACCCTATCTATCTCCTTCGCCGCCGGCACGCTTGCCGTAGCACCGGCATCGGCATCGGCCTCCGAGCTACGCGGCAGATACAGATGCACCGCCGTGCCGCTGCCCGCCGCACTATCCAGCGTGACGAAGCCGCCGCTCTGCTTGACGAAGCCGTAGACCATGCTCAGCCCCAGTCCCGAGGCGCTGCTGGCCTGCTTGGTCGTGAAGAAGGGCTCGAAGGCCCGCTGACTGACCTCAGGCTCCATGCCCCCCCCCTCATCGATCACGCTCAGCTGTACGAACTCGCCTGTCGCCGGCTGGGCCTGCAGCTTGCGGTTGCGCAAGCGCACCAGCAGCCGCCCGCTTCCGCTCATGGCGTCGCGAGCATTAGTGGCCAGATGGATGAGCGCGCTCTGCAGGTGGCCGATATCGACCGATACCGGCCATAGTGCCTCGTCGGTATCGAGCTCGACACGCACCCCGGCACCAAGAGCGCCCTCAAGCAATTCGCGCATCTGCGCAACGAGCTGACCGAGCTGCACCGGCTGCGGCCGCTGCGGTTGGCGGCTGGCAAAGGCCAGCAGCTGCGAGGCCAGGCGGGCGCCTTTCTCGACCCCGCCAACCGCCGAATCCAGGCGACGCAGCGCAGATTCGTCGTTGCCCAGACTGCGGCGCAACAGTTGCAGGTTGCCGCCGATGACCTGCAGCATATTATTGAAGTCGTGCGCGATGCCGCCGGTCAGTTTGCCTATCGCCTCCAGCTTCTGTGCCTGCAACAGAGCCGATTCCGCAGCCTGGCGCTGCATTTCGCTGCGCGACAGCTCCTCGGTCGTGGCCCCCACGAGTTCTTCTAGATGCCGGCGGTAGCGATACCGGTCCTCGTCACGCTCCGAAGCCCCTTGCAGCGCGAGGCACTGCAGCAGCGCCACGGCCTCGCCACGCTCGTCCAGCAGCGGTGTATGCACCAGTCTTGCACCAAGCGCCCCCTCGCCTACCGGCGGCAGCGTATCGCTGGTCCCACTGTCGAGCGCCCGCGTGCAGGATGCCAGCATTGCAGCAACATCGAAGCGCACGTCATCGGCGAACGCGTCGTCCAGACGGCGGCCAATCAGCTCGTGGTGCGCCCGCCCGAGCAGCGCCAGGGCGGCCGGATTGGCATCCACCACCCACAGCTGCGGATCGAACAATAGGTAGGCATTCGGAGAAGCCCGGAACAGGCTTTCAAAAGACAGGCGTTGCATACAACCTCCATGATACGAGCCTGACGCCATTGTCTAGATTGCTCGTACGACATTCCCTGGCCGGGCGGCCGTCACAGGATGCAAGCGGATCGGAAGAAGGCGCTGACTGTCGTCAGGCACAGGTCAGCCATTGACCGCGAAACGGGCAAAGCGTTTCCCTGCAGTGGAAAAAGCGTACGGCAGCCATCTCTGCAGACAGCCGCCGCTGGTCAGCCGCGTGTCGCGACCGCGCTGCGCTGGCGCAGCGCCTCGAACAGACAGACGCCGGTGGCGACCGACACGTTGAGGCTGCTCACGCTGCCTGCCATCGGCAACCGCACCAGATAATCGCAATGCTCACGGGTCAGCCGGCGCATACCCTTGCCTTCGGCGCCCATCACCAGCGCAATTGGCCCGGTCAGATCCTGCGCGTAAAGTTCCTGCTCTGCCTCGCCAGCAGTACCGACGATCCAGATGCCACGCTGCTGCAGTTTTTCCAGTGAGCGCGCGAGATTGGTCACCGCTACCAGCGGAATCACCTCGGCGGCACCGCAGGCCACCTTGCGCACCGTAGCGTTGAGCGTCGCCGACTTGTCCTTCGGCACGATCACCGCCAGTGCCCCGGCGGCGTCGGCCGTGCGCAGGCAAGCGCCCAGGTTATGCGGATCGGTCACCCCATCGAGCACCAGCAGCAACGGCGCAACTTCGGCGCGATCAAGCAGCTCATCGAGCATCGCCTCGCCCCAGACCTGGCTGGGACTTACTTCGGCGACCACGCCCTGATGCACGCCTTCGACCCAGGTGTCCATTTCGCGGCGCTCGCATTGACCGATGCGCACGCGCGCCTGGCCGGCCAGTTCGATCAGCGTCTGCACACGCGGATCGCCACGTCCTTCGGCCAGCCAAACCTGCTTGACCCGCCGGGGATGATGACGCAGCAGCGCCTCGACCGCGTGCAGGCCGTAGATTTTCTCCAAGTCGCTCATGATTTGGCCTTGCGTTTTCTCGCACCGGCAGGGCTCGATCCGCCGGGAGCCGGCTTGCCGTCAGCCTTGCGTTTCGACCCGCCGCGCTTGGGTTTTTCCGAGCTATGGTCGCGCCCGCTCTTGCCCTTGGCTTCAGTCAGCAGCGCCTTCTTCAGCTCGCGGCTCTTGCGTACGCTGACATCGGCCGGCTCCTGGCTGCGCGCCGGACGCCGGTCATCGGCCTTGCCGCGTCCCGCTCCACCCTTGCGCACACCGCCTTCGCCCACACCGGCGACCTTGCTGCCGCCACTGATCAGCTCGAAGTCGATCTTGCGTTCGTCCAGATCCACGCGCATCACCCGCACCTCGACGCTGTCGCCGAGACGGAAGCTTCGCCCGCTCCGCTCGCCGGAGAGGCGGTGATGCAGAGGATCGAAGTGGTAGTAGTCGCCCGGCATTGCCGTGACGTGCACCAGCCCTTCGACATAGATATCGGTCAACTCGACGAACAGACCGAACCCGGTCACTGCGGTAATCACGCCGGGGAATGTTTCGCCGACGCGATCGCGCATGAACTCGCACTTGAGCCAGTTGACGACATCGCGGGTAGCCTCGTCGGCGCGTCGCTCGGTCATCGAGCACTGCTCGCCAAGCTGTTCCAGCGCCGCCTCGTCGTAGGGGTAGATACGCGCCTTGGGCATGCTCGCCGCACCCTCGCGTCGCACGTGCGGCGTGTCACGCCGCGAACGGATCACGCTGCGAATCGCGCGGTGTACCAGCAGGTCCGGATAGCGCCGGATCGGCGAAGTGAAGTGGGCGTAAGCTTCGTAGTTCAGACCGAAGTGGCCATGATTGTCGACGCTGTAGACCGCCTGGCTCAACGAACGCAGCATGACCGTCTGGATCACGTGGAAATCCGGACGATCCTGAATGCGCTCCAGCAGAGCCTGATAATCCTTCGGCGTCGGCCCTTCCTTGCCCTTGTGCAGACTCAAGCCCAGTTCGCCGAGGAAAGCGCGCAGCTTCTCCTGACGTTCCAGCGGCGGACCGTCGTGCACGCGATACAGCGCGGGGATGTCGTGCTTTTGCAGGAACGCGGCAGTGGCCACGTTGGCGCACAGCATGCACTCCTCGATCAGCTTGTGAGCGTCGTTGCGCTCGGTCGGCTTGATCTCGGCGATCTTGCGCCCGGCGCCGAAAACGATACGAGTCTCCTGGGTCTCGAAATCGATCGCCCCCCGAGTGTGACGTGCCTTGAGCAGCAACTTGTACAGCGCATAAAGCTGCTTGAGATGCGGCAGTACCTCGGCGTACTCCTCGCTCAGCCGCTTGCCCTCGGGAGACTTGGGCCGCTCGAGCATATCGCTGACCTTGTTGTAGGTCAGCCGCGCATGAGAGTGGATCACCGCCTCGTAGAACTGGTAGTCGGTCATCTTGCCCGACTTATTGAGGGTGATCTCGCAGACCATCGCCAGACGGTCCACGCCAGGATTCAGCGAGCACAGACCGTTGGATAGCTGCTCGGGCAGCATCGGCACCACTCGCTCGGGAAAATACACCGAGTTGCCGCGCACCTCGGCTTCGCGATCCAGCGCCGAACCGACCTTCACATAGTGCGAGACGTCGGCGATGGCGACGTACAGACGGAACCCGCCGGTCAGCAGCTTCCAACCACCGGGCCTTTCGCAGTAGACCGCGTCGTCGAAGTCCCGCGCATCCTCGCCGTCGATGGTGACGAATGGCAGATGCCGCAGGTCTACGCGCTTGAGCTTGTCCTTCTCTTCGACCTCGGGCTTGAGCCGCGCCGCTTCCTTGAGCACCGCCTCGGGCCACACATGGGGGATATCGAAGCTGCGCAACGCCACGTCGATTTCCATCCCCGGCGCCATATAGTTGCCGATCACCTCGATGATGTCCCCCTGCGGCTGGAAGCGCGGGGTGGGCCAGTGGGTGATCTTCACTTCGACGAACTGACCGGGTTTGGCATTCAGCGCACGGCCCGGTGTGACCAGGACCTCCTGCTGGATCTTGGGGTTGTCGGCAACCACGAAGCCGACGTCGCTCTCGATCTGATAGCGCCCGACGATGGTTTCATGGGCTCGACTGATGACCTCGACAATCGCCCCCTCGCGACGCCCACGCCGATCCAGCCCGGACACCCGCGCCAGGCAGCGATCGCCATCGAAAACCAGGCGCATCTGCGCCGGCCCGAGAAAGAGGTCATCGCTACCGTCATCGGGAATCAGGAAGCCGAAGCCATCGCGATGACCGCTGACTCGGCCACAGACCAGATCGAGCTTGTCCACTGGCGCGTAGGTTCCGCGTCGGGTGTAGATAAGCTGACCGTCGCGCTCCATCGCGCGCAGTCGACGGCGCAGTGCCTCGACGTCCTCATCGGAAACCAGGCCGAACTCTTCGACCAGCTGTTCGCGCGCGGCCGGTGAGCCACGCTCAGACAGGTGCCGGAGGATCAGTTCGCGGCTGGGAATGGGGTTATCGTACTTTTCCGCTTCACGGGCGGCCTCGGGATCGAGGGATTGCCAATCGGCCATTAAGAAGTGTCACCTTTCTATTCAATTATCGAGACGGAACGTCATAAGTGTATTGAAGCGCGAAATGCCCACGGGCGGCACCTTTACGCTGAATTATTTTTCGGGATCAGGGGTTTACAACCCCGAACCTCGCCCGTATAGTTCGCGCCCACAATGTCCAACAGACGTTGTATCACGGAAACGCTCAAGCAATACTGTTTCCCGTGCCCAGGTGGCGGAATTGGTAGACGCACTAGGTTCAGGTCCTAGCGGTGGCAACACCGTGGAAGTTCGAGTCTTCTCCTGGGCACCACTCTTCAAATGAAACCCGCATCATCGATGCGAGTCTCAAGTAGCAACGAAGATTGTCGACTTCGACCGATGATTCGGTACAAACGACAGCAAAGCCGGTGAGCAATCATCGCAATGTGCCCAGGTGGCGGAATTGGTAGACGCACTAGGTTCAGGTCCTAGCGGTGGCAACACCGTGGAAGTTCGAGTCTTCTCCTGGGCACCACTCTTCAAGAAAAAACCGAGCTTATGCTCGGTTTTTTCGTTTTCAGCACCATAAAGCTTTCCACCAGCCCGAGCAGACTTACCCGCAGCCGGCCGCCAGACAGCAAAAGGCCGCCCGACGGCGGCCTTTTTCAGCATCGCACCCGATCAGGCGTACGGATGACGCAGCACGATGGTTTCGTTGCGGTCCGGACCGGTGGAGATGATGTCAACCGGCGCCTCGATCAATTCCTCCAGACGCTTGATGTAGGCCCGCGCATTGGCCGGCAGCTCGTCAAGGCTCTTGGCACCGAGGGTCGACTCGCTCCAGCCCGGCACCTCCTCGTATACCGGCTGCAGGCCGTCGTAGCTATCGGCATCGGTCGGCGCATCAACCAGCACCTGACCGTTGCGGTCCTTGTAACCGACGCAGATACGGATGGTCTCCAGGCCGTCGAGCACGTCCAGCTTGGTCAGGCAGATGCCGGAGATGCTGTTGATCTCAATGGCACGCCGCAGAATCACCGCATCGAACCAGCCGCAACGACGCGCACGACCGGTGGTCGAGCCGAATTCGTGACCACGCTCGGCCAGGCGCGCGCCAATCTCATCGAACAGCTCGGTGGGGAACGGACCGGAACCCACTCGCGTGGTATAGGCCTTGGTGATTCCGAGGATGTAGTCCAGATACAGCGGACCGAAGCCAGAACCGGTCGCAGTACCGCCGGCAGTGGTGCTGGAGCTGGTCACGTACGGGTAGGTGCCGTGGTCAATATCCAGCAGCGAACCCTGCGCGCCTTCGAACATGATGCACGCGCCCTCCTTGCGCAGCTCGTGCAGGCGCGCAGTAACGTCGGTGATCAGCGGCTTGAGGACCTGGGCGTAGCCCAGCGCCTCGTCCAGCGTCTTCTGGAAATCGACCGGCTCGACCTTGTAGAAATTCTGCAAAACGAAGTTGTGGTACTCCAGCAACTCGCGCAGCTTGACCGCAAAACGCTCCGGATTGAACAGATCACCGATGCGCAGGCCACGACGCGCGACCTTGTCTTCATAGGCCGGACCGATGCCACGACCAGTAGTGCCGATCTTGCCTTCCGAACGCGACGCCTCGCGCGCCTGATCCAGCGCGACGTGATACGGAAGGATCAGAGTGCAGGACGGGCTGATACGCAGGCGCTCGCGCACCGGCACGCCCTTTTCCTCGAGCTTGGTAATTTCCCGCAGCAGCGCATCGGGAGCAACCACCACTCCATTGCCGATCAGGCACTGCACGTTGTCGCGCAGGATGCCGGACGGAATCAGGTGCAGCACGGTCTTCTCACCGTCGATCACCAAGGTATGACCGGCGTTGTGACCACCCTGGTAGCGCACCACCGCGGCCGCCTGATCAGTCAGCAGATCGACGATCTTGCCCTTGCCCTCATCACCCCACTGGGTGCCCAGGACCACGACATTCTTACCCATAACCCTCTGTCCTCTTCGGAGAAGCGTACCGGCATTGACCGGCAGAAATCGAAACCAGCCTGGGCCGCATCGCGGCAATCTCAGGACGCCAGCGGCGCCACGATCCAGGAATTGTCTTGAGCCAGTAGCTGCCGATCACAGCCAAGCCCCGCGGCAGCGCCAGCCGTCTGACCATCGAGGGCCTGCACCACGCGCTCACCGTCGCGACGCAGGCGGCAGATCGCCTGCCATAGCGCGGGGTCGTCGCCGTACGGCGCCCAGATGCCGCCGACCGGAGTCGACAGATCGGCGTTACCGAGACTCACCAGCGTCTTCAGATCGGTCGAGAAGCCGGTGGCCGGGCGCGCTCGCCCGAAGTCGGCGCCGATGTCGTCATAACGCCCACCCTGGGCGATCGACTGACCGACGCCAGGAACGAACACCGCGAAGACGACACCGGTGTGGTAGTGGTATCCGCGCAGCTCGCCCAGATCGAAGTAAAGCGGCATTTGCGGATAACGCGCGGCCAGCTGGTCGGCAATACGAATCAACGTCTGCAGCGCCAGACGAACCTCGACTGGCGCCTCCACCAGCGCGACCTGCGCCTCATCTAATGCCTCGCGACCGCCACACAGCCGTGCGAGCGCGCGCAGCATTCCGGCCATCGTCGGCTCCAAGGCAGCGGTCAGGCACTCGATCTCGTCCATCGCCTTGCGCTGCAGCGCATCGAACAGCCGCTGCTCAGCCTCACCCATCAGCCCAGCCGCGCGAGCAAGGCCGCGGTAGATGCCGACATGCCCGAGATCCATGTGCACATCAGGCACATCAGCAAGCTCCAGCATTTCCAGCATCAGGCTGATCACCTCGATGTCGCTCGAGGCACTGCCGTCGCCATACAGCTCGGCCCCGAGCTGGATCGGGCTACGCGACGTCGCCAACGCCTGCGGCTTGGCGTGTAGCACACTACCCGCGTAGCACAGGCGGCTCGGCCCTTCGCGACGCAGCGTATGCGCATCAACCCGCGCCACCTGCGGTGTGATATCGGCGCGCAGGCCCATCTGTCTCCCCGACAGCGGATCGGTGACCTTGAAGGTACGCAGATCGAGATCCTGACCGGAACCGGTCAGCAGCGATTCGAGGAATTCAACATGAGGCGTTATGACCAGCTCGTAACCCCAGCGCTGGAACAGGTCCAACACGCGACGCCGTGCAGTCTCGATACGTGCAGCCTCGGGCGGCAGCACCTCTTCGATGCCATCTGGCAGCAGCCAGCGGTCTACCGTTGCCATTTCGCCAATCACCTCTCGATACGGCAAGCCTAGTCAAGCGGACGAGAACCGGGCTGCCGTCGAGGCTGGCCATCGGTCGCGTGCAGTTCTGTTCAAACCCTGACATCAGCGCCAGGCCCCGCAAGGGGAGCGGCATGGTTGCCCATGCTCGGAGATCGCCTGCTCCCGTGGGCGCAGACGCAAAAAAGCCGGGGTTTTCCCGGCTGGCGGATCATAGCAATGTTTTCCCGGTGGGTCACCCGGCGGCCAACATCGGCCGCCGGTCGAACCTTGCGAAGCGCTTAGCGGGACTGCTCCAGATAGCGGAAGAAATCGCTCTTGGGATCCAGCACCAGCACGTCTTCCTTGCTGGAGAAGCTTTCGCGGTACGCTTGCAGACTGCGGTAGAAGGAATAGAACTCCTTGTCCTGACCATAGGCGGCCGCGTAGATCGACGCTGCACGCGCATCGCCATCACCGCGCAGCTCTTCCGCCTCGCGGAATGCCTCGGCAAGCAAGACGCGGCGCTGGCGATCGGCGTCGGCGCGAATACCTTCGGCCAGCTCCTTGCCCTTCGCGCGGTGCTCGCGCGCCTCGCGCTCTCGCTCGGAGCTCATGCGCTCGAACACGCTGCGATTCACCTCACGCGGCAGATCGATACCCTTGACCCGCACGTCCACCACTTCGATGCCCAGCTCCTTCTGCACGGCGCGATTGAGGCTGTTGGTCACCTGCCCCATCAGCTCGTCGCGCTGGCCGGATACCGCCTCATGCAGGGTGCGCTTGCCGAACTGGTCGCGCAATGCCGCTTCCAATCGACGAGCCAGCCGCTCATCGGCGATCTGCTTCATGCCGGACGTTGCGGTATAGAACAGCTCGGCATCGGCGACCCGCCACTTTGCGTAGGCGTCGACCATCAGCGCTTTCTTCTCCAGGGTCAGGAAGCGTGAAGTCGTCGAATCCAGCGTCATCAGGCGCGCGTCAAACTTGCGCACACTGTTCACGTACGGGATCTTCATGTGCAGACCGGGCTTCACGTCGGGCTCGACAATACGACCGAAACGCAGCAGCACTGCACGCTCGGTCTGCGAGACGATATAGAAGCTGTTCCACAGCACCAGCGCCAGCACCACACCCACGATCAGCGCCGTAAGGGATTTATTGCTCATCAGCGACTCTCCCTCGTACGAACTTCACGCGGATCCAGTTCCGGCGGCAGCCGCGTCGCCTGGCTGGCCGCGCCTGATGCCGTTCCGGCCGACGCGGCGTTGCTGCTGGCGGCGCCACGGCCGTTGATCATCTTGTCCAGCGGTAGATAAAGCAGATTGTTCTGGCCACTCTCGCCAGTCACCATGACCTTGCTGGTGTTGCTCATGACTTCCTGCATGGTTTCCAGATACAGGCGCTCGCGCGTGACCTCCGGCGCCTTGCTGTACTCAGTCAGCAGTTTGGTGAAGCGATCGGCCTCACCCTCGGCACGAGAAATCACCGCATCACGATAACCACTGGCCTCCTCCAGCATGCGCTGGGCCTGGCCGCGCGCTTCGGGAATCACGCCGTTGGCATAGGATTCGGCTTGGTTCTTCTCGCGCTGCTCGTCTTCGCGGGCGCGGATCACGTCGTCGAAGGCTTCCTGAACTTCTCGCGGCGCAGCCGCACTCTGCAGGTTCACCTGCGTCACGGTGATACCAGTGCCGTAGTTATCGAGGAAACGCTGCAGACGCTCCTTCACTTCGCCAGCCATGGCCTCGCGGCCCTCGGTCAACACCTGATCCATCGCCGTCGAACCGACCACATGGCGCACCGCGCTGTCGGTGGCGTGCTGCAGGCTTATCTCCGGCTGATCGACGTTGAGGACGAACGACTGCAGATCACTGATCTTGTACTGAACGGTCAACGGCACCTCGATGATGTTCTCATCCTCGGTGAGCATCTGCCCCTGCTTGCTGTAGGAGCGCTCGCGCGTGACGTTTTCCTGGAATTTACGGTCGATCGGCGGGAAATAGAGATTCAGACCCGGCCCGACAGTTTCATGATATTTGCCGAAGCGCAGTACCACCGCCTGCTCCTGCTCGTCGACGATATAGATGGCATTGAACAGCCACACCGCCAGCAGGACCACGAGCGAAATCCAGACAAGACCGAAGCCGCCGCGGCGACTGCCGCCGCTGCTGCCACCACCACTGCCGCGCTTCTTGCCACCGAACATGCCGTTGAGGCTGTCCTGCAGCTTGCGGAAGGCCTCGTCGAGATCGGGCGGTCCCTTTTGATCGCCGCCGCGACGACCACCGCCACCGCCGCCCCAGGGATCCTGGTTGTTCGAGTTGCCACCCGGCTCATTCCAAGCCATAGCGCTCTCCATTCAGATAAAGCTAAAGACGCGCCCCGTGGCGCACCCACCAATGCTACCGAAAGCCTGTAGCAAGCGGCCAGATCGCCGCCCGGGCTTTATTGCAAAGTGTGTTGCTCCAGAAACTCTGCCGGCTGCTGCCCTTCGCGACTGAGCAACCGATGCAGCTCCACCCGCGGCAGGCGCACTTCAAGGAGGCTACCGCCCTCCTCGTCATGGCTCTCGCGCTGCACGGCGCCAAGCTCGAACAGCTGAGCGCGCATACGACCAAGGCGCTGCGGGAGGCGGAGCGTGCCTACGAACAGATCGTTGCCGAGCAGCTCGGCGATTGCCTGGCGCAGCAGGTCCAGCCCCAGCCCGTCACGCGCCGATACCCAGACGCGCTCTGGCCTGCCATCGGCATCGCGCTGAATGTGCGGCTCGATACCCTCCATGAGATCGACCTTGTTGTAGACCTCCAGGACAGGCAACTCATCCGCACCGATCTCCGCCAGCACGGCCAGGACCTGTTCGATCTGCTGATCACGCTCGGGCTCGTGAGCGTCGATCACGTGTAGCAGCAGATCGGCATTGCTGGATTCCTCTAGCGTCGCGCGAAACGATTCGACCAGCTTGTGCGGCAGATGACGAATGAAACCCACCGTATCCGCCAGGACCACCGGCCCGATATCCGGCAGCTCCAGGCGCCGCAGCGTCGGATCGAGCGTAGCGAACAATTGATTGGCCGCGTAGACCTCGGCTTCCGTGAGCGCGTTGAACAACGTGGATTTGCCGGCGTTGGTGTAGCCGACCAGCGAGACCGACGGGATGTCGGCGCGCTTGCGTCCGCGGCGTGCCTGCTCGCGCTGCCCGCGGACCTTTTCCAGGCGCTGCTTGATCTGACGGATGCGCACTCGCAGCAGGCGCCGGTCAGTTTCCAGCTGGGTCTCGCCAGGACCGCGTAGACCGATACCGCCTTTCTGCCGCTCAAGGTGTGTCCAGCCGCGCACCAGGCGCGTGCTCATGTGCTCGAGCTGCGCCAGCTCGACCTGCAACTTGCCTTCGTGGGTACGCGCACGCTGGGCGAAGATATCCAGAATCAGACCGGTGCGATCGAGCACCCGGCATTCCAGAACGCGCTCCAGGTTGCGCTCCTGGCTGGGGGTCAGCGTGTGATTGAAGATCACCAGCTCGACCTCGCCCTCATGGACGAGATCGCGCAGCTCTTCGACCTTGCCGGTGCCAATCAGGAACTTCGCCGACGGCTGATGCCGGCTCACGGTGACGAACCCGACCTGCTCGGCACCAGCCGAGCGGGCCAGCTCCTGAAATTCCTGAGGGTCCTCGCGCGACGCGGGGTCCTGACCTTCCAGATGAACCAGAATGGCCCGCTCCCCGCCACCGGGACGTTCGAAGAACAAAGACGCCTACCTTAGTCGTTGCCCGACTCGGATTGCTCGGCGTCACCTGCGGTCGGCAGGCGAACCGGACGACCCGGCACGACCGTCGAGATCGCATGCTTGTAGACCATCTGACTGACAGTGTTCTTGAGAAGAATGACGAACTGGTCGAAGGATTCGATCTGGCCCTGCAGCTTTATGCCGTTGACCAGATAGATGGAAACCGGAACGCGTTCCTTACGCAGTGTGTTGAGGTAAGGGTCTTGTAGCGAATGCCCTTTTGACATGTGCCGCACTCCTTAGAGGATCTTTATTCAATAATTTCTAGGTAAACCGACGATCCACTTGTCTGAGAATAGACGGTCAATTTGCAGTGTCAGCTCAATATGGAGAGCGATTGCAGGTATTTCAATGCTCGCGGCAGATTGTCGCGGGACAGACTGTCCAACCAGTCAACTTCCCCCCAGCCACGCAGCCAGGTGAACTGTCGTTTGGCCAGTTGGCGGGTTGCGATGATGCCGCGCTGAATCATCTCGTCCCTGGACAGGTTTCCATCCAAGTAATCCCACACCTGCCGATAGCCCACCGCCCGAATCGACGGCAACCCGGAGTGCAAGTCGCCACGACAACGCAGGGCTTCGACCTCTTCGATAAAGCCCTGTTCAACCATCTGAAGAAAGCGTTGCTCGATGCGCTGGTGCAGAACCGACCGCTGTGCCGGAGCGATGGACAAGTGCGCGACAGTATAAGGCAAGACGCCCGAGCCAGGCGCGCCCGCTGCAGCTTTTTGCGACCATTGTCGGGCGCGATGTTCGCTCATGGTCAATCCGCTGACGCGATAGACCTCCAGCGCACGCACCAGTCGTTGCGGATCGTTGGGATGGATGCGCGCCGCCGACTGCGGATCGATTTCGGCGAGCCTGCGATGCAGAGCCCGCAATCCCTCCCGCGCGGCCAGCGCTTCCAACTCGGCGCGCACCTGCGCATCGGCCGCCGGCAGGTCGGCAAGGCCATCGCGCAGCGCCTTGAAATACAGCATGGTGCCGCCGACCAGCAACGGAATACGGCCCGCTGCCGTGATTTCCGCCATCGCCGCCAGCGCATCAGCACTGAATTCCGCGGCCGAATAGCTCTGCGCCGGATCGAGAATATCCACCAGACGATGTGGATAAGCGGCCAGTACCTCACGGGAGGGCTTGGCGGTACCGATGTCCATGCCGCGATAGACCAGGGCCGAGTCGACACTGATCAGCTCGCACGGCAGCACACGCGCCAGCTCCAGTGCAAGATCGGTCTTGCCGGAGGCGGTGGGACCCATCAGAAAGATGGCGGGAGGCAGGCGTGACATCGGAGGACTCGCGGCGAGGGGCGGCATAGTTTCAAGCTGCCGGCAATAAGCTGCAAGCCGCGCGAGCGGCTCGCAGTCGCCGCGTGCAGCTAGCGTCCGCGCAGGAACAGCCGGTCCAGCTCGTCCATGCCCAGCTGCGTCCAGGTCGGGCGGCCGTGGTTGCACTGGCCGCTGCGCTCGGTCTGCTCCATGTCGCGCAGCAGTGCATTCATCTCCGGCAGCGTCAGGCGACGATTGGCACGCACCGCGCCGTGGCAGGCCATCGTCGCGAGCAGCTCGTTCAGATGCGCCTGAATGCGATCGCTGGTGCCGTATTCGAGCAGATCGGCCAGCACATCGGTCACCAACCGAGTCGCCTCGGCCTGTTTAAGCAGCGCAGGCGTCTGGCGAATCGCCAAGGTTTCGGGCCCCAGGCGCTGCAACTCGAAGCCGAGCCTCTGGAACCACTGCGCGTGTTCCTCGGCGCAATCGGCCTCGCGCTGGCTTACAGCGATGGATTCGGGCACCAGCAGCGGCTGACCACGCAGACCCTCACTGGCCATCGCGGTTTTCAGGCGTTCGTAGGTGATGCGCTCGTGCGCGGCATGCATGTCTACCAGCACCATGCCCTGAGCATTCTCCGCAAGGATGTAAATGCCCTTGAGCTGCGCCAGGGCATAGCCCAACGGCGGCACATCGTCCTGAGTGGCGGGCAACGGCGCGGGGCCGGCTTCCGGTAGCGGGGCGAAGAATTCCCGATATGCGCCCTGCGCCTCGGCGACAAGGCCGCCGGACGCCGGACGCTGCATCTGATAGCCAGCCCCGACGCCGCGCCACGCTGGTGCTTCGCCCGGCGCGCGTTCGGGCACGCTGGTCGACAGGCTCATCTCGCTCTGCCCCGCGAACTCGCCTGCGGCCGCACCGCTGAGCGGACTCATCGATGTCACGCTGGCCGGCGCTGCCAGCTGGTCTTCGGGGCGCACATCACCCAGCGCGCGGTGCAGCGTGCCATAGAGGAAGTCATGCACCATGCGGCTGTCGCGAAAGCGCACCTCGTGCTTGGTCGGGTGCACGTTAACGTCCACCACCGCAGGATCGACATCGAGGAACAGCACGAACGTCGGATGCCGGCCGTTGAACAGCACATCGCGATAGGCTTGGCGCACCGCATGGGCGACCAGCTTGTCACGCACCATGCGCCCGTTGACGTAGAAATACTGCAGGTCGGCCTGGCTGCGCGAGAAGGTCGGCAGGCCGACCCAGCCCCAAAGGCGCAGCCCGTCACGCTCGACTTCGATCGGCAGCGCCTGCTCGAGAAACGCCGGCCCGCAGACCGCCGCCACCCGCCGGGCGCGCGCCGCGTCGTCGCTCGCCTGGTGCAGCGCCAGCACGCCCTTGCCGTTGTGCCGCAAGTGGAAGGCGACGTCGAAACGCGCCAGCGCCAGACGCTTGATCACTTCCTGCAGATGGTCGAACTCGGTCTTCTCGGTGCGCAGGAACTTGCGCCGCGCGGGCGTATTGAAGAACAGGTCGCGTACCTCCACCGAGGTGCCGACCGGATGCGCCGCCGGCTGCACCCGCGCCTCCATCTCGCGGCCTTCGGTTTCCACCTGCCAGGCCTCGCCGGCATCGACCGTGCGCGAGGTCAGCGTCAGGCGCGAGACGGAGCTGATCGACGCCAGCGCCTCGCCACGAAAACCGAGGCTCATCACCCGCTCAAGGTCTTCCAGATCGCGGATCTTGCTGGTCGCATGGCGCGCCAGGGCCAACGGCAGATCGTCCGCCGGAATGCCACAGCCGTCGTCGCGCACGCGCAGCAGCTTGACTCCGCCCTGCTCGACATCCACTTCGATGCGCGTTGCACCAGAATCCAGGCTGTTTTCCAGCAGTTCCTTGATCACCGAGGCCGGCCGCTCGACCACTTCCCCGGCGGCAATCTGGTTCGCCAGCCGCGGACTCAGCAGCTGGATGCGCTGCAACTCGCTCATGGCTGGGAGGCCAGCGTGGTGGCCGGGATGCTGAGCGTCTGACCGACCTTGATGGTGTCGTTGCGCAGCTGGTTGGCGCTGCGCAGGGAGGTCAGGCTGACCTGATAGCGCTCGGCGAGCAGCGCCAGGCTCTCGCCGGAACGCACCACATGCTCGCGCGGCCCGATGGCGAGCTTGCCGGCATCGCGCAGCCAGGCGACATAGGTGCCCGGCGGCGGATTTTCGTGGAAGAACTGCCGCACGCCGCTGTGGATCGAACGCGCCAGCGACTGCTGATGGCTGGCTGTCTGCAGCTTGCGCGCCTCGGACGGGTTGGAAATGAAGCCGGTCTCGACCAGGATCGAGGGAATGTCCGGCGATTTCAGCACCATGAAACCGGCCTGTTCGACGCGGCGCTTGTGCAGCGGCGTGATGCGGCCCATGTTGCTCAGCACCTTCTGCCCGACGTTGAGGCTGGAGGACAGCGAGGCGGTCATCGACAGATCCAGCAGCACGCCGGCAAGCATCTGATCCTTGTCGTCGAGACTCACGTTGCCGGCACCGCCGATCAGGTCGGAACGGTTCTCGCTGTCGGCCAGCCAGCGTGCCGTCTCGGAGGTGGCGCCGCGGTCGGAGAGGGCGAAGACCGAAGCGCCGTATGCCGACGAGCGCGGCGCGGCGTCGGCATGCACCGACACGAACAGGTCAGCCCCCTTCTGGCGGGCAATTTCGGTGCGCTTACGCAGCGGAATGAAGTAGTCGCCGGTGCGTACCAGCTCGGCACGGAAGCCCTTCTCGGCATTGATCTGCCGTTGCAGTTCCTTGGCAATCTGCAGCACCACGGTCTTCTCGTAGATCTTGCCCGGACCGATGGCACCTGGGTCCTCGCCGCCGTGACCGGCATCAATGGCAATGACCACGTCACGCTTGCCACCCGGCGACACCGGCAGCTTGACCGCGGGCAGCGTCGGCGACACCGGCGGCACCGGTTTCGCCGGTGCGCTGTTGGCCGGAACCTGGGCGACGGGCGCGGCGGCGCCCTGGTCGAACAGGTCGACTACCAAGCGATGCCCGTACTGCTGATTCGGCGCCAGGCTGAAGCTCTTGGGCGCGACGGGCGCCTTAAGGTCGATCACCACGCGCAGCGTGTTCGCGTCGTGCTGCCCGGCGCGCAAGGCGGCGACCGGCGTGTTCTGCAGTGCCAGTTGGTCGAGCTGTGCTTTGAGCGTAGCGCCGGTGACATCGATGACGATGCGGTGTGGCGCCTCGAGCGTGAAGACGTTGTGCTTCACCGGGCCCGACAGGTCGAACACCAGCCGCGTATTGTCCGGTGCCCGCCACAGACGCACGCTTTGCACGTCGGTGGCGGCAAAAACCTGCACGGCAGCCAGCAGGACCGCCAAACCGCTAACCAGCGCGCGTATGCGCATACCCAACCTCATGCGTTTCATTGATTTCCGGCGCTCAGGACGACGCACCAGGCGTCACCGCGTTCGCCCCGCGGCGACAGGCGCAGCGTACGGCCGGCCCCATGCGGCGTAATGGTAATGTCAAGGTCGGTCTTTGGCAAAACGCCGGCACCGCGTTCCGGCCACTCGACCAGGCACAGCGCGCTCCCTTCGAAATAGTCGCGAATACCGAGAAACTCCAGCTCCTCGGGATCGACCAGGCGGTACAGATCGAAGTGGAACACCCGCACGTCGCCAATCTCGTAAGGTTCGACCAGGGTGAAGGTCGGACTCTTGACCTTGCCCTCGTGGCCGAAGCCGCGGATCAGCCCGCGCGACAGCGTGGTCTTGCCGGCGCCGAGATCGCCATGCAGATAGATCACTCCGCGCCCACCGGTCGCCTGCGCGATCCGCGCGCCCAAGGCGAGCATGGCCGACTCGTCTTCGGCGTACAGCGTCACTTCAGGCATGGCGACTGCTCCTCGAGCAACTGACGGATCACGGGAATCAGATCGGCGGCGGCGAGCCCCCGGCCCTGCTCACCAAGGCGCTCGCCGGCCGCAGCATGCAGCCAGGCGCCCAGGCAGGCCGCGTCGAAGGGCGCGAGATCCTGCGCCAGCAGCGCGCCGATCAGCCCGGCCAGCACATCGCCGAGGCCGGCACTGGCCATCGCCGGATGGCCGCGGTCGCACAGCGCCAGCCGTCCGTCCGGCGCGGCGATCAGCGTGCCAGCGCCCTTGAGCAGCGCCACGCAGGCATAACGCCGGGCCAGTTCGCGCGCTGCCACCGGACGATCGCCCTGTACCTCGGCGACCGTACATTGCAGCAACCGCGCCGCCTCGCCCGGATGCGGCGTGATCACGCAGCCGGTCGGCAGTTGGACGCCACCGGCCGCCAGCAGGTTCAGCGCATCGGCGTCCCACACCTGCGGCAGTCCGCTCTGCGCCGCCAGCGACAGCAGGCTGCGTCCCCAAGGGGCCTGACCAAGCCCGGGGCCGACCACCAACACATCGGCGCGCTCGACGAGCGTCGTCAGGCTGTAGGTCGACTCCACGCCGCTGCACATGATCTCCGGACGACGCACCAGCGAAGCGGTGACATGCTCCGGCCGGGTCGCCAGGCTCACCATGCCGGCGCCGCCACGCAATGCTGCCTCGGCGCTGAGCAATGCCGCGCCGCCAGTGCCCAGATCGCCACCGATCACCAGCACCTGCCCGAAGCTGCCCTTGTGCGCGGTCGGCGAACGGGGCGCGATCCGCGCCAGCGAGCCGTGATCGAGGCGCACGGCCTCGCTCGCCACCTGCGCGACGATTCCCGGATCGGCCTGCAGATCATCGAACACCAGCGTACCGACGCGATCGGGGCCGTCGGCGGTGAACAAGCCGAGCTTGAGGCCGATGAAGGTGACACTCAGATCGGCACGCACTGCCTGCCCGAGCACCTGTCCGGTATCGGCGCAGAGCCCGCTGGGCAGATCGATGGCCAGCACCGGCAGGCCGCTAGCGTTGATCGTCGCGATGGCTCCGGCAAAGGGCTCACGCACCGCGCCGGAAATCCCCGTTCCGAGCAATGCATCCACCAGCACGCCCTGCAATGCCGCCGCGGCATGCCAGGGTTCGATGCTCACGCCGCACGCCCGCGCTTCGGCCAGCGCCTGCGCAGCATCGCCCTGCAAGGCCTGGACATCCCCCACCGCCAGCACCCGGACTTGCCAGCCGGCGCGCTGCGCCAAGGCTGCGACGAGATAGCCGTCGCCGGCATTGTTGCCACGCCCGGCCAGGACGGTGACCGCCCCGGCATCCAGCCAGCGCCGACGCAGGGCGCGCCAGGCGGCATGGGCGGCACGCTGCATCAGCTCGAAACCGGGAGTGCCGGCAGCGATCAGGCGCGCATCGAGTTCGCGCACCTGGGCGGCGGTGTACAGGGCGACGGGCAGGGAATCGGTCATCGGTGCTGGGATCATCGCGGCGGAATGTCTGGCAGAATTATACGCACCCGCCCGCCACGCCGCCGTACTCTCCGATGCCCAGCCCCGCCCTCGACGCCGCCGCCCTCGCCCAGTCCATCAAGGAGTGGGGCCGCGAGCTCGGCTTCCAGCAGGTCGGCATCACCGGCGTCGATCTCGGCGAGCATGAAGCGCACCTGGATGCCTGGCTGGCGGCCGGTTATCAGGGCGAGATGGATTACATGGCCGCGCACGGCAGCAAGCGCTCGCGACCGGACGAGCTGGTGCCGGGCACGCTACGGGTGATCTCGCTGCGCATGGATTACCTGCCTGGCGACACGCGCATGACCCAGCAGCTGGCCAATCCGGAGAAGGCCTATGTCTCGCGCTACGCACTGGGCCGCGACTACCACAAGCTGATCCGCAAACGCATCCAGCAACTGGCCGAGCGCATCCAGCAGGTGGTCGGGCCGCTGGGCTTTCGCGCGTTCGTCGACAGCGCACCGGTGCTGGAAAAGGCCGCCGGGCAACAGGCCGGGCTCGGCTGGATCGGCAAGAACACCCTGCTGCTGAACCGCAAGGCCGGCAGCTGGTTCTTCCTCGGCGAGCTGTTCGTCGACATCGCCCTGCCGGTCGACGAGCCGGTGACGCGCGACCACTGCGGCAGCTGCCACGCCTGTCTCGATGTCTGCCCGACCGAGGCCTTCGTCGGCGAGCGGCTGCTGGATGCGCGGCGCTGCATTTCCTACCTGACCATCGAGCTGAAAGGGCCGATCCCGGTCGAGCTGCGCGACAAGATCGGCAACCGCGTGTTCGGCTGCGACGACTGCCAGATCGTCTGTCCGTGGAACCGCTTCGCGCGGCCGACCGAGCAGCATGATTTCCAGCCGCGCCACAGCCTGGACAACGCCGACCTGGCGGTACTGTTCCGCTGGAGCGAAGAGGAATTTCTCAGCCGCACCGAAGGCTCACCGCTGCGCCGCGCCGGTTACGAGCGCTGGTTGCGCAACCTGGCAGTGGGCCTGGGCAATGCGCCGTCGAGCATTCCGGTACTGGAGGCGCTCGAGGCGCGGCGTGACGATCCTTCCGAGCTGGTGCGCGAGCATGTCGAGTGGGCGCTGGCGCAACATGCTCAGCGTCAGGCGGCTGAGCGCTAGCGCCCGACCACCGCTAGACGTGCGGTGCCGGCTGCGCCGCGCTCAGCGCGCGCAGTGCCTCGGCATCCAGCGTTTCCTGCTGCAGCAGCTGGCGGGCGCAGCGTTCGAGCAGTTCGCGCCGCGCCTCGAGCAACGTCAGGCTGCGCTGGAAGGCGGACTGCACCAGCTCCTGCACCTCCTCATCGATCGCCGTCGCGGTGCTTTCCGCGTAATCGTGCTGCGGTTTCAAGCCGAGCAGCGCCTCGCTACCGAGAAACGAATTGGGCTCGCGCTCCAGTGCAAGATGGCCGAGGCGCCTGGACATGCCGTAGCGCGTGACCATCGCGCGGGCGATGTCGGCGACGCGCGCCAGATCGTCCGCCGCGCCAGTGGACAGATGACCGAATACCAGCCACTCGGCGGCGCGCCCGCCGAGCAGCACCGCCATCTTGTTTTCCAGCTCCTCGCGGGTCATCAGGAAGCGATCCTCGGTGGGTCGCTGGATGGTGTAGCCCAGCGCGCCCATGCCGCGCGGGATGATCGACACCTTATGCACCGGATCGACGCCCGGTAACGCCATGGCCACCAGCGCGTGGCCCATCTCGTGGTAGGCGACGATCTCGCGCTCGCGCGGGTTGAGCAGGCGGTTGCGCTTCTCCAGGCCGGCGACGATGCGCTCGATGGCGGCGTTGAAATCCTCCATGCCTACCGCCTCGGCATTGCGCCGGGTGGCCAGCAGCGTCGCCTCGTTGACCAGGTTGGCCAGATCGGCACCGGTGAAGCCCGGCGTCAGCGCGGCGATGGCCTGCGGATCGACATCGGCGCCCAGCTTCGACTTCTTCAGGTGCACGTGGAGAATCTGCACCCGCCCGACCTTGTCCGGCCGGTCCACCAGCACCTGACGGTCGAAACGCCCGGCACGCAGCAGCGCCGGGTCGAGGATTTCCGGGCGGTTGGTGGCCGCCAGCAGCACCAGGCCGCTGGACGTGTCGAAGCCGTCCATCTCCACCAGCAGCTGGTTGAGCGTCTGCTCCTTCTCGTCGTGCCCGCCGGACAGCGGCCCGGCACCGCGGGCGCGGCCGAGGGCATCCAGCTCGTCGATGAAGATGATCGCCGGCGCCTGCGCGCGCGCCTGCTCGAACAGGTCGCGCACACGCGCGGCACCGACACCGACGAACAGCTCGACGAACTCCGAACCGGAAATGGAGAAGAACGGCACCCGCGCCTCGCCGGCCACCGCGCGCGCCAGCAGTGTCTTGCCGGTACCCGGCGGGCCGACCAGCAGCACACCCTTGGGCATGCGTCCACCGAGACGGCCGTAGGTTTGCGGATCGCGCAGGAACTCGATGATTTCCTTCAGTTCGTCCTTGGCCTCGTCGACGCCGGCGACATCGGCGAAGCTCACCTTCATGTCGGTCTCGACGTAGACCCGCGCCTTGCTCTTGCCGATCTGCATCATGCCGCCACCGCCGATGCCGCTGCCAATGCGCCGCAGCAGGAACAGCCAGATACCGAAGAACAGCGCCGCCGGGACGATCCACGACAGCAGGTCGCGCATCAGCGTGCTTTCCACCTTGCCGGTGTAGCGCACCGGAAACTGCTGCAGATGCTCGGCCAGCTGCGGCTCGACGCGATTGGCGATGAAGCGGCGCTGGCCGCCCGGCAGCGGCTCCTTGAGCGTGCCCTCGATGCGCCGCTCGGTAATCGCCAGCGACTCCACGCGGCCGTCCTTGAGATGCTGCTCGAATTCGCTGTAGGGGATGGTGGCGATCTCCTGCTGCGCCGACAGCAGGTACTGGATACCGATGAAAGCCAGGATGGCGATCAACCAGTAGCTCATGTGGAACTGGGCCTGCTCTTTCACTCCTGCTCTCCTTGCGCCAAGGGCTTCGGCCGGATTATGCCTGTCGCGCCATCAACCGGCCTGGACCTGGATCAGTTACGCCTCAGAGACCGCCACGCACGCCCAGGCCGACACCCAGCTCGGCCGCCACCGCAAATGGCAGCAGCAGCGTGTCCAGCACCGCGCTGGCCGGCAGGTCGAGCGCCGCATGCCGTGGCGCCTCGGCGCCGAAGCGCTCCAGCGGGCAACAGCCGCCGTGAAGGCTGTACCAATCCAGGCGGGTGCCGGAATAGATGATCGGCGCCCCAGGCTTGGCGGCATCCAGCGTGCGCACGGTGGCGCAGCCGCCGAGCAGCATCAGGGCGAACAAGGACAGCAGCGCTCGCCCGATCATCTCAGTCGTCGCTGACGATATGGTGCTCGCCCCAGCGCGGCAGCATGTCCTGCGGGATATTGAGCAGGTTGAGGATGCGCGCGACGACGAAATCCACCAGATCGTCGATGGTCTGCGGCTGATGATAGAAGCCTGGCGAGGCCGGCAGGATCACCGCGCCCAGATTCGACAGCTTGAGCATGTTCTCCAGATGGATGCTCGAATACGGCGCCTCGCGCGGCACCAGGATCAGCTGGCGGCGCTCCTTGAGGGTGACGTCGGCGGCACGCTCGATCAGGTTGTTGCAGGCGCCGGTGGCGATTGCCGACAGCGTGCCGGTGGAACAGGGCACCACCACCATGGCGGTCGGCGCGCCCGAGCCGGAAGCCGGTGGGGCCATCCAGTCTTCCTTGGCGAACACACGGATCTGCCCGGCGGCGGCACCGGTGTACTCGGAGAGGAACGCCTGCATGGCCTGCGGCTTGGCCGGCAGCACCACATCGGTTTCGGTGGCCATCACCAGCTGTGCGGCCTTGGAGATCAGGAAGTGCACCTCGCGGTCTTCCTGGATCAGGCAATCGAGCAGGCGCAGACCGTACTGCGCGCCGGAGGCGCCGGTCATGGCCAAAGTGATGCGTTCCGGTCCGCTCATTCAATTTGCTCCTGATGCCATTCGCGTGGAAATGCCTGCGGCGATTTCCACCCTACCCACGGTCCCCGTAGGGTGGAAAACCGCGAAGCGTTTTCCACCGTTACGCCAGTGCGCCAGCCAACTTGCCGTGCAGCCCGCCAAACCCGCCGTTGCTCATGACCACCACCTGCGTACCCGGCGTGGCGTCGGCCTTGACCTTGGCGATGATCGCCTCCAGCGAATCACAGACGGCGGTCGGTACCGGCGAGTCGGCGACGGTCGCGGCCAGATCCCAGCCGAGATTGGCCGGCGCATACCAGATCGCCTGATCGGCCAGCGCCACCGATTCGGCCAATCCCTCGCGATGCGCGCCGAGCTTCATCGAGTTCGAGCGCGGCTCGATGATGGCGATGATCGGCGTCGTGCCGACCTGCTTGCGCAAGCCGTCGAGGGTGGTGGCGATGGCGGTCGGGTGATGAGCGAAGTCGTCGTAGATGGTCACACCGCGCACTTCAGCCACCTTCTCCATGCGCCGCTTGACGCTCTTGAAGGCGCAAAGCCCGGCAATCGCCAGCTCTGGCACCACGCCGACATGCCGCGCCGCCGCCAGCGTGGCCAGCGCGTTGTTGACGTTGTGCCGGCCGGTCAGCTCCCACTCCACCACGCCCTGCACGGCGCCGTCGAAGCTCACCTCGAAGCGCGAACCGTCCTCGCGGAGCAGCCGGGCCTGCCACTGGCCACCCTCGCCGGTGGTCTGCACCGGCGTCCAGCAGCCCATGCCGATCACGCGCTTGAGCGCCGTTTCCGACGCGGGATGGATGATCAGCCCCTCACCCGGCACGGTGCGCACCAGATGGTGGAATTGCCGTTCGATGGCGGCGAGATCCGGAAAAATATCCGCGTGGTCGAATTCCAGATTGTTCAGGATCGCGGTGCGCGGGCGGTAGTGGACGAACTTGCTGCGCTTGTCGAAGAAGGCGCTGTCGTATTCGTCCGCCTCGACCACGAAGAACGGCGTGTCGCCCAGCCGCGCCGAGATGCCGAAGTTCTGCGGCACCCCACCGATGAGGAAGCCCGGACTCATGCCGGCATGCTCCAGCACCCAGGCCAGCATGCTGCTGGTGGTGGTCTTGCCATGGGTGCCGGCGGCGGCCAGCACCCAACGGCCCTGCAGCACGTGATCGGCCAGCCACTGCGGGCCGGAGACATAGGGCATGCCCTTGTTCAGCACGTACTCGACCGCCGGGTTGCCGCGTGACAGCGCGTTACCCACCACCACCAGATCGGGCGCGGGTTGCAGATGCGCCGGTTCGTAACCCTGCATCAGCTCGATGCCCTGGGCTTCGAGCTGCGTGCTCATCGGCGGATAGACGTTGGCATCGGAACCGGTGACGCGATGGCCAAGCTCCTTGGCCAGCACCGCGAGCGAACCCATGAAGGTGCCGCAGATGCCGAGAATATGGATGTGCATTGAAGACCTCTGCAATGCCTGCGCGACGCCCGTCGGGGGCGGCCGGCAGGGGCCGGAAACTGCGCGGCAGATTAGCACAGCGCCGCGCCGCATCGGCCGCTCGACGGCGGCGCCGCACCCGAATGTCGGCTCGGTCGCAGACTGCCTGAAGCTGATCTACGCTGAAACGACCGCCGTTTTCACGACCCTTGCAAGAACCGGAGACTCACCATGCGTTACGCCCATCCCGGCACCGAGGGTGCCCTGGTCACGTTCAAACCCCGCTACGGCAACTACATCAACGGTCAGTTCGTCGAGCCGGTCGGCGGTCAGTACTTCACCAACCTGTCGCCGGTCAATGGCCAGCCGATCGCCGAGTTCCCGCGCTCCGACGCCGCCGATATCGAAAAGGCGCTGGACGCCGCGCATGCCGCCGCCGACGCCTGGGGCAAGACCAGCGTGCAGGCGCGCGCACTGATCCTGCTGAAGATCGCCGACCGCATCGAAGCCAATCTGGAAAAGCTCGCCATCACCGAAACCTGGGACAACGGCAAGGCCGTGCGCGAGACGCTGAACGCCGACATCCCGCTGGCGGCCGACCATTTCCGCTACTTCGCTGGCTGCATCCGCGCCCAGGAAGGCACCGCGGCGGAGATCGACGAGCACACCGCGGCCTACCACTTCCATGAACCGTTGGGCGTGGTCGGGCAGATCATTCCGTGGAACTTCCCGATCCTGATGGCCGCCTGGAAACTCGCCCCGGCGCTGGCCGCCGGCAACTGCGTGGTGTTGAAGCCCGCCGAGCAGACGCCGCTGGGCATCACCGTGCTGCTCGAATGCATCGGCGACCTGCTGCCGCCGGGCGTGCTCAACATCGTGCAGGGCTTCGGCCGCGAGGCCGGCGAGGCGCTGGCTTCGAGCAAGCGCATCGCCAAGATCGCCTTCACCGGCTCCACCCCGGTCGGCTCGCACATCATGAAGCGCGCCGCCGAGAGCATCATCCCGAGCACCGTGGAGTTGGGCGGCAAGAGCCCGAACATCTACTTCGAGGACATCATGCAGGCCGAGCCGACCTTCATCGAGAAGGCCGCCGAAGGGCTGGTGCTGGGCTTCTTCAACCAGGGCGAAGTCTGCACCTGTCCGTCACGCGCGCTGGTGCAGGAATCGATCTACGCGCCGTTCATGGAAGCGGTGATGAAGAAGGTCGCGCAGATCAAGCGCGGCGACCCGCTGGACACCGAGACCATGGTCGGCGCCCAGGCCAGCCAGCAGCAGTTCGACAAGATCATGTCGTACCTCAAGATCGCCCGCGAGGAAGGCGCCGAGGTGCTCACCGGTGGCGACGTGGAGCATCTGGAAGGCTCGCTGGCGACCGGCTATTACATCCAGCCGACGCTGCTCAAGGGCAACAACAAGATGCGCGTGTTCCAGGAGGAAATCTTCGGTCCGGTGATCGGCGTCACCACCTTCAAGGACGAAGCCGAGGCGCTGGCGATGGCCAACGACACCGAATTCGGCCTCGGCGCGGGCGTCTGGACGCGCGACATCAACCGCGCCTACCGCATGGGCCGTGGCATCAAGGCCGGTCGCGTGTGGACCAACTGCTACCACCTCTACCCGGCACATGCCGCGTTCGGTGGCTACAAGAAGTCCGGCGTCGGCCGCGAGACGCACAAGATGATCCTCGACCACTATCAGCAGACCAAGAACCTGCTGGTGAGCTACGACATCAATCCGCTGGGTTTCTTCTGATGGGCTGAAGGCGGCGGGCACCGCGCCCGCCGCCGGTTAAAACAAGACGCCTGCGAGCGCCGCCGTGGTGCCGCGAAGCTCGATAAAGGTGCGTTCCTGCCAGACTTGGCTGACAAAACACCGCAACCGCCAGGTTTGCGGCGCGGGGCATGACGCTTGCTAGGGAGAGTTGCCAACCACCTGCGAGGAACGATCATGGCTCTCGAACACAGCAGTTCAACGCCCCCGCAACACACCGTCGATTTCGAAACCGTCGGCAGCAGCTATTTCCAGGAACGCGAACTGAAGAAAGGCGCCGCTGGCTGGGTGCTGCTGGTCGGCCTCGGCGTGGCCTACGTGATCTCCGGCGACTACGCCGGCTGGAACTTCGGCCTCGCCCAGGGCGGTTGGGGCGGGCTGTTCATCGCCACGCTGCTGATGGCGACCATGTACCTGTGCATGTGTTTCTCGCTGGCCGAGCTGTCCTCAATGGTGCCCACCGCTGGCGGCGGCTACGGCTTCGCCCGCACCGCGTTCGGCCCGCTGGGCGGCTTTCTCACCGGCACGGCGATCCTGATCGAATACGCCATCGCGCCGGCGGCCATCGCCGTGTTCATCGGCGCCTACTGCGAGTCGCTGTTCGGCGTCGGCGGCTGGATGGTGTACCTGGCGTTCTACATCGTCTTCATCGGCATCCACATCTTCGGCGTCGGCGAGGCGCTGAAGCTGATGTTCATCATCACCGCCATCGCCGCGCTGGCGCTCGCAGTGTTCATTTTGGCGATGGTGCCGCACTTCTCCGTCGACAAGCTGCTCGATATCGCGCCGACCACCGCTGCTGGCGCCAGCAATTTCCTGCCCTACGGCTACGTCGGCATCTGGGCGGCGATTCCCTACGCGATCTGGTTCTTCCTCGCCGTGGAAGGCGTGCCGCTGGCGGCCGAAGAGACCAAGAACCCGCAGCGCGACATGCCGCGCGGACTGATCGGCGCCATGCTGATCCTCGCCGCCTTCGCCGGGCTGATCCTGCTGGTCGGCCCCGGCGGCGCCGGCTCCAGCACGCTGGTCGAATCCGGCAACCCGCTGGTGGAGGCACTGACCAGTGCCTACGGCGCGTCGACGTGGATGAGCGGCTTCGTCAACCTGGTCGGGCTGGCCGGGCTGATCGCCAGTTTCTTCTCGATCATCTTCGCCTACTCGCGGCAGATCTTCGCGCTGTCGCGGGCCGGCTACCTGCCGCGCAACCTGTCGCTGACCAACAGCAAGAAGGTGCCGGTGCTGGCACTGGTGATCCCGGGCATCATCGGTTTCGCCCTGTCGCTGACCGGTCAGGGCGATCTGCTGATTCTCGTCGCGGTGTTCGGCGCGACCATCTCCTACGTGCTGATGATGGCCTCGCACATCACCCTGCGCCTGCGCCGGCCGGACCTGCATCGCCCATACCGCACGCCCGGCGGCATCTTTACCTCGGGCGTGGCGCTGATTCTGGCGTGCGTCGCGGTGGTGGCGGGCTTTCTGGTCGACCCGCGCGTGGTCATCGGCGCGGTGATCATCTACGGCGTCTTCATTGCCTACTTCGCGCTCTACAGCCGGCATCACCTGGTGGCCGGTACGCCCGAAGAGGAATTCGCCGCGATCGAGAAAGCCGAAGCGTCGTTGCACTGAAGAAGGAGGCCGACAATGACGTACTCGCACAGCGTGGGTGGCACCACCTGGCGCTTCGACGATCTGCGCGAGGTGATGGCCAAGGCCAGCCCGGCGCGCTCCGGCGACCTGCTCGCCGGGGTCGCGGCGGGCAGCGACGCCGAGCGCGTGGCGGCGCAGATGTGCCTGGCCGCCGTGCCGCTCAGGCGCTTTCTCGAAGAAGCCCTGATCCCCTACGAGAGCGATGAAGTCACCCGGCTGATCATCGACAGCCACGACGCCGTCGCCTTCGCCCCGGTCAGCCACCTGACCGTGGGCGATTTCCGCAACTGGCTGCTCGGCGAGGAGGCGGACGAGTCGTCGCTGACAGCCCTCGCACCGGGGCTGACGCCGGAGATGGTCGCCGCGGTGTCGAAGATCATGCGCGTGCAGGACCTGATCCTGGTGGCGCAGAAGGTTCGCGTCGTCACCCGCTTTCGCAACAGCATCGGCCTGGCCGGACGCATGTCCACCCGACTGCAGCCGAACCATCCCACCGACGACGGCGCCGGCATCGCCGCGAGCATTCTCGACGGCCTGCTCTACGGCAACGGCGACGCGGTGATCGGCATCAACCCGGCCACCGACAGCACCGCCGGCATCTGCGAGCTGCTGAAGATGCTCGACGCCGTGATCAGTCGCTACGAGATCCCGACCCAGGGTTGCATCCTCACCCACGTCACCACCTCCATCGAGGCGATCAACCGCGGCGCGCCGCTGGACCTGGTGTTCCAGTCCATCGCCGGCACCGAGGCGGCCAACGCCAGCTTCGGCATCAACCTGGCAACGCTGCAGGAAGGCTACGAGGCCGGCCTGTCGCAGAAGCGCGGCACCCTCGGCGACAACCTCATGTATTTCGAGACCGGCCAGGGCAGCGCGCTGTCGGCGGGCGCCCATCACGGTGTCGATCAGCAGACCTGCGAAGCCCGCGCCTACGCCGTCGCGCGCCGCTACAAGCCGCTGCTGGTGAACACCGTGGTCGGCTTCATCGGCCCGGAATACCTCTACAACGGCAAGCAGATCATCCGCGCCGGGCTGGAGGACCACTTCTGCGGCAAGCTGCTCGGCGTGCCCATGGGTTGCGACATCTGCTACACCAACCACGCCGAAGCCGACCAGGACGACATGGACATGCTGCTGACCCTGCTCGGCACGGCGGGCATCAACTTCATCATGGGCATCCCGGGCTCGGACGACGTGATGCTCAACTACCAGACCACCTCCTTCCACGACGCCCTCTACGTGCGTCAGGTGCTCGGCCTCAGGCCCGCGCCGGAGTTCGAGGAATGGCTGGCGAAGATGCAGATACTCCGGCAGGACGGCAATCGCCTGCAGCTCGGCCGCGAGCTGCCCGAGCCGTTTCGCCGGGCGCTGGAGCAGCTGGCATGAAGCCGCTCTTGCTGTCTCGGCCAGCCCCAGGTGGAAAACGCTGCGCGGCTTTCCACCCTACGCCGAAGCCCTCACCCGGCCCCGTAGGGTGGAAAACGACCGCAGGTCTTTTCCACGCGTCTGCTCACGCGTCTGTTCACGCGCCTGACCGCCACGCTCCGAGGTAGCCATGCCCGACCGCTCGCCCACCATCGACAACCCCTGGCAGCACCTGCGTCAGCTGACCCCGGCACGCATCGCCCTTGGCCGGGCTGGCGTCAGCCTGCCCACCAGCGCGCAGCTGGACTTCCAGTTCGCCCATGCGCAGGCCCGCGATGCCGTGCACCTGCCGCTGGACTGCGAAGCGCTGGCCGCCGAACTGGACAAGCACGGCCTCGCCCATCTGCAGCTGCACAGCGCCGCCACCGATCGGCAAACCTATCTGCAGCGCCCGGACCTCGGCCGCCGACTCGACGAAGCCAGCGCCGCCATCCTCGATGCGCACGCGAAGGAAGGCTGCGACCTCACGCTGGTGATTGCCGACGGCCTCTCCGCCCTTGCCGTGCAGCGCCATGCCGTGCCGATGGCCCTGAAAATCGCCGAACAGGCCCGCACCGAAGGGTGGTCCCTCGGGCCGATCGGCCTGGTCGAGCAAGGCCGCGTCGCGATTGCCGACGAAATCGGCCAGCGGCTGAAGGCGCGCATGGTGGTGATCCTGCTCGGCGAGCGCCCGGGCCTCAGCTCGCCGGACAGCCTCGGGCTGTATTTCACCTGGGCGCCGCAGGTCGGCCGTCACGACGCGCAGCGCAACTGCATCTCCAACATCCGCCCGGAAGGCCTGAGCTACAACCTCGCCGCGCACCGCCTGCTTTATCTGCTGCGCGAAGCCAGCCGTCGCCAGCTCTCCGGCGTGCAGCTCAAGGACGAAGCCGAAGTACCGACGCTGGACGGCCAACCGCGCGCCGGCAATTTCCTCCTCGGCTAGTCGGCTCAGGCCGACTGCCAGGGCTCCAGCGTCTGGCTGTAGACCACCGCCCCGTCGAGGCCGCGTAGGCTGACGTCGAGCGCACCTGTCTGCGCATCGATCTCCACCTCGCCGAAGAACTGGAAGCCCGCGCGCGGCGAGCTGTTGGCCACCGGCGCGGCCTTGTGGAACACCACCTCGGGGCCGAAGGTGGCATCCAGCGGATTCGGCCCGAAGCTGCCGGCGTTCAAGGGACCTGCGACGAACTCCCAGAACGGCTCGAACTGCTGGAACGCGGCGCGATTGGGGTGATAGTGGTGCGCCGCGCAGTAGTGCACATCCGCCGTCAGCCACACGGTGTTGCGCACCCGCGCGCGCTGGATGAAGGTCAGCAGCTCGGCGATTTCCAGTTCGCGGCCCAGCGCCGGGCCATCGTTGCCGTTGGCGATGGCCTCCCAGCGCGGGCCGTCCGGTACGTGCAAACCGATGGGCATGTCGGCGGCGATGACCTTCCAGGTTGCGCGCGAGGACCGCAGCTCGCGCTTGAGCCAGTCCAGCTGCTCGCGGCCGAGAAACGCCGTGTCCGCGCCCTGCTCGGCCTGCAGGTTGTGCGTGTTCGGCCCGCGGTAGCTGCGCATGTCCAGCACGAACACCTCCAGCAGCGGCCCGTAGCTGACCTTGCGGTAAATGCGCCCGAGCCGGTCGCCACGCGCGATGCGCATCGGCGCGTATTCCAGATAGGCCTGCCGCGCGCGCCGCACCAGCGTATCGATATCGCGCACCTGCTGATAACGGTCATCCAGCACCTTGCTCGGCGACCAGTTGTTGGTCACTTCATGGTCGTCCCACTGCCAGATCTGCGGCACCTCGGCATTGAAGGCGCGCAGGTTCTCGTCCAGCAGGTTGTAGCGGTAGTTGCCGCGGAACTCGTCGAGCGTCTCGGCGACCTTGCTCTTCTCTTCGGTGACCAGGTTGCGCCAGGTGCTGCCGTCCTCGGCGGTCACTTCGGTGGGGATCGGCCCGTCGGCGTAGATCACATCGCCGCTGTGCAGGAAGAAGTCCGGCCGACGCTGGCGCATGGTTTCGTAGATGCGCATGCCGCCGAAGTCGGGGTTGATGCCATAGCCCTGCCCGCAGGTGTCGCCGCCCCAGACGAAGCGAATGTCGCGCGGGCGCTTCGGCGCGCTGCGCAGGTGGCCGAACCAGGGCTCGCTGAGCAGGCCGCTACGGGCATCCTCGAAACGCGCGCGGTAGAAGATCGACTGATCCGCCGGCAGCCCGCGCAGGTCCACGCGGGCGGTGAAGTCCAGGCTGGCGTCGGTGACCGGCGAAACCATGCGCCGCGGATTGCCGAAGCGACTGCGCGTATCCCACTCGACGATCAGCCGGCCGGGGCGGTCGCAGCGGCTCCAGACCAGCGCACGGTTGCCCTCGACCTCGCCGGACTGCACACCGTCGAGCATCTGTGGCCGCGCGCGCGGCGCGGCGATGATGGCGGGCGCGATGCCCAGGGCCGGCAGGGCGAGGCCGGCGCCGATGCCCTGCAGCAGCAGGCGGCGGTTGTGGTCCGGTGCGGTCATGACGGGGGTCTCCTTGCGGGTGGGTTTGTTCCGGTCTACCCACCGTGCTTGACAGTCCCGTGACGCGCCGACCGGCGGCACGCCTATTCGGCGGTCAGCACCAGCACGGCTTCGATCTCGAACAGCATGCCGTCGAGCGCCAGGCGCGGCACCGGGATCAGCGTGCAGGCCGGTTTCGGCCCCGGCCCCAGTGCGCGCGCCAGCTCCTCGCCGAACACGTGCAGCCGAGCCTCGCTGTGCTCGACGATCAGAACACCGAGCTTGGCGATCTGCGCCGGCGAGCCGCCCGCCGCCTCGATGGCGACACACAGGTTGCGCAGCGCCTGGCGCACCTGCTGGCGGAAATCGGCCGACAGGCTGCCGTCGGCCGTCTCGCCGCCCTGCCCGGCGATGAACGCCAGCCGCGCGCCGGCCGGCAACAGCGCGACGTGCGAGTAACCGTTGGGCGACGGGTCGTACAGACCCGGCGGGTTGATCAGTCGCAGCCCGCTGCGCTCGGTTTGTTCGCTCATGCAATATTCCTTTTGGTGGTGGGACGCAGATCGGCAAAACGCTCCAGTGCGCGGTTCATCGCGCCCTTGAGGTCGCCCGAACGGTACTGGCCGGGCTCTTGGCCGAAGGCGACGTTCAGGCGGTTCCAGCTGTTGATGGCGATGATGGCAAAGGTCAGCCGAGTGATCGCCCGCGGCGAAAAATGCGCGGTCAGCTCACCGTAGCAGCGGTCCAGGGTTTCGCCGTCGGGCAATCGGGTCACCGCCTCGGTCCAGGCCAGCGCCGCGCGTTCGGCCGGGCTGTAAACGCTGGCTTCACGCCAGGCCGACAGCAGCAGAATGCGCGGCAGCGGCGTTTCCAGCGCCAGCAGGTCTTTGCTGTGCATGTCGATGCAGTAGGCGCAGCTGTTGAGCTGCGAGGCGCGCAACTCGATCAGTGCCAGCAGCTGCGGGTCCAGGTCGGATTCGTGCAGGTAGCCGCTGATCGCGGTCAGCGCCTGCAGCGGCAGTGCGTCAGCGTGCTTGAAGTAGTCGAGGCGAACGGTCATGGCGGTCTCCAGTCGGTTTGTCGGTAATGACCCAGCCAGGACGCAGCCGCGCGCAAGGTTGTGACAGCGCCGCGCCGAAAAGATCGGCTGTCACAGCGAGCACGACCGATCCGTCCATACTGGACGGGTCATCGTGAGGAGCTGACGTGCAGGACCGGACCGATTTTTTTCAGACGCTGCGACCGAAGCTGTTCGGCCTGGCCTACCGGCTGCTGGGCAGCCGCGCCGACGCCGAGGATCTGCTGCAGGACGCCTGGCTCAAGTGGAGCGGCGCGGATGCGGCGACGATTCGCGACGCCGAGGCCTGGCTGGTCACCGTGGTGACGCGGCTGGGCATCGACCAGCTGCGCCAGCGACGCGCACGCCGCGAGGAGTACCTCGGCCCCTGGCTGCCGGAACCGCTGCTCGGCCTCGGCGACCACGAAGGCGAGCGGCTGGCCGACCTCGGCGCGGACATCTCGATGGCCTTCATGGTGCTGCTCGAACGCCTCGGCGCCGAGGAACGTGCAGCCCTGCTGCTGCGCGAGGTGCTCGAACATTCCTACGAACAGATCGCCGCGACCCTCGGCAAGAACGCGGCCGCCTGCCGGCAGATCATCAGCCGCGCACGGCGCCGGGTGCGCGAGGAGCGGCCGCGCTTCGCAGTCGATGGCGAGGCGCATCGACGGCTGGTGGAGCGCTTCGCCGCCACGCTGCTGGAATCGGACAGCACGGCCTTCGCCGAGCTGCTCGCCGAAGACGTGAGCTGGATGGCCGACGGTGGTGGTCTGGTCTCGGCCGCCTCGAAGACGCTGCACGGCGTGCGGGCTTCGACGCGCCTGGCCCGCGGCATCGCTCGTCGCGCGGCGGGTCAATGGCAGGCACGCGTCGCCTGGATCAATGGCGAGCCCGGCGTGCTGGTACTGCACGGCGAGCACCTCCACGCGGCGATGACGCTGGTCAGCGACGGCCGGCAGATCCGCCGCATCTATGCAGTGCTCAACCCACACAAGCTCGGACAGACGTCGCCGGACGCGGCGACCTGAGCGCCTGCGCGCGGCTTGCCGCACATCGCCGCCGCGCTTATGGTGAGCGCCCGCCTCGCTGGAACCTGCACGCATGTGGTCCTTTCGCGCCTGGCAGCGCAAACGCATCCTCGCCCGCAACCCGGTGGCCCCGGAGCTGTGGCAGCAGGTGCTCGACAGCCTGCCGATTCTCGATGGCCTCGGCGACGACGAACTCGCCCGCTTGCGCGAACGTGCCGTGCTGTTCCTGCACGATAAGCGTCTGACCGCCCTGCCGGGCGTCGAGCTGCAGGCCGAGGATCGCCTGCGCCTGGCACTGCAGGCCCAGCTGCCGCTGCTGCATCTGGCCGATCTGGGCTGGTATCGCGGCTTCCACGAGATCGTCATCTATCCGGACGACTTCCTCAGCCCGCAGAAGCACCGCGACGCCGCCGGCGTCGAGCATGAGTGGGACGCCGAACACAGCGGCGAGGCCTGGCTGCAGGGCCCGGTGATCCTCGCCTGGCCCGGCGTGCAGCAGAGCGGCGGCTGGGAGGCCTACAACCTGGTGATCCACGAGCTGGCGCACAAGCTGGACATGCTCAACGGCGACGCCAATGGCCTGCCGCCGCTGCACCGGTCCATGCGCATCGACGCCTGGGCGACGGCCATGCAGCAGGCCTACGACCAGCTGAACGCCACCCTCGACGCCGATCCGGACGCCGAAACCCCGATCGATCCCTACGCCGCGGAAAACCCGGCGGAGTTCTTCGCCGTCACCAGCGAATACTTCTTCAGCGCGCCAGACGTGCTGCACGCCGCCTTCCCCGAGGTCTACGCCCAGCTCGCCGATTTCTATCGCCAAAACCCGCTACAACGCTTGCAACGACTGCAGGCCGAACACCCGGCCTACCGGGAACCTGCCTAGGCCGTACGCGTCGAACCCGGCGTGCATTGCGCGCGACATTGCGCCTATAATCGCGCCCACTTTTTTCCGCCCCCCCGGCCACGCTGGCCGATCACGGAGCCTTTCCTTCATGAGCTACAGCAAAGTCCCGGCCGGCAAAGATCTGCCGAACGACATCTACGTCGCCATCGAGATCCCGGCCAACCATGCGCCGATCAAGTACGAGATCGATCACGACACCGACTGCCTGTTCGTCGACCGTTTCATGGCCACCCCGATGTTCTACCCGGCCAACTACGGTTTCATCCCGCACACCCTGGCTGACGACGGCGACCCGCTGGACGTGCTGGTCGTGACCCCCTATCCGGTCGCACCGGGCTCGGTCATCCGCTGCCGTCCGGTCGGCGTGCTGAACATGACCGACGAAGCCGGCGGTGACGCCAAGCTGATCGCCGTCCCGCACGACAAGCTGACCCAGCTGTACAAGGACGTGAAGGAATACACCGACCTGCCGCCGCTGCTGATCGAGCAGATCAAGCACTTCTTCGAGAACTACAAGGATCTCGAGAAGGGCAAGTGGGTCAAGGTCGAAGGCTGGGAAGGCGCCGACGCAGCCCGCGCGGCAATTATCAAGGCGGCGGAGGCTTATCAGAAGTAAGCCAGCGCCACCCCTGAAAGCCGGCCACAAGCCGGCTTTTTTATTGCCTGCGAAACGCTGTGGCTCTCCGGCGGACCGGCGTCGCCGACACCTGCGCCGAAGCTGAATTGGCCCTAGACTTTTTGCGGGATTCACGCGGCTGTGCGACTCCGCTATGGTGGCACTCAACCATCACGAGGTCGCAGGATGCGCCTGACACTTCTGTTGCTGCTTGGACTGATTGTGCTCGGTTGCCAGCCGAACACCGAACCGACCCGCGTCGGCAGCAATCGCTGGCTGGGCTATGGCCCGCTCTACCTGGCCGACGATCTGCGCTGGACCGAATCCGGCGGCGTGCGCCTGGTCGAGTACCCGACGACCACCGGCGTGCTGCGCGGCTTTCGCAACGGCATGCTGGACGCCGCGCTGCTGACACTGGACGAAGTGCTATTGTTGCAAGACCGCGCGCCGGAACTCGACCTGGAAATCGTGCTGGTCGCCAACGTCTCCGCGGGTGCCGATGTGCTGTTCGCGCGTGCCCCGATCGCCTCGCTGGACGCGCTGAAGGGACAGCGCATCGGTGTCGAGAACACGGCGCTCGGCGCATTCTTCCTGGAGCGCCTGCTCGACCAGACGCAGCTGAGCATCGACGACGTGACCGTGGTCAGCCTGCCGGTGCACGAGCACGTCGGGGCTTTCCGCGAGGGCAAGGTCGATGCAGTCATCACCTTCGCCTCGGAGGGACCGGCCCTTGAGCGCCACGGCGCGCGACGGCTGTTCGACAGCCGCCAGCTACCCGGCGAGATCGTCGACGTGCTGGTGGTCGACCGCCGGCACGTCAGCACCGAGCGGCGCCTGCAGCTCAAGGCGCTGTGGTTCACCTCGCTGCGCACCTGGCAGGAAAACCGTGCGGAAACCGATCCGCGCCTGCAGGCGCGCCTCGGGCTCAGCGCCGAGGCGATGCAGGTCACGCTGGCCGGGATGGTGATGGGCGACGCCGCGCTCAACCGCCAATGGCTCGACAGCGGCCAGCTGCTGCGCAGCATCCAGCATCTGAGCGATTATCTGAACGAGCGCGGCCTGCTCGCCAATCCGCGCCCCGCACACCAGTTGCTTGCCGAATGCCGAGGTAGGAAATGCTGACCCGCTATTCCCTGCGTCTGTCGCTACCGCTGCTGCTCGGCCTGTTCGCCCTGACGTTCACCCTGCTGCTGACTGCCTGGCACCTGCCGGGCCGCGTCGAGGAGACGCTGCAGCACTGGCGCGTCCATACCCGCCAGCACCTGGCGCTGCTGCAGAGCAGCCTCAGCGACCACCAGCGCATGGGTCGTACCGCCGAGCTGCAGACCGAGCTGGCCGATGTCGCCAGCCTGCAGGGGGTGCGCTGGGCGATGGTCATTGACCAGCAGCTGCGCGTCATCGGCAGCACCCGACTGGGGCTGGACCCGACGAAGCTGACGCTGATCGACCCGGACGCGCTCGCCGAGTATGTGCGCAGTGGTCGCGTCGGCTGGCTGGGCGATTCGTCGGCGCGGCAGCTGGTCATTTACCCGCTGGACCGTACCACCCAAACAGGCGCGCCGCTGCGCGAAGCGCTGCTGGTGGAGTTCGATTTCGCGCCGGTCGTGGCGCAAACCCGCCGCGACGGCTGGTTCTACCTGGCGCAGACGCTGAGCCTGCTGGTATTGCTCGGCCTGGCGCTCAACCTGCTCTACAACCACCTGATCACCCGCCGCCTGGCCCGCATCGACCGGGCCGCACGGACCTTCGCCCAGGATCAGCAGCCGCAGCCGCCAGCCGTCAGCGGCCAGGACGAGATCGGTCAGCTCGCCACCACCTTCAGCCAGATGATGAACCAGCTGCACCAGCGCCGGCTCGCCCAGCAGGAAAGCGAGCAGCTGATGCGCAACCTCATCGACACGGCGCCGATCGGCATGCTGGTGGTCGACGGCGAGCTGCGCGTGCAACAGGCCAACCCGGCCGCCGCCGCCCTGTTCGACTGCGCACCGGGCGAGCTGGTGGGCAATGTTCCGGCCGACCGTCTGCTCGAGCCGGACGCCACCGAGCGGCTGCAGCGCGCACCGGCCAACAGCGTGCTGCAGCTGACCGGGCACCGGCACGGCCAGCAGGTGCCGCTGGAAATCACCTGCACGCCGTTCCTGCGCAACGGTGAAACGCACGCGCTGGTGCTGCTGCGTGACATCGGCGACCGTCTGCGCGCCGAGCAGCGTCTGCGTTTCCTGGCGCATTTCGACCCGCTGACGCAGCTGGCCAACCGCAACTTCCTGGTCCAGCGACTCGAACAACTGCTCAGCGAGCGCGTGGCGCTGAGCCTGCTGTACCTCGATCTGGATCATTTCAAGCGCATCAACGACGCCCTCAGCCACGAGATCGGCGACCGCCTGCTGGTCCAGGTCGGCGAGCGCCTGCGCCAGCTGGCACCGGAGCCGGCACTGCTGGCGCGCACCGGCGGCGACGAGTTCATGCTGCTGCTGGAACGCAGCGACGCGCAGCAGGCCGGACAACTGGCCGAGCATCTGATCGAAGGCTTCCAGCCGCCCATGCGCATCAACCAGTACGAGTGTTTCGTCAGCCCCAGCATCGGCATCGCCAGCAGCGACGGCCGCGGCAGTGCCAGCGAGCTGCTCAAGCAGGTCGACCTGGCGCTGTACGCCGCCAAGGATGCCGGGCGCAACTGCACGCGCTTCTTCAGCCAGGAGCTCAGCGCCGCGGCCGAGCGCCGCCGTCAGCTCGAGCAGGCGTTGCGCCGCGCGCTGGACGAGGAGCAGTTCGTGCTGCATTACCAGGCGCAGGTGAACGCCGCGGGCGAGCCCGAGGTGATGGAAGCGCTGCTGCGCTGGAATTCGCCCGAGCGCGGCCTGGTACCGCCGGGCGAATTCATCCCGGTGCTCGAAGACAGCGGGCTGATCATCGAAACCACCCGCTGGGTGTTCCGCCAGGCCTGCCGGCAGGCGCGCCAGTGGCGCGAACAGGGTCACCAACTGCGGATCGCGGTGAACCTTTCGCCGCTCGATTTCCGTCAGGCCGATCTGGCCGGCAGCCTGCTCGCCATCCTTGCCGAGGAAGACACGCCGGCGGAACTGCTGGAACTGGAGATCACCGAGAGCGCGCTGCTGGAGGCCGACGAGCATGTGCAGCAGACCCTCACGCGCCTCAAGGCCGCCGGCCTGCCGCTGCTGCTCGACGACTTCGGCACCGGCTACGCCTCGCTGACCTACCTGCAGCGCTTCCCCTTCGATGGCATCAAGATCGACCGCGAATTCGTCGCCGGCCTGCCCGACAGCGAGCACTCGGTGGCGCTGGTGCGCGGCATTCTGACGATGGCGGCACACCTGGGCTTGCACGTGGTCGCCGAGGGGGTGGAGAACGAGCGGCAGGCGGCGTTCCTGCGGCTGAACAACTGCCCGAGCCTGCAGGGCTACCACTACGCGCGCCCGCTGGCCGCACAGGAATGCCTGCTGGCCGGTGTCATCCCGCCGACGCCGGCGCTGTTATTGCCGCTAGACGGCTGAGCCGCGCCATGTGCGGCTGGCCTTGGCGCGACGGGCTGGCTACCCTGCCCGTTTTTGCCACGGACCCTGCCTCATGTCGATCCTCGAGATTCTGCTGCTGGTCGCCGCCGGTTTCGCCGCAGGCGGGATGAACGCACTGGCCGGCGGCGGCACCTTCTTCTCCTTCCCGGCGCTGCTGGCCATCGGCCTGCCGCCGGTGACCGCCAACGCCACCAATGCCGTGGCGCTCTGGCCCGCCAGCCTGGCCGGCGCCTGGGCGGCACGCGCAAGTCTGCGTCCGCTCGGTCGCTACCTGCTGCCACTGTTGCTGGCCGGTCTGGCCGGCGGCCTGCTCGGCGGCCTGCTGCTGCTGGCCGGTGGCGACGACGTGTTCAGCCTGCTGATCCCCTGGCTGCTGCTCGCCGCTACCGCGCTGTTCGCCGCCAGCCCGCGACTGAGCCGCTGGCTGGCCGCGCGGCGCAAGGAAAGCGCCGTGCCACCGCATTCGCCGCTGTCGCTCGGCGCACATAGCCTGGTGTCGATCTACGGCGGCTACTTCGGCGCCGGCATGGGCATCCTGCAGCTGGCGGCGTTCTCCATCGAGGGGCATGCGCTGGTGCGCGCCAACGCGCTGAAGAACCTGATCTCGGCGGTGATCTACAGCGTCGCCAGCCTGACCTTCATCTTCGCCGGGCGGGTCAGCTGGTTCGAACTGCTGATCCTGCTCGGCGGCGCGACGCTCGGCGGTTACGCCGGCGGGGCGCTGAGCCAGAAACTGCCGGCGAGCTGGCTGCGCGCGCTGGTGATCCTGGTCGGCAGCGGCATGACGCTTTACTACTTCTGGGCCATCTACCTCGCTTGAGTGGATACCGGCAAACGGGTGGCTGCGACAGGGCTTCTTTGCTAATGTCGCGCCCGTTTCCGACCCGCCGCCGACAGGTGCCCGCATGGCCCGCAAGAAAGCCGCCCTCGACTTCGAACAATCCCTCGCCGAACTGCAGCAACTGGTCGAACGCCTGGAAAGCGGCGAGCTGTCGCTCGAGGACTCGCTGACCTGCTTCGAACAGGGCATCGGCCTGACCCGCGACTGCCAGGCGGCGCTGAGCCAGGCCGAACAGAAGGTGCAGATCCTGCTCGAACGCGACGGCGCGCTGCAGGAAGCGCCCTTCGAGCCGGACGCCCAAGCATGATCATCGTCGACTACCAGAAAGACTGTCAGCAACGCGTCGACAGCTGTCTCGAAGCGCTCTTCGCCCCCCCGCGCCCGCAACTCGAACGCCTCTACCAGGCCATGCGCTACAGCGTGATGAACGGCGGCAAGCGCGTGCGCCCGCTGCTGGTGTACGCCGCCTGCGAAGCGCTGCGCGGCGACCGCGCGACGGCCGATGGCGCCGCCTGCGCGGTCGAGCTGATCCACGCCTACTCGCTGGTGCACGACGACCTGCCGGCGATGGACGACGACGACCTGCGTCGCGGCCAGCCGACCACCCACAAGGCCTTCGACGAAGCCTGCGCGATTCTCGCCGGCGATGGCCTGCAGAGCCTGGCCTTCGAGGCGATGGCCGAGGAAAAGCACAATCCTGCCGATGCCGCGTTGCGCCTGCGCATGTTCGCCGTGCTGGCGCGTGCCGCAGGCCCGGCCGGCATGGTCGGCGGGCAGGCCATCGACCTCGGTTCGGTCGGGCTGAAACTCGATCGCGCCGCGCTGGAGCTGATGCACCGGCACAAGACCGGCGCGCTGATCGAAGCCAGCGTGCAGCTCGGCGCACTGGCCAGCGGCCATGCCGACGCCGACAGCCTCGGCGCGCTGAGCCACTACGCCCGGTCGATTGGCCTGGCATTCCAGGTGCAGGACGACATCCTCGATGTCGAGAGCGACACCGCCACGCTCGGCAAACACCAGGGCGCCGATATCGCCCGCGACAAGCCGACCTACCCGGCGTTGCTCGGACTGGATGAGGCCAAGGCCTACGCCATCGAGCTGCGCGATCAGGCCCTGCATGCGCTGCGCCCCTTCGATATCGCCGCCGAACCGCTGCGCGAGCTGGCGCGTTTCATCGTCGAGCGCCGCAGCTGAAGCGTCCGGCCGCAGGCAGCGCGGCCGCGACGAAGCCCCACCGAGCGCGCGGCCGTTCTTATCGTCGCCCCCATCGGGTAAACTGCCGCTCTTTTTTCAACGACAAAACGATCCGCCTGATGCCCAAGACGTTCCATGAGATTCCTCGGGTGCGCCCTGCGACGCCCGTTCTTGACCGAGCGGCGACGCCCGAGCAGCTGCGCCGACTGGGCGAGGCGGAACTCGACGAGCTCGCCAACGAACTGCGCCAGGATCTGTTGTTCAGCGTCGGCCAGACAGGCGGCCACTTCGGCGCCGGCCTCGGCGTGATCGAGCTGACCATCGCGCTGCACTACGTCTTCGACACCCCTGACGACCGTCTGGTCTGGGATGTCGGCCATCAGGCCTACCCGCACAAGATCCTCACCGGGCGGCGCCAGCGTATGGGCACACTGCGCCAGAAGGACGGCCTGGCCGCCTTCCCGCGGCGCAGCGAGAGCGAATACGACACCTTCGGCGTCGGCCATTCCAGCACTTCGATCGGCGCCGCGCTGGGCATGGCGATCGCCGCCCGCCTCAAGGGTGAGAAGCGCAAGGCCATCGCGGTGATCGGCGACGGCGCGCTGACCGCCGGCATGGCCTTCGAGGCGCTCAACCACGCGCCGGAAGTCGGCGCCAACATGCTCGTCGTACTCAACGACAACGATATGTCGATCTCGCGCAACGTCGGCGGCATGTCCAACTACCTGGCCAAGATCCTCTCCAGTCGCACCTACGCGAGCATGCGCGAGGGCAGCAAGAAGGTGCTGTCGCGCCTGCCCGGCGCCTGGGAAATCGCCCGTCGCACCGAGGAGTACGCCAAGGGCATGCTGGTGCCCGGCACGCTGTTCGAGGAACTCGGCTGGAACTACATCGGCCCGATCGACGGCCACGACCTGCCGACGCTGATCGCCACCCTGCGCAACATGCGCGACCTCGATGGCCCACAGTTTCTCCACGTGGTCACCAAGAAAGGCAAGGGCTTCGCCCCGGCCGAGGCCGATCCGATCACCTGGCATGCGATCAGCAAGCTGGAGCCGGTCGGCGCGCCCGCCAAGCCGAAGCAACCTTCCGGGCCGAAGTACTCCAACGTGTTCGGCCAGTGGCTGTGCGACATGGCCGCCGCCGACCCGCGCCTGACCGGCATCACCCCAGCGATGAAGGAAGGCTCCGATCTGGTGGCCTTCAGCGAACGCTACCCGGATCGCTACTTCGACGTCGCCATCGCCGAACAGCACGCCGTGACGCTCGCCGCCGGCATGGCCTGCGAGGGCATGAAGCCAGTGGTGGCGATCTATTCGACGTTCCTCCAGCGCGCCTATGACCAGCTGGTCCACGACGTCGCAGTGCAGAATCTCGACGTGCTGTTCGCCATCGACCGCGCCGGTCTGGTCGGCGAAGACGGGCCGACCCACGCCGGCAGCTTCGATCTGTCCTACCTGCGCTGCATCCCCGGCATGCTGATCATGACGCCGAGCGACGAGAACGAGATGCGCCGCATGCTCACCACCGGCTATCTGTTCGAGGGCCCGGCAGCGGTGCGCTACCCGCGCGGCAGCGGGCCGAACGCGACCATCGAGCCGGGCCTGGCGCCGCTGGAAATCGGCAAGGGTGTGGTGCGCCGTCAAGGCGAACGCGTCGCTCTGCTGGTATTTGGCGTGCAGCTGCCCGAGGCGCTGCGGGTCGGTGGAACGCTGGACGCCACCGTGGTCGACATGCGCTTCGTCAAGCCGCTGGACGAAGCCCTGTTGCGCGAACTGGCAAGCAGCCACGAGCTGCTGGTGACGGTCGAGGAGAACAGCATCATGGGCGGCGCCGGCAGTGCGGTTGCCGAGTTCCTCGCGGCCGAGGCCATCGTCATGCCGCTGCTGCACCTCGGCCTGCCGGACAGCTACGTCGAACACGCCAAACCGAGCGAAATGCTCGCCGAATGCGGCCTGGATGCCGTCGGCATCGAAGCGGCCGTGCGCAAGCGCCTGGCAGCTCTCGGCGAAGCCTGACGGGCGTTGCGGTGGATGGAGAAAGCGCCATCCACCCTACGATCTCCGCGCCAGCCATGTAGGGTGGAAAACCGCGCAGCGTTTTCCACCGCGGCACGGTTCACCTGATAGGCAAATCACGCACCTTCCTGCATTGCCCCAGTGGATGGATGAAGCGTCATCCACCCTACATTCAGCCACGCAGCAGTAACTCGCCCTCGACCGGCACATAACGCGTCGCCGCGCGGATCAGCGACTGCGCCGTCAGCCCAGGCACGCCATAAGCAGTCGCTTCGCCGCCGCCGGCGCGCACGCGTTCGAGCAGCAGATCGAAATCGCCGTCACCGGAGGCCAGCACCACCTCGTCGACCCGCGCCGCGGCGTCCAGCACGTCGATGGTGATGCCCACGTCCCAGTCGCCCTTGGCCGAGCCGTCGCTGCGCTGGATGTAGGGCTTGAGTTTCACCGTGAAACCGAGGTTACGCAGGATCTGCTGGAACTGCTGCTGGCGCGCATCACCGCGGTCGATGGCGTAGGCATAAGCCTCGACGATACGGCCATGCCGGCTGACGTCGGCCCACAGCGCGGCGTAGTCGAAGTGGCAGCCATAGGCCTGGCGTACCGTGTAGTAGAGGTTCTGCACATCGGCGAACAGGGCGATCTTCTTCACGCGGCGACTCGTTGGGTACGGGGCCGCCAGTATGGACGGCTACATCGCACATGTCCTGCCCGCGGCGCATCGGCTACAGTGGCGCCCCGATTTGCTGCTCAGCCTTCGATGCGATGAACGTTCTAGCCATCCTGCGTGACGCCTGGTTCTTCTATACCCGCCACTTCGGCGCGATCGTGCGCCTGTGCCTGCCGCTGATCCTGCTCGAGAGCGGCGCGCGGCTGGCGGTGGACCATTGGCTGGGCAAGGATTCGCTGCCGGCGCAGGAGCTGCTGGTGGGCATGCTGTTCTATCCGCTCTACACCGGCGCACTGATCCTTTTTCTCGACGCCCGCAGCCGTGGCCATGCGCCCGGCCCGCGCGCCGTGCTGGCACGCGCGCTGCCGCTGTGGCCGGCGCTGGCAGTGCTCACCGGACTCGGCACGCTGCTGATCATGCTCGGCGCCTCGCTGTTCGTGCTGCCGGGCATCTGGGTGATGGTGAAGATCGCCTTCGCCGAATTCCTCCTGGTGCTGCGCGGGTTGTCGCCGCTGGCGGCGATCAAGGCGAGTTTCGCACTCACCCGCGGACGCTTCCTGCTGGTGCTCGGCTGCGTGCTGAGCGTGCTGCTGCCGCTGTGGCTGATCGAGGCCTGGCTGGCCGGTGCGCTGGTCGGCGACGGTGCGGTCGAGCCGCTGCCGCGGCTGGCGCTCGATGCGCTGGTGGGCGTGCTGCAGCTGCTGCCGACCATCATGCTGTTCCGCTGCTTCATGCTCTGCAGCGATACGCCGGCGGGCGATCGCGGCCACATCTGACCGTTCGCCCGACGCCCCGGCAGCACCGCCGGGGCCTGCTAGGCTTGCTCCGTCACCCGCCATGTGAGCACCGCCATGACCGTAACCAACCCCAGCATCCTCTCGCACATCTCGCTCGGCACCGCGCAGTTCGACGCCGCGGTTGCGTTCTACGACCAGGTACTCGCCACGCTCGGCTGCAAGCGCATCCTCGAGCATCCCGGCGCGGTGGCCTGGGGCCGCGAATACCCGGAGTTCTGGATCCAGACACCGATCGACGGCGCCCCCGCCTCGGTGGGCAATGGCAGCCACGTCGGCTTCTTCGCTGCCGACCGGGCCACGGTGGATGCCTTCCATCGCGCCGCGCTCGCCGCCGGCGGCCGCGATGAAGGCGCCCCGGGGCCCCGCCAGGAGTATGGCGAACCCTATTACGGCTGCTTCGTACGCGACCTCGACGGCCACAAGATCGAAGCGACCTACTGGGACGAGGCCCTGATGCACAGCCTCTACGGCACGCCGGCCTAGCGGTGAGGCCGGGCCACTCAGCGCGCGCGCGCGCCGAGCAGGCGCGGCAACAACAGGCTCTGGTACAGACGCGGGAAGCAGCGCGCCAGCAGTTGCGCCCGCCAGTCGAGGTTGGATAGCACCAGCAGCTTGCGACGCCGGAGCGCGCCGCGGTAAATCGCCTCGGCCACATCCTGCGGCGACGCCACCCGCCCCAGGGTCAGCACCGGCTGCGGCGCAGTGGAGCCGTCGCCGACCAGCACGTTCTTGCGCAGATCGGTGGCGGTATAGCCCGGACACACCAGCATCACGTTGACGTCGCTGCCCTGCAGTTCACCGCGCAGGGTTTCGAACAGTCCATGCAGTGCGTGCTTGCTGGCGTTGTAGGCGGCGCGGTCCGGCACCGGGGCGTACTGCGACAGCGAACTGAGCACTATGATCTGCCCACCACGGGCGAGCAGGCTCGGCAGCGCCGCCTGGGTGCAATGCAGCGCGCCGTAGAAGTTCACCGCCATGACCCGCTGGAACACCGCCAGGCTGGTGTCCGCCACGCGGCTGCGATGGGTGATGCCGGCGTTGTTGACCAGCACGTCGATGCCGCCGTAGCGCTCGATGACCAGTGTGATCGCCTGCTGCACCGCCTCGGGGTCGCTGACATCGCAGCGCAGTCCCAGTGCCTGGGCATTGTGATGATCGGCCAGATGCTGCACCAGACTGTCGAGCGCGACCTGATCGAGATCGAAGATCACCAGCCGCGCACCCGCCTGCGCCATGCGCACCGCCAGCGCGCGACCGATGCCGGCGCAACCGCCGGTAATCAACACCACCTTGCGCTCGAACACTCTGCTGGTGAAAACCTTGCGCCGCATAGGCGTCTCCTCGATCCGGCTCGTGCGCCTTGAGCATAGGCGCCGCGGAAGCGGCTTTCCTGCGCCGCTGACATTCGGCGCATGGACAAACCCCGAAGGAGTGCGCATTCTGCCCCCCGCGACACACCACGGATGGCGTTTTTTCACCTTGAAAGTTTCTTTCCTGTTCATCGCCCTGTTGCTGGTCAGCCATTTCCCGGCGCATGCCGATGCGCTCGTGCAGCCGCGACTGATCGTCGGCTATGCCGAATTCGCCCCGGTGATCTACAGCGACGCCCAGCAGCGTGCCCGCGGGCCGATGGCTGATCTGACTCGCCGGGTCGCGCAGCGAGCCGGCTACCGTGCGCAGTTTCGCGCCTTACCCAGCGCTCGCCTGTACGCCGCGTTGCAGAACGGCAACATCGATATGTGGGTCGGCACCCCGGGCAAACCCGAGCTCGCGGCGCATACGCTGGAAAGCCAGCAGACGCTCGGGCATGCGCAGCTCAATCTCTACTTCCGCCCAGACACGCCGGCGCCGCGCCTTCCCGAGGGGCTGACCGGGCAGGGGGTGATCGTCATCGGCGGCCACAGTTACTGGCCCGCCGTCACCCAGTTGCTGCACGATCCGGCGCTGAAGGTGCGCTTGCTGCGCACCAGCAACCACGAATCGGCCCTGCGGATGCTGCGTTACCGGCGCGCCGATTTCCTGCTCGACTACGGCCTGTCGGTAGACCTGATGCGCGAGCGGCTGCAGCTGGACGAACTGCCCTTCCTGCCGATCGGCGCTACACCGATCCACTTCATCGTCTCGCGCCATACCCGCGACAGCGCGGCGGTGCTCGCCGCCCTGGACAAGGCCTATGCCGAACTGCGCGACGCCGGTGAAGATGTCAGCGTGACCGGCGCGGCGAGTGCACCCGCTACTGCCCGCGTGGCTTTGCCCGCGCGGTAGGCTCGGCGATCAGCGGGTCGTCCGGCCAGTAGTGCTTGGGATAACGCCCCTTGAGGTCCTTCTTCACCTCGGCATAGGTGTTGGCCCAGAAACTCGCCAGGTCCTGCGTCACCTGCACCGGGCGCCGCGCCGGCGACAGCAGATGCAGTTTGACCGGCTGGCGGCCGCCGGCGATGCGCGGCGTCTCGGCCAGGCCGAACAGCTCCTGCAGACGCACTGCCAGCACCGGCGGCCGCTCGCTGTAGTCCAGGCGGATGCGCGAACCGGAGGGCACCGCAAGCGCCTGCGGTGCCTGCTCTTCCAGGCGCTGCGGCAACGGCCAGGGCAGCAGCGTGGCGAGCATGGCCGCGAGGTCGAGCTGGGCGAAGTGCGCCAACCGCGACACCTTGCCCAGATAGGGCAGCAGCCAGTCTTCCAGGCGTGCGAGCAGCGCGGCATCGCTGACGTCCGGCCATTCGCTGTCGCCGTCGCGGTCCCGATCGAGCTGCCGCAGCAGGGCGATGCGCGCCTGCCACTGGCGCAGCTCGGGCGTCCACGGCAGCAATTCCAGGCCCTTGCGCCGCACCAGGCCGAGCAGCGCCCGCCCGCGTGCGTCGTCGTCCAGCTGCGGCAGCGGCTCACGGCCAAGCACCAGCTCACCGACGCGGCGCTGACGCTCGGCGCGTAGCACGCCCTCGCGCTCGTCCCACTCCAGCTCGTCGTGCAGGCTGACCTGCTCGGCAAGCACATCGTCGAACAGCGCCGGGTCGAGCGCGACGGCACGGTAAATGCGCTCCTCGCGTCGGCCCTGATGACTGCCGAGTTCGGCGATCACCAGCCAGGGTTCCTTCATCAGCGCATCGGGCTCGTCGAACTGCGCCGCGCGGCCGTTGGCCAGGCGATAGGCACCGCCGCCTTCGCGGCGCTGGCGGGCAACACGGTCGGGGTAGGCGAACGCCAGCAGCGCGGCGATGGCATGCGCCTCGTCCAATCTAGCCGGCATCACCCCGCTGCCACGCAGCAGACCGCGGAACTGCCGGGCCAGCTGGCGCACGCGCTGCACGCTGGCGCCACGGCCGTCCTGCAGCTGATGCAGGCGCAGGGCAAGGTCGGCGCCGCCGCCACGCTGGGTATCGCGTTCGCTGAGCAGTGCGGCGATGTCCGCCGCCAGCGCCGCCTGTCCCAGCGCCTGGCCGCGCAGTAGCAAATGCGCCAGCCGTGGATGTACCGGCAGTTCGGCCATCGCCTGGCCGTGGCCGGTCAATTGCCAGCTGCCTTGCGGACCGTGGCGCAAAGCCCCGAGGCGCTCCAGCAGCGCCTGCGCCTGGGCGTAGGCGGCGGCCGGTGGCGCATCGAGCCAGACCAGTTCGTCCGGCTCGGCGCCCCAGCGCGCCAGCTGCAGGGCGATGCCTGCCAGATCAGCCTGAAGGATTTCCGCCTCGCCATAGGCCGCCAGCTGCGCGTGCTGCTCCTCGGACCACAGCCGGTAGCAGACGCCGGGTTCCAGGCGACCGGCGCGTCCGGCGCGCTGGGTCGCCGAGGCGCGCGCGATGCGCCGCGTCTCCAGGCGCGTCATGCCGCTGCCGGGGTCGAAGCGCGGCACCCGCGCCAGACCGGCGTCCACCACCACGCGCACGCCCTCGATGGTCAGGCTGGTCTCGGCGATATTGGTCGCCAGCACCACCTTGCGCTTGCCGGTCGGCGCCGGCTCGATCGCCGCGCGCTGGGCGGCCAGCTCCAGCTCGCCGTGCAGCGGGCAGAGCAGCAAGTCGCCGCGCTCGCCCAGTTGCTCGGCCAGCGCCTCGTTGACGCGGCGAATCTCCGCCTGGCCGGGGAGGAACACCAGCAGGCTGCCATGCTGCTCCTCCAGCGCTTGCAACACGGTCTGCACCACCCGCGCCTCGATGCGTTCGCCGGCCTGGTATGGGCGCCCCCAGCGCAACGTCAACGGATGCATGCGCCCCTCGCTGCGCACCACCGGCGCCTCGGCGAGCAGGCTGGAAAGCCGCGCGCCCTCCAGCGTGGCCGACATCAGCAGCAACTTGAGCGGCTCGTCGCGCAGCAGCACCCGCGCATTGAGCGTCAGCGCCAGCGCCAGATCGGCGTCCAGGCTGCGCTCGTGAAACTCGTCGAAGATCACCAGGCCGACGCCTTCCAGCGCCGGATCGTCCTGCAGGCGCCGCGCGAGAATGCCCTCGGTGACCACCTCGATGCGCGTTTGCGGCCCGACCTTGCTGTCCAGGCGGATGCGATAGCCAACGGTCTCGCCAACCCGCTCGCCCAGCTCGCTGGCCAGCCGCTCGGCTGCCGCGCGCGCGGCCAGACGCCGCGGTTCGAGCATGATGAGCTTCTGTCCGGCCAGCCACGGCTCGTCGAGCAGCGCCAGCGGCACACGGGTGGTCTTGCCGGCGCCCGGCGGTGCTTCGAGCACCGCTTCGTCGCGCTGTAGCAGGGCCTGGCGCAGCGCGGGCAGCGCTTCGTCGATGGGTAGCGGGGTCATGGGCGGCTCCATTCAAGGCGCACGATTGTAAGAGCAAACGGGCACGCACCGAACGGCTGCACGTAAGCGGCATTGCCGGGCGCTCATCCTCGCGAACAGCGATGCCCGCGCGGCGGTCCGATATCAGGAAAACATCACGCAGCCCTTGTATAGTTGCGCCACTTTCTGCGGAGGTCCCCATGCGTACTCGTTCCCGCGTCATCGGCGGCCTGCTGGCCGTCTCCCTGCTGACCCAGCTGGCCGCCTGCGGCACGCTGTTCTATCCGGACCGCCGCGGCCAGATCGAGGGTCGCATCGACCCGGCGATTGCCGCACTGAACGCCATCGGCCTGCTGTTTTACGTGATCCCCGGGCTGATCGCCTTCGGCATCGATTTCGCTACCGGCGCCATCTACCTGCCCGAAGGCCAGTATTCGGTCGCGCCGAACAAGCTGCAGGATGCCCTCGGCGCCGACGGTCAGGTCGACCCGACGCGCCTCAAGGCCATCCTCGAACAAGAAATCGGCCGCAGCCTGCCGCTGGATGATCCGCGCCTGATCGAGCAGCACGGCAGCCACGAACAGCTCGCCACCTACGGCCTGCGGACTGCGGCCTGATGGCAGCGGGCAGCCGTAACATCAGCGCCGAGCACGCTCGCCTGCTGCGCCGCGCCACCGGCGCCGCGCTGGCGGTGGCGCTGTTTTTGGCCGTGAGCAAAGCGGTGGCCTGGTGGTTGAGCGGTTCGGTGAGCCTGCTGGCGGGGCTGACCGACTCGCTGCTCGACGGCGCCGCCTCGCTGCTCAACCTGCTGGCGGTGCACTATTCGCTGCGTCCGGCCGACGACGATCACCGTTACGGCCACGGCAAGGCGGAGGCACTCGCCGGGCTCGGGCAGGCGGCGTTCATCGGCGTCAGTGCGCTGCTGGTTGGCGCCCAGGGCGTCGACCGCCTGCTGCATCCGCAACCGTTGGGCGCCCCGCTGCTGGGTATCGTGGTGATCGTCGTTTCGCTGGTGCTGACCGTGGCGCTGCTGGCCTATCAGCGGCATGTGGTGCGCGTCACCGGCTCGACAGCGATCCGCGCCGACTCGCTGCATTACCGTTCGGACCTGCTGCTCAACAGCAGCATCCTGCTGGCGCTGGTGCTGGCCAGCTACGGCTGGGAGCAGCTGGACGCCCTCTTCGGCATCGCCATTGCGTTCTACATCCTGTGGAGCGCGGCGAGCATCCTGCGCGAGGCCGGTGCGGTGCTGATGGACACCGAGGTATCCCCGGAGATCAGCGAAGACATGCACCGGCTGGTCTGCAGCGTGCCCGGCGTGCTCGGCTGCCACGACCTGCGCACGCGGGTTTCCGGCACGCGCTGGTTCGTCCAGTTGCATCTGGAGCTGCCCGGCGAGCTGTCGCTGTCGCGCGCGCATGCGCTGTGCGACGAGGTCGAGGCGATCATTCACCAACGCTACCCGCGCGCCGAAGTGCTGGTGCACGCCGATCCACAGGAAGTGGTGAAGCCCGAGGCACGTTAGCGGGCAAAAAAAAGACCACGCCGAAGCGTGGTCTCTGATCATCTGGCGGGCCGATGGTAACGGCATCTTCATCCAGCGCCTTGTGGGCGGTGGGGTCCCGGACCGCTACGCAGGGTAAGCGCAGCGGGGATGCACCAGCCGGTTGACCGGTACCGTTACTGCCGGGAGCGGAAGTTGTGATCAGGTTACGCGCCCTGCGGCGAAAGATGCTTGCGAAGATTGCTCAAATAAGCCCCTCTTGCGCAACGAACTTCAACTGGATCATCCTTTGGCGCAATATCACAGTTGGCGACAGCAAAAATGAGCAAACTCGATCGTTACGACCTGCGCATCCTCGCCGAGCTGCAGCACGACGCGCGCATCTCCAACCAAGAGCTGGCCGAACGCATCGGCCTGTCGCCCTCGCCCTGTTCACGGCGGGTCAAGCAGCTCGAGGACGACGGCTACATCGCCCGCCAGGTCGCCCTGCTCGACCGCAAGAAGCTCGGTCTGACGCTCACCGCCTACGTGCTGATCGGCATGGATCGGCACACCCCGGAACGCTTCGAGCACTTCGAGGGCGTGATCGGCAAGTGCCCACAAGTGCTCGAATGCAGCCTGGTCACCGGGATGGATGCCGACTACCAGCTCAAGGTGGTGGTGCCGGACATGGAGCATTACCAGCAATTCCTGCTCGGCACGCTGACGCGCATCGAAGGTGTGTCGAGCGTGCGTTCGAGCTTCGTACTGCGCCAGGTGGCCTCCAGCACCGAACTGCCGCTGGAGCACCTGCGCGGCTGAGACACCGCTCACGAACCCGCGCCCCACCGGCCGAGGTGATTGCGTATAATCCGCGCCGCCTTGCTATGCCCCGCACGCAATCCAATAAGAGCCCCGCTCGACAACTATCCGCCTGCCGCTGTCATAGCTCTCGTCGTCTGTTTTCAGACCTAGTCATGCGGAGGATTCGATGGATCCAGCTGTTTTCGAAGAATGGATGATGATCATCCTGGTCGGTGGCCTGGTGGCCTTCATGGCCTTCATCGTCTGGGATCTCGCCAAAAAGTCGAAGGCCGGACGCTACGGCACGCTGGTGCTGTTCGGCGCGCTCGGGCTGGGCGTACTCGGTTTCGTCATCAAGACCCTGGTGATCGGTAGCCTCGAAGGCATCTGATCGCCCTCCCCATCCGAACCTGCGGCCGCGTCATGTCGATGCGGTCCGGGTCGCTATTTGCCAAGGAAAAGCCATGAAACCCACTGATCGGGTTATGCAGAGCTATGGTCGCTGCTGCGCCAGCGCAAGCTTCTTCGACGATTTCTACGTCAACTTCCTCGCCAGCTCGCCGATGGTGCGCGAGAAGTTCGTGCAGACCGACATGGCCGCGCAGAAGCATCTGCTGCGTGCCGGCATCCTCAATCTGGTGCTGTTCGCCCGCGGCATGCCGGACACCAAGCTCAAGGCGCTCGGCCAGAGCCATTCGCGCAGCGGCTTCGACATTCGCCCCGAGCTGTACGATCTCTGGCTGGCGGCGCTGCTGCGCACGGTCGGCGAGCACGACGAGGCGGCTCGCAAGGAAGACCTGCAAGCCTGGCGCGAGGTGCTGGGCAAGGGCATCGACGTGATCAAGTCCTACTACTGACGCCGCAGCCGGTGCGCTACAGCCGCGCCGGCACTTCCCGCCATTCGCCGGGCTGCAGCCCATCGAACGACCACGGTCCGATGCGCACGCGCACCAGCCGCAACGTTGGCAGCCCGACCGCCGCCGTCATGCGTCGCACCTGACGGTTGCGCCCCTCGCGGATCACCAGTTCCAGCCAGGCGGTGGGTACGCTCTTGCGAAAGCGCACCGGCGGGTTGCGTGGCCACAGCTCGGGTTCATCCAGCTGCCGTGCCTCGGCCGGCAACGTCAGGCCATCGTTCAGCTCGACGCCCCTGCGCAAGCGTTCCAGCTGCTCTTCGCTGACCTCTCCCTCTACTTGCACCCAGTAGGTCTTGGGCAGCTTGTGCCTGGGATCGGCAATGCGCGCCTGCAGGCGGCCGTCGTTGGTCAGCAGCAGCAGGCCCTCGCTGTCGCGATCGAGGCGCCCGGCGGGATAGACGCCGGGCACGTCGACGAAATCCTTCAGCGTGGCACGCCCATCGGCATCGGCGAACTGGGTCAGCACGTCGAATGGCTTGTTCAGCAGCAGCAGGCGCGGCTCGGCCGGCGGCGCCTTGGCGACACGGCGCGGCGCGGCGGGTCGGGCAGCGCGCGCCGGCGAATGGGGCGCACGGGGACGCGGGGGACGAGGCATGACGATTCGGTCCGATAGGGGCCGGCCATGCTAGAAGTCGCTGCCCGCGGCTGCAAGCGGCCCGCAGTGCGAAGCCACACGCCGGACGCATGAACGAGCGTGTGCAGGGCGTGACCGCCATCTAGCATTGCTGAAGAGGTGCGCGGGAGACGCCTGATCAGTGTCAATGCCGCAGCGCACGGCCAGGCGGAACATCGTCACCGGCTCAATCCACATCAGGATCTAACGCATGCCCGAAGCGCCCGGCTTTCACGAGCCACCCGAGAATGCCAAGCCGCTGGTCTGGCTGTCCTGGCTGCTGGGCGCGGCGCTGCTGGGCGCGCTGGTACTCGGCGTCTTGCAGCTGTCGGATGCCAGCCATTTCGCGGCGATTTTTCGTCAGGCCGAGCCCGGCTGGCTGCTCGTCGCTATTGCCCTGCAGTGTGCGACCTACCTGGCCCAGGGTCTGCTGTACCGCATGGTCCTCAGCGCCGCCGGCGCCGCGCTGCCGCTGTGGGACGCCACCAAGCTCAGCCTGAGCAAGCTGTTCATCGACCAGGCGCTGCCATCGTCCGGTTTCAGCGGCGCGGTAGCAGTGGGCGCGCTGCTGCAGCGCCGCGGCATCGGCCTGTCACAGGTTTCCAGCTGCTTCATCATCAGCCTTTCGGGCTACTTCGCCGCTTATCTGCTGGCCTTGGCCGCCGCGCTTGTCATTGCGATCGGCAATGGTCATGGGAGCCTGGCCGTGATCTCGACCAGCATCGTGTTCATGCTGTTCTGCTGCCTGATGGCCGTCGCCGCGCCGCTGATGGCCGGACTGCCGCAGAGCCGCCTGGTCGGACGCCTGCAACGGGTGCGCTGGATGCAGCGATTGCTGGCGATGGTGTTTGCCGCGCAGCCGCGCCTGACCCGTGACCCGCGCCTGTTGTTGAAGGCAAGCGGCTACTCGCTGGCCATCGTACTGTTCGATGCCCTGACCCTGTGGGCGCTGCTGCACGCAGTGGGGCACAGTGCGCCGTTCGCCGGCATCTTCGCCAGCTTCATGCTGGCTAGCGTGCTGCGTAGCGTCGGCATCGTGCCGGGCGGCCTCGGCGCGTTCGAGGCCGCGGCAGTGGCCACCCTCAGCTGGGTCGGCGTGCCACTGGCGGCGGGGCTATCGGCAACCTTGCTGTTTCGCGTGCTGAGCTTCTGGCTGCCGATGCTGCCCGGCTTCTGGCTCACCCGCCACGCGCTGCACGGCAGCCCGGCAGACGCGGCCGAGGCGACCGTGACGGATTACTGGAGCGTGCCGCTGGAGGCGCTGTACGCCGAGCTGCAGAGCGGCCCAGACGGGCTTGTCAGCGCGGCAGCGGCGATGCGCCAGCCATCCGTGCGGCGCACGTACCGGCCGAGCCTGGCGCGGCAGATCGGCGCCTCGCTGGTGAGCCAGCTGTCCAGTCCGCTGGTGCTGATCCTGCTGATCGGCGCGCTGGTGGCGCTGGCGGCGCACGACTGGCTGGACGCGCTGATCGTGCTGAGCATCGTGCTGGCCAGTGCGCTGGTCGGCAGCCTGCACGAAATCCGCTCGAACCGGGCGATCGAGCGTCTGCGCAAGCAGGTGGCCAGTCGCGCCGACGTCTGGCGCGACGGCCGCCTGCAGAACCTGCCAGCCAGCGAAGTCGTCCCCGGCGACATCGTCGAACTCTCCGCCGGCAGCCTGATCCCCGCCGATGGCCGGCTGGTCGAGGCGCGCGATTGCTTCGTCAATCAGGCGCTGCTGACCGGCGAAACCTTTCCGGTCCACAAACAGGCCGGTCAGGTGGAGGCCGCCGCCGGCCTCGCCCAGCGCGACAACTGCCTGTTCCGCGGCACCTCGCTGCGCAGCGGCACGGCACGCCTGCTGGCGGTGAACTGCGGCATGCACACCGAGCTGGGACATATCGAGCGCTCGCTGGTGCTGCGCCCGCCGGAAACCGAGTTCGAGCGCGGCCTGCGCCATTTCGGCGCGCTGCTGTTGCGGGTCATGCTGGTGATGATCACGGCGGTGCTCGGCCTCAACCTGTTCCTCGACCGCCCGCCGCTGGACACGCTGATGTTCGCCATCGCGCTGGCCGTCGGGCTGTCGCCCGAGCTGCTGCCGGCGATTCTCAGCGCGACCCTCTCGGCTGGCGCCCGGCGGATGGCCGCGCGCGGGGTGATCGTGCGCCACCTCAATGCGATCGAGAACCTCGGCGCGATGGACACCCTGTGCACCGACAAGACCGGCACCCTGACCCGCGGCGTGGTGGCGCTCGACGGCGCGGTCGACGCCGACGGCCAGGCCAGCGCTGCGGTGCTGCGCCTGGCCTGGCTCAACGCCGCGCTGCAGACCGGGTTGCGCAATCCGCTGGACGAGGCGATCTGCGAACATGCCCGCGGCCTGCCACAGGCGCCGGCCGGTGCCGAAAAGCTCGACGAGGTGCCCTACGACTTCACCCGCAAGCGCTTGAGCGTACTGGTGCGCGAGGCCGGGCAGGCCGCGCCCCGGCTGATCTGCAAGGGCGCGCTGGAAACCATTCTGCAGGCATCGCAGTCCGTGCAGCAGGGCGATGCCGTGCTGCCGCTGAGCGCGCCGCTGCGCGCAGCGCTTGGCGAACGCTTCGCCACCTGGAGCGCAGCCGGCTACCGCGTGCTGGGTATCGCCTACCGCTGGCTCGAGCAGCCGAACTGCAGCGCCGATGACGAACAGGGCCTGACCTTCGCCGGCTTCCTGTTGTTCTTCGATCCGCCCGAGCCAGGCGTGCGCGAAGAGCTGGACGCACTGCGCGAGCTGGGCGTGGCGGTGAAGATCATCAGCGGCGACAACCGCCTGATCGCCCGGCAGGTCGCCGAGAGCGTCGGCATCCCGGTCGAACGCGTCATCACCGGCAGCGAGCTGGGGCAGATGCGCGACGAGGCGCTGATCAACCTGGCGCCGCGCATCAGCTTGTTCGCCGAGGTCGATCCCAACCAGAAGGAGCGCATCATCCGCGCGCTGCAGAAGACCGGCCATGTGGTGGGCTTTCTTGGCGACGGGATCAACGACGCGCCGGCGCTGCATGCGGCGGATATCGGCATTTCCGTGGACACCGCGGTGGATGTGGCCAAGGAGGCCGCCGACTTCGTGCTGCTGCGCCACGAACTGGCGCTGGTCCGCCAGGGCATCGACGAAGGCCGGCGCACCTTCGCCAACACGCTCAAGTACATCTACCTGACCACCAGCGCCAACTTCGGCAACATGATCAGCATGGCTGTGGCGTCGTTCTTCCTGCCGTTCCTGCCGCTGCTGGCCAAGCAGATCCTGCTGAACAATTTCCTCTCCGACATCCCGGCCATCGGCATCGCCGGCGACCGTGTCGATGCCGACTGGTCGCGCACGCCGCACCGCTGGGACATCGGCGAGGTGAGGCGCTTCATGATCCTGTTCGGGCTGATCAGCTCGGCCTTCGATCTGCTGACCTTCGGCCTGCTGCTGTATCTGGTGGGCGAGCAGCCGGAGCTGTTTCGCAGCGGCTGGTTCGTCGAGTCGCTGATCACCGAGCTGGTGATCATCTTCGTCGTGCGCACGCACAAACCGTTCTACCGCAGCCGCCCGGGCCGCTTCCTGCTGGCCAGCTCGCTGCTCATCGCGCTGCTGACCGTGCTGCTGCCCTATACGCCGGTGGGCGGCTGGTTCGCCCTGCAACCGCTGCCGGCCACGGTGCTTATCGCGGTGCTGCTGATCACGCTGCTTTACGCGGCCTGTTCGGAATGGGCCAAGCAGCGCTTCTTCGCCCGGCTCAGCGGCTCCAGACAGCCGTGACGCCCCGTGCCTGGAGCGCCGTTCGCGCCGCGCGGACGGCCGCGCCTTTTTTCCGCAGCGCAGCGCAGCGTGTCGCCATCGCTCAACCAATTGTCTGAGAGACTGGTCAATGTGTTCTCCGGCCCATTTCCCAAGGACTGCAACGTGCTGATACGCGACGCCCGTGAAACCGATCTGGAAGGCATCCTCTTCATCTACAACGACGCCGTGCTGAACAGCACGGCGATCTGGAACGACACGCCGGTCGATCTGGCCGACCGCCAGGCCTGGTTCGCCGAGCGAGAGGCACAGGGTCATCCGGTGCTGGTGGCGCTGGACGATGCCCAGCAGGTGGTCGGGTATGCCAGCTACGGCCCGTGGCGGCCGCACGAGGGGTTTCGCCACACCGTCGAGCATTCGGTCTACGTGCGCGATGGCCAGCGCGGTGGCGGCATCGGTCGCGGCTTGATGCGCGAGCTGATCGAACGCGCCCGCCGCGCCGGGCAGCACGTGGTGGTCGGCGCCATCGAAAGCGAGAATCGCGCCTCGGTGCACATGCACCAGCAGCTGGGGTTCATCCATGTCGGGCAGATGCGCCAGGTCGGCTGTAAGTTCGGCCGCTGGCTGGACCTGACGCTCATGCAACTGATCCTCGATACGGCACGCCGCGCGCCGTGACCACGTGCCGCTCGATCAGCGCAGCTGACTGTCCTTGCTGCCTCGACGGTTGTAGCCGCTGAAGGCGGCTTCCTGCTTGTCCGCCTCGGCCTGGCAGGCAATGCACAGACGCACGCCGGGCACGGCCTGGCGGCGTGCCTCGGGTATCGCCACGCCGCATTCCTCACAGTGTTTCAGGCTTTCGCCACGCGCCAGTTTGCTGCGTGCACGCTGCACCGCGTCCTCGATGGTGCTGTCGATCTGCTCCTGGACGGCGCCGTCGCCGGCCCAACCTGTTGCCATGATCACCTCCCGCAGCGCGCGGTTGCTGCTCTGAGTTTTGACGCCCGCCCGGCGACGGTGCTCACCACCGGCACGACCGCCGGTCGATGACTGCCGCGCGGCCGACGGATGGTGCCGCCGCCGCGTCGCCAGCGCCTATCCTGCGCCGGTTGGAAAATCTGCGTCAAAGCCCATGTACCGCTTCACTCCACTCCTCACCGGCCTGCTGCTGATGACGGGCTGCGCCGGTCAGCCAGGCACGCTCGAGCGCGATCTCGGCGCGTTCGATCTCAGGCTCGGCACCGAACCCGCGCGCAGCATGGCCCAGGGCCTGGTGCAGCCGGGCGCGAGCGGCGCGTTCCACGGCGGCCTCGACCTCAGCCACGCCAGCGGCCTGTATGTCGGCCAGTGGACGCCGAGCGTCGGCCTCAGCGAGGGCCGCCAGCTGGAGGTCAATTCCTACCTCGGCTATCTGCAGCACGCCGTGGACGGCCAGCTCGGCTACGAACTCGGCCTGATGCGCTACAGCTTCCCCGAGAGCGACGACTGGGGGCGTCTGCAGTATTACGGCGGCCTCACGCTGGGCAGCCGCAGCCTCGGCGCGGCGCTGAACAGCACGGCCGAGCGCCGCGACAGCACGCTGTATCTCGATCTGGGCCGGGTGACGCCATTCGGTGTCGGGGTGCGCCTGAGCTACTCCAGCCACGCGCTGGCCACGCCGCGCCGGTTCGCCGACGGCAGCCTCAGCCTGTTCAGCGACTGGTCGCTCAACCTGTCGCGACCCTGGCTCGGCCTGCAGTTCGATCTCTCCTACAGCGATTCGAATCTGGAGCGCACCGAGTGTGGCGCCTATTCCGGGCGCAATCCGCGCTGCGACGGCCTGCTGACCCTGCGCGCCGAGCGCCGGCTGTTCTGAGCGCGGCTCATTCCTTGACCTGCATGTACTCCTCGGCCCAGACCACGTATTCGTCGGCGGTCGAGTACTTGACCGACAGCTGCGAGGCGTTGAGGTCCAGCGCATCGATCTGACGCTGCTCGCGCAGGCAGTCGTAGGTGGCCTTGATCGCGGCGAAGTAGGCGGCGTGGCCGTTGACCACGATGCGCACGCCGAGCGCGGCCAGGCGCGCGTTGTCACGCAGGTTGGGGTTGCCGTAGGTGACCAGCATCAACGGCCGGGTCAACTGGCTGGCGATGCTTTGCAGGTGGTCGAAGTCCTCGATGCCGACCAGACAGATCGCGTCGGCGCCGGCCTTCTCGTAGGCCTGGGCACGGGCAATCACTTCCTCGAAACCGATCACGCCGGCGTTGGTGCGGGCGATGATGGCCATCTGCGGATCGATCCGCGCCTCCAGCGCCGCGCGGATCTTGCCGACCGCCTCGAACATGCCGATCAGGTCGGTGGACTTGCGGCCGAATTTGGCCGGCAGAAGGGTGTCCTCGATGGTGAGGGCGGAGATGCCGGCACGTTCCAGGTCGGTCACCGTGCGCATGACGTTGAGCGCGTTGCCATAGCCGTGGTCGGCGTCGGCCAGCACCGGCAACTGGGCGACCCGGCAGATGCGCGTGGCCTGCTCGACAAACTCGCTGAGGGTGATGAGGTTGAAGTCCGGGGCCGCGAGCACCTGCAGCGACGCCACCGAGCCGCCGAGGATGCCCACCTCGAAGCCGAGGTCGGCGGCGATGCGCGCCGACATCGGGTCGAACACCGAGGCGGTGTGGAAGCAGCGGTCAGCCGCGAGCAGCTGGCGGAAGTTCTTGCGCAGATCGTGGTGCGAGATTCGTAGCATTGTTGGTCACCTGGTCAAACAGCACGCAAAGGGGTCGGGTTGCCCCTGTCGAAACACCTTGTTGGAAGCTGTCCGCGGGGTCAAACGACACATTCGCTGAACCCCGCGGGAAAACCGCTCGCCGACGCCGCGAACGAACGCTCAGGCCGGCACCCGCCGCCGTTGTACGTAGGCCATGCCCAGCCCGCTGGCGATGATGATCGCCATGCCCAGCAGCGCGCCGCCGTCCGGTGCATGGCCGAAGGCGAAGAAGCCGACGATGCCGGCGAAGACGATCTGTCCATAGGTGAACGGCGCCAGCATCGCGGCGCTGGCGTAGCGGAACGCCTGGGTCAGCAGCAGGTGGCCGAGCATCGCCATGCCGCCGAGCGCGGCCATCAGCGCGGCGTCGTGCAGGGTCGGCGTGCGCCAGTTGAACAGCACCAGCCCGCTCAGCACCACGCAGCCGACCAGGCTGGTGAGGTAGTTGCTGGTGACCGGATGCTCCGTGCCGGCGAGGCGACGGGTCACCTGCTGGTAGAGCGTGAACGACAGTGCGGCACCAAGCGGCAGCAGCGCGGCCGGCGTGAACAGCGCCGAGCCCGGTCGCACGATGATCAGCACGCCGAGCAGGCCGAAGCCGAGGGCGATCCACTGGCTGCGGCCGATCCGCTCGCCGAGCAGCGCCGAGGCGATGGTGACCAGCACCGGCGTGAGGAAGATCACCGCGGTGGCCTCGGCCAGCGGGATGTAGTGCAGGCCGTTGATGAACAGCAGGCTGACGCCAACCAGGCTCAGCCCGCGCAGCAACTGCGCCCCGGGCCGCCGGGTGCGCAGCACGCGCGGCCCCATGCGCGGCACGAACAGCAGCGTCATCAGCACGGTCTGCGCGATGTAGCGCGCCCAGATCACCAAGAACACCGGGTACAGCCCGGACAGGTGCTTGGCCAGGCCGTCATGGCTGGCCAGCAGCAGGCCCGAGAGCAGAATCAGCAGAACCCCGTAGAGCGGGTGACGACCATCGTTCAAGGCAACTTCCGAACAGCTGTTAGCAGGCTAAGCATTATGCCTGCCTCGGCCTCCGCGCGCAGGCGGAATTCGACCGGCGCGCCGCTGGCGGTCGCCTGACGGCCGAAACGCCGGACTTTTGCGCTATGATCGCGGCCTTTTGCCGGGCCGCACGGCGTTTCGCGGTGTTTGAGCGTAGTCGAGATGTATCAGTTGAGAGCGATGCAGGAGCGCGATATCCCTGCCGTCCTGGCGATCCAGGAAGAGTCTTATGCCGCCGCGGTGCTGGAAGACGAGGCGGTGATCCGTTCACGGCTGGCAGCCTGTCCGGAGCTGGCCTGGGTTGCCGAAGACGCCGAGGGCGTGTGTGCCTACCTGTTCGCCTACCAGTCGCGACTCGGCAGGATCACCCCGCTGGACGGTGAGTTCGAGCCACATGCCGAGGCCGACTGCCTGTACCTGCACGACCTCGCCGTGGCGCGCCGCGCCGGCGGCCGCGGCATCGGCCCGGCGCTGGTGCGACGCAATCTGCAGCAGGCGCAGGCCGCCCGGCTGCGTTACTCGGCGCTGGTCTCGGTACAGGACTCCGCCGAATTCTGGTCGCGTCAGGGCTATCGCGCCCACGACGGGCTGGAACCGCAGCAGGCCGACAACCTCGCCAGCTACCCGATTCCGGCGCTGTACATGGTGCGCAACCTGCACCCTTGAGCGGCCTCAGGCGCTGGCGCGGCGCAGTGCCAGGCTGAGCCGGTCGACCACCTCGGCCCAGTCGGCATCCTCGAGCAGCTCATCACGCAGAAAAGCCGCCTGGGCGGGGTTCCAGAACGGCGCGTCGGCCAGGCGCATGCTCTCCGGCAACGGCGCGTGCGTGTCGATGAAGCGCCGGATCGAGGCATCGTCGTTGGGCAGGCCCAACTGCTCGAACAGGTTGTGGAAGGCGTGAATCGACTGTTCCATGTGAACCTCCGATGGCTGAAGCAGGAATGCGACGATCTTCAGTATCGTCCATTCCCGCCTCGGCGCACGGTTCAGCGGAACGGCGGTTCGTCGAAGCTGCGCAGCTTGCGCGAATGCAGCGAGTGCTGCTGGCTGCGCAGCAGGTCCAGCGCGGTGATGCCGATCTTCAGGTGCTGGCTCACGGCACGCTCGTAGAACGCATTGGCCGAGCCAGGCAGCTTGATCTCGCTGTGCAGCGGTTTGTCCGACACGCAGAGCAACGTGCCGTAGGGCACCCGCAGGCGATAGCCCTGGGCGGCGATGGTGCCGCTTTCCATGTCCACCGCCACCGCGCGCGACAGGTTGATCAGCGGCCGCTCCTGCGCCCAACGCAGCTCCCAGTTGCGGTCGTCGTAAGTCAGCACGGTGCCGGTGCGCAGGCGTTTTTTCAGCGCCTCGCCCTTCTCGCCGGTGATCTGCGCCGCCGCTTCCTGCAGCGCCTGCTGCACCTCGGCCAGCGCCGGCAACGGGATGTGCGGCGGCAACACGCGGTCGAGGATGCCATCGCGGCGCATGTAGGCGTGCGCCAGCACGTAGTCGCCAATGGATTGCGACTGCCGCAGCCCGCCGCAGTGGCCGATCATCAGCCAGCAGTGCGGACGCAGCACCGCCAGGTGATCGGTGATGTTCTTGGCGTTGGACGGGCCGACACCGATGTTGATCAGGGTGACGCCGTGGCCGTCTTCGGCGATCAGGTGGTAGGCCGGCATCTGGTAACGGTGCCAGAGCACGCCGCCGATGATCGCCTGCGCCTCACCCTCCTCCATGCCGCGCTCGATGACCACGTTGCCCGGCAGCACCATGCGCACGAAGCGGGTGTCGTCGCGCAGCATGTCGAGGCCGTGGCGGATGAACTGGTCGACGTAGCGGTGATAGTTGGTCAGCAGGATCCATGGTTGCACGTGGCGCCAGTCGCTGCCGGTGTAGTGCACCAGCCGACGCAGGGAGAAATCCACCCGCGCGCCGTCGAACAGCGCCAGCGGATACGGATCGGCATGCTCCCAGTCGTAGAGGCCGTCGGCGATGTCGTCGGTCGCCGCCGACAGATCGGTGCTGGGAAATACCCGCGCCAGCTCGGCCGCGGTCACGCCGCTGCCGGCCAGCTCGTCGCCCTGTTCGATGACGTACGGATAGGGAATGTTGCGCTCGCTGATGCCGACCTCGATCTTGACGTTGAAGTCGTGCATCAACGGCCGCAGCTGGTCGAGCAGGTAGGCGCGGAACGCCGCCGGATGGGTCACGGTGACGCTGTAGACGCCGGGCGCCTGCACCTTGGCGTAGGCGCGAGTGGAAGCCGGCACCTCGCCGTGGCATTCGTAGGTCAGACGCAGCTCCGGGTAGCGGAACAGATCGCGTTCTTCCGCGCTCGGCTCGGTGCGGTCGGCGACGTAGCGCTTGAGTGCCCGGTTGAGCGCAGCCGTGGCGCGCTGGTGAAGCTCGGCCAGGTGATCGACCGCGGCCTCGGCAGAACTGGCGACGGTGAAACGCTGGGTATCGGGAGTCATGCGGCAAGGTCCTGTCTGTGCGAATGGCAGTATCTTGGCCGGAATCCTTTACGAATGTACATGCCGGACGACCGCCACGGCGCCTGCGCGCAGGCACAAAAAAACCGACGCCGGCTGCCCGGCATCGGTTTCTTCGAGGGTTCCGACGGCGCTCGAAAAGTCGGGCGACCGCCGGTCCCGTCACTCAGCTGACAATTACTTGTTCAGCTTCATGGTGCCGTGCTCGGCCAGGTGGGTGTGCCAGGAGAAGGCCTTCTCCAGCACGTGCGGGGTATGACCGCCGCGCACCTTGGCCTCTTCCAGGTAATCCAGCGCCTGCTGCTTGTAATCGGGATGCATGCAGTTGGCGATGATGCGCTGGGCGGCTTCAGCCGGAGCCAGGCCACGCAGATCGGCATAACCCTGTTCGGTGATGATCACGTCGACGTCGTGGTTGGTGTGGTCGACGTGAGTCACGAACGGCACGACCGACGAGACGTTGCCGTTCTTCGCGGTGGAGGCGGTCACGAAGATGGTGATGCGGGCGTTGCGGGCGAAGTCACCCGAGCCGCCGATACCGTTCATCATGTGGGTGCCGCTGACGTGGGTGGAGTTCACGTTGCCGTAAATGTCCACTTCCAGCGCGGTGTTGAAGGAGATGATGCCCAGGCGACGGATGACTTCCGGGTGGTTGGAGATCTCCTGCGGACGGAACACCACCTTGCCGGCGTACTTGGCCATGTCCGAGGCGAGGTTTTCCACGCGCTTCTTCGACAGGGAGAACGCGGTACCGGCAGCGAACTTCACCACGCCGGCATCGATCAGGTCGAATACGCCGTCCTGCAGCACTTCGGAGGCCACGACCAGGTCCTTGAACTCGGACGTCTTCATGCCGTTCAGCACGGCGTTGGCCACGGAACCCACACCGGACTGCAGCGGCGCCAGGCTGTTGGTCAGGCGGCCGGATTTGACTTCGGCACGCAGGAAGTCCAACAGATTGTCGGCGATCTTCTGGGTTTCTTCGTTCGGCTCGAACAGCGGCGATGGGATGTCCGGCTGGCTGGACAGCACGATGCCGCGCACCTTGGCCGGGTCGACCGGAATGCCGACGGTGCCGATACGGGTGCTGACGTCGAACACCGGGATGGCTTCGCGAGTGTTCTCGCCGGCAGGCCCCGGGATGTAGATGTCGTGCATGCCTTCGTATTCACGCGGAGCGGAGGTGTTCAGCTCGATGATCACGTGCTTGGCGGTCTGGACGAAGATCGGCGAGTTGCCCACCGAACCGGTCGGGATGATCTGGCCGTCTTCGGTGATGGCAGCGGCTTCGATGATCGCGTAGTCGACCTGCGGCAGCACGCCCTGGCGGATCAGTTCGGCCATGTGCGACAGGTGCTGATCGATGTAGAGGATTTCGCCGGCGTTGATCTTTTTGCGCTGCACCGGGTTGCCCTGGTACGGAATACGCTTGTTGATGATGCCGGCTTCAGCCATGGCCTGGTCGGCAGCCGGACCCATCGAGGCACCGGTGAACAGGTTGACCTTGAACTTCTCGTTCTGGCCACGCGCGGACAGGGCGCGCGGGAATTCCTTGGGCTCACCGAACAGGGTGAAACCGCTCATACCCAGCGTCATGCCGTCTTCGATCCACGACGCGGCCTCTTCTGCCGAGACAACCTTATCGAGAAACGCCGCGTTGCGAATGTACTTGTTTAGATCCGTTGCCATGAATTCACCTCTGAAACTCATCGAATGCTCGTCCGTGAAAGCTCTGCATAGAATTAGCTAGAGCCTGACGAGGCATGGAGACGGCGGCTTCAAGTTCGGAGACAAAACGCCCATGTCTTTTGCCGCTCAATCCGTCGGAACCTCAAAAAATCATGCCGCGCTTGCAACCCCGTAGTGTAGTCGCTCGCTTTATTCTAGGGTCTTCAGCTCGTTTGGCTGTTATACGAAGGTACTAGCAGGCCTACGGGACAAAGAGCCCAAAGCTGGTATAGACGGGGCATAAGTAACCGGCAAATCGGCCGGTCCGAGTCTGCTAGCACCGCCTTACAGCTGCGGCGCACTGTGCGCCAGCCACGCTCCGATAGCCAGCCCCAGCCGCCGGCCGCGTGCGGTAGAGCCGTGGCGCTTGGCGCTGGAGCGATAAAAAATCGCTCTTCACCAGCGGGCTCCCTGAACTACGTCGTCTTGATTCCACGCAGCCAAGCGCCGTTCACGACGCCCGCTGATGAGGCTAAAGCCGCTCAAACGGCCAGATCGACCTGCTGCACACTGCCCACCTGGCCATTCTCGAACAGAAACAACCCGGTGCTCCTGACCCGCCCTTCCAGTTGCTGCTGGGCGATCAGGTCGAAGTCACCATACGCACGCGCCAGACCGATGGCGCCGACTCCGGCGGAGCGCAGATCAACCTGTTCGCCCGCGCCTTGCGCGTCCGGGCGCCACAGGCGGAGTTGCTCGAAGATGCTGTCACCTTCGTCAATGAAGCCGTTGCCGTCCTCGTCATACGCGCTCAGATCGGCGAAGCCATCGCCGGAGAGGGCGCCAAACAGCTCGCGACCGTCATCGACACGACCATTGCCATTGCGGTCCAGCGCCAGGAAGGCGCTGCCGGAGGCGAGACTGGCCAGGCTGTCGCGGTCACCGTCGGCATCCAGGTCGAAGCCGACGCGGTTGCTGGCATCCAGGCGTACCGGGCCGCCCCCGAGGTTGAGCACCAACGGGTCCTGCAATACCGCGCCAGCACGCATCGAAACGCTGTCGCTGCTGTAGTGCACGCTGAGCATTTCGAGACTGAGCCCGTACTGGATCGTGCGGCCGTCGGCGGTGTTGACCGTGCCGCTGGCGCTGACGCTCAGCGACTCGCCGCGCCATTCCTGCGCGCTGTACTGGTAGTTCAGAAAATCGCCATTCCCAGTCGGCTCCACCTGCGGCATGGCACCGCCTGCAGATGGCGCCGCTGGCGCTGACATGGCCAGGCCCGCGGAGAGCCTGTCGAGGGTGGCGTCGATCTCTTCAACCTCGCGACCCAGCACGGCCAGCAACATACGCAGCTTGCGCAGGCTTTCTTCGTCGGGCGTGAAATCCAGGCTGTGTGCGCCGCTCTCCGTGGCGGCGGGAGCCGCTTGCGGCAGGCCGTCAGCCAGGCTCTCCAGCTGTTTCGACGAGATCACCGGACGGTCCTGGGCAAGAAGCACTTCGGCCCGGTTGGAGCTGCTCACTTCGCTGCGCTCATGCCGACTGATCTGCAACCGCTGGCCGCCACGCTGCATTTCCAGTGTCTCGTTGACCTCGCGTCCTGCCGTGTAATGCCGCTCGGCACTCAACCCAAACTGTGCACTTGAGGTAATTCTCATGCTGCAACCCTCCGCTCGTCGCCACCATTTCGGCATCACTGAGCAAAAAGTTGAGCAATTACCCCAAAGACGGGGCGCTGCGGCTTAGCAGCGCCTGGATATCGAGCCCCTTCGGCAAGGTGCCATAAACGCGCCCGCGTCCCTCCAGACGACTGGTGATAAACGCATCACTGACTGCAGAGTTACCCGCCTCCAGCAACAGCCCGGCCTGCAAGGCCACGGCAACATCCTCGGTGAGTTGGCGAGCGCGGTACTGGATATCGTCGGGATCGCGCAACGCCGTGCGAAGTCGCTCGATATGTAACTTCAGGCGCGCGTCGCCATGGCCGTCGCCGAGTACGTCGAACAGCGCGTCGAGCACACCGGCCTCCTTCGACATCGCACGCAGCACATCCAGGCACTGCACGTTGCCGGAGCCTTCCCAGATGGAGTTGACCGGCGCTTCGCGGTACAGGCGCGGCAGGATGGTTTCCTCGACGTAGCCGGCGCCGCCGAGGCATTCGCTGGCCTCGGCGATCATTTCCGGGGCGCGTTTGCAGATCCAGTACTTGCCGATGGCCGTGACCAGGCGAGCAAACTTGTCTTCACGCTCGTCATGGCGATTGTCCTGCGCGCGGCCCATGCGCAGCGTCAGCGCCAGCGCGGCTTCGCTCTCCAGCGCGAGGTCGGCCAGCACGTTGCGCATCAGCGGCTGCTCGATCAGCGCACGCCCGCCGACATGCCGGTAGGTGCAGTGATGCAGGGCCTGGGTCAGCGCCTGTCGCATCAGCGAGCTGGAGCCGATCATGCAGTCGAAGCGCGTCGAGGCGACCATCTCGATGATGGTCGGCACGCCGCGCCCGTCCTCGCCGACCATCCAGGCCAGCGCACCGCGGTACTCCACCTCGCTGGAGGCGTTGGCCCAGTTGCCGAGCTTGTTCTTCAGTCGCTGAATATAGAGCTGGTTGCGCGTGCCGTCCGGGCGATGGCGCGGCAGCAGGAAGCACGACAGGCCCTTGTCGGTCTGCGCCAGGGTGAGGAAGGCATCGCACATCGGCGCCGAGCAGAACCACTTGTGGCCGACCAGTTCGTAGGGCTGGCCGGGGCCGCCGGCACCGACCGGAAACGCGCGGGTGCTGTTGGCGCGCACGTCGGTGCCGCCCTGTTTTTCGGTCATGGCCATGCCGATGGTGACGCCAGCCTTCTGCTCCATCGGCAGGTTACGCGGGTCGTACTCGGTGGCGAGGATTTTCGGCAGCCAGTGTTCGGCGAGATCCGGCTGCAGGCGCAGCGCCGGCACGCTGGCGTAGGTCATAGTCAGCGGGCAGCTGCTGCCCGCCTCGGCCTGATTGTGCAGATACATCAGCGCGGCGCGCGCCACCTGCGCACCGGGCTGCGGAGCGGTCCAGGGCAACGACGGAATGCCGTGGGCGATGGCCGTGCGCATCAGCTCGTGATAGGCCGGGTGAAATTCCACCACATCGATGCGATGGCCGTAGCGGTCGTGTGTGCGCAGCACCGGCCGGTTTTCGTTGGCGAGAAAGCCCGCCGTCATTAACGGTCCGCCGGCAAGCGCGCCGTAGGCGTCCAGCCGGGCACCGGCCCAACCAGCGCCGAAGCGCTGCACCCACTGCCGCAGCGGTAGGTCGATGCGATAGAGATTGGCGCCGTCGAGCGGCGGCACCTGGTTGGTCACCTCATGGGTTTCGGCTGGCGGCAGGTTCATCGTGCATTCCTCGATCCGGTGACGGCACGGCTCGCTGACAGGCCGAGCGCGCTTCTATGCAGGCGCCCTCAGGCGCGCTTGCTCAGCGGGAAGTGAAGCACGTCGATGGCGTGGCCGAGGCGCGGTATCGGCCAAAAGCACCGCGTCTCAGGCAATCGAGCCGGACGGCGCGACCGGGCTGTGGTGCGATGTCGGCAGACCCAGCTCCAGGCGCAGACGGAAACAGCTGCCGCAGCCCGGCTGCGACCGGTGGTCGAGCTGACCATCGAGCAGCGCGGCCAGCCGCCGGCTGATCGCCAGACCGATGCCGAGGCCGCCGTAACGGCGCGTCAGCGAGGCGTCCAGCTGGCGAAACTGCTGATACAGCGACGCATCGGCAGCCGCCCCGAAACCGATGCCGGTGTCGATCACCTCGAACTGCAGCGGCAGTTGCAACGTAGCCTCGCCGGCCGGACTGACGCGCAAGGTGACGCTCCCGGCGCTGGTGAACTTGATCGCGTTGTCCAGCAGATGACCGATGATCAGCGCGAGCTTCTGCGCATCGCCGAGCAACCGATCGGGCAGCGCGCCGTCCAGCTCGACGGCAAACGCTAATCCCTTCTCGCCGGCCTTCGCGGCGAAGCGCTGCTTCAGGGCTTGGCTCCACTCATGCAGACTGAACGGCGCCCAGGCGGGCTGCAGCTTGCCGGCACGCAGCTCGCTGAGCAGCAGGATATCGTTGACCAGGCGCAGCATGTCGCGCGACGACTCGGTGGCAATGCGCTGGTACTCGTCGCGCTCTTCGGGAGTCTGCGAGCCCGGCAGCAGCTCCAGTGCGCCCATCACGCCGATCATCGGCGTGCGCAGCTCGTGGCTGATGTTGGAGAGGAATTCGTCCTTGAAGCGGTTGCTTTCCGCCAGCTCGCGGTTGAGTTGTTCAAGCCCGGCGCGCGAGGCTTCGAGCAGGCTGGCGCGTTCGTCCTTGAGCACATTGATGCGGTCGGCCAGCGCCATGGACAGCAACACCACTTCCAGCGCCGCGCCGATCTGGCTGGCGTACATCGTCAGGAAGGTGTTGGGCAGATAGCCCAGCACCATCAGCGTGTTGATCTGACCGCCGATCAGCAGCGCGCTCCAGGCGAAGATGAAGTAGCGCGCCATGCGCATGCCGCGCCACCACGCCGCTATGCCCGCGGCGAACACCGCCAGGGTAAACAGCAACGCCATGATCGTCGCCAGGCGCAGCGACACCCCATAGTCGGTCAGCAGCGCCAGCGTCATCACCAGCGCACCGAGCCCCATCATCAGCCACAGCAGGCGGTCGACCCACGGACTGTGCTCGGCCGTGCGCAGGAAGCTGCGCGTGAACTGGCAACCGAACAGGCCGGCCGCGCCGATCAGCAATGGCGTGGCGACGTTCGCCCACCAGGGGTTATCCGGCCAGAAATACTGCACCGCGGCGCCGTTGACCGACAGCTGGTAGAGACCGAACGAGGCGATATAGAGGATGTAGTACAGGTAGCTGCGATCACGGATGCTGACGTAGATGAGCAGGTTGTAGACCAGCATCGCCAGCAGCACGCCATAGATCAGCCCCAGCGCATAGATGTGCCCGGGCCGCTCTTCGAGATACGCATGCATGCTCCACAGCGTCAGCGGAACCTGGATCGAGCCCTGACTCTGCACCCGCAGGTAGAAACGCTGCGGCTGGTTCGGCGGCAGTTCCAGCTCGAACAGGAAGTTACCCTGCCCGATCTCGCGGCTGGCCCACGGCAGCGTGTCGCCAGTGGGCTGCGCGGCAAGGTAGCCGCCGCTGCCATCGGGACGGTAGAACTCGACACGATCCAACGGTGGATAGCCCAGCTCCAGCAGCCAGCGCTGCGGCTGGCTTGGGTTCGTGGGCCGGTAGTTCAGATCGATGCGGATCCAGTAGGCCGCACGCGAGTAACCGCCATTGAACACGGCGGCATCGTGCCGGCGAAACTGTCCAGCAAAGTCGACGGCACTGACCTGCTCGATAGTCGCCGTACCGCGCGGATCCTCATAGATATCCATGAGCGAGCCCAGCGGCACGCGGCGGGCGTGCTCGTCGAATTCGGCGGCCCCCGCCAGCAGCGGCGACAGCGCGAGCAACAACAGAAGAAGGAACCGCATGTCGCCTCGCTGATGCAGATCGAGGACACCACCGGCCCAGCGCTCGGATAGCGGCGCGGCGGTGGGAGAGATTTGAAGTGCCGACAATCTAGCACAGCACTGCGACAATAAACCGCCACCAAGAACGACCTCGCCCGGCGGACCGCCGCGAGGGCACGCCCCGCGCCCCGCGCGCATGGTTTGGTGATAAGCTCGCCGGCCATGAAAACGCATACTTCCCGCCCCATCGTCCTCTGTCTCTCCGGCCACGACCCTGTCGGCGGTGCCGGCCTGCAGGCAGATATCGAGGCCCTGCTCGCCCAGGGCTGCCATGCCGCACCGACCGTTACCGCGCTCACCGTGCAGGACACCGTCGACGTCAGCGACTTTCGCGTGCTCGACCGCGAATGGGTGCTCGCCCAGGCGCACGCGGTGATCGCCGACGTGCCGATCGCCGCCGTCAAGCTGGGCATGCTCGGCTCGGTGGAGATGGTCGACACCGTGCTCGAAATCATGCGCAAGCTGCGCGGCGCGCCGCTGATCTGCGACCCGGTGCTGCGTGCCGGCGGCGGTGGTGCGCTGGGCAAGGACGACGTCGGCTACGCCATGCGCGAACGTCTGTTTCCGGTCGCCACCATCGCCACGCCGAACCTGCCCGAAGCACGCATCCTCGCCGAACTGCCCGACGGCAGCGCCGACGAATGCGCCGAGCGCCTGCTGCCGCACATCCGCCACCTGCTGATCACCGGCGGCCACGGCGACGAGCGCGAAGTGCACAACCGTCTGTACAGTCGCGACGGCAGCCGCCATGAATTCACCTGCGCGCGCCTGCCGGGCAGCTATCACGGGTCCGGCTGTACCCTGGCCAGCACCCTCGCTGGCCGTCTGGCGCTCGGCGAAGGCCTGAGCAGCGCGGTGCAGTCCGCGCTCGATTACACCTGGCGCACCCTGCGCGACGCCGAGGCCCCGGGCCACGGTCAGTACATTCCGCGGCGCCTGCCGCTGGACCTGGCCTGAGAGGAGCGCTGCGCATGACGGGCACCACCGGACTTCGCGGCCTCTACGCCATCACCGACAGTCAGCTGCTAGCCGACGGCCGCCTGCTGCCCTATGTCGAAGCCGCACTCAAAGGCGGCGCGCGGCTGCTGCAGTATCGCGACAAGTCCGCCGAGCAGGCCCGTCGCCTGCGCGAGGCCGAGGCGCTGCGCGAGCTATGCGCCCGCCACGGCGCGCAGCTGGTCATCAACGACGACGCCGAGCTGGCGGCACGGCTGGGCGTCGGCCTGCACCTGGGCCAGGAAGACGGCTCGCTGGCCGCCGCGCGCGCGCTGCTGGGTCCGCGCACGATCATCGGCGCCACCTGCCATGCGCAATTGCCGCTCGCCGAGCAGGCCGTCGCCGAGGGTGCCAGCTACGTCGCCTTCGGCCGCTTCTTCAACTCCAACACCAAGCCCGGCGCGCCGGCCGCGGATGTCGCACTGCTGCAAGCGGCCCGCAAGCGCTTCGGCGTGCCGATCGCCGCGATCGGCGGCATCACCCTGCAGACCGCGCCACCACTGATCGCCGCCGGTGCCAGCCTGATCGCGGTGATTCACGCGCTGTTCGCCGCCGACTCCGCCGCCCAGGTGCAGCGTCGCGCCGAGGCGTTCAGCCAACTGTTCAGCCCATCCTGATTCCCAACGGCGAGCCGCGCCACGCCGGCCCGCCCTGCCATTCGCGAGGCCCCGCATGTCCCGTTCCGAAACCCTGTTCGCCAGCGCCCAGACCCACATTCCCGGCGGCGTCAACTCGCCGGTACGCGCCTTTCGCAGCGTCGGCGGCACACCGCTGTTCCTCAAGCACGCTGAAGGCGCCTATGTGATCGACGAGGACGACAAGCGCTATGTCGACTACGTCGGCTCCTGGGGCCCGATGATCCTTGGCCACAGCCATCCCGAAGTGCTCGACGCGGTACGCCGCCAGCTCGACCACGGGCTGTCCTATGGTGCGCCGACGGCCATGGAAACCCAGATGGCCGAGCTGGTCTGCAGTCTCGTGCCGTCGATGGAGATGGTGCGCATGGTCAGCTCCGGCACCGAGGCGACCATGAGCGCGATTCGTCTGGCCCGTGGTTACACCGGGCGCGACGCGATCATCAAGTTCGAGGGCTGCTACCACGGCCACTCCGACAGCCTGCTGGTCAAGGCCGGCTCCGGCGCGCTGACCCAGGGCGTGCCCAGCTCCGCCGGCGTGCCAGCGGATTTCGCCAAGCACACCTTGACGCTGGCCTACAACGACCTCGCCGAAGTCGAGGCCACGCTGAAGGAAAAGGGCGAGCAGGTCGCCTGCATCATCGTCGAGCCGGTGGCCGGTAACATGAACTGCGTGCCGCCGGCGCCGGGCTTCCTCGACGGCCTGCGCCGGTTGTGCGACGAGCACGGCGTGGTGCTGATCTTCGACGAGGTGATGACCGGTTTCCGCGTCGCCCTCGGCGGCGCTCAGGCGCACTTCGGCGTAACCCCGGACCTGTCCACCTTCGGCAAGATCATTGGCGGCGGCATGCCGGTCGGCTGCTTCGGCGGCAAGCGCGCCATCATGGAATGCGTCGCGCCGCTCGGCCCGGTCTACCAGGCCGGCACGCTGTCGGGTAATCCGCTGGCCATGGCCGCCGGCCTGACCACGCTGAAGCTGATCAGCCGCCCGGGCTTTCACGCCGAGCTGAGCGACTACACCAGCCGCATGCTGCAGGGCCTGCAGGATCGCGCCGATGCCGCCGGCGTCCCGTTCGTCACCACCCAGGTGGGAGGCATGTTCGGCCTGTACTTCAGCGGCGCCGACGACATCGTCACCTTCGCCGACGTGATGGCCAGCGATGCCGAGCGCTTCAAGCGCTTCTTCCATCTGATGCTCGAGGGCGGCGTCTATCTGGCGCCCAGCGCCTTTGAAGCCGGCTTCACTTCCATCGCCCACGGCGATGCCGAGCTGAAGATCACCCTGGACGCCGCCGAGCGGGCCTTCGCCAACCTCAAGTGAGCCTCCGCGTGTGGGCAGGACCGTTCCCCGCCCACACGATCGCGTGCTCCTTGTCGCCCGTCGCGGCGACATGCGACGGATAAACCGTCGCGGCGGGCGGAAAGGCTTTGTAAGCCCGCGGTCACTTATCCATAATGTGACCGCCGACGCGTTTGCGCCGGCCACGTCCGTAAACGCCCTGCTTCTCGAGGCGCCCCGATCCATGACCCGCACCGGCCGCATCCTGTCTTTGGGCTGTCTGCTGCTTTCGCCACTGCTGGCTGACGCCGGTGGCAATTCGCTGCTGATTCCGGCGACGGCGCGCTGTGCGCTGAACACCGTACCCGAAGAGTTGCCGGCAGCCCTGCGCGCGTGTCAGCAGGCGGCCAGCGAGGGCGACCTGCAGGCGGCGTTCGAGCTGGGCGAGTTCTATTACGACGGCCGCCGCGCGCCGCGCGACCTAGCCAAGGCACTGCACTGGTTCGAGCAGGCCTCCCTGCAGGGGCACGCGACCGCCCAGCATCGGCTCGGCGTGATGTTCTTCCGCGGCGAAGGCGTGCGCGCGAACAACGTGCAAGCCTATGTCGTGCTCAAGATGGCCGCGGTCAACGGCGACGAGGATGCCCTCGACACCGCCGACCGGGTCGCCGAGCAGATGCGCCGCGACGAGCTGGAGATCGCCACCCAGGTGCTCGGCCAGATCTTCCGCGACTATCTGCTGGAGCTGCAGGCCGCCGAAGGCCGCGAGCCGCTGCGCCCCTGACCGGCGGCCGGCTTTCTTGACCGCCATACTTTTATCGCTCTTGCGCTGCGCCTATAATCGCCGGTCATTTTTTGCACAACGCCGGCCCGTAACATGACCCGCAAGCTTTTCATCGAAACCCACGGCTGCCAGATGAACGAGTACGACAGCTCGCGCATGGTCGACCTGCTGGGCGAACACCAGGCCCTGGAAATCACCGAGAATCCGGCCGAAGCCGATGTGATCCTGCTCAACACCTGCTCGATTCGCGAGAAGGCGCAGGAGAAGGTCTTTTCCCAACTGGGCCGCTGGCGCGAGCTGAAGCAAGACAACCCGCAGCTGGTGATCGGCGTCGGCGGCTGCGTGGCCAGCCAGGAAGGCGCGGCGATCCGTGATCGCGCGCCCTACGTCGACGTCGTGTTCGGCCCGCAGACGCTGCATCGCCTGCCGGAAATGATCGACGCCGCGCGCACCACCCAGCAGCCGCAAGTGGACATTTCCTTCCCCGAGATCGAGAAGTTCGACCGCCTGCCCGAGCCGCGCGTCGACGGCCCCAGCGCCTTCGTCTCGGTGATGGAAGGCTGCAGCAAATACTGCTCGTTCTGCGTGGTGCCCTACACCCGCGGCGAGGAAGTCAGCCGGCCGATGGCCGATGTGCTCGCCGAGATCATTCACCTGACCGAAAACGGCGTGAAAGAAGTCACCCTGCTCGGGCAGAACGTCAACGGCTACCGCCACGACGGCCACGATTTCGCCGATCTGCTGCATGCGGTGGCGGCGGTCGAGGGCATCGAGCGCATTCGCTACACCACCAGCCACCCGCTGGAATTCTCCGACGCCATCATCCAGGCCCATGCCGACATCCCGCAGCTGGTGCGCTATCTGCACCTGCCGGTGCAGTCCGGCGCCGACCGCGTTCTTGCGGCGATGAAGCGCAACCACACGGCGCTGGAGTACAAATCGCGCATCCGCAAGCTCAAGGCGGCGGTGCCGGGCATTCTGATCAGCTCGGATTTCATCGTCGGCTTCCCCGGCGAGACCGAGAAGGACTTCGAGCAGACCATGAAGCTGATCGAAGAGGTCGGCTTCGACTTCTCCTACTCCTTCGTCTACAGCGCACGCCCGGGCACGCCGGCCGCCGACATGGCCGACGACACCCCGGACGAGGTAAAGAAGCAGCGCCTGGCCAGACTCCAGCACCGCATCAACGAGCTTGGTTTCGAGAACAGCCGGCGGATGGTGGGTACTACCCAGCGCATCCTCGTCAGCGATTACTCGAAGAAGGACCCGGGCATGCTCCAGGGCCGCACCGAGCACAACCGCATCGTCAATTTCCGCTGCGACAATCCGCGGCTGATCGGGCAGTTCGTCGACGTTCACATCGACGACGCCCTGCCCCATTCGTTGCGTGGCACTTTGCTGTCTTGAGTCGCGCGCCGCACGCCCCCATGTGAACGCAGCGGGGGCCGTGCCGCCCACGCAACTGCGCTTTTCGCATCGCGCGCGCAGCGCTATCCTCCATTCATCTATCCGCCGAGTCCGGCCATACCTACAAGCCCTTGAACGCACCCATAGAACCTCATCGCTTCACCCTCGAACCCTTTGAAGCCCGCCGCTTCGCCAATCTCTGCGGCCAGTTCGACGAGCACCTGCGCCTGATCGAACAGCGCCTCGCGCTGGAAATCCGCAACCGCGGCAACCAGTTCGAGCTGGTCGGCCCGACCGACGCGGCCAAGTCCGCCGAGAACCTGTTGCGCCGTCTGTACCGCGAAACCAAGACCACCGAGCTGTCGCCGGACATGGTGCATCTGTACCTGCAGGAATCGGGTCTGGAAGAGCTGGCCAACCCAAGCGCCCATCAAGGCGTGGCCCTGCGCACCAAGAAGGGCATGATCCGCCCGCGCGGCGCCAACCAGCAGCGCTACGTCAAGGCGATCCTCGACAACGACATCAACTTCGGCATCGGCCCGGCCGGTACCGGCAAGACGTACCTGGCGGTGGCCGCTGCGGTGGACGCGCTGGAGCGCGAACAGATTCGCCGCATCCTGCTGGTGCGCCCGGCGGTGGAAGCGGGCGAGAAACTCGGCTTCCTGCCCGGCGATCTCGCGCAGAAGATCGATCCCTACCTGCGCCCGCTGTACGACGCGCTCTACGAGATGCTCGGCTTCGAGAACGTGGCGCGGCTGATCGAGAAACAGGTGATCGAGATCGCTCCGCTGGCCTACATGCGCGGCCGTACGCTGAACAACAGTTTCATCATCCTCGACGAAAGCCAGAACACCACCCAGGAGCAGATGAAGATGTTCCTGACCCGCATCGGCTTCGGCTCCACCGCGGTGATCACCGGCGACATCACCCAGGTCGACCTGCCGCGCGGCACCAAGAGCGGCCTGGCTCACGTGATCGAGGTGCTCAAGGGCGTCAACGGCATCAGCTTCACCCACTTCCAGCCCAAGGACGTGGTACGCCATCCGCTGGTGCAGCGCATCGTCGAGGCCTACGAGTCGTTCGAGGACCGCCAGGCGAGTCGTCCGGGACAAGCCTCATGATCGAGCTGGATCTGCAACTGGCCAGCAGCGGTACGGTGCCGGCGACCGCGGAACTGCAGCGCTGGTGCGAACTGGCGCTGCGCCAGCGCAGCGGCGCCTCCGAACTGACCATCCGTCTGGTCGACGAGGACGAAGGCCGCGAGCTGAACCGCACTTGGCGGCACAAGGACTACCCGACCAACGTGCTGTCGTTCCCCGCCGACGTGCCGGACGGTTTGCTCGATATCCCGCTGCTCGGCGACCTGGTGATCTGCGTGCCGGTGGTCGAGCGTGAGGCCGCCGAACAAGGCAAGCCGCTGGCCGCGCACTGGGCGCATCTGGTCATCCACGGCTGTCTGCATCTGCTCGGTTACGACCACATCGAGGATGCCGAGGCCGAGGAAATGGAAGCACTGGAGCGTCAGCTCCTGGCCGAACTCGGCCATCCCGACCCTTACGCCGAACTTTCGCCCGAGACGGGCACCGACAAGGACTCTTGAGTCGCACACCATGAGCGAAGATCGATCGACCAGCGGGCAGAAGTCCTGGCTGGAAAAACTCACCCAGGCTTTTGTCCATGAGCCGAAGACGCGTCAGGACCTGCTGGATATCCTGCGCGAAGCCCATCAGAACAAGCTGCTCGACAACGAGGCGCTGGCCATCGTCGAAGGCGCCATCCAGGTCGCCGACCTGCAGGTGCGCGACATCATGGTGCCGCGCTCGCAGGTGATCAGCATCCGCGCCGATCAGTCGCCCCGGGAGTTCCTGCCAGCGGTGATTTCGGCCGCGCACTCGCGTTACCCGGTCGTTGGCGAAAGCCTCGACGAAATCATCGGCGTGCTGCTGGCCAAGGATCTGCTGCCGCTAATCCTTCGCGAAGAGCAGCACGGTTTCGACATCAAGGAACTGCTGCGGCCGGCGACCTTCGTCCCGGAATCCAAGCGTCTCAACGTGCTGCTGCGCGAGTTCCGCGCCAATCACAACCACATGGCCATTGTCATCGACGAGTACGGCGGCGTGGCCGGCCTGGTGACCATCGAGGACGTGCTGGAGCAGATCGTCGGCGACATCGAGGACGAGCACGACGTCGAGGAAGACAGCTACATCCGTCCGCTGCCCAGTGGCGACTTCCTGGTCAAGGCGCTGACGCCGATCGACAGCTTCAACGAGTTCTTCGGCAGCGAATTCCCGGACGACGAATTCGACACCGTCGCCGGGCTGGTGATGAGCACCTTCGGCCACCTGCCCAAACGCAACGAGATCACCGAGATCGACGGTTTCCGCATCCGCGTGCTGAACGCCGACAGCCGTCGCGTGCACATGCTGCGGGTCAGTCGACTGAACGCCTGATCGCGGCAGGCCTGCGGTTGGCGAGTGCCGCGGCATTCGCCCGCCGCGCGCCGCCCCCATTGTCCTTTCGAGGTTTCCGATGCTCTGGATCACCCGTCCCGGCTGGCCGGGCAACCTGCTGGCGCTGGCGGCCGGCGCGCTGACCACGCTGGCGCTGGCGCCGTTCGATCTCTGGCCACTGGCGCTGCTGTCGATCGCCCTGCTCTATCTCGGTCTGCGGCGATTAACGCCCAAGGCCGCCGCGGGGCGCGGCTGGTGCTACGGCTTCGGCCTGTTCGCCTCGGGCGTCAGTTGGGTCTACGTCAGTATCCACGACTTCGGTGCCGCCTCGCCGGCGCTGGCCGGGCTGCTGACGCTCGGTTTCGTCGCCGGGCTGGCGCTGTTCTTCGCGCTCCTCGGCTGGCTCTGGGCGCGCGGGCTGCGCCGCGAGCAGGCGCCGCTGACCGATGCCCTGGCCTTCGCCGCGCTATGGCTGGCGCTCGATGCGCTGCGCGGTTGGCTGCTCACTGGCTTTCCCTGGCTGTATGTCGGCTACAGCCAGCTGCACGGGCCGCTGGCCGGGCTGGCACCGCTCGGCGGCGTGTGGCTGCTGAGCTTCGCCATTGCGCTGAGTGCCGCACTGCTGGTGAATCTGCCGCGCCTGCTGGCAGCGCGCGCGCAGTTGGTGATCGCCCTGGCGCTGCTGGCCGCACCGTGGTTGGCCGGTTGGTGGCTCGCCGGGCATGCCTGGACGCAGGACAAGGGCGCACCGCTAACCGTCGCCGCGGTACAGGGCAACGTCGCCCAGAGCATGAAGTGGGATCCGAAGAAGCTCGAGATGCAGTTGCTGCTGTATCGCGACATGACCTTCCGCAGCCGCCCGGCCGACCTGATCGTCTGGCCGGAAACCGCGGTACCGATCCTCAAGGAACACGCCGCGGGTTATCTGGACATGATGGCGGGCTTCAGCCAGCAGCGTGACGCCGCGCTCATCACCGGTGTGCCGGTGCGCCAGCCCAACGCCGCCGGCGAGATGCGCTACTACAACGGCCTGACCGCGGTTGGCGCAGGCGCTGGCACCTACCTCAAGCAGAAGCTGGTGCCGTTCGGCGAGTACGTGCCGCTGCAGGAGGTGCTGCGCGGGCTGATCGCTTTCTTCGACCTGCCGATGTCCGATTTTGCCCGCGGCGAGCCGGGCCAGCCGCTGCTGCAGGCCAAGGGCCTGCAGATCGCCCCGTACATCTGCTACGAAGTGGTATATCCGGAGTTCGCCGCCGGCCTCGCCGCGCAGAGCGATCTGCTGCTGACGGTGAGTAACGATGCCTGGTTCGGCCGCTCCATCGGCCCGCTGCAGCATCTGCAAATGGCGCAGATGCGCGCACTGGAAGCCGGACGCTGGATGATCCGCGCCACCAACAACGGCATCACCGTGCTGATCGACCCGCGCGGGCGCATCACCGAGCAGGTGCCGCAGTTCGAGGAAGCGGTGCTCTACGGCGAGGTCACGCCGATGCAGGGGCTAACGCCCTATCTGCGCTGGCGCTCGTGGCCGCTGATCGTAGTCTGCACGCTGCTGCTCGGCTTTGCGCTGCTCAGGCGCAAGTTTGCGTGAGGACATTCAGGCTGTAGGGTGGGCTTCAGCCCACCACCATCCTGCACACGCCCATTACCAGAGGGCTGAACGTGCACACCGCGACCCTACGCCCCAGACAACCTCTACCGCTCAGTCGTTCGCCGAGCGGTACACCAGCGGGTAGACCGCCATCCCGACGATCTCGTTGAGCAGCATGCCGTTCTGCCAGTACGCCTTCACCTCCGGCAGCCAGCCACCCAGCGGCCGGCCGTTGGGCACCCCGACGAAGCCCACCGGCGCGGCGATCACCTCGATGCCGTTCTGCTCGAAGCACCAGCGCGAACGCGGCATGTGCGCCGCGGAAGTCACCAGCACCACCCGCTCGATGCCTTCGGCCTTGAGCATGCGAGCGCTGTAGACAGCATTTTCCCAGGTGGTACGGCTGCGCTCCTCGAGCCAACGGGTCGCCACGCCGAAATCCTTCTGCAGCACCTGGGCCCCGATCGCCGCTTCGCTCGGCGGCTGACCGTAGTGCAGACCGCCGCTGGCGAGAATCGGCAGGCCGGACGCCTTCGCCACCCGCGCCGCATAGCGCAGGCGCTCGAGCGCGATGTAACCCGGCTGATCGCCACCCCAGGCCGGATCGGCCTGTTCACGCCCCGCGCCGAGGATCACGATGGCGCCGGCTCGCGCCGCCAAGTCCGGCCACTGCGCCGCCTCCAGCGCCGGCTCGCGCTCGATCGCCCGCGCCGTCCACTCGGCCACGATCGGCAGGCTCATCAGCCAGAGCCCGCCGAAGCCACCGATGAAACACAGCGCCGCCAGCCGCGGTGCGCGCCGGCGCAGCCACCAGCCCAGCAGCAACAGCAGCAGCAGGCCGCCCGGCGGCAGCATCAGCTGTTTGAAGATATAACGAAGGGGCATGCGGCATCTCCGAGTCGACCGCCGGCAACTCTACGTGGCCGGCGCCCGTGCCGCTATGCGGTGCTCAATGGCGTCGGTAGGAAAACAGCCGCTGACGCGCGCGCAGCAGCTGCGAACCGCACACTGGGCAGATCGCCGGCCCAGGACCATCAGGCCAGTGCACCTCGCTACTGCACAGCGCGCAGCTCATCGACTGCTGCAGCGACAGCGGCACATGCTTGCCATGTCCGCTATGACGCCCACGCGAAACGCTGCGCAACGACGGCCGCTGGGCCTGGCGCGTCAGCAGCTCCTGCTCCTCGGCGGCCGCATGCCAGCCCGAGAGCCATTGCGCGTCGCGCTGCAGATATGCACGAATCAGTTCGAATTCGGCTGGTGTCAGGCCCCTGACCTCCAGCTCGGTATTCCCGGTTTCCCCTGCCACCGCATTACGCTCCGCCTCTTCCAGGGCCTGTGTCAGGCGTCGCAGCACGCGGCCGTAGAGACTGCTTTCTTCCGAGGGCTCTTTACCCATGATTCACCTCGCCTTCTTCCCGCCCCCAATCCAAGCGTAGACGAGAGTTGAGCGCAGGCGTCGAGGACGACAGACGGCAGTACGCGACTGGCGGCAAATCGGGTTTCCCTAGGCTGCGGGGGGTCATGTATGCTACGGCGCTTCCATGCCCTCCGCCTGCAACCGCCTCGCGGCTGCTGTCCCGCCCCGCCGGACCTGCCAGCCGAGCCTGTGCATTTGCGGAGAGCCAGCCCCCATTCCCAACGCCAGTAGCCATGCACGAACAGTATCAGCCCCGCGAAATCGAAGCCGCCGCGCAGTCTCACTGGGACGCGCAGAAATCTTTTGAAGTGAGTGAGCAGCCCGGCAAGGACACCTTCTATTGCCTGTCGATGTTCCCCTATCCCAGCGGCAAGCTGCACATGGGCCACGTGCGCAACTACACCATCGGCGACGTGATCGCCCGCTACCAGCGCATGCAAGGCAAGAACGTGCTGCAGCCGATGGGCTGGGACGCCTTCGGCATGCCGGCCGAGAACGCCGCGATGAAGAACAACGTCGCGCCGGCCAAGTGGACCTACGAGAACATCGCCTACATGAAGACCCAGCTGAAATCGCTGGGCCTGGCCATCGACTGGTCGCGCGAAGTCACCACCTGCAAGCCGGACTACTACCGCTGGGAGCAGTGGCTGTTCACCAAGCTGTTCGAAAAGGGCGTGATCTACCGCAAGAACGGCACGGTGAACTGGGATCCGGTCGACCAGACCGTACTGGCCAACGAGCAGGTCATCGACGGCCGTGGCTGGCGCTCGGGCGCGCTGATCGAGAAGCGCGAAATCCCGATGTACTACTTCAAGATCACCGCTTACGCCGATGAGCTGCTGAACAGCCTCGACGAGCTGGACGGTTGGCCGGAACAGGTCAAGACCATGCAGCGCAACTGGATCGGCAAGTCGCGCGGCATGGAGATCAGCTTCCCCTATGATGTCGCCAGCATCGGCAGCGAAGGCGCGATGAAGGTCTTCACCACCCGCCCCGACACCCTGATGGGCGCCACCTACGTGGCCGTGGCCGCTGAACATCCGCTGGCCACTCTCGCCGCGCAGAACAACCCCGAACTGCAGGCCTTCATCGACGAATGCAAGCGCGGCGGCGTCGCCGAAGCCGACATCGCCACCCAGGAGAAGAAGGGCCTGGCCACTTCCCTGCGTGTGCAGCACCCGCTGACCGGCGAGCTGCTGCCGGTATGGGTCGCCAACTACGTGCTGATGAACTACGGCGAAGGCGCGGTCATGGCCGTGCCGGCGCACGACGAGCGCGACTTCGAGTTCGCCAGCAAGTACGGCCTGCCGATCAAGCCGGTAATCCGCACCCGCGCCGGCGACGAGACGCCAGCCCCCTGGCAGGACGCCTACGGCGAGCATGGCCAGCTGATCAATTCCGGCATCTTCGACGGCCTGGATTTCGAAGGCGCCTTCGACGCCATCGAAGTGGCGCTGCAGAAGAAAGGCCTTGGCCAGGCCCGCACCCAGTTCCGCCTGCGCGACTGGGGCATCAGCCGCCAGCGCTACTGGGGCTGCCCGATCCCGATCATCCATTGCGACAGCTGCGGCGACGTGCCGGTGCCGGAAGACCAGCTGCCGGTGGTACTGCCTGAAGACGTGGTACCGGACGGTGCCGGCAGCCCGCTGGCGAAGATGCCCGAGTTCTACCAGTGCAACTGCCCGAAGTGCGGCGCCCCGGCCAAGCGCGAAACCGACACCATGGACACCTTCGTCGAGTCGTCCTGGTACTTCGCCCGCTACGCCAGCCCGAACTACGACAAGGGCATGGTCGACCCGCAAGCGGCCAACCACTGGCTGCCGGTGGATCAGTACATCGGCGGCATCGAGCACGCCATCCTGCACCTGTTGTATGCGCGCTTCTTCCACAAGCTGATGCGCGACGAAGGCCTGGTGTCGTCCAACGAGCCGTTCAAAAACCTGCTGACCCAGGGCATGGTGGTCGCCGAAACCTACTACCGCACCCTGGAAAACGGCGGCAAGGACTGGTTCAACCCCGCCGACGTCGAAGTCGAGCGTGACGCCAAGGCCAAGGTCATCGGCGCCAAGCTGAAGACTGACGGCCTGCCGGTGGAAATCGGCGGCACCGAGAAGATGTCCAAGTCGAAGAACAACGGCGTCGACCCACAGGCGATGATCGATGCTTACGGCGCCGACACCTGCCGTCTGTTCATGATGTTCGCCTCGCCGCCGGACATGAGCCTGGAGTGGTCCGACTCCGGCGTCGAGGGCGCCAGCCGCTTCCTGCGTCGCGTCTGGCGTCTGGCCCACGCGCACGTCAGCGCCGGACTGCCGGGCGCGCTGGATGTGGCCGCACTGAACGATGAGCAGAAGACCGTGCGCCGCGCGATTCATCTGGCGATCAAGCAGGCCAGCACCGATGTCGGCCAGCACCACAAGTTCAACACCGCCATCGCTCAGGTGATGACGCTGATGAACGTACTGGAGAAGGCGTCGACCGTCAGCGAACAGGACCGTGCCCTGCTGCAGGAAGGCCTGGAGGCCGTCGCCCTGCTGCTCGCGCCGATCACCCCGCACATCTGCCACGAACTCTGGCAGCAGCTGGGCAAGACCGGCGCGATCATCGATGCGCAGTGGCCCACGGTCGACGAGTCGGCCCTGGTACAGGACAGCCTGACCCTGGTGGTGCAGGTCAACGGCAAGCTGCGCGGCCAAATCGAAGTACCGGCCAGCGCCAGCCGCGAAGAGGTGGAGACCGCCGCACGCGATAACGAAAACGTGCTGCGTTTCACCGAAGGCCTGACCATCCGCAAGGTCATCGTGGTGCCGGGCAAGCTGGTCAATATCGTCGCAAACTGATCCGGTCCAGGCGCCTGCGCCTGGCCTGCAATGGGGATACAAGATGAACAAGGGCAATCTGGTAGTGCTGGGCCTGACGCTGCTATTGAGCGCCTGCGGCTTCCAGCTGCGCGGCACCGGCGATGTGGAGTTCGGCCTGAAGGAGCTCGACCTGCAGGCACGCAACAGCTACGGCGACACCGTTCGCGAGCTGGAGACGCTGCTCGAGCGCAACGACGTTCGCGTCCATCCGGGCGCCAAGTACAGCCTCAACCTGGCCAACGAGCAGACCCGCCAGCGCACCGCCAGCTATACCAGCTCGGCACGCAGCGCCGAGTACGAGCTCACCAGCACCCTCGACTATCAGTTCCGCGGACCGCAGGATCGCCTGCTGCTGGAGGACCGCGTCGAGGTGCAGAAGGTTTATGTGCACGACAGCAACAACCTGATCGGCTCCAGCCAGGAAGGCGACCAGCTGCGCCAGGAAATGCGCCGCGAGCTGCTGCAGCAACTGGTCATGCGCATCCAGCGCATCACCCCAGACGAACTCGACCGCCTGCAGCAGGAGGCCGAAACCAGAGCACGTGCCGAAGCCGAAGCCCTCGAAGCGGCGCGGCGCGCGCAGGATGCGCAGCCGCAGCAATCGCCCATCGAACTGCCCATCCAGTAATGCCCATGGGGACGGCGACGTCCCCGCGCCTGCCCGCATGAAACTCGCCCCCGCGCAGCTCGCCAAGCATCTGCAAGGCCCGCTGGCCCCGGTCTACGTGGTCAGCGGCGACGAGCACCTGCTCTGCCAGGAAGCCGCCGATGCCATCCGCGCGGCAACTCGGGCCCAAGGTTTCAGCGAGCGTCAGGTATTCCACGCTGAAAGCGGCTTCGATTGGAGCCAGCTGATCGAAGCCGGCGCCAGTCTTTCGCTGTTTGCCGAAAAGCGTCTGCTCGAACTACGCATCGCCAACGGCAAGCCCGGCGACAAGGGGGCTGCAGCACTGCTCGAATACCTCGCCCGCCCGGCCGACGACACCGTATTGCTGATCAGCCTGCCCAAGCTCGACGGCAGCACGCAGAAGACCAAGTGGGCCAAGGCGCTGATCGACGGCAAGGACGTCCAGTTCCTGCAGATCTGGCCGGTGGAGGCGACGCAGCTGCCGCAATGGATTCGCCAGCGACTGGCGCAGGCCGGCCTATCCGCCGACCAGGACGCCATCGAGCTGATCGCGGCGCGGGTCGAAGGCAATCTGCTGGCTGCCGCGCAGGAGGTCGAGAAGCTCAAGCTGTTGGCCGAAAGTGGTCAGATCAGTGCTGCGACCGTGCAGGCCGCTGTCGCCGACAGCGCCCGCTATGACGTCTTCGGCCTGATCGACGCGGCACTGCACGGCCAGGCTGCCCACGCGTTGCACATGCTCGAAGGTCTGCGAAGTGAAGGCGTGGAGGCGCCGGTGATTCTCTGGGCGCTGGCTCGCGAGTTGCGTCTGCTGGCCAACATCGCCATGCAGTACAGCCAGGGCACGCCGCTGGAACGCGCGTTCGCGCAAGCCCGCCCGCCTGTATGGGACAAGCGCCGTCCGCTGCTGAGCAAAGCGCTGCAACGCCACAGCGCCACGGCCTGGAACCAGCTGCTGGTAGAGGCGCAGCAGATCGACGCACAGGTCAAGGGGCAAGCCGAGGGCGATCCCTGGATCGGTCTTTCCCAGCTGTGCCTGCGCCTCGCCGGCAAGCGCTTCGGGCTCACCTGACCGCTCGCCAGCCACTGGACATTTTTTGTACAACGCCTATGATGCGCTCGCCTGCTCCCACGACACGAGGGCACACCATGAGCAAGAGCACGAAGCACACCAACAAGGCCAAGCGCCTGATTGCCCAACCGCTGTTCCGCAGCCGCCAGGAAACGCCGAAGAAAGGCAAAGGCAGCTACCGCCGCGAAGCCTCCCACTGGGAGGCTTCGGTCCTTCTGGCAGGCTGAAAAACCAAGCCCGGCAAAGCGTGTTAAGGTTTGCGACCTACGACACGGTCCGAGAGTTGTGCATGTTTTACCCCTTCGTTCCCGTCCTGCTGTTGCGCACGCTGGTCACCGCAGCCGGCCTGAGCCTGATCGTTGCCTGCGCCGCCGAACCACTGGCCCGCGCCGCCTCGGGAACCAGTCCCCGGACGATCGCCGCGTCGGAGGCCAGCGCGGCGAATATCGTTACCACGCCGCTCAGCTTCAGCGAATGGCGCGAGGCCTTTCGCACCGAGGCGCTCGCCGCCGGCATCTCGCCGGAGCTGTTCGATCGCGCATTTGTCGGAGTGACGCCCGACGCCAGCGTTATAGCCGCCGATCGCAGCCAACCCGAATTCACCCGGCCGGTCTGGCAATACCTCGATGGCGCGCTCTCCGACCAACGCGTGCGCAACGGCCAGCGGCTGCTCGCCGAACATGCCGCGACGCTGCAGGGCATTGAGGCGCGCTATGGTGTGGACCGCCAGGCACTGGTCGCGATCTGGGGGCTGGAAAGCAGCTTCGGCCAGATCCAGGGCGACAAATCGGTGATCCGCTCGTTGGCCACCCTGGCGCATGAAGGCCGCCGGCCGCAGTTCGCCAAGAGCCAGCTGATCGCGGCGCTGCAGATCCTGGAGACCGGCGACATCCCGCTCGAACAACTGCGTGGCTCCTGGGCCGGCGCGATGGGCCAGACCCAGTTCATTCCGACCACCTACAACACCCACGCGGTGGATTTCGACGGCGACGGCCGCCGCGACATCTGGAACAGCCCGGCCGATGCTCTGGCCTCGGCCGCGCATTACCTGCAGGCGTCCGGCTGGCAGCAGGGCCAGCCTTGGGGTTTCGAGGTGCGCCTGCCGGAACCGTTCGACTATGCGCTGGCCGACATGGCGCTGCGCAAATCGCTCGCCGAATGGCGCCGCCTGGGCCTGCGCGGCCTGCCGACAGGCTCCGATGAGCGCAGCGCGAGCCTACTGCTGCCAGCCGGCCATCGCGGGCCGGCATTCCTGGTGCTGGATAATTTCCGCGCCATTCTGCGCTACAACAACTCCTCGGCTTATGCGCTGGCCATCGGCCTGCTCGGCGAGCGCTTCCAGGGCAGCGGCCAGATTGCAGCCTCCTGGCCGCGCGGCGAGCAGCCGCTGAGTCGCTCCGAGCGGCTGGAGTTGCAGGAGCGACTGGATCGCCAGGGCTTCAATCCCGGCACCCCGGACGGCATCATCGGCGCCAATACCCGCAAGGCCATCCGTGGCTTCCAGCAACAGCTGGGCTGGCCGGCGGACGGCCATCCCAGTCAGGAGCTGCTGGGGCGCTTGCGCGACCGGCCATAATGTCTGCGGTAGCCTCAAGGCCACCGATCGACTGGCTAACCGGCGAATTCAAGCCACAAAAAAACCCTGCCGGAGCAGGGTTTTTGCGTTTCGGCAATCGGGTTCAGTGCTTGACGGCCACTTCGTAGAGGTAGTCCGGCAGCGGATCGATCACCACCTGGTGGCCGGCGTAATGTGCCTGCACTGCTTCGCGCGGCACCACACCGTGCGGCGCGCGTTCATCGCCACCGAGGCGCTGGCGGGCACGGTAATCGATCACGCAGCCATCGGCTTCGACCCAGAAGTGTGGCGACAGCACCTTGCCGTCCAGCTCGACCTGCCCCAGCATCGCCTGATAGGGGATGTGCTGACGCGCCAGGCGTGTCACCACGAGGCGGCTCATGGCGTCGCATTCAACCTTGGCGGCGTCCAGATCATCGAGCAGGTTCTTCAGCTGGGGATAACTCATGTGCGGTGGCCCTCGGCCTTGTGATGTCAGACGCGGGGCACTATAGACCAAAGTCTAATGCGGCGAAATGGCGCAATTTTCTTGCCAAGCGCAACGGGAAACACAAACAGTTGCGAACGCGACGGGGAAGACTATGCGAAACCGCGTGGAGGACTCGCGCGAGGGCCGTAGACGGGCGAACCGCCCGGCGTTGCGCCGGGACGGCTCGGGGCGCATTAGTCCTTGGCGGCGTGCGCCTGCTGGTCGGCGTGGTACGAGGATCGTACCAGCGGGCCCGAAGCGATGTTCTTGAAGCCCATCTTCATCCCCTCTTCGGCAAACCAGGCGAAGGTGTCCGGATGGACGAAGCGCTGCACCGGCAGGTGGCTGCGCGACGGTTGCAGATACTGACCGAGGGTCAGCATGTCGATGTCATGCTCGCGCATGCGCTGCATGACCTCGATGACCTCCTCGTCGGTCTCGCCGAGGCCGAGCATCAGTCCCGACTTGGTCGGCACGCCCGGCACGCGCTGCTTGAACTTCTCCAGCAAATCCAGCGACCACTCGAAATCCGAGCCGGGACGGGACGACTTGTACAGCCGCGGCACGGTTTCCAGGTTGTGGTTGAAGACATCCGGCGGCTCGCTGGCAGTGATGTCGAGGGCGATGTCCATACGCCCGCGGTAGTCCGGCACCAGCGTTTCCAACTGGATGTTCGGCGACAGCTTGCGGATTTCGCGCAGACAGTCGGCAAAATGCTGAGCGCCACCGTCGCGCAGGTCATCGCGGTCCACCGAGGTGATCACCACATACTTAAGGCGCATGTCGGCGATGGCCTGGGCCAGGTTCTTCGGCTCGTCGGGGTCCAGGGCGTTGGGCCGGCCGTGGCCGACGTCGCAGAACGGACAGCGCCGCGTGCAGATATCGCCCATGATCATGAACGTCGCGGTGCCGCTGGAGAAGCACTCGCCCAGGTTCGGGCAGGAGGCCTCTTCGCAGACGCTGTGCAGCTTGTGCTTGCGCAGGGTGTTCTTGATCTGGTCCACCTCTGGCGAGACCGGGATGCGCACGCGGATCCAGTCGGGCTTCTTCGGCAGCTCGTCGGTGGGGATGATCTTCACCGGAATGCGCGCGACCTTGTCCGCGCCACGCAGCTTGACCCCGGCCTCAACCTTCGCCGGGCGCTTGCCGGCCGTATCAACAGTACTCATATGTTTTCGATTCCGCCCGCGAGGGTCTTCTGTTGCGCGTATCCGAGGTGCCGGGCCAGTTGCGTGCGCAGTCGACCGACGACTTCGGAGAAGTCCACCGGACCGATCAGATCGCGCAGCTGTGTCATCGCCAGCCCCGCATAACCGCAGGGATTGATGCGCCGGAAAGGTTCCAGGTCCATGTCCACGTTCAGCGCCAGGCCGTGGAAGGAGCGACCGTTGCGAATGCGCAGGCCGAGCGAGGCGATCTTGGCGCCGTCGACATATACACCCGGCGCATCCGGTTTGGCCAGCGCGGCGACGTCGTAGCTGGCGAGGAGATCGACCAGGCTCTGTTCGATATGACTGACCAGCGCGCGTACGCCGATACCGCGCCGACGGACATCGATCAGCAGGTAGCAGACCAGCTGCCCCGGGCCGTGATAGGTCACCTGACCGCCGCGATCGACCTGCACCACCGGGATGTCGCCGGGAAACAGCACGTGCTCAGCCTTGCCGGCCTGGCCCTGGGTGAACACCGGGGGATGCTGCAGCAACCAGAGCTCGTCGCCGGTTTGCGGACCGCGCTGATTGGTGAACCGCTGCATGGCCTGCCAGGCCGTCTGGTAGTCGATCAGCCCAAGCTCGCGGATGCCGAGCACCTCGGCATCCATCACAGCACCATGTGGACGCGGCCGGTGGCGCGCAAATCGACGTGGATCGCCTGCAATTGCTCGACGCCGGTGGCGGTGATCAGCACCTGCACGGAGAGAAAGCGCCCGTTGCGGCTGTCACGGGTGACCAGTGTGGTCTCGTCGCAATCCGGCGCATGGCGCTGGATGACTTCGAGCACCAGCTCGCGAAAGCCCTCGCCGGCCTCGCCGATCACCTTGATCGGATAACGCTCGCAGGGAAATTCGATTTTCGGCGCAGTAGGTTCGCTGTGGTTATCGGTCATGGCGACGGACTCGTGATCCGCAGGCACGCCGGCGCGGGATAGGCGCTGACGTGCCGACGCGTTGTCAGTTGAACAGGCTGTAGAAGAACAGGCGAATGCTATCCCAAAGACGGCGGAACAGCCCACCTTCTTCTACCGCTTCCAGCGCGACCAGATCGGCGCTGTGCAGCACTTCCTCGCCGAGCTTGACCTCGACCTTGCCGACTACCTGGCCCTGGCTGATCGGTGCAATCAGCGTGTCGCTGAAGCTCATGCTGGCCTGGAGCTTGTCCAGTTGGCCGCGCGGCAGAGTCAGCGTCAGGTCCTCGGCGAGGCCGGCCTTGACCTGGCTCTGCTGCCCTTTCCAGACCTGCTGCTGAGCCAGTTCGACACCTTTCTGGTAGAAGGTCCGGGTCTCGAAGAAACGGAAGCCGTAGGTCAGCAACTTTTGCGTTTCGGCAGCGCGCGCCTGCTCGCTGTCAGTGCCGAACACCACCGAAATCAGGCGCATGCCATCGCGCACGGCCGAGGCAACCAGGCAGTAGCCAGCCTCTTCGGTATGGCCGGTCTTCAGGCCGTCGACGGTCTTGTCGCGCCACAGCAGCAGGTTACGGTTGGGCTGCTTGATGTTGTTCCAGAAGAATTCCTTCTGCGCGTAGATGGCGTAGTGCGCCGGGTCTTGGTAGATGATCGCGCGCGCCAGCTTGGCCATGTCATGGGCGGAGGAGTAGTGCTCCGGGTCCGGCAGGCCGGTGGCGTTCATGAAGTGGGTGTTGCTCATGCCCAGGCGCTGCGCCGTGGTGTTCATCATGTCGGCGAAGGCTTCTTCGCTGCCGGCGATGTGCTCGGCCATCGCCACGCTGGCATCGTTGCCCGACTGGATGATGATGCCGTGCAGCAGGTCGTCCACCGAGACCTGGGTATTGACCTGAATGAACATGCGCGAACCGCCGGTGCGCCACGCCTTCTCGCTGACGGTCACCATGTCGCTGTCGCTGATCTGCCCTTTCTGGATCTCCAGCGTGGCGATGTAGGCGGTCATCAGCTTGGTCAGACTGGCGGGCGGCAGGCGCTCGTCGCTGTTGCTTTCAATCAGCACCTTGCCGCTGGCCGCGTCCATCAGCATGTAGGATTTGGCCGCCAGCTGCGGCGGCGACGGGATGGCGGGAGCCGCCCAGGCCACTGGGGTGGCAGTGGTGACGATCGCCAGCAAGGCGAAAACTATGAAGCGAGGCATGCAAGTCTTGATGTTCATCCGTTTCTCGAATTGGTTTCAGGTAAGACAGGGGTTCGCGCTGCGACGGCGGCTCAATCGGCCTGCACCCGGCGGGGCTGTCCGAGATTGGCCAGGCGCACGCTTTGCTCCAGCTGCGACGCCTCGTCGGCGCTGCCGATGGGGCCGAGACGGACACGGTGCAGGGTCTGCTGGTTGTGCACCACCGAGCTGATGAACACCGGCGCGGAGACCACGCCGCTCAGCTTGTCCTTAAGCAGTTCGGCAGCGTCCGGGTTGGCGAACGCACCGACCTGGAGGAACAGTCCCGAGGACTGCACCGCGTCAGGCGAGCGCTCCAGCTCGACCGGCAAGACCGCGGCAGCATGCTGTTGCGGCGGCGGCGTGTACTGCTCGATGGGTTGCGCCAGGGTGCTGCTGGCGGGCTTGGGCGCGGCTGTCTGAGCCTGCGCCATGACCAGCGGCACCGGCTTGCCCTGTGCGGCCCACCATTGCTGCGGGTCGATTCCCTCGACCTTGACCCGTGCCGTGCCGGTCTCGGCATAGCCGAGCTTCTTCGCCGCGGCGAAGGACAGGTCGATGACCCGATCGGAGTAGAACGGCCCGCGATCGTTGACCCGCAGCGTCACGCTGCGGCCGTTGTCCAGATTGGTGACCTTGACGTAGCTGGGCAGCGGCAGGGTCTTGTGCGCCGCGCTCATGCCATACAGGTCGTACTTTTCACCATTGGCGGTCGGCTGGCCATGAAACTTGGTGCCGTACCAGGAGGCGGTACCGACCGCGGAATAGCGGCGGCCGTCGCTCATCGGGAAATAGGTCTTGCCCAGCACGGTATAGGGATTGGCCTTGACCGGCCCGTAGTGCGGCATCGGCGTCGCATCGGGAATCTGCGAGACGTCGACATCCCACCAGGGCGCGCCGTCCTTGCTCGGCCGGGTGAAATCGCCCGGACCACTGATGCCTGGCTTGCGCGCGGGCGCCTGCGTCGTCGGCGACGACGAGCAGCCGGCGAGCAGCACGCCGGCGAGACCGAGCGCCAGTAGCGCTGTGGTACGCGTCATGGTTGTTGCCCTCGCGCCGCTGCCAACGCCTCGGACAGCTGATGCACGGCCATCGCGTACATCACGCTGCGGTTGTAACGGGTGATGACGTAGAAGTTGGGCAGCCCCAGCCAGTATTCCTCGCCGTCGGCACCCTCCAGGCGGAAGGCGGTGACCGCCGTATCGTCGGCGACCGGAGAATTAACGTTCCAGCCCAGCTCGCGCAGCTCGGCCACGCTTTTCACCGGATCGAGACCCGGACTCAGACCCTCGGCGACGCGTTCGCCGTCGACCTCGGCGCGTGCCACCACCGGCTCGCCACTGGTCCAGCCGTGCTGCTTGAAGTAGCTGGCCGCGCTGCCGATGGCATCCACGGGGTTGTTCCAGATGTCGATGCGTCCGTCGTCGTCGAAATCCACCGCATAGGCGCGAAAGCTGCTCGGCATGAACTGCGGCAGGCCCATCGCGCCGGCGTAGGAGCCCTTGAGTGTGAGCGGATCGACCTGCTCCTCACGCGCGAGCAGGAGGAACTCCTTGAGCTGCTGGCGGAAGAACGGCTGGCGCGGCGGATAATCGAAGCCCAGCGTCGACAGCGCGTCGATGACCCGGTAATTGCCGGTATTGCGGCCGTAGAAGGTTTCCACGCCGATGATCGCCACGATCACCTCGGCCGGTACGCCGTAGACCTGCTCGGCGCGGGCCAGCGCCTCCTCGTTCTGCCGCCAGAAGTCCACGCCCTGGGCGATCCGCGAGTCGGTGATGAAGATCGGCCGGTACTCCTTCCATGGCTTGACCCGCTCGGCCGGACGCGAGATGGCATCGAGGATCGCCTGCTTGCGCTCGGCCTGGGCGAACAGGTCGAGCAGCTGCTCGCTGGCGAAACCGTAATCGCGGGTCATCTCGGCGACGAACTCGTCCACGTTCGGCCCCTGGTAATCGGCGGCGAGGGCTGTCTGCCCGCCCGCAGCCCCAAGGATTCCTGCCATGCAGAGGATTCGCGCCGTCCAGCCACGCCGTAATGAAATCAAGAAATACACTCTCGTCAAACCTGGGCGATCCACTTGCGATGGGTGTGGATCGACATCAAAACCCCGAACCCTGACAGCAGGGTCACCAGTGAAGTTCCGCCGTAGCTAATGAAGGGTAACGGCACGCCCACCACCGGCAGCAACCCGCTGACCATACCGATATTGACGAAGACGTAAACGAAAAAGGTCATCGTCAGCGCACCAGCCAGCAGTTTGCCGAACAACGTCTGCGCCTGCACGGTGATCACCAGACCGCGGGTAATCAGCAGCAAATACACCAGCAGCAGCAAGCAGACGCCGACCATGCCGAACTCCTCGGCGAGGACCGCAATGATAAAGTCCGTGTGGCTTTCCGGCAAAAAATCCAGGTGCGATTGCGTGCCCAGCAGCCAGCCTTTGCCGAATACACCGCCCGAGCCGATGGCGGCCTTGGACTGGATGATGTTCCAGCCGGTACCCAGCGGATCGCTCTCCGGGTCGAGGAAAGTCAGCACCCGCTGCTTCTGGTAATCGTGCAGCACGAAGTACCACATCGCCACGGCGATCGGCACCACGGCCGCGGCCGCGCCCATGATCCAGCTCCAGCGCAGGCCGGCGACGAACAGCACGAAGGCGCCGGAGGCAAGGATCAGCAGCGCGGTGCCGAGGTCGGGCTGCTTCACGATCAGCACGAACGGCACCACGATCAGCGCCAGACTCACCAGGGTGTGCTTGAAGCGCGGCGGCAGCGGGCGTGCCGCCAGGTACCAGGCGATGGTCATCGGCATGATGATCTTCATGAATTCCGAAGGCTGGAAGCGGATCACCCCGGGGATGTTGATCCAGCGCGTAGCGCCCATCGCGGTGTGCCCCATGAACTCCACCGCCAGCAGCAACCCCACCACCGCGAGGTAGCCCAGCGGCACCCAGCGCGCCATGAAGCGCGGCTCCAGCTGGGCGATGACCAGCATGGCGCCGAGCCCCAGGCCAAAGGATGACGCCTGCTTGAGCAGCAGATCCCAGTTCTTGCCGCTGGCCGAATAGAGGATGAACAGACTGCCGGCGGCCAGCAGCAGCAACAGCAACAGCAGCTGCGCATCGATGTGCAACCGCTGCAGCAGGCTGGCGCGGCGGCGCATGACGTCTTCGCGAGACAGGGTACGGTCGAAATTGCTGTTCATGGCTTTTTGGCGCCCGTGGTGGTCGGCGCGGCGTACTCGGCCTTCAGCTGGCCATTCTCATCCAGCAGCCAGGCATCCATGACCTGTTTGGCCACCGGCGCGGCGACGCCCGAGCCCGACTCGCCATTCTCCACCATCACCGCCACGGCAATCTGCGGATCATGGACCGGGGCGAAGGCGACGAACAGCGCGTGGTCGCGGTGACGCTCGTTGAGCTTGCCGCTGTCGTAGCGCTCGCCCTGCTTGATCGCCACCACCTGTGCCGTGCCGCTCTTGCCGGCGATACGATAGGCGGCGCTGTCGCCGACCTTGCGCGCGGTGCCGCGGGCACCGTGCAGCACCTGCTCCATGCCGCGGATCGAATAGTCCCAGAACTTCGGATCGCGCAGCTCGATGTCCGGCAGCGGATTCGGATCGACCGGCGGCTGGTCGCCGATGCGCTTGGCCAGGTGCGGGCGAATCCATTTGCCGCGCGTGGCCATCAGCGCGGTCGCCTGCGCCAGCTGCAGCGGCGTGGCCTGCATGTAGCCCTGGCCGATGCCGAGAATGACCGTCTCGCCGGGATACCAGGCCTGGCGATAGCGCGCACGCTTCCACTCGCGCGACGGCATCAGCCCGGCGGTTTCCTCGTACATGTCCAGCGCCACGCGCTGGCCGAGGCCGAAACGGGTCATGTAGTCGTGCATGCGATCCACGCCCAGCTTGTGCGCCATGTCGTAAAAGTAGGTGTCGTTGGAACGCATGATCGCCACTTCCAGATCCACTGGGCCATCGCCGCCGCGATTCCAGTTGCGGTATTTGTGTTTCACGTTGGGTAGCTGGTAGTAGCCCGGGTCGTACACCCGGCTGGTCGGCGTAATGACCCCGGCATCCAGCCCGGCGATCGCCATCATCGGCTTGATCGTCGAGCCGGGCGGATAGAGACCGCGCAGTACGCGGTTGTACAGCGGCCGATCGATCGAGTCGCGCAGCTCGCCATACGCCTTGAAGCTGATGCCGGTGACGAACAGGTTAGGATCGAAGCTCGGCTGACTGACCATCGCCACCACCTCACCGGTATCCGGCAGCAGCGCGACGATCGCCCCACGCCGGCCGCCCAGCGCGGCCTCGGCGGCCTCCTGCAGTTTGAGGTCAAGGGTCAGCGTCAGGTCCTTGCCGGGAATCGGGTCGGTGCGTTTGAGCACGCGCAGCACGCGGCCGCGGGCGTTGGTCTCGACTTCTTCGTAGCCGACCTGGCCGTGCAGCACGTCCTCGTAGAATTTTTCGATGCCGGTCTTGCCCATGTGATGGGTGCCGCTGTAGTTCACCGGGTCGAGCGACTGCAGCTCCTTTTCGTTGATCCGCCCGACGTAACCGACCGAGTGGGCGAAGTGCGGCCCCTGCGGATAGTGCCGTACCAGCTGCGCCGACACCTCGATACCGGGCAGACGGAACTGATTCACCGCGATGCGGGCGATCTGCTCCTCCGACAGCTCGTACATGATGGGCACCGGTTCGAACGGCCGGCGCCCCTGCAATACGCGCTTCTCGAACAGCTCGCGCTCCTCGGCCGGCAGCTCCAGCACCTCGACGACCCGGTCAAGCACGCCGCGCCAGTCCTGCCCGGCGCGCTCGCGGGTGACCGTCAGACTGAAACTCGGGCGGTTGTCGGCGATCACCCGGCCGTTGCGATCGAAGATCAGCCCGCGGTTGGGCGGGATCGGCTGCACGTGCACACGGTTGTTTTCCGACAGCGTCGAATGGTGCTCGAACTGCACTACCTGCAGGTAGTACATGCGCGCCACCAGCACACCGATCAGCAGCACCACCACGACAATGCCGACCAGCGCGCGACTGCGCACCAGCAGGGCATCCTTTTCGTGGTCCTTGAGGGGGATCGGTTGCGGCATGGATCGGTCGTCGGACTACTTGTGATAGGGGTGGCCGGACAGCAGTGTCCAGGCACGATAGATCTGCTCACCCACCAGAATCCGCACCAGCGGATGCGGCAGCGTCAGTGGCGACAGCGACCAGCGCTGCTCGCTGCGCGCGCAGACCTCTGGCGCCAGCCCTTCCGGGCCGCCGACCATGAGGTTGACGTTGCGCGCATCCAGCCGCCAGCGCTCCAGCTCTGCCGCCAGTTGCTCGGTGCTCCACGGCTTGCCGTGTACCTCCAGCGTGACGATGCGCTCGCCCGGCTGCACCCTGGCCAGCATCGCCTCGCCTTCCTGGCGGATCAGGCGCGCCACATCGGCGTTCTTGCCACGGGTGTTGAGCGCAATCTCCACCAGATCGAGCGGCAGCTCGGATGGCAGGCGGCGGGCATATTCCTGCCAGCCCTCCTCCACCCAGCGCGGCATCTTCGAGCCGACGGCGATCAGCTTGATCCGCACGGGTTACTCCGGATCGTGGCTGTGCTGCGCGCGGCTCTGTTCGGCGCCCTGCCAGAGGCGTTCGAGATCGTAGAACTGGCGAGTCGGCACCTGCATGACGTGCACCACCACGTCGCCCAGGTCGAGCAGGGCCCACTCGCCGCCTTCCAGGCCTTCACTGCCCAGCGGGCGCACGCCCTGTTCCTTGACCTTCTCCAGCACGTTGTCGGCCAGCGCCTTGACCTGGCGACTGGAGCCGCCGCTGGCGATCACCATGTAGTCGGTGACGCTGGTCTTACCGCGCACATCGATGGTGACGATGTCCTGGGCCTTCAAATCTTCCAGCGCGGCGACCGCCAGCTGGACCAAAGCTTCAGTTTGCATAACGTGAAAACAACCTCAGTTCGACGCCCGGTAGAGTCCGTGCGCGTTGATGTAAGCCAGAACGGCGTCGGGCACCAGAAAACGCACCGACTTGCCGCTGGCCAGCAATTGACGAATCTGCGTGGCGGACACCTCCAGCGGTGTCTGCCAGACGAAGGCGATCTGCCCGGCAGCGCCGGCCAGTGCCTGTGGATCGGAAACACTGCGCGCGGCCAGCAGATCGCGCAACGCCTGCGGCGCCTCGCTGCCGGCATCCGGCCGCTGCAGCACGAGGATGTGGCAATAGTCGAGCAGCTCCTCCCAGCGATGCCAGGTCGGCAGCCCACAGAACGCATCCCAGCCGACGATCAGCAGCAGCTGGTCGTCGGCCGCCAACTCCTCACGCAGCGAGATCAGCGTCTCGATGGTGTAGGACGGCTTCGCCCGCTCCAGCTCACGGGCATCGACGCACAGCGGCGGCAGGTCGGCCACCGCCAGGCGGACCATCGCCAGACGGTCCTCAGCCGAGCAGCTCGGCGTTTCGCGGTGCGGCGGGCGCGCATTGGGGATCAGCCGCAACTCGTCGAGACCGAACATCTCGGCCACCTCCAGCGCGCCGCGCAGGTGACCGATGTGTACCGGATCGAAGGTACCGCCGAGGATGCCGATGCGCCGTGCGCCGCTGCCGTGGCGCATCAGGTGCGGACGTGACCGTCGCCGAAGACCACATACTTCTCGCTGGTCAGCCCGTGCAGACCGACCGGCCCGCGGGCGTGCAGCTTGTCGGTGGAGATGCCAATCTCCGCGCCCAGGCCGTACTCGAAGCCGTCGGCGAAACGCGTCGAGGCGTTGACCATCACCGAACTGGAATCGACTTCGGTGAGGAAGCGCCGCGCATCGGTAAAGTTCTCGGTGACGATCGCATCGGTGTGCTGCGAGCCGTAGCGATTGATGTGCTCGATGGCCTCATCCAGCGAATCGAGGATGCGGATCGACAGAATCGGCGCATTGTACTCGGTGGACCAGTCTTCTTCGCTGGCCACCAGCACGTCGCCACCGAGCAGCGCCCGGGTGCGCTCGCAACCGCGCAGCTCGACACCCTTTTCGCGGTAGATCGCCGCCAGCGGTGGCAGCACACGCTCGGCGATGCCCTGGTGTACCAGCAGCGTCTCCATCGCATTGCACGGCGCGTAGCGCTGGGTCTTGGCGTTGTCGGCGACGCGGATTGCCTTGTCGACGTCCGCAGCGATATCGACATACACATGGCAGATGCCATCCAGGTGCTTGATCACCGGCACTCGGGCATCGCGGCTGATGCGTTCGATCAGCCCCTTGCCGCCGCGCGGCACGATCACGTCGACGTATTCGGGCATCGCGATCAGCGCGCCGACGGCCGCGCGGTCGGTGGTCTCCACCACCTGCACGGCAGCGGCGGGCAGGCCGGCCTCGGCCAGACCGAGCTGGATGCAGCGAGCGATGGCCTGGTTGGAATGAATGGCCTCGGAACCGCCACGCAAGATGGTGGCGTTGCCCGACTTCAGGCACAGGCTGGCAGCGTCGATGGTCACGTTGGGCCGCGACTCGTAGATGATGCCGACCACGCCCAGCGGCACGCGCATCTTGCCGACCTGGATGCCCGAGGGCATGTAGCGCATGTCGCGGATTTCACCGATCGGATCGGGCAGCGCGGCGACCTGGCGCAGGCCCTCGATCATGCTGTCGATCACCTTGGGCGTGAGCGCCAGGCGGTCGAGCATTGCCGCGTCCAGGCCATTGGCACGGCCGCCGGCCAGATCCAGTTCATTGGCGGCGACCAGCTCGGCACGCGCGGCATCGAGCGCGGCGGCGGCGGCCTGCAGGGCACGGTTCTTCTGCGCGGTGCTGGCGCGCGCGAGCACCCGCGAGGCGTCGCGCGCGGCGCGGCCCAGGCGGGTCATGTAGTCGAGCACGGACTCGGTCATGGTCTTGCTGGCCTGACGAAAGGGAAAGCGGCTGATTATAGCCACCCCAGCCCGTGCCGCACAGCCGCGTCGGGCGAACGGGCCGGCCTCGTCGGCGCGCAGTGGCATCGCTATCATCCGCGCGGTGAAACCCGCGCCGTCAGCGACGGGTCGAAAAGGCCTCACCCGAACAAGGAATCGCGCATGAGCCAGTGGCTCGACCCGTTCACCGCCTGGCTTGGCGCCCATCCGCAATGGCTCGGCCTGGTGCTGTTGATCGCCGCCTGCGTCGAATGCCTGGCGGTGGTCGGGTTGCTGGTCCCCGGTACCGTGCTGCTGTTCGCCGTCGCCATGCTCGCCGGCAGCGGCGCGCTGACGTTGAGCGAGACGCTGCTGCTGGGCTTCTCCGGCGGCCTGCTCGGCGATCTGATTTCCTACGGCCTCGGGCGCCGTTACCACCAGGGCATCCGCCGTCTGCCGGGGCTGCGCCACCATCCCGAATGGCTGCTACGCGCCGAACACTACTTCGCCCGCTATGGCGTCGCCAGCCTGCTGGTCGGCCGCTTCATCGGCCCGCTGCGACCGATGCTGCCGATGACCGCGGGGATGCTCGACATGCCGTTCGGCCGCTTCCTGCTGGTCAGTCTGGTGGCAGCGGCCGGCTGGTCGATGGCCTACCTGCTGCCCGGCTGGACCGCCGGTGCGGCGCTGCGCCTGCCGCTGGCCGAGGGTTTCTGGGGCGAAGCGGGGGCGGTTGTCGGCGCGATCGTACTGCTGATCGGTGCGATCATTCACGGCAGTTTCCGCCACCAGCGCTGGGTCAGCGCCGTCGCCGCCGGGCTGAGCACGCTGATCCTGTTAGGACTGTTCTTTGGCTGGCCGCACCTGCGCGAGTTCGACGAAGGGCTGCTGACGGTGATCCAGGCCGAACGCAGCGCACCGATGGACCGTGTCATGGTGCTGATCACCCGCCTGGGCGATTTCCACACGCAGCTGTGGGCCGCGGTGCTGCTGAGCCTGCTGCTGCTGTTGCTGCGCCAGTGGCGCGCCGCGCTGTTCGCCATCGCCACGCTGCTCGGCACAGCACTGGCCAACGGCGCGCTGAAGGCGACTTTCGCCCGCGTGCGGCCGGAAGTGCTGCTCGAACCGCTGGGCAGCTACAGCTTCCCCAGCGGACACAGCTCGGCGGCGTTCGCCCTGTTCCTCACCCTCGGCGTGCTGGCCAGCCGCGAGCAGCCGCCACGCCTACGCCTGGCATGGCTGCTGCTGGCGGGGCTGCCGGCCACCGCCATCGCACTGTCGCGGGTCTATCTGGGGGTGCACTGGAGCACCGACGTACTGGCCGGCGCGCTGCTCGCCGCCACGTTCTGTTCGCTCAGCCTGACGCTGGTGCAATGGCGCACACCGCTGCCGGCGCTGTCGCCGCGCGCATGGTGGCTGATTCTGCCGGCGTGCCTCGGCCTGCTGGGCGCCTTCTCGCTCTGGGCACTGCCAACGGCGATGCTGATGTATCGGTACTCCTAGCCGGCCAGCTCGCCCTGCAGCGCTTCCAGCAGGGACTGGATCAGCTCGAGCTGCGCCTGCGGCGCCTCCAGCGCCAGCAGGTCGAGCTTCTGCCGGGGCTGGAACGGCAGCAGATAGGCCAGCTGTGCGGCGAGATCGCGCTGCCCGGCCGGCGTGCCGCCCATGCCCAGGCTTTCGACCATCGGATGGCGACCCAGCGCCTGCAGCAGCATCAGCAGATCGGCATGGCTGTCGTCCAGCGGCCGCTCGGCGAGCTCACCGAGCCAGCGTACGTGGGCAATGCTGAGCTGATCGCGCTGGACCTCGGAAGACTCCACGCAGAAGCGCCGCCCGCCCTCGACGCGAATACCCAACAGGCCGTTGGGCTGCTGCTGCCAGTCCCTGATCAGCGCCTCGCAGCCAATCCGGGCGAACGCCGCCGGCGCCGGACCGACTTCACTGCCCTCAAGAATATGCACCACACCGAACCCATGACCGGCCTTCAAGCAGCCGCTGAGCATGTCCAGGTAGCGCGGTTCGAAAACCTGCAGATCCAGCGTGCAGCCAGGAAACAACACGGTATCGAGCGGAAACAGCGGCAGCTTCATGCAGGCTCCATCACAGCAACAGGGTCACCACCAGCGGCAGCAGCACCGCCGTCATCACGCCCATCAGGCTCATTGCCAGCGCGGCGAAGGCGCCGCACTCGTCACTCTCCTGCAGCGCCTGGGCGGTACCCACCGCGTGGGCAGTCAGGCCGAGGGCCATGCCGCGGGCCGCCGGATGGCGCACACCACAGCGGCGCAGCAGCGCGGGGCCGAAGATCGCCCCGAGCACGCCGGTGATCATCACGAACACGGCCGCCAGCGCGACCACCCCGCCGATCTGCTCGGCCACCAGCATGGCGATGGGCGATGTCACCGACTTCGGCGCCAGGGTCATGAGGATCATCCGCTCGGCGCCGAACAGCCACGCCAGCGCCATGCCCAGCGCGGTGGCGGTGACGCCGGCTACCAACAGAGTGATCACGATCGGCGCGAACAGTTCGCGGATTCGCCGCAGATTCAGATACAACGGCACCGCCAGCGCCACCGTCGCCGGGCCAAGCATGACCGTCAGCAGCTGCGCGCTGTCGGCGTAATCGGCATAGCTGAGCCCGCACAGCAGCAGCACGCCGATGACCAGCAGCGCCGAGAGCAGGACCGGCTGCAGAAATACCCAGCGAGTCTTCTCGTAGGCGGCAAACGACAGCTGGAACGCGGCGAGCGTGACGCCGACACCGAATAGCGGGTGATGGATCAGCGCCTGCCAGGCGGCATGCCAGTCGAGCATCGTCGTCATGCGTCCTCCCGCCGGCGGGTCTGCCGCTGGATCAGCGCCTGCATCAACCAGCCGGTGAACACCAGCGAGAGCAGCAGGGAAATCACCAGCACACCGACGATCGCCCAGAAGTCCTGCAGGATCGCCTCGGTATAGACCATCACGCCGACGGCAGGCGGCACCAGCAGCAGCGGCAGATAACGCAGCAGGCTGCTCGCCGCCACCTGCAGCGACTCGCTCGCACTGCCGCGCAGCAGCAGCGCCGCGAACAACAGCAACAGGCCGATGATCGGCCCCGGCAGCATCGGCACCAGCAACACATTAAGTACCGTGCCGAGCAGCTGGAACAGCACCAGCCAGGTCAGACCGCGCAGCAGCATGGGAGCCCCCTCCGGCAAATGTCAGCGATTATAAGCCGCAACGGCGCGCCTCACGCAGCGGCGGCTTCGCTATGACGCGCCATTCGCCCGGTCATGGGTGATTGCGCGGGCAAAGGGTGCGTGCTGATCTTCAAGGACATCCACGCCCCGCAGAGGAACCGCCCCATGCCCCAGGTACCGCTCGATGAACTCAAGGACTACATCGGCAAGGAACTCGGCCACTCCGACTGGCTGACCATTGACCAGAGCCGCGTCGACCACTTCGCCGAGTGCACCGGCGATCACCAGTTCATTCATGTCGATCCGGAGAAGGCCAGGCAGACGCCGTTCGGCGGCACTATCGCGCACGGCTTCCTGTCGCTCTCGCTGCTGCCGCTGCTCATGGAAGACCTCATGGTGGTGCCGCAGGGCACCAAGATGGCAGTCAACTACGGGCTGGACAGTCTGCGCTTCATCCAGCCGGTGCGGGTCGGCTCGCGGGTGCGCCTGCACGCCACGCTGCTCGACGCCCACGAGAAGAACCCCGGCCAGTGGCTGCTCAAGACCCGCGCCGAGATGCAGATCGAAGGCGCGGAGAAACCTGCCTATATCGCGCAGTCGCTGGCACTCTGCTTCGTCTGAGGCGATGCGGCATACTGCGGGTGTTCCGTCGTCTGGATGCCCGCATGCGTCACCTGACTCCCCTGCTCCTTGCCTGCCTGCTCGCCGCCTGCGGCGACGGCGAACCGCTGCTGCCGCCGGACGCCGTGCTGCCCGATGGCGGGCGTTACCGCGGCACGCTGGTAAATGGCCTGCTGCAGGGGCAGGGACGCATCGACTACCCCAACGGCAGCAGCTACCGCGGGCAGTTCAAGGAAGGCCAGTGGCACGGCCAGGGCAGTTGGACCGGCGCCAACGGCGACCGCTACGAAGGCGCCTTCGAACACGGCCTGTTCCACGGCGAGGGACGCTTCAGCTACGCCGCCGGTGGCGTCTATGCAGGCCAGTTCCGCCAGGGCCGCATGCACGGGCTGGGCACCTTCAGCCAGGACGGCGCCCGCTACAGCGGCGAGTTCCAGAACGACCTCTATCACGGCGAAGGCGTCCTCGAATATGCCGACGGTGCGCGCTATCAGGGGCGCTTCGCCAACGGCCAGCCAGACGGCACCGGCACGCGCAGCGATGCGGACGGCTCGTACAGCGGGCAATTCCGCGATGGCTTGCTCAACGGCGACGGCGTCTACCTTTCCGAGGACGGCGAACGCTATCGCGGTGGCTTCGCCGACGACAGTTTCCACGGCGCGGGCCGCTATGAAGATGGCGGCGGCGATGTCTGGGAGGGCCAGTTCGTTCACGGCGAACTCACCGGCGCCGGCCGCCACGCCAGCGCCGATGGCAGCCAGTATCGCGGTGAATTCCGCCGCTGGCAGTACCACGGTAGCGGCGTGCTGGAACGTGCCGACGGCAGCGTCTACCGCGGCGGGTTTCGACACGGCAAATTCAGCGGCGACGGCCAGCTGACCCTCGCCAACGGCAGCGTGCAGCGCGGCAGCTGGCGCAACGGGCACCGCGTGCGCGACGAGCACGGCAGGCGGCTGCCGGACCCGCTGGAAATCGGCCTGCTGCGCCAGGGCGCACTGCTCGACCAGGCGCTCACCGCAGTTCCGGCTTCCACGCCCGCCGCAGAGCTGTACAGCCTGGTGCTGGCCGGCGACGGTCGCCAGAGCGTGTTCCTGCGCGAGGCCGACTATGTGCAGCGCCTGCTAGCCGAGCGCTTCGCCGCGCGCGGACAGATCAGTCTGGTCAACCACCGCGATCACCTCGGCGATCGCCCGCTGGCGACCCGCGAGAACCTGGCGCGTGCTGCCGCCATCCTGGCCGAACGCAGCGGGCCGGAAGATCTGGTGTTCATCTACCTCACCAGCCACGGCACGGCCGATCACCACTTGATCCTGCAGCAGCCACGCCTGGGGCTGGACGACTTGAGCGCGCCGGAGCTGGCCGATCTGCTCGCCCCGCTGGCCGAGCGCAACCAGGTGGTGGTGATCTCCGCCTGCTATTCCGGCGGCTTCATCGAACCGCTGAAAGACCCGAGGCGGCTGGTGATGACCGCCGCGCGCGCCGACCGCGTGTCGTTTGGCTGCTCGGAGGAAAGCGATTTCACCTATTTCGGCCGCGCGCTGTTCGCCGAGGCGCTGCAGCAGACCGACGACATCGTGCACGCCTTCACGCTGGCGCAGGCGAGGGTTGCCGAACGCGAGCAGGCCGACGACTATCAGGCATCGGAACCCCAGATATGGGCGCCCGAGCCGGTCGTCGAACACTGGCGCAGCCTGCAGCAACGACGCGCCGCCTCACACTGATTCGCCAAGGAGCATGACCATGTATCTGACGCCCCAGCGCATTCTGCTTGCCGGCGCCACCGGACTGACCGGCGAACACCTGCTCGACCGACTGCTCAACGAACCCACCGTCGAACGCGTGCTGGCGCCGACGCGCAAGCCGCTGGCGGCGCACCCGCGCCTGGAAAACCCGGTCGGGCCGTTGCAGTCGCTGCTCGGACAGCTCAACGGTCCGGTCGATACCGCGTTCTGCTGCCTGGGCAGCACGCTCAAGCAGGCTGGCACCCAGGAAGCGTTCCGTGCCATCGATTTCGATCTGGTGCTGGCCTTCGCCCGCCGCGCACGCGAGCTGGGCGCGCGGCACCTGCTGGTGATCAGTTCGCTGGGTGCCAGCCCGGACAGCCCGATCTTCTACTGCCGGGTCAAGGGCGAGATGGAAGCAGCGCTCGAGGCCCAGGACTGGCCGCAGCTGACCATCGCGCGGCCGTCACAGCTGCTCGGCCCGCGCCTGGAGTTGCGCCTGAGCGAGCGGATCGCCGCGCCGCTGTCGCAACTGCTGCCGGGCAAGTACCACGGCATCGAGGCCTGTACGCTGGCCCGCGCGCTGTGGCGTCTGGCGCTGGAGGAAGGCGACGGCGTGCGCATCGTCGAGTCCGACGAGCTGCGCAAGCTCGGCAAATAGCGGCGCCCCGGCAGCACGGACGCCGCCGACAGGATCACACCTTGATGAAATGCTCGCGGTAATGACGCAGCTCGGCGATGGAGTCGCGGATGTCATCCAGCGCCAGGTGCGTACCGCTCTTGCTGAACCCCTGCATGATCTGCGGCGCCCAGCGCGCGGCCAGCTCCTTGAGTGTCGAGACGTCCAGATTGCGGTAGTGGAAGTAGCGCTCCAGCTCCGGCATCTGCCGATAGAGGAAGCGCCGATCCTGGCAGATGCTGTTGCCGCAGATCGGAGACTTGCCCTTCGGTACCCACTGTTCGAGAAACGCCAGGGTCTGGGCCTCTGCCTCGGCGGTGCCGATGCGGCTCTCACGCACCCGCTGGGTCAGGCCCGAACCACCGTGCTGACGGGTGTTCCACTCGTCCATGCGTGCCAGCACCTCGTCGCTCTGATGCACGGCGATCACCGGTCCCTCGGCCAGCACGTTGAGCTGACTGTCGGTGACGATGGTGGCCATTTCGATGATGACGTCGGTATCCGGGTCCAGACCGGTCATTTCCAGGTCGATCCAGATCAGGTTCTGCGGGTTCTGCATGATGGGCTCCTTGGCTGTGGCGCGCAGTTTAGCCGCTCGTCTGCGGGTCGTCAGGCCGGGGCGCACCGGGGCGCCAGAGCAGCAGCTGCGATTGCCGCCAGTCGTCGACCGCCAGCCGCTCTTCGGGCTCGATGTCCGGCACCGCGAAGCTGTTGCTGATCAGCAGCGCGTCCGGCCGCATCTGCGCGCTGGCCTTGCGCCACAGCGCCGGCATCGGGGCCGGCGAGAGAAAGCAGTAGACCACCTCGTACTGCGCCAGATCGACGCGCCACAGGCTGCGCAGGACGATGTGGCAATTGCGCCGCGGCAGGCAGCGCAGCCAGGCGATAATGAACGCCAGCGGCGCGGTCTCCACGCCGACGAAGCGCGCCTGCGGATAGATCCGCGCCAGGCGCGACAGACTGCCGGCCAGACCACAGCCCAGATCGACGAAACGGAAGTCCGCCGGCAGCCCGGCCAGGCGCTCGGCCAGGCGCCGCTCGGCCGCCCGACCGGTCAGATACAACGGCACACGCTCGAAAAAGACGTTCCAGTTCAGCAATAACAGCGCGGCGAAGGCCGCCAGCGGCAGCCATCCCGGCAGGCTGTGATCACGCAGCGCAACCAGCGCGGGCACGAAGGCCAGGTTGATCGGCCACCACCAGCGCGACAGGCCCAGCCGTGCGCCCAGCAACGCAGCAAGCGCACCCTGGATGACGGCCGCCTGCAGCAGCGAGACGTGCAGACCCAGCAGGCGCGCCGCGGCCAGCAGCATCAACCAGGTCAGCAGCAGCGCCGCCAGCTGCGCACCCAGGGCGAGCAAGATCGGCGGACGAAAGCGCGGCGAGTCGGACATGACGAACACGAAGACGGAACGGCAGGCCAGTCTACCTGCCGCCTGCGCGCCGAAACAGGCGGTCAGCGGCGCCGGCCGGCCGTGCTAGACTCGCGCACCTTCATCGACCGACGCCCCGCACATGGCCAAACGCCAACTCAACCGCCGCCAGAACTGGCGCATCGAGAAAATCCAGGAAGAACGCGCCGCCCGCGCGGCACGCCGCGAATCTCGCGCGCTGGAAGAACTGGAAGGCGGCGATCTGGGGCCGGAGCAGTTCGGCCTGGTGATCGCGCACTTCGGCGTGCAGGTCGAGGTCGAAGCACAGGAAGGCGAGCACAGTGGCCAGGTCTTCCGCTGCCACCTGCGCGCCAACCTGCCGGCGCTGGTCACCGGCGACCGCGTGGTATGGCGCCCAGGCAATCAGGGCATCGGCGTGATCGTCGCGCAGCTGCCGCGCCACTCCGAACTGTGTCGTCCCGACACCCGCGGCCAGCTCAAGCCGGTGGCGGCCAACGTCGACCTGATCGTCATTGTCTTCGCGCCGCTGCCCGAACCGCACGCCAACCTGATCGACCGCTACCTGGTCGCCGCCGAACATGCCGGCATCCGGCCGCTGCTGCTGCTGAACAAGGCGGACCTGATCGACGAGCACAACGAGGGCGCGCTCAACGCGCTGCTGGCGGTCTACCGCACGCTTGGCTATCCGCTGCTGGAGGTGTCGGCCCACGGCGGCGCCGGCATGGACGAACTGCGTGCGGCGCTGGACGGCCACGTCAGCGTGTTCGTCGGCCAATCCGGGGTGGGCAAGTCGTCGCTGGTGAACAGCCTGCTGCCAGGCGTGGACACCCGCGTCGGCGCACTCTCGGAGCAGACCGGCAAAGGCACCCACACCACCACCACGGCGCGGCTGTTCCATTTCCCCGGCGGCGGCGAGCTGATCGATTCGCCCGGCATTCGCGAATTCGGCCTCGGTCATGTCAGCCGCGACGATGTCGAAGCCGGTTTCATCGAGTTCGCCGAGCTGCTCGGGCATTGCCGCTTCCGCGACTGCAAGCATGATCGTGAGCCGGGCTGCGCGCTGCTCAAGGCACTCGAGGACGGGCGCATCCAGCCGCAGCGGATGAACAGCTACCGGCACATCCTCAGCAGCCTGCCCGACCCCGACTACTGATCGTCGCCGCCGGCGGGCAGCGGCTGGTCGAGCTTGAGCACGCCTTCATCGAAGATGTTCAACCGCTCGCGCAACTGCCCCGGCTGCAGCGGCTCGCCCGCGGCGCCCGCCGGAGCGGACGGGTTCGATGGCGCCGCTGGTGCCTTGTTCGCCTCGTCGCCATCAGCCGGCACGAACTGCTCGTTCTCGATGTTGCGCTGCGCCTTCTTGGTCAGCACCAGAATGTCGATGCGCCGGTTGATCGGGTTGAGCGGATTCTTGCGGTCGAACAGCGCCGAGGAGGCGTAGCCGACGACACGAGCGATCTGCTCCTCAGGGTAACGCCCGGCGACGAGCGTGCGACGCGCGGCGTTGGCGCGACTGGCGGACAGTTCCCAGTTGCCGAAATCGCCATTGCCGGCGTACGGCTTGGCGTCGGTATGCCCGCTGATGCTGATCTTGTTCGGCACCGCGCGAATGGTGTCGCCCATCGCCAGCAAGATGTCCTCGAAATACGGCTGCAGCTGCGCGCTGCCGAGGGCGAACATCGGGCGGTTTTCGTCATCCATGATCTGGATGCGCAGCCCGTCCTTGGTGATCTCGAACAGGATCTGGTCCTTGAAGCGCTCCAGCTCGGGGTTCTCGTCGACCTTGTTCTGCAGCTCCTGCAGCAGCAGCTCCAGGCGCTCGCGTTCGATCTGTTCGGCGAGGGTTTCCACCTGATCGCCGTCGATCTGCACATCCGCCTGCGGCACCGTGGGGTCGATCTCCGGATTGAGCGTGCGGTCCGGCGACGGCGTCGGCGTGCCGCCCAGGTCGATCACGTGCGGGCTGGCGCTTTCGGTGAAGCCGATGGGGTCCTGGAAATAGCCGGAAATGGCGCGCTTCTGCTCCGGCGTCGCCGAGCTCATCAACCACATCACCAGGAAGAACGCCATCATCGCGGTCATGAAGTCGGCGAAGGCGATCTTCCAGGCACCGCCATGATGGCCGCCGGCGGTCTTCTTGACCCGCTTGACGATGATCGGTTGATTGTTGTCCATAGCCGCGCTTAGCCGCCACGCATGGCTTGCTCAAGCTCGGTGAAGCTCGGGCGGTGGGCGTGGAACAACACCTTGCGGCCGAACTCGACGGCCAGCGTCGGCGGCATGCCGGAAGCCGAGGCGACCAGAGTGGCCTTGATTGCCTCGTAGAGATTCAGCTCCTCGCGCGCGTCGTGCTCGAGCGAGGCGGACAGCGGGCCGAAGAAGCCGTAGGCAGCAAGGATGCCGAGGAAGGTACCGACCAGTGCGGCGCCGACCTTCTCGCCGATTTCGGCGTTGTTGGCATCGGCCAGCACCGACATGGTCAGCACGATGCCGAGCACCGCAGCAACAATACCCATCGCCGGCAGGCCGTCGGCAATGCGATTCACCGCATGCGAGGGATGCTCCAGCTCTTCCTTGAGGCTGGCCAGCTCCATGTCGAACAGCCCTTCGAGTTCGTGCGGGGCCATGTTGCCCGTGGACATGATGCGCAGGTAATCGCAGATGAACGCGGTCATGCGCTCGTCCTTGAGCACACCAGGGTACTTGCTGAACAGCGGGCTGGCGGCCGGGTCCTCGAGGTCGGCCTCGATCGCCATCATGCCTTCGCGACGGCTCTTGTTGAGCACCGAATAGAGCAGACCGAGCACTTCCAGGTAATAGGTCTGGGTGAAGCGGCTGCTGAACATCTTCAGCGACTTCTGAAACACGATCTTCGTCGTGCTGCCCGGATTGGCCTGCAGGAACGCGCCAAGCGCGGCGCCACCGATGATCAGCACTTCGAACGGATGCATGAGTGCCGCCAGGGCGCCGCCGGAGAGCATGAAGCCGCCGAGCACGCTGCCGATTACCACGAGGATGCCGAGAATCTTGACCATAGGTACGTCTGGGAAGCCTGATTACCAACCGCTCGAAACGAATCGAAGCACGTTCGCACAGCGGCTCGGCGCTCCGTCAAGGAGGGGTATCTGAAAGAATTGTTCGGGTTATCGGAACTTTTGCGCCAGACTAAAGAGCATCCCGACGAAAAGCCAGTTCGGCGCCATGACCACAACGACTTCGCTCCCTCGCAGTATCCCCGCCTGGATCAAGCTTCTCGACGATTCTCCGCTGCCGGCATTCGCCGCGGTGCACGACAGCGTGCGCCGGGCGCTGCGCGACAACAGCCAGTCCATGCGCCAGATTGCCGAGCGGGTGCAGCCCAGCCCGGTACTGGCGCTGAGTTTTATCCGCGAAGCCAACCGGCATGGCGGCGAGGGCCAGCCTGCGGAGAATCTCGAAACCGCGCTCAGCCGCATCGGCGTGGAGCGCGCCGAACGCCTCCTCGACCGCATTCCCGCCACGGCAACCGCCGACATGCCGCCGGCGCTGCGGCAGATGGTGCTGATCAGCCGGCACGCCAGCCAGCAGGCCAGCGGCCTGTTCGCCGGCCGCCTGGCACGTCTGTGGCAGGACATCCACTGGGGTAGCCTGTTGTTTCTCTCGCCGGTTTGGGCACTGCTGGCCGCGCGCCCGCAGCTGTTCGAGGCCTGGGAACAGCGCGTGCTGGTCAGCGGCGAGCCGCTGCGGCGCGTCGAACAGCAACTGCTCGGCGTGCCGCTGCTGGAGCTGTGCCTGAGAATCGCCGAGCACTGGCATCTGCCCGACTGGATCATCCAGGGCTACCGACTGCTCGGCGGCAATCGTCGCCTGCTGGTCAAGGCGCTGCACATCGCCCGCAACAATGCTCACCCCTTGCAGCAGCAGCAACGGCTGGACGCCGACCCCGAACTGCGTCGCTGGCTGACCCTGCCGAGCAACACCATCGTGCTGGCCAACGGCCTGGCGCTCGCCGCGCATCACAGCTGGAGTGGCGTGCACAGCCTGCGCTGGCAGCAGTTGATCGGCCTGTACCTACAACTGCCGATGGCGCAGGTGCAGCAGCTGGTCCACCAGCAGGCCGTCGACAGTGCGCGAGCCATCGGCCCGACCGACCTCTGGCACCCGGCGCAAGGACTGCTGTGGCCGTGGGACAGCCGCTTCCAGCACAAGAAGACCGGCACGGCCAGCGTACCCGACGCCGAGGCGCTGGCGCGCTGGCGTGACTGCTGCCGTGAGCTGCTGAGCGCGCCCAGCCCCTTCACCAACGTGCATCAACTGACCGCCTGCGCGCGCACCGCGCTGGTCAGCATCGGCATGCAGCGCGTGCTGCTGATGCTGCTGGATCGCAAGAATCAGCGGCTGGTCGCGCAGCAGGACGTCGGCCTGCCGGAGCATGCCGCGAACCTGATCCTCAATCCGCAGCACAGCCAGGTGCTGCGCCGGTTGCTGGACAAGCCGGCGCAGCTGCACCTGCAGCCAGACAACATCGCGATCTTCTCGGCGCTGCTGCCCGGCACGCTCAAGGCGCTGTTCGCCGGCGAGCATCTGCTGCTGCGCTCGCTGGGCAGCAACGGTCGTGTGCTGATGCTGCTGATCGCCGACCAGGACAACGCCGCACTCAGCGCCCCGACACTGCAGGCGTTGGACAAGACCGCGCAGTGCATCGAGCGGGCGCTGGGCAATTTCAGCAAGCGCGGCACCTGAGGTTTTTCGCTAGACTGCGCCTTCACCGACTCGCCGAGACCTGCCGTGTCCGTCTTCGCCAACCTGCCACTGGTAATCGAGCCTGCCGATCTGGCCGAGCGCCTGCACGCCCCCGAACTGATCCTGGTCGACCTCACCAGCGCCGCCCGCTATGCCGAAGGCCACCTGCCCGGCGCGCGCTTCGTCGACCCCAAGCAGACCCAGCTGGGCCAGCCACCGGCGCCGGGATTGCTACCACCCAAGGCGCAACTCGAAGCGCTGTTCGGCCTCCTCGGTCATCGCGCCGATGCGGTCTATGTGGTCTATGACGACGAGGGCGGCGGCTGGGCCGGACGCTTCATCTGGCTGCTCGACGTGATCGGCCATCGCCACTACCACTACCTCGACGGCGGCCTGCACGCCTGGCTGGCCGAACGCCGCCCGCTGTCGCGCGAAGTGCCGGCCGCCGCTGGTGGCCCGGTCGCATTGCACCTCGACAGCGCACCCATCGCCACGCGCGAGTACCTCGAAAGCCGCCTCGGCGCGGATGACCTAGTGGTCTGGGACGCCCGCTCGCCGCAGGAATACCGCGGCGAGAAGGTGCTCGCCGCTCGCGGTGGGCACATTCCCGGCGCCGTGAATTTCGAATGGACCGCCGGCATGGACCCGGCACGCGCGCTGCGCATCCGCAGCGACATCGCCGAACAGCTCCAGGCAATCGGCATCGTGGCGGAGAAGGAAATCATCACCCACTGCCAGACGCATCACCGCTCCGGCTTCACCTACCTCCTGGCCAAGGCTCTGGGCTACCCCAGAGTCAAGGGCTACGCCGGTTCCTGGGGCGAATGGGGCAACCTGCCCGATACGCCGATCCAGTCATGAAAAGGTCATCCATGAAAGATCGCTTGTTCGTCATCAGCCAGTACTTGCTGCCGCATCACCTGATTTCGCGCCTGGCCGGCTGCCTGGCCGAATGCCGCATTCCCTGGCTGAAGAACGCCTTCATCAAGTGTTTCGCCCGGCATTTCCAGGTGGACATGAGCCAGGCACAGATCGAAGACCTGAGCGCCTACGAGCACTTTAACGCGTTCTTCACCCGCGCACTGAGAGATGGCGCCCGCCCGCTGGACCCGACGCCCGGCGCCATTCTCAATCCCTGCGACGGCGCCATCAGCCAGCTCGGCAAGATCGAGCAGGGCCGCATCTTCCAGGCCAAGGGCCACAGCTACAGCGTCACGGAGCTGCTCGGCGGCGATCACCAGCGCGCCGCACCGTTCATGGGCGGCGACTTCGCCACCGTCTACCTGTCGCCCAAGGATTACCACCGGGTGCACATGCCGATCACGGGCACCCTGCGCGAGATGGTCTACGTACCGGGACGCATTTTCTCGGTGAACACGGTGACCGCCCAGGGCGTGCCGGAACTGTTCGCACGCAACGAGCGCGTGGTGTGCATTTTCGACACTGAACGCGGACCGATGGCGATGGTGCTGGTCGGCGCGATGATCGTCGCCAGCATCGAAACCGTCTGGGCCGGCCTTGTCACGCCACCCAAGCGCACGCTGAAGACGTTCCTGTACGACGAATCCGCGCGCGCACCGATCCGGCTGGAAAAAGGCGCGGAAATGGGCCGCTTCAAGCTCGGCTCCACGGTGATCCTGCTGTTCGGACCGGAGCAGGTTCGCTGGGCGGAGCAACTGGGCCCGCTGAGCCCGGTGTGCATGGGCGAAGCGCTCGGCCAGGCGCAGACAGAATGATGCCGGCAGGGCCTGCAGAATGAGCAGGCCAACCCGCGCGCGGCGCCGCACCCGACACGCCCTGCGACAACCCCGCGTACCGGAACGACCAATCATCGGATAATATCAAAATGCCATCGTCGACCATCAACACGACGAAGCGCAGCTGATAGAGTTCGCTGACAAGGCACCGATGGTCGGTGCTGCGGGAGTTTCCGGTTGCAGAGTCTTCATTTGCCATTGCGCGTACCCACGCCGACCCAGCAGAGCCTGAGCTTCTGCGAGGCGAGCGTGCGCGCACTGCAGGTGTGGCTCGCTGGCCTGCCCAAGGCCAATCTGGGAGAAATGGCACGCCAGCTCTACCAGGCGCTGGTGGAAATCAACCAGCTGCGTGTGCCGTCGCAAACCCGTCTGCAACTGCTGGAACTGCTACGCCCCGAGGTGCACTACGTCTGCGGGCACCTCGAGCGGCACTACCTGAATCAACCGATCGTGCTCGACGAGCGACCACGCAAGGTCGCCGGTCTCTGCCAAGCGCTGCAGAATCACCTGGCCACCGGCTACAAGCTGATCGTCGTGCGCGCCCTTGCACGCCCCGAGCAGGATCGCCGGCAGCTTCTGACGATCGCCCTGCAGCGCGCGGTGCACAGCCTCGGCGCGCTGCTGACGCGCTCTGCCCAGCTCTACAGCCCAGCCGCCGAGAGCCTCTGGCTCGAGCTGCACCAGCTCTATCAGCTCGCCGCGCAGTACGCCGTGCAGGGTACTGCGGTGCGCGACCCGCTGGCGCACCACGGCCCGGGCCTGAGCACCGAACAGTGCTACCTCGCCGCCCTGCTGCTGGGCTGCGCGCGCTGCAACCAACTGCGCCAGTCCGGCATCGCCCGGCTGGCCAAGGCCCTGGAGGCCTGGAGCACGCTGGCGGTCCTTCAGCCGGCCAGCGCACCGTCCAGCCTGTTCGTCTTCTCGCCGCAGCAGGACAGTGCGCCGCGTTATCGCTCGCTGTTCGCCCGCGACGCGCTGCCAAGCATGTGCGGCGTCGACACCAGCCGGCTGGTCGCAGCGCTCGCCGAGCACCTGCGCCTGCCGCAAGAGCATCGCGAGCGCTCGTCGCTGCCGGACGCCAGCGGCATCGGCGACGACCTGCTGCTGCACCTGAGCGCGGCCTGGGGCGACATGTCCGAGCGCTCCTTCCAGCGCACTCCGGCCAACGGCACCCTGCACCTGTGCATCGGCATGACCGCCCTGCACTACCAGCTCGCCGGCCGGCGCCCGTTCAACGCCGTGCTGGAGCGCCACGAGGAGCCCAACTCGGCGGTGTTCAAGGCCAACAACGGCGCCCCCGACATCTGGGCGAACGCCTTCGACGCGCAAAGCCTCAACAGCGACGGACTGCTGCCTGACGAACACATCGAGTTCGTTCGCCCGACCAGTCCCAGCCAGGCCCCGGCGGCCACGCAAGCCAGCGAGCAGACCTATCCCGAGTTCGAGGTTCGCCTGGTCAACCACAGCCCCGGCGGCTACTGCCTGGCCTGGCCGGCGGAGGTTCCCGCACAACTGCAGACCGGCGAGCTGCTGGGACTGCGCGACGGCGACAACGGCTGGAGCGTCGCCGTGGTGCGCTGGGTTCGCCAGGTGCGCGGCGGCGGCACGCAGATGGGCGTCGAGCTGATCGCGCCGCAAGCGCAACCCTGCGGCCTGCGTCTGCTGCGCAAGACCGAACTGGGCAGCGAATACCTGCGCGCGCTGCTGCTGCCGGCAATCCCGGCCATCGGCCAGGCGGCGACCCTGATCGCTCCATGCCTGCCGTTTCAGCAGGGCCACAAGGTGCTGATCAATCAGGAAGGCAATGAACAGCGCGCCGTGCTGCAGCGCCGCCAGAGCCATACCGGCAACTACAACCAGTTCGAGTACCAGCTCCTCGGCCAGCCGCCGGCCGAGCCGGAGATGCCGGTCACAGCCTGGGGAACCCGCGGAGTCAATGGGGACGCAGATTTTGACTCACTCTGGAAGTCGCTGTAGATTGCCGGCACCCGTATTTTCGCCCGCCCGCGCACCTTCGGCGCGCTTCTGATCTGTCGTCATGGCCCTGCAAAAGAAAACCATCCGCCTGTTGATTCTCGAAGATTCGCAGAACGAAGCCGAGCGTCTGGTCAGTCTGTTCCGCAATGCCGGACAGGCCACCCGGGTGCATCGACTCACGTCCAGCGACGACCTCGCGAGCGCGCTGCAACAGACCTGGGACCTGCTGATCGCCGCGCCGAGCAGCGAAAATCTCGAGCCGAGCGAGGCCATCGCCACCATCCGCCGGCAGGCCAAGGACATTCCGATCATCCAGCTCACCGCGAGCAACGACGCCGAAGCGATCATCGATGCGCTGACGCTCGGCGCCCAGGATGCGCTGCCGCAAGGCGAGGACGAGTGGCTGCTATTGGTGGCTAACCGCGAGCTGGCCAACCTCGAGCAGCGGCGCGCTCGGCGCTCAGCGGAGGTGGCGCTGCGCGAGGCGGAGAAACGCTGTCAGCTGCTGCTCGACAGCTCGGTGGACGCCATTGCCTACGTGCACGACGGCATGCACATCTATGCCAACCGCGCCTACCTGGAGCTGTTCGGCTACGCCGACGTCGAAGACCTGGAAGGCATGCCGATGATCGACCTGATCGAAGCCTGCGATCAGGGCAGTTTCAAGACCTTCCTGAAGAACTACCAGACGATGGAAGGCCACTGCGAGCTGACCTGCAGTGGCGTGCGCGCCGATGGCGATAGCTTCAAGGCTCGCATGCACTTCTCGCCGGCCACCTACGATGGCGAGCCGTGCATCCAGGTCGTGATCCGCGCCGAAAGCGACAGCGCCGAGCTGCAGAAGCTGCGCGAAATCAGCACGCAGGACCCGATTACCGGCCTGCACAACCGCAACCATTTCACCGAACTGGTCGACAGCGCCGTCGAGCGTGCGGTCAATGCCGGCCAGATCGCCAGTCTGGCCTATATTCGAGTGGACCGCTTTGCCAGCCTGCAGGCCGAAATCGGCCTGAGCGATGCCGATCAGCTGCTGCGCCAGCTGGCCGACGTGCTGCGCGCGCACTTCGACGCCCAGACGCCGCTGGCCCGCTTCGCCGACGATGTGTTCACCGCGCTGCAGCCAGGTATCGCACCGGACCAGGCCGAAGCTTCGCTGCGCAAGCTGCTGACTCGCATCGAGGGTCACCTGTTCGACATCGGCGGTCGCACCGTGCAGACCACCCTGAGCATTGGCGTCGCTGGCTTGGACGAGAAGACCGCGCGCGCGCAGGACGTCATCGAGCGCGCCCATCGCTGTGCCGACGAACTCACCGACGGCAACGCGCTCAAGCGCTATGACCCGGCCGACGAACTGGCGGCGGCGGCAAGTCGCGGCAATCTCGCCGCCATGCTGCAGCAGGCGCTGGACACCAACAGTTTCCGCCTGCTGTTCCAGCCGATCATCAGCCTGCGCGGCGACAGTCACGAGCACTACGAGGTGCTGCTGCGCCTGCTCGACCCACAAGGCGTCGAAGTCCCGCCGGCCCAGTTCCTCAGCGCCGCCAGCGACGCCGGCCTGGCGGGCAAGATCGACCGTTGGGTGATCCTCAACTCGATCAAGCTGCTCGCCGAACATCGCACCAAGGGCCACAGCACGCGGCTGTTCCTGCACCTGTCTAGCGCTAGCCTACAGGATGCCGGCCTCTTGCCCTGGCTCAGCGTTGTGCTGAAGGCCGCCCGCCTGCCGGGCGACGCGCTGGTGTTCGAACTCAACGAACCGGATGCGGTGGCCTATCTCAAACCCGCCAAGGCGCTGGGCCAGGGCCTCGGCGAGCTGGGTTGCCATCTGGCGCTGAGCAACTTCGGCTGCGCGCTCAATCCGTTCAACACGCTGCGCCACCTGAACGCGCTGTTCGTCAAGGTCGACGGCTCCTACACCCAGGATCTGAGCCGCCAGGAAAATCAGGAAGCGCTCAAGCAGCTGCTCGCCGATCTGCACGAACACAAGCGCCTGAGTATCGTGCCCTTCGTCGAAAGCGCCACGGTGCTGGCGACACTCTGGCAGGCGGGCGTCAACTATATCCAGGGCCACTATCTGCAAGGCCCCAGCCAGTCGATGGACTACAACTTCTCCTCGGACGAGGAGTGACCACCCCCCGGCATCAGGCACGACCTTGATCGGGATCAGCGAGGCGTCACACCACTCGACTAGAGTGCGCTGACGTTCTTTTGATCCGAGAGGAGTCGCCATCATGGCCATGATGAAAGCCGCGGTGTTCGTCGAACCGGGCCGTATCGAACTGCAGGACAAGCCGATTCCCGAGATCGGCCCCAACGACGCGCTGCTGCGCATCACCACCACCACCATCTGCGGCACCGATGTCCACATCCTCAAGGGCGAATACCCGGTCGCCCGCGGCCTGACCATCGGCCACGAGCCGGTGGGCATCATCGAGAAACTCGGCAGCAACGTGCAGGGCTACCAGGAAGGCCAGCGGGTCATCGCCGGCGCCATCTGCCCGAACTTCTCCTCCTACGCCAGCCAGGACGGCCTCTCCTCGCAGGATGGCGGCTGCAGCTGCCACGGCTACAAGCCGATGGGCGGCTGGCGCTTCGGCAACACCATCGACGGCACCCAGGCCGAATACGTGCTGGTGCCCGACGCTCAGGCCAACCTGGCGCCGGTGCCTGACGGACTGACCGACGAACAGGTGCTGATGTGCCCGGACATCATGTCCACCGGCTTCGCTGGCGCCGAGGCGGCCAACATCAAGATCGGCGACATCGTGGTGATTTTCGCCCAAGGGCCGATCGGCCTCTGCGCCACCGCCGGCGCCAAGCTGCGCGGCGCGAGCACCATCATCGCGGTCGATGGCGTCGATGCACGGCTGGATATCGCGCGGCGCATGGGCGCCGACGTGACGCTGAACTTCCGCAGCGTCGACGTCGTCGACGAAATCATGAAGCTGACCGGCGGCCGTGGCGTCGATGCCGCCATCGAAGCACTCGGCACCCAGACCACCTTCGAGCAGGCGCTGCGCGCGCTCAAGCCCGGCGGCACACTGTCGAGCCTGGGCGTCTATTCCAGCGATCTGACCATTCCGCTGGGCGCGTTCCACGCTGGCCTCGGCGACAACAAGATCGTCACCTCGCTGTGCCCCGGCGGCAAGGAACGCATGCGCCGGCTGCTCAACGTGGTGGCATCCGGGCGCGTCGACCTCGGCCCGCTGGTGACCCACCAGTACGCGCTGAACGACATCGAAACGGCCTACGATCTGTTCGCCAACCAGCGTGACGGCGTGCTCAAGGTCGCAATCAAGCCCTGAAGCAGCCAGCCCCCGGAAACGACAAGCCCCGAGTCGGGATCGACTCGGGGCTTGTCGTTTCTGCCGCTATGCCTGACGGCGACCGTGTTACTCCGCGCCTTCCCGGTCGCGATAGCCGAGCAGGTAGAGGATACCGTCCAGCCCCAGGGTGGAAATTGCCTGCTTGGCCGACTGCTTGACCAGCGGTTTGGCGCGGAACGCCACACCGAGCCCGGCCAGGCCGAGCATCGGCAGGTCGTTGGCGCCGTCGCCGACCGCGATGGTCTGCTCCAGGCGCAGCCCTTCCTGCTCCGCCAGCTGGCGCAGCAGATCAGCCTTGCGCTGGGCATCGACGATCGGCTCGACTGCCACGCCGGTGACCTTGCCGTTGACGATCTGCAGTTCGTTGGCGAACACGTAGTCGATGCCCAGCTTGGCCTGCAGCTGCCGGGCGAAGTAGCTGAAACCACCGGAGAGGATTGCGGTCTTGTAGCCGAGCCGCTTGAGCTCGGCGAACAGCAGCTCGGCGCCCTCGGTCAGGCGCAAGCTGGCACTGATGTCCGCCAGCACGTCCTCCGAGAGCCCTTCGAGCAGCGCCAGGCGCTCCTTGAAACTGGCGCGAAAATCCAGCTCGCCGCGCATGGCGCGCTCGGTGATCTCCGCCACCTGCTCGCCGACGCCGGCGGCCTTGGCCAGCTCGTCGATGACCTCCGCCTCGATCAGCGTCGAATCCATGTCGAACACCGCCAGACGCCGATTGCGGCGGAAGATCGAGTCGCGCTGGAAGGCGATATCGACATTCAGCTCCTGCGCCACGCTGAGGAATTCGGCACGCAGCGCCGCGGTGTCCTCCGGCTCGCCGCGCACGGAGAATTCGATGCAGCCCTTGCCCAGCTCCTCGGGCACGTCCAGCGGCATGCGCCCCGAGAGGCGGTCGATGTGGTCGATGTTCAGGCCGAACTTCGCGGTGATCGAGCTGACCCGGTGCAGCTGCTCGGCGGTGACCTTGCGCGTCAGCAGGGTCACGATATGCCGCGACTTGCCCTGACCGGCCACCCAGTGCTGGTAGTCGTCTTCGGAAACCGGCGTGAAGCGCACCTGCTGGTCGTGCTTGTAGCCCATGAACAGCACGTCCTTGAGCACCGCCGAAGCGCCTTCGCTATCGGGCAGCTCGACCAGGATGCCAAAGGACAGCGTGTCATGGATCACCGCCTGACCGATGTCGAGGATGTTCACGCCACCCTGCGCCAGGACGCCTGTGATGGCCGCAGTCAGACCGGGACGATCTTCCCCGGTGATGTTGATCAGGACGATTTCGCGCAAGGCGCAACTCCCATGACAAAGAAGGCGCGCATTCTACAACATCCACGCCGGGCTATCCGGTACGCACGGGACGTCGACGTTTCGTCCGCTTTACCGCGCAGACCTTCAGCCGCCATCGCGCTTTCCGTATACTGCCCGCCAATTTCCTTCGAGAAGAGCCGCGCTCTGTGAACCGGCCCGCATCCGTCAAGCCAGACAATTTCTTCCTCATGCTCTACCGTGCCGTGCGCCAGCACCGCGTCCCACTGGTGCTGCGCATCGCCAGCCACACGCTGCTGCTGGTCGCCCTGGCATTGGTCATCTATGCGTGGGTGATCGGCATGCAGTTCAAGCAGGCGATGGAGCAGCAGGCCGATGCGCTCGGCCAGAGCCTGGTCACGCAGACCGCCGCCTCGGCTACCGATTTGCTGGTGGCCAACGACATCCTCAGCCTCAACGTGCTGCTCAGCAATCTGGTGAAGAACCCGCTGGTCGCCCATGCCGCCATCTACAGCGTGGACAACCGCGTGCTGGCCGAATCCGGTACGCGGCCGCAGCACAGCCTGCTGGGTGACGACAAAGGCCTGTATTCCACGCCGATCAGCTTCCAGGAAGTGATCGCTGGCCATCTGCGCATCAGCCTGGACATGCAGCAGTTCCAGCAACCGATGACCATCAGCCTGCAGAGCATGGGGCTGCTCAGCCTGATCCTGCTGGCGCTCGCACTGGTGCTGAGCATGCGCCTGGGCCGCCAGCTGTCCACGCCGCTGTTGCAGCTGCGCCTGTGGCTGCGCGATCCGGACGATCCGGCACCGGGCGCCGGGCGCCAGGACGAGATCGGCGACCTCGCGCGTCAACTGCAGGCGCGTCTGGTGCCGGAAAAACCCGAGCCGGAACTGGATCTCGGCGAAATGCTCGACGATGGCTATTTCGATCAGCCCGACCCGCGTTACGTCGGCGAACCGCCTGCGGTGGCGCCGACACAGTCGATCGAGCCGTCATTCGGCGAGCCGTCGGCCCTACGCGCCGACGATGATTTCGAACCGTTCGGCGCCTTCGACGACGAAGATCCGCCTTTCGCCGCCCCGGCGCCGCCGGTCCCGACACCACCGGTCGCACCGCGCAAGAGCGCAGTGCTGGCCATTCAGCTCGGCGGCCAGGAACAGCTGCGGCGCCTGCCGCGCGAACGCCTGACCGATCTGCTGCAGCGCTATCGTGACTCCCTGCAGCAAGCGGCAACGCTCTATCAGGCGGAACTGCAGACGCTCAACGACGGCAGCAGCCTGATGCTGTTTCATAGCCAGGACGATGAACAGAACTACCTCACCCACGCGATCTGCTGCGGCGAGCTAATGCGCGCGCTGAGCCACGCGCTGCAGATCGAGGTCGCCGACAGCGGGCTGACCCTGCAGCTGCAACTGGGCCTGACCGAAGGCGAAGGTCTGTACGAACTCAGTCAGGGCGATCTGCTGCTCAGCGATGCCGCTCAGGCGGCATTGGCGATGTCGCTGCACAGCCGCAACCTGCTGCTGGTCGAGCGCAGCATCGGCGACGACCCGCTGATCAGGCAGCGCGCGCGCATCCGCCCGATCGCCAGCCCGGAAGGTGCCTGCTGCGTGGAGCGCCTGCTGGAGCCGTACCCGTCGCTGCTGGAGCGCCAGCTGACCCGTATGCACGAGCTGCGCCAGCGCAGCTGAGTCGCTGCGTGACCTTCATCCCTCCCCTCGCGCCGCTAGCCGGCGCTTCCGTACCGACAGATGGCCACACGGAGCCTGGCCACACAGAGCCAGAGCCGGCCGCGGCTGCACGAAACATGAGGAATCGGGAAGCTGACGAGCCGGCCAGCGTCTTTCAGGGCCGGCTCGTGGGCGATTATCAGAAGCGGAATACTTCCATATCGGTACGGATCGGCTCCAGTGCGGGGATGCGCGGCACCTTCGCCTCGGCGGCCTTGTTCGGCCTGGCCGGTTCGCGCTTGGGTGCAGCCGGCTTGGCGACGGCCAGCGGCTTTGCCGCGGTCGCCAGCATTTCACCGAGACGCTGTAGCAGCACGCTCTGCGCATGCACCTGGTCGGCCGGCGTGCCCTGATGCTCCTCCTGCAGGCGAACCAGACGACTGCCCTGCAGCTTGCCCTGCTTGTCCAGCAGTCGCCATTGCGCCTCCAGCACCGCTGGATGCGCCGGGCCGGAATCCAGCCGGGTAATGGCCAGTTCAACCTGAACATCCGGGGTGAATCCAGCGGCGGCCGGACTCAACTGCACACGCTGGGTCTCGAGCCCGGCGGCGAGCTGGCGCAACAGCAGCTGTTCGATGTCACCCTGCAGGCTGCCGGCCCAGCGCGCGTGCTGCCCATCGGCCGCCAGGCTGCCGTCGGGCAGGCGCTGCAGCATGGCATCACGCTGCAGATAATCGGCGAGGGTCACCGGCCCCAGCAGCACCGCCGGGCCATCGATCCGTTCCGGCATGGTGGCCGAACCATTCTCCAGGCGGTACATGGGCAGCGGCTGCTGCAGCATGCAGCCAGACAAGCTGGCGCTGAGTACCAGCAAGACAGTCGAAAGACGCAGCAACTTGTTCATTACCCTCTTACACCATGATCCAGGCTATGCCGCGGTAGACACCGGCCACCCCGATCGTCGGTGACGGCCAGCCATGCGACTGCTGGACGGTCCGAAAGTCGGATCGACAGAGCGTCGCCGGTTTGAAAGGTGGCTATCTTCCGTGAATCCGACCCCGGACGCCAGCACTGAAGCGTGCCACTCAGCCCTGGCGCTCGACCTGCAAGCTATCGACTCGCTGGAAGCCACGCGGCAGCTTGTTGCCACGTCGCCCACGCTCGCCCTTGTAATGTTCCAGGTCGTCGGCCTTGAGCGACAGCGTGCGCTTGCCGGCCTGCAGCGTCAGCGTCGCGCCCGCTGGAAGCACCGCCAGATCGACCAGGTACTCCTCGCGGCTGGCCACACGTTCGCCAGGAATGCCGATGATCTTGTTGCCCTTGCCCTTGCCCAGCTGCGGCAGGTCACGCACGGGGAACACCAGCAGACGCCCTTCGGTCGTCACCGCCGCCAGCCAGTCGTCGTCGCGGCTGTGCAGCGGCCGCGGTGCCACCACTTTCGCACCGGCCGGCAGCGACAGCAGTGTCTTGCCGGCCTTGTTCTTGGCCTGCAGGTCATCACCCTTGACGACGAAGCCGTAGCCGGCGTCCGAGGCAATCACGTACAGCGCATCGTCATCGGGCAGCAGCACGCATTCGAAACTCGCGCCTGGCGGTGGCGTCAGGCGGCCGGTGAGCGGTTCGCCCTGGCCACGCGCCGAGGGCAGCGAATGCGCCGCCAGCGAATAGCTGCGCCCGGTGCTGTCGATGAACACCGCGTACTGGTTCGAGCGCCCGCCAGCGGCGGCCTTGAAGCCGTCGCCGGCCTTGTAGGAGAGCCCGGTCGCGTCGATGTCGTGACCCTTGGCGCAACGCACCCAGCCTTTCTCGGAAATCACCACGGTGACCGGCTCGGACGGCAGCAGTTCGTTTTCCGACAGCGCACGGGCTTCGGCGCGCTCGATGATCGGCGAGCGCCGCGCATCACCGTAGGTCTCGGCGTCGGCCAGCAACTCCTTACGCACCAGCTTCTTCAGCTTGGTCTCACTGCCGAGCAGTGCCAGCAGCTGCTCGCGCTCCTTCATCAGCTCGTCCTGCTCGGCACGGATCTTCATCTCCTCGAGGCGTGCCAGCTGGCGCAGACGCGTATCGAGGATGTAGTCGGCCTGCAGCTCGGACAGCTCGAAGCGCGCCATCAGCACCGGCTTGGGCTGGTCCTCGGTACGGATGATGTGGATCACCTCGTCGAGATTGAGGAAGGCGACCAGCAAACCGTCCAACAGGTGCAGGCGCTTCTCCACCTTGTCCAGGCGGAACTGCAGACGGCGACGCACCGTGCCGATGCGGTAGGTCAGCCACTCGCCCAGCAGCACACGCAGGTTTTTCACCTGCGGCTTGCCGTCCAGGCCGATCACGTTGGTGTTGACCCGGTAGCTCGACTCCAGCTCGGTGGTGGCGAACAGGTGGGTCATCAGCTCGTCGGCATCCACGCGGTTGGAACGCGGGATGATGACGATACGGCAGGGATTCTCATGGTCCGATTCGTCGCGCAGATCGGCGACCATCGGCAGCTTCTTGGCCTGCATCTGCGCGGCGATCTGCTCCAGCACCTTGGCGCCGGACACCTGGTGCGGCAGCGCGGTGACCACGATATCGCCGTCCTCGACGCGATACACGGCGCGCATGCGCACCGAGCCACGGCCACTTTCGTAAATCTTCAGCAATTCCGCACGCGGCGTGATGACTTCCGCCTCGGTGGGAAAATCCGGGCCGAGGATGTGCTCGCAGAGCTGCTCGACGGTGGCGTTCGGCTCGTCGAGCAGACGCACGCAGGCGGCCGCGACCTCACGCAGGTTGTGCGGCGGCACATCGGTGGCCATGCCCACGGCAATGCCGGTGGTGCCATTGAGCAGCAGGTTGGGCAGGCGCGCCGGCAGCGTCGCCGGCTCGTCGAGGGTGCCGTCGAAGTTCGGCACCCAATCCACCGTACCCTGTCCCAGCTCGGACAGCAGCACCTCGGAATAGCGCGACAGCCGCGCCTCGGTGTAGCGCATGGCGGCGAAGGACTTGGGATCGTCCGGCGCCCCCCAGTTGCCCTGGCCGTCGACCAGTGTGTAGCGGTAGCTGAACGGCTGGGCCATCAGCACCATCGCCTCGTAGCAGGCGCTGTCGCCGTGCGGGTGGAACTTGCCGAGCACGTCGCCGACGGTGCGCGCGGACTTCTTGTGCTTGGCGTCGGCGTTCAGGCCGAGCTCGCTCATGGCATAGACGATGCGCCGCTGCACAGGCTTGAGGCCGTCGCCGATGTGCGGCAGAGCGCGATCCATGATCACGTACATGGAGTAGTTGAGATAGGCCTGCTCGGTGAAGTCGGCAAGGGAGCGGCGCTCCACGCCGTCCAGGCTCAGGTCGAGAGTTTCGCTCATGGTCGATCCGTGGCGTGTTGGCGCAGCACCAGGGTGCCGGCGCGCTGGGTGAATTCGAGACGTTTCAGGGCACTCATGCCGAGCAGGATCTGCTCGCTGTCGAAGCCCGGGGCGATGACCGCGCGTACGTCGCGCAGGACGATGTCGCCCAGCTGCAGGCGCTCGATCTGCGTGCGATAGCCGGTGGTGCGGCCATTGGCGGTCTGCAACTGAACCGGCGGGCCGCGCTCGAGCTGCAGACGCCCGGCCAGCTCCACCGGCACCGCCACGTCGGTGGCGCCGGTGTCGAGCAGAAAGGTGACGGGCGCATCGTTGATTCGGCCATCGGCGACAAAATGCCCGCTGCGGTTACCCGCCAGCTGTACCTCGATCTGGCCGTTCTCGACGCGCGAGAGCGGTTCGCGATTGGGATTGGTGCGTTCACCTTCCCAATCGGCGAAAAAGCGCGTGGCGAGGAACAGGCCGGCAGCCCAGGCGAGCACCAGCATCACCCGCCCGGCGCGTCGACCGGCCGTCTGGCTCACGGCGCGTTCCAGCCGCCGGCCGGCGCGGCGAAACGCCAGACGATCGGACGCTGCTCACCATCGGCGCGGCGCATGTCGTTGTTGTCGACGCCGATCCAGGCGCCTTCGGCGTCGAGCCACAGCGCTTCGGCGGTACCGAAGCGCGTCGGGTAGCGTCGCTCCTCGCTCAACGCCGTCGCGACGAACGACCAGCAACGCTCCACGGTGCCGGTCGCCGGTACGCGGCGGCAGACCTGATGCGCCAGCGGCTCCAGAGTAAACAGCTTGTCCTGATGGAAGGCCACGGCGGTGAAACCAGGCGCCGTGGGCTGTTGCCCGAGCGCTGGCGGCGGCAGTTCCTGACCGCCCTCGGACAGCAGCACACAACCGCCGGTGCAGTGCCAGCTGTTCTGCCGGCGATGCAGCACCAGCAGCCCGCGGCGCTCGCGCTCGGCCGCCAGCCACATGCGCTCGGCAGCCGGATCGACAGCGATGCCTTCGAACATCGCATTGAAATGCAGCAGCATGCCGCTGGCCCGCGCCTGGCGTACCAGCGACGATGGCAGGCGCAGCCATTCGGCGCTGCCCGCCGGATTCACCCGCAGCACGCTGGCGTGCGCCTCGCTGACCAGGTACCGATTGCCCAGGCTGTCGCAGCTCAGGCCTTCGAAATCCATCTGGCCGCCGCGCAGCTGGCCGCTGACCCAGGTACGCATACGCATACCCCAGGGCAGGCCGCTGGCGGGTGGCGTCGGCAGATCGAAACGCTCCGCCTCCGCTTGCCATTCGCCGGCGCCGCCGGAGAGTCGGTAGAGGCGGTCGTCGTCGCGATCGGATACGGCCCACAGCGCATCGCCGCACCAGGCCAGGCCGGAAAGGTTGCCACCGCTCATGCCGGCGACCACATGCTCGCTGACCAGCGGCAGCTCGACCGGCGCCGCGCTGGCCGGCACGGCCGCACCGAGCAGGCCGAGCAGCACCAGGCAGCGGCGAATCAAACCAGCACCTCGGCCAGGTTGCCCTTCGACTCCAGCCAGTTCTTGCGGTCGCCGGCACGCTTCTTGGCCAGCAGCATATCCATGATTTCGCGGGTGCCGTCGAAGTCATCGAGAGTCAGCTGGACCAGCCGACGGGTGTTCGGATCCATGGTGGTTTCGCGCAGCTGCGGCGGGTTCATCTCGCCGAGACCCTTGAAGCGCGTGACCTGTGGCTTGCCGCGACGCTTCTCGGCCACCAGGCGTTCGAGGATGCCGTCACGCTCGGCCTCGTCGAGGGCGTAGAAGATGTCCTTGCCCAGGTCGATGCGATACAGCGGCGGCATCGCGACGTAGACGTGGCCGGCTTCCACCAGCGGGCGGAAATGCTGGACGAACAGCGCGCAGAGCAGCGTGGCGATGTGCAGACCGTCGGAGTCGGCGTCGGCGAGGATGCAGATCTTGCCGTAGCGCAGCTGCGACAGATCGCTGGAGCCGGGGTCGAGCCCCACCGCCACGGCGATGTTGTGCACTTCCTGACTGGCCAGCACCTCGCCGCCGTCCACTTCCCAGGTGTTGAGGATCTTCCCGCGCAGCGGCAGGATCGCCTGGAATTCCTTGTCGCGCGCCTGCTTGGCGCTGCCGCCGGCGGAATCACCTTCCACCAGGAACAGCTCGGCGCGCGCCGGGTCCTGTCCGGCACAGTCGGCCAGCTTGCCCGGCAGGGCCGGCCCCTGGGTGATCTTCTTGCGCTCGATCTTCTTGCTTGCCTTCAAGCGCCGGCCGGCGTTGCTGATCGCCAGTTCGGCCAGTTGCAGACCCAGCTCGGGGTTGGCGTTGAGCCACAGACTGAAGGCGTCCTTGACCACCCCGGAAACGAACGCGGCGGCCTCGCGAGAGGACAGCCGTTCTTTAGTCTGCCCGGAGAACTGCGGCTCCTGCAGCTTCATCGAAAGCACGAAGGCGATGCGTTCCCAGACATCCTCCGGCGCCAGCTTCACGCCGCGCGGCAACAGGCTGCGGAACTCGCAAAACTCGCGCATGGCGTCGAGCAGGCCCTGACGCAGTCCGTTGACATGGGTGCCGCCCTGCGCGGTGGGAATCAGGTTGACGTAGCTTTCCTGCACACTGTCGCCACCCTCGGGCAACCACAGCAGCGCCCAGTCGACCGCCTCGGTATTGCCGGAAAGCGTGCCGACGAAGGGCTCGTCAGGCAGACGGGCGAACTCGCTGACAGCATCGACCAAATAAGAACGCAAGCCGTCCTCGTAATGCCACTCGACCTTCTCGCCGCTGGCCTTGTCCTCGAAGCTGACGTTCAGCCCCGGGCACAGCACCGCCTTGGCCTTGAGCACGTGCTTGAGCCGGCTGATGGAGAACTTCGGCGAGTCGAAGTACTTGGCATCCGGCCAGAACTGCACGCTGGTGCCGGTGTTGCGCTTGCCGACCGTGCCGATGACCTGCAGGTCGCTGGCCTTGTAGCCGTCGGCGAAGCTCATGCGGTACTCGTTGCCGTCGCGGCGGACGGTGACCACCACCTGCGTCGACAGGGCGTTGACCACCGAGATGCCGACGCCATGCAGGCCGCCGGAGAACTGGTAGTTCTTGTTGGAGAACTTGCCGCCGGCGTGCAGCTTGGTGAGGATCAGCTCGACGCCAGGAACGCCTTCCTCGGGATGGATATCCACCGGCATGCCGCGGCCATCGTCGATGACTTCCAGCGAATTGTCGGCATGCAGGATCACCTGCACCGAACGGGCATGGCCGGCCAGTGCCTCGTCGACGCTGTTGTCGATGACTTCCTGGGCAAGGTGATTGGGCCGCGAGGTATCGGTATACATGCCCGGGCGCTTGCGCACCGGATCGAGGCCGGAAAGGACTTCGATGGCTTCTGCGGTGTAAGACATGGGCGTCTCGATAGCTTATGAATCGGAAAAATCGGTCTCGAGCCAGAGCGTCGGAGCGAATCCGGCGAACGCCAGCAACGCCGGCAGACGCTCGGCAAAGCCCTGGAAACCGTGGTCGCCCCCGGCCTGGATACGCAGCGCGCAGCCACGGTAGAAGTCGACGGCCTGGCGATAGTCCAGCGTTTCGTCGCCGGTCTGCAGCCAGACCTGATAGCGCCCGGCATCCTGCGGCGGCGGCACTTCCAGCTCCGCCAGCGCCACCACATGGTCATGGGTGAGTTCCCAGACTTCGCCGCTATAGAGGTTGGTCTGCGGCCCCAGATAGCCATCGAAACGCCGATGCGGCAGCACCGCGGGATTGATCAGCAGCGCACGCAGACCGTGGCGCTCGGCGAGGTGGGTCGCATAGTAGCCGCCGAGCGAGCTGCCGACCAGCAGCGGCCGCCCCAGCACGGCCAGCTCCGTTTCCAGCTGGGCGATGGCCCGGCGCGGATGATGGTGCAACGCCGGCACCCGCAGGCTGCCGGCCATGCCGATGCGCGAGAGCGCGGCGCTGAGCTGGCGGGCCTTCTGCGACAGTGGCGAGCTGTTGAGCCCGTGAATATAGAGGATGGCGGGACGATCGCTGGTCATTCGATTCGCTGGCAGGCAAGGGACGGGGAAGGCTACAAGGCGGACGCCGCACGGTGCAAGCCGCCTGCCGGCGCGGCTCAGTAGCCTTTGACGCTGTAGTCCACCGCGAAGTCGATGCCGCTGACGCGCGACACGCCACTGTCCAGGCGTCCGTCGCCATGCAGACGCAGCCAGCGATAACCCGGTGCCAGGCTATCGACCTTGAAGCGCTCACTGCGCGGCGCGAACTGCACGCCGGTGGAGGGCGAGGCGAGCAGCCGCACGCCGTTACGCACCTGCTCGAATTCCTGATGAATGTGCCCCCACAACAGCGCACGGACGTTGCGGTGGCGGTCGAGCACCTCGAACAGCCGTTCGGGCTCGCGCAGGCCGATGCTGTCCATCCAGCGACTGCCGATCGCCACCGGATGATGGTGCAGGCAGATCAGGTGATGCTGCTCGGGCGCGGCACGCAGCGTCGCGTCAAGCCACTCGAGTTGCGGCTCGTCCAGCACACCGAACACCTCACCGGATTGCAGGGTATCGAGCAGGATCACCCGCCAGTTGCCGCACTCGAACAGCGGCTCCATCAGGCTGGTCTCACGCGTCGCCTCGCGCATGGCTTCGCGCTCGTCATGGTTGCCTGGACACCAGCGCGCAGGCGCGGCGATGCGCGTCGACAGCTCGCGAAAGCGCTGGTACGACTCGACCGAGCCGTCCTGCGAGAGATCGCCAGTGGCCAGCAGCAGGTCGATGCACGGCTGCTCCTCGAGCACCAGATCGATCACCCGCTGCAGGCTGTCGCAGGTGTCCATGCCCAGCAGGGTGCCCTGCCCGGGCGCGAACAGATGGCTATCGGTGAGCTGCACCAGCAGCACCGACTCTTCAGCAGCGGTCAGGGATGCACCAAGCAAGGCCCTTCTCCTCGGGAAAATCGCAACCGAATTATGGTTGGCTGCAGACGGGAGGGAAACCGCGGGAAGTGGGCGTGGGTCACAGAACGGCGCCGGCGA